>CAYPJA010000073.1:0-2002 GCA_964411005.1 uncultured Prevotella sp. | reverse complement strand
AAGCACTTCCGGATTCTTCTTGTTGGCCTTGTGGATGTCCTTCATCTGACTGGCCACATCTGCACTCTTAGAGGCAATGATTTTCTCTGCTTGCTTGATGATGGCCTGATTATCCTCCTGGGCCATGGCAGGAATGGCGCCGAAAACCAGCGCACCCATCAAAATATATTTTATCGCTTTCATAATCTTCTCTCTTTTTCTTAAAGGTTCGACATCAATACTTATTGATAATATGACGAATGGGGAAGGGAAAAATTGCGTCTATTCACCTACCTTAACATCTCTTATATTTAAGTTACCATACATCGGCAGCAGACCGGTCTTGAGGACGATACGCTGCCCGATAGGGCTTTGCACGAAATGGGCAAAGCCTAATGGCAAGCCCTGATGCGGGTCGTTGACAAGGGCATAAATGGTGCGAATAAGGGGGTAGTTGTCATTGTAGATATACCCTTGATAGGGCCCCCAACTGCTCGCCAAAGTAGCAGGCGACACACGGCTGACAAGCATGACGCGGATATTGCGTTTGAAAGTAAGGTTGGTGGTGTCGCGCTTGTCATTGAGCCAGTTGTTGCCGATAATGCCGATGGCATTCTTGTTATCTTCCACATACTTGATGACCTCTGCCGATGTTTTCACGGCAGCAACGTTCGGACTGGTGATCGGCTTACCGCCAAGCACGGAATCCTCGACAAAGTGCACTGCACTCGATTTGCCGTTGTCGAAGACGACAGAAATGTCTCCACGCTTCGAACCTTTATATATCTGACTCCATTTCGTGGCTTGCCCCGTGAAAATACGCTTCAAGTCATCGACCGAAATGAGAGAGTCGGTAGTTTCCTTGTTAGTGATGATTGCCAACGCATCGTAAGCAATCGGAAAGACTTGCGGGCGGAAATTGCGTGTACGCAGGTTTTCCAACTCCTCAGCCTTAAAATTACGTGCTGTAAAAATCAAGTAAATCTTGCCTTTCAGCAACATGTTCATAGCATCAGACTCATTGGTCCAAACGGGCTTGAGCGTAGCCTGTGGATGCTGCGACTCAAAAACCTCTTGCTCTTCTTCAATGAGCGGTTTGAAACTTTCGTCGGACGCAAAACTGACCACGCCCGAAGTGACTGTATCAGTACGACCGTTTGGCGACTTGCTCGTGCAAGCCGCCATAACGGTCGTGAGAGTCAATCCTACTATTGCGTAAGATAGGATTTTTTTCATTTTCAATTGATTGGATTGATTAGCTGAGTTTGAACTGCACGGGAAGCGTAAAACGCACACGCACGGCCTGTCCGTTCTGCTTACCTGGATTCCAACGCGGCATTGACTTGACAACACGCGTGGCCTCCTTGTCAAGAGACGGGTCGACACCACGTGCTACCTTCACCTGCGTGATGGAGCCATCAGTCTCAACGACGAACTGGACAACAACACGTCCTTGAACGCCATTCTCCTGAGCAACAGCCGGATAGTTCAAGTGTTCACTCAGCCACTTCATCAAGGCAGCATTGCCACCCGGGAACGAAGGCTGTACCTCCACCACCTCAAAGATCTTCTTCTCGACCTCGGGCTTCGGAGCGGCAACGGGCTCGTCAGCCACACGCTGTGTGACCTTCAGCACCTCACCATTATCACTATTACCCTTGACATCCAACGCACCGATAGCGGTATTGGTAGACATCAGCTCGTCTTGTGTCTTCAGCTCATCCTCGGGCTTCACCTGATCATCCTTCTTAATCACAGGAGCCGTGAACTTGATGGAGGACTTGACCTCCTTCACTACTTCCTGTTTCTTCTGCTGAATGATGGGTTCCTTACGCTTTACCTCAGCCTTCTTCTTTGGCTGGGTCAAAGCAGAAACTTCCGTGACCTGTGTCTGTGCAACGTGTGCAGCCACATAGTCGTCGTAAGCCCTCTTCGCCACGAAGCTAACGAGGAGGAGAAGAGCGAGCGCAGCAAGCGTCAAAACAGAAATCACAGTTCTCCGAGGGGTATTCTTACGACGCTT
>CAYPJA010000072.1:0-2810 GCA_964411005.1 uncultured Prevotella sp. | reverse complement strand
CGACATTCTCGATGCCGCTCTGATACTTGGAGATGTCGTCGGCCTGTCCTTTCAGGATGTAGTCGCGGTCGTTCTTGGCAATGGCCTGCTTGGCCTGATGGATTCCGTAGAGTTCGTTGCCTTTGTGGAAGATGTCGGAGTCGGGCGAGTTGACGTATTTTTGATTCACTCCTTTGGTGCGGGCGTCAAGCACGCGGGCCGTGAAGCCCACTACTTTGCCGCTCACGCCGATCCACGGAAACACCACACGTCCGGCGAAGCGGTCGATGAGTTCGCCGCGGTCGTTGCGGTAGCAGAGGCCGGTCTTGAGGATGAATTCCTCTTTGTAGCCCTTCCGCAGAGCCTCTTTGGCCAAGGCGTGGCGGTCGCTGACGTCATAGCCGAGCTGAAACTTTGTGATGACATCGTCGCGGAAGCCGCGGCTGCGCAGATATTGCATGCCGATGGCCACGCCGTCGACATCGTGGTGCAGCAGGTGTTGGAAATATTTGTTGGCCCAGTCGTTGACGATAAACATCGATTCACGCTCGCTTTGTTGCTCTCGCTCACGGTCGGTGAGTTCGCGTTCGTGAATCTCGATATGATATTTGTTGGCCAGCCAGCGCAGGGCTTCGGGGTAGGTCATCTGTTCGTGCTCCATGATGAAGTTCACGGCGTTGCCTCCCTTTCCGCAGCCGAAGCAGTGGCAGGTGCCTCGTGCCGGCGAGACGATGAACGACGGCGTCTTCTCGTTGTGAAACGGGCACAACCCTTTGTAGTTGGTGCCGCTCTTCTTGAGCGTCACAAACTCGGAGACAACCTCCACAATGTTGGCGGCATCCTTGATTTTCTGTACGGTCTCTTTGTCTATCATGCTTTCGTTCTCACTTCTTCAGATAGGCTGACAGCTCACTGTGTATTTCGCGCAACCCCTTGGCTATGCTCTTGGCGTTGAGTTGTGCACCTTTCAGCGATGTGTGCGTGTGGTCGTGGTTGTAGTATTTCTGTGCCTTGGCCTTTGAACCGCAGTGGCGGTCAAGCCAGTCTGCGGTGATGTTGTGCAGGTCGACAAACTCCACACCTGTTTCCGCGGCCACCTGCCGGTACCATTTGCCGTAGGTGTTGTTGCGGCGTTCTATTTTTCCGTTGTTCCATTCGTTGCGTGGAGTAAGGGAAACTAGGACTGGTGTCGCGCCCTTCTCTTTGACGTCATCTATCATCTTCCTCAGATACCAGCCAAAGCTATATACAACCTCATAATGGCCCGTCTTGGCTGATTTGTAAACATGGCTGGTGTCGTTGGCCGTGGCGATGACGCCGCGCTCCTTGTCCTTGTCTATCCCTCCTATATCGTTATGTCCAAACTCAATGAGAACATAGTCGCCAGGCTCCAGTGAGTTGTAGACACGTTCCCATCGCCCTTCATTTATATAGGTGCGGGTTGAGCGGCCAGCCTTGGCTGCATTGTAGCATGTTGTCTTGTCTTGGTCGAAGACGGTGTAGGCCTGGGACCCCCATCCCCACATGCCGTCTTTTTGGTTGTCCTCGTTCTTGACGGTCGAGTCGCCGGTGATCCACACCACCGGTTTCCCCTTTTGGCGCTTCACCGCATAGCGTGGCAGTTCCACATCCTTCATCATGGCTTGCAGCGGGCGCAACATTGGATTTTTGCTTGCCGCCAGTCCCTCAGCTGCCGACCGCGCGTTCATCTCAGCCCCGAATCGTGAGCTGTGTATGTGATCACCGTAGAAGTGGTATTTCTCCTTCCAGTGGCTGTAGCTGTCGAGCTTATGGCCACTTATCTCGTTGAGGTCTACAAACGGAACGCCTTCTTCGGCCGCTACGTAGGCACACCATTGTGTGTGCGGCTTGCGCACTGTTTTTCCGTTGTCGTCATAGGCGTCGCGCGGCGTGAGCGACATCAGGATTGGCGTGCCGCCCATGGCCCGTGTCTCGCGGATGTAGCGTCGCAGGTATTCGCCGTAGGTATAGACGGTCTCCTTGCGCCCCGTCTCCTTGATGGTGACGCAGAGCGAGTCGTGCCCCACGCCCGGTATGGAGGCACGGGCGCGTCCCTCGTCGTAAGGGCCGTTGTCGTTGTGTCCGATGGAGATGATGACCCAGTCGCCGGGGCGGATAGCTTTGCGGATGTCGGGCCACAGATTGTTGTAGAAAGTGCGCGAGCTCATTCCGCCCAAAGCCTGGTTCTCGACGCTGATCTGCTTCTCGTCGAAATACTTCGGAGCATAATACCCCCATCCCCATTGGCCGTTGTTGCCGTTGCCGAGTGTTCCGTTGCGCATCGTCGAGTTGCCGACCAAAAAGAGTACGGGATGTCCGCCCTTGCGTGTGGAGCCAGGATTGACGCGTGCTGTTTGTGCCTTGGCCAGCGAGTCGAAGGTGAGGTCGACGACGTGGTTAACATCCTCCAAGAGTCCAGGCACCTGCGGCAGAACCGTTTCCACCGAAAGGAAGAATAGGGTGAGCGTTGTAGTGAGAATCCGTCTCATCTTTCTCTATACATTATTATATAATGTGCAAAGATACGAAAAATAATTTGATATATACTGTTTTCTTAACATTTGTTGTTTGTCAGTCTTGATAGCCAGCTTTGTTTGCACCTGAAATCCATTGCACAAAATGTCTGCTTTGTGCACATTGACTTTCGTTTTGTGCATTTTAACATGCTTTTATTTGCCTGAAAAGTAAAAAGTTAGTAATTTTGCAGCCGTTTATAAGTTTTGAAATCAGATAATAACATTTAATAGATTCTTATGAGTTTGAAAATCGTAGTGCTTGCCAAGCAAGTACCAGACACAAGAAATGTGGGC
>CAYPJA010000071.1:0-2922 GCA_964411005.1 uncultured Prevotella sp. | reverse complement strand
CTTCAAACTCGACGACGTTCGCGTGGAGCATCGCCCTTATCAGTATCTCTACGAAGATCCCACAGGCTGCATCTTTATGAATCAGGAGACCTTCGACCAGATTCCCATTTCTAAGGACATGATTGCCGGTGCCGCATACATGAAGGAAGGCGACGTACTGGACGTTGTTACCGACACCGACACAGGCACCATCCTGTCGGCCGAGATGCCTGACAAGACCAATGTGAAAGTCACTCACAGCGATCCAGGCGTGAAAGGCAACACAGCCACCAACACCACTAAGCCTGCCACACTGGAGACCGGTGCTGAGGTACGCGTGCCCCTCTTCATCAACGAGGGCGACACTATCACCATCAAGACCGCTGACGGCAGCTACGTGAGCCGCGTCAACGAGAAGTAAAACAAGCCGGAAGGCAGAAAAACAAGTATGGGAGACGTGAAGCGCGCCTGCAAAGGCCGCTGTCATACCGTTTGTTTTTCTGCCTTTCTTGTTTTATACGCACTTGCGGAATCCAACTGATCTAATTATACATTATTCTTTATCCGAATGAAGTATTCGTTTATCGTTCCCGTTTACAACCGCCCCGACGAAGTGCGCGAACTCTTGGAGAGTCTCACAACACAGCAACAGAAAGACTTTGAGGTCATCGTTGTGGAGGACGGGTCTTCCCTGCCGTGCAGCGACGTGTGCAAACAGTTCCAAGACAAGCTCGACATCCACTATTTTGTAAAGCCCAACAGCGGTCCCGGACAGAGCCGCAACTATGGCGTGGAACGTGCCCAAGGCGAATATATGCTCATTCTCGACTCCGATGTCGTCGTGCCTCCCGGCTACCTGCAGGCCGTCGACGACGAATTGCACCGAGAGCCGTGCGACGCCTTCGGTGGCCCCGACCGTGCCCACGCCTCGTTCACCGACAAACAGAAGGCCATCTCCTACTCAATGACCTCATTTTTCACCACCGGAGGCATACGCGGAGGCAAGAAGAAACTCGACAAATTCTATCCCCGCTCGTTCAACATGGGCGTGAGGCGCGAGGTCTATATGCAGCTTGGCGGCTTCTCGAAGATGCGCTTCGGCGAGGACATCGACTTCTCCATCCGCATCTTCAAGGGTGGCTACCGCTGCCGCCTGTTCCCAGAAGCCTGGGTTTGGCACAAGCGGCGCACCGATTTCCACAAATTCTGGCGTCAGGTTTTCAATTCCGGCATTGCCCGCATCAACCTTTACATGAAGTATCCCGAAAGCCTAAAAGCAGTTCACTTACTGCCCGCCGTGTTCACAATAGGCATCATCCTGCTGTCACTGTTGCTCGTTTTGGGAGTCGTCAACTGCCTTTTCGGCACCACCCACATGCAAGGTGCCTTCGGCCTTGCCTGCCTGGAAGTATCCTTGATACCTACCGCAGTCTATTCACTGCTCATCTTGATTAACTCTTCCGTACAAAATCGCAGTCTCAAGGTCGGCGTACTCAGCATTGCTGCCGCCTTCATCCAGCTCATGGGCTACGGCTGCGGCTTCCTAAAAGCTTTTTGGCGGCGTATCGTCTGTGGCAAAGACGAGTTTGAAGCCTACAAAAAGAACTTCTACAAATAATATCCCTTCCACTGCCAATACATTTTTCTCATGAGACTTGTCCGACTGTTCCTACTCCCACTGCTATTTGTGCTGTCTGCCCAGACAGCCATTGCCCATAAGACCGTCCTTCTCATTTCGTGCGACGGATTCCGTTGGGACTACCCGCTCTGGTATAACACGCCGTTTCTCGACTCCATCGCCCGTAATGGCGTCAGTGGCAATCTCGTCCCATCGTTCCCATCGAAAACATTCCCCAACCATTACACCTTAGCCACCGGTCTGCGTCCCGAGCACCATGGCATCATCGCCAATCAATTCCTCGACCGGCAGACGGGAGCTCATTTCTCACTCTCAGATTCCGTCACCAAGTTTGATGCTCATTATTATAAAGGTGAGCCCCTGTGGCTGACGGCCCAGCGACAGGGTCTCCATACTGCTGTCTTCTATTGGCCAGGATCCGATGTCCCCGTGCAAGGCACATATCCCGACGTATGGTTTGCCTACAACCAGACTCCACGTCTCACTCCTTCACAACGTGTCGACAGCATTTTAGGCCAGCTCACGTCGCCCCACCGCCCCGAACTAATCATGGCCTATTTTGAGGAACCCGACCACAGCGGTCACTACTTTGGCCCGCAAGGCAAGGAAACCCGGCACGCCGTAGAGGCTATCGACTCGTTGCTGGCGTCGCTTTGGATGCGCATCGGGACAACAGGACTGCGCGACAGCATCAACCTCCTGGTCGTTTCAGACCATGGCATGACCTGGTTCACGCCCCACGGACAGATTCATGTGGCCAAATACTTGCACAGTGACTGGTATCAGTGCATCGAAGGCAACCTCCCAGCCAACATCTATGCCTCTGAGACATGGCAGCAGGACAGCATCGTCCATGCCTTAAGCAACGTGCCTCACCTCCGCGTATGGCGCAAGGCCGACATTCCTGCATGGCTTCATTATCAGGCCGACCCCAACATCGGTGACATCGTAGCCGTCCCCGACCAGGGTTTCATCTTCACTGACCTGCCCTGCACTTACGGCGGCGTGCACGGTTACGATCCGGCCCACAACGACATGCATGCTCTTTTCCGCGCCTGCGGCCCCAATCTGCAGCGCGGCACTGCTCTCGGACAGTTCAGCAACACCGCCGTCTATCCCCTCGCTTGCCACCTGCTCGGCATCCAGCCTGCGCCCAACAACGGCGAAGAAGCCTTCCACGCCATTCAAGAGAAGACACTCATCTCCTTCAAAGAGACTACGGAGAAAGCTACATCACCGTATAAAAGCAACTTGCAGTGGAGGAAAAACAATGGGTAACGTATCATCAAGCCATAAACTCACCC
>CAYPJA010000070.1:0-3982 GCA_964411005.1 uncultured Prevotella sp. | reverse complement strand
TCGGGGAAAAATATTCAAAAAACAACGGAATTTTCGCGTTAATTGACAAAACAAGAAAAAATTCAAGAAGAAATGGGTAATAAAGAATGGCACACATGATGAATAGGAGAAAAGTGGGAAACAGCATAGAAAGAGCCTGTGGAAAGCATCCTAAAAGGGGGCAGTCCTACTCACACCTATTTTATATAAAGGTAGCCGCCATTATAAAAAAGGATTCATCGCCACAGGATATTCCGACGAATGTACACCTTTTCCATAACAGAATCTGCGGTTGACAAACACTTGCAGAAAAAGTGAAAACGACAGGTGAAAAAGCAAAACATACCTAAAAAAGTGGCATTCTTTTTGCTGATAACAAGATAAAAGCTTATATTTGCAGCAATAAAACAACAATATCAATCCTAAAAGTAAAAGAACAGAAAATGAAAGTCAGTGATTTAGAAAGAATGATTAATGAACAAGAGCGTCCTATTGACGAGCATGCCATATCGGCAGCCTTCCCCGCTCTTATGCGTAAAGTATATATATGGATGGCTTTGGCACTGGCCATCACAGGCCTGACCGCCTGGGGCGTGGCAAGTTCACCGAGCCTCGTTTTCACCATTGTCAACAACATGCCCTTGTTTTGGGGACTGCTGATAGCGGAGATTATGCTGGTAGTGTGGCTGAGTGTTCGACTGAACAAACTGTCGCTTACTGCCGCCACGGTCATCTTCATTGCCTATTCAGTGCTCAACGGCGTAACGATGTCGTTCATATTTTTGGCCTATGCAGCCACATCTATTGCCCAAACCTTCTTTGTGACAGCAGCAACATTCGGCGTAATGGCTGTGTTGGGCACGACAACACGCCGCAACCTGCAAAGTTGGAACCGTTATTTCCTCATGGCTCTTATCGGTCTGATTATTGCCATGCTGGTCAACCTCTTCTTAGGCAGCTCGACGCTAGATCTTATCATCAGCGGCATAGGCGTGGTGATCTTCACTGTAATCGTCGCCGTTGACACACAAAAGATACGCATGATGTTGGAGCTACAGCCTGATTTGAGCGAAGGCTCACAGAAGGTAGCCCTCTATGGTGCCCTCGACCTGTACCTCGACTTCATCAACCTGTTCTTGTATCTGTTACGCTTCATGGGTGACAGAAACTCATAACAGAGAATCCAGCTCTCTCCTAACCAAGCGGGCAAAACTGAAAACGCCGTTGCCTAAATCAAGGTAGCGGCGTTTTCGGTTTTCACCTGGCAAGCCAAGCGCAGCAAACAATGTCGTATGCCAAGCATATCTTCTGTTTTGCTTATCCGACTGCAAAGTCTGCCACCAGCTGTGTCAAATACCGTCAAACACAAACAAAAATCAAACGAAAGGCAATCCGTGGTCTCTTGTCCTGTCGGAGATGGCCTTTCGCAACGCAAAAGAGCATCTATTGCACCTCAAAAAGCCATATCCTGCAAAACCAACGGCCATCTCAGCGAAACCGACTCATTCTTCCTTATCTTTGCAATTCCCATGCAGATCTTTCCTCCTTATTATATATAGGGCAAGCAGCAGCCCCAACACCCCTATCAACCTTCATCGTCTAATCCCTCACCATGCCATGCATGGATATGAAAGAAAACACCCGGCGCATACAATAAATATGCAGTCTGTATTCTGAAATATGAATAAAAACCGAGTGTTTTATGTATTTTTAAAAATTTCCTCTTGTATAATTTAAATATTAATTGTAATTTTGCACCCAACAAACGCATAATCATACAGCATAATGAAAGTAAAGGTTAAACGCCTGGCTGCCATCCGCATGATTGTCTCCAGCCAGGAAGTCAACTCACAGTCTGACCTGCTCAACCTGCTGGCCAAGGAGGGCTACCACGTCACCCAGGCCACGCTGAGCCGCGACCTCAAGCAGCTGAAGGTGGCCAAGGCCGCGAGCATGAACGGAAACTATGTCTACGTGTTGCCCAACGAGACCATGTACAAGCGGCAGACCGGCACAGCCAGCCTATCAAAGATGCTGCAAGATCCCGGCGTACTTTCCATCAACTTCTCGGGCAACATCGGCGTAATCAAGACCCGGCCAGGCTATGCCAGCGCCATAGCCTACGGCCTCGACAACAGTACACACCAGGACATTCTGGGTACCATTGCCGGCGACGATACCATTCTCATCGTCCTTCGCGAAGGCGCTGACCGCGAAGCCGTCAGAATCGAACTGGGACTACAGGAAACAGAATAATATGCAAGAAATCAAAGTAATGGTGGCCGACGAGACCCATGAGAAGTATGTCGACACCATCTTAAAAACAATTGCCGACGCAGCCAAGGTGCGTGGCACCGGCATCGCTCGACGCACACACGAGTATCTGGCAACCAAGATGCGCGAGGCCAAGGCCGTCATCGCCCTCGAAGGCGACCACTTCGCCGGCTTCAGCTACATCGAGACCTGGGGCAACAAGGCCTACGTCACCACGAGCGGCCTCATCGTGCACCCCAACTACCGCGGCCTGGGCGTATCGAAGCGCATCAAGGACCTCACGTTCACGCTGGCGCGCAAGCGCTGGCCACATGCCAAGATTTTCTCGCTCACGTCGGGCTCGGCAGTGATGAAGATGAACACCCAGCTCGGCTACCACCCCGTGACCTTCAACGACCTCACCGACGACGAGGCCTTTTGGCGTGGCTGCGAGGGATGTATCAACGTCGACATCCTTCACCGCACAAACCGACGCTATTGCATCTGCACTGCCATGCTCTACGACCCCGAAGAGCACTTCCCTGCCAAGATTTCCGCAGAGGTCATAGAGCGCATACAGCGCATCGACAAGAAACTGTAGCGGCACTCAATCAATCATCAACAAAACATTCAAACAACAACAGCATATGGCAAACAACAATAAGAAAAAAGTGGTGGTCGCCTTCTCGGGCGGTCTCGACACGTCTTACACTGTAATGAAACTCACACAGGACGGCTGGGATGTCTATGCCGCCTGCGCTAACACCGGCGGCTTCAGCGCCGAACAGCTGAAGCTTAACGAAGAGAACGCCTACAAGCTCGGAGCCGTGGCCTACGTAACGCTTGACGTAACGCAAGAATATTACGAAAAATCGCTCAAATACATGATCTACGGCAACGTGCTGCGCAACAATTGCTATCCCATCAGCGTCTCCTCGGAGCGCATCTTCCAGGCCATCGCCATCGCGCGCTATGCCAATGAGATCAATGCCGATGCCATCGCCCACGGATCGACGGGAGCAGGCAACGACCAGATACGCTTTGACATGACCTTCCTCGTCATGGCCCCGAAGACACAAATCATCACGCTCACACGCGACCATGCCCTGAGCCGGCAGGAAGAAGTCGACTATCTCAACGCACACGGCTTCAATGCCGATTTCACCAAACTGAAATATTCCTACAACGTGGGTATTTGGGGCACAAGTATCTGCGGCGGCGAGCTTCTCGACCCCGCACAAGGCCTGCCTGAGGAGGCTTATCTCAAGCACGTCACGGCCAAGGAACCCACGGCGACGCTCACAATCAGTTTCAAGCAAGGCGAAATCGACGCCGTCAACGGCGAACACTTTGACGACAAGGTGGCTGCCATACAGAAGATAGAGGAGATAGGCGCCTCCTATGCCATCGGCCGCGATTGCAACGTCGGCGACACCATCATCGGCATCAAGGGCCGCGTGGCCTTCGAGGCTGCTGCGCCCAAGCTCATCATCGAGGCCCACCGCCTGCTGGAGAAGTCGACGCTCTCCAAATGGCAGCAATACTGGAAAGACCAACTCGCCAACTGGTACGGCATGTTCCTGCACGAGAGCCAGTATCTGGAGCCCGTCATGCCCGACATTGAAGCCTTCCTCGCCAGCTCGCAGCGCCATGTCAACGGCACGGCCATCCTGCGCCTGCGCCCCTATGGTTTCGAGACGGTTGGCGTAGATTCCGACGACGACCTCACCAAGTCAAAGCTCGGTGAGTA
>CAYPJA010000069.1:0-4009 GCA_964411005.1 uncultured Prevotella sp. | reverse complement strand
GAACTCACCGTAGCCCTCCACTACGTCTTACACACTCCCGAAGACCGCATTGTCTGGGATGTGGGGCATCAGGCCTATGGCCACAAAATTCTGACCGGCCGCCGCGAACGCTTTTGCACCAACCGGCAGCTGGGCGGCATCATGCCTTTCCCCTCCCCGAAGGAAAGCGATTATGACACCTTCACCTGTGGGCATGCCAGCAACAGCATCTCAGCGGCTCTCGGCATGGCCGTGGCAGCCCACAAGCTCGGCCATGACAACCGTCACGTCGTGGCTGTCATCGGCGATGGGGCCATGAGCGGCGGACTCGCCTACGAAGGCCTCAACAACGTGAGCACTACCCCCAACGACCTGCTCATCATCCTCAACGAAAACGACATGTCCATCGACCGGGCTGTCGGCGGCATGGAGCAGTATCTCATCAACCTCGATACCAACGCCACCTACAACCGGCTACGTTTCAAGGCCGCACAGTGGCTCAAGGGCAAGGGCATGCTTAACGACGACCGACGACGCGGCATCATTCGCCTCAACAATGCCATCAAAAGTGCCATCACCCACCAGCAGAACATCTTCGAGGGCATGAGCATACGCTACTTCGGACCCTTCAACGGGCACAACGTAGTGGAGTTGGTGCGCATCCTGCGACAGATCAAGGACATGAAAGGCCCCAAACTGCTGCACCTGCACACCGTCAAGGGCAAAGGCTACAAACCTGCCGAGGAGCATGCCACCGTCTGGCACGCGCCCGGTAAGTTCGACCCCGTGAGCGGAAAACGCATCATTGACGACGCCGACGGCATCCCGCCAAAGTTTCAGGATGTATTCGGAAATACACTTTTGGAACTGGCCAAGAAGAACCCACGCATCGTCGGCGTCACGCCGGCCATGCCCACAGGATGCTCGATGAACATCATGATGAAGGCCATGCCCGACAGAGTCTTCGATGTAGGCATCGCCGAGGGCCACGCCGTGACCTTCTCGGGCGGCATGGCCAAAGACGGACTGAAACCCTTCTGCAACATCTACAGCTCATTCGCGCAACGGGCTTACGACAACATCATCCACGACCTGGCCATCCTCAACCTGCCCGTAGTGCTCTGCTTAGACCGCGCCGGACTCGTGGGCCCCGACGGCCCCACCCATCACGGTGCCTTCGACATAGCCGCCCTACGCCCCATCCCCAACCTCACCATCGCCGCACCAATGGACGAATGGGAACTGCGACGGCTGATGTATACGGCCCAGCTGCCCGGCAAAGGCACTTTCGTCATACGCGAGCCGCGCGGACGTGGCGTACACGTCGACTGGCAGTGCGAACTGGAGGAAATCGAAGTAGGCACTGGACGCAAGCTCCACGACGGCACCAACGTAGCCGTGCTCACTGTGGGGCCCATCGGAAGCGATGTGGAAGAGATAATAGACAGTCTGGGGAGCGAGGCTTCCGCCGTAGCCCACTACGACATGCGGTTCATCAAGCCACTCGACGAGCGCCTGCTCGATGAGGTGGCACGCAGGTTCAAGCGCGTGATCACCATTGAGGACGGCGTGCGCGAAGGCGGCTTCGGGTCGGCGGTGCTCGAATGGCTGGACGACCACGGCTACCATCCCGACGTAATCAGACTTGGACTGCCTGACGAGTTTGTGCAGCACGGCACCATCGAGCAACTGCGCGCCATCTGCCACACCGACAAAGAGTCCATACGACAGGCCATCATAAAGGGCCTTCACCATCAAGGCTGATTCCTATGAAGATCATCATCACCGGTGCTTATGCCATCGGTACCCATTTGGCCCGGCTGCTCTCACGCAACAACGAGGACATCACGCTCATCGATCCCGACGAGGAGCGGCTGACCCACATTGGTTCCGACTTCGACCTCATGACCGTATGCGCCTCGCCCACAAACATACGCATCCTGAAAGAGAACGGCATCGACAAGGCCGATCTCTTCATAGCGGTCACACCCGACCAAAACCTCAACCTCAACTGCTGCATGATAGCCCACGCGTTGGGCGCGCACAAGACAGTGGCCAAAGTTGACAATTCCGAATACATAGAGGATGAGATGCAGAACTTCTTCGCCACACTCGGCGTGAATGACCTCATCTATCCCGAAAATCTGGCGGCCAAAGACATCTGCAACGGACTGAAAATGTCGTGGGTGCGGCAGCGTTGGGATGTGCACGGCGGGGCACTCGTCATGCTCGGCATCAAGCTGCGTGAGACCTGTGAGATTCTCAACCAACCCTTGCGCGAACTTTGTGGACCCGACGATCCCTACCATGTGGTAGCCATCAGGCGCGGAGGAGAGACCATTATCCCCGGCGGCAATGACGAACTGAAATGCTTTGACTTAGCCTATTTCATGACCACACGGCAGTATATCCCCTACATTCGCAAGATAACAGGTAAGGAACACTACGTCGACGTGAAGAACGTGATGGTGATGGGGGGCGGAGCCACTGCCGTAAGAGCTCTCAACACGATACCGGGATACATGGACGTGAAAGTGCTTGAGGCCGATCCCGACCGCTGCGAGGCTTTGGCCGACCTTATACCCGACGGTATGCTCATCGTCAACGGAGACGGACGCGACATCGCGTTGCTCACTGAGGAGGGCATCAAGAACACGCAAGCCTTCGTGGCACTGACAGGCAACGCCGAGACCAACATCCTGGCCTGCCTCACAGCCAAGCGACTCGGCGTGCGCAAGACCGTAGCCATGGTCGAGAACATCGACTACGTGAGCATGGCTGAGAGTCTCGACATCGGCACAATCATCAACAAAAAGGTTATCGCGGCCAGCCGCATCTATCAGCTCATGCTCGATGCCGACGTGATGAACGTCACCTTCCTCATGTCGGCCAACGCTGACGTAGCCGAGTTCATACCCAAGGACGACGCCAAGGTGACGCGCAAGCCAGTCAAGGAACTCGGCCTGCCACGGGGCATGACCATCGGTGGACTGGTGCGCGGCGGCAAAGGCATGCTTGTCAACGGCAACACACAAATCATGCCCGGCGACTCGGTCGTCGTGTTCTGCCACGACTTGAACATGAAAAAGATAGAGAAGTATTTCAACTGAGACGAAAATGATTAACACGAGAGTCATCTACAAATCGCTGGGGTCACTGCTCTTCCTGGAGGCAATGATGATGGGCTACTGCCTGCTCATGGCACTCTATTTCAATGAAGAAGATGTGTTTGCCTTCATAGCGTCGATTCTTGTGACCACATTTTTCGGTTTCATTCTGCGCTATGTCGGAAGCAATGCCAGCAACAGCCTGTCGCTGCGCGACGCCTACCTGCTGGTGGCGGTGGCCTGGATCATGTTCAGCCTCTTCGGCACAATGCCATTCATGATCAGCGGCTACATCGGTAACTTCACCGATGCCTTCTTCGAGTCGATGTCGGGATTCACCACGACAGGTGCCACCATCGTCGACGACATCGAGAAGTTTCCCCACGGTCTGCTGTTCTGGCGCTCGCTGACGCAGTGGCTCGGCGGCCTGGGCATCGTGTTCTTCACCATAGCCCTGATGCCCTCCATGTCGGGGGGCAACATCAAGGTGTTTGCCGCCGAGGCAACAGGACCCATCCGCACCAAACTGTATCCACGGCTAAAGACCAGTGCCCAATGGATATGGATGGTCTACATCCTCATCACCGCGGCCTGCATGGCCTGCTACATGGCATTTGGCATGAACTGGTTTGAAGGCATCAACTTTGCCATGTCGAGCGCGGCCACGGGCGGATTCTCCATCTACAACGACAGCACCGCCTACTTCCATTCGCCCGCCATGGAATACACCACAACTTTTTTCTGCTTTCTCTCTGGCATCAACTTCACCTTATTATATTACAGCGCAGCCAAACTCAAGTTCCGGCAATTGTTCCGCAACTCCGAGTTCAAGCTCTACCTCTCCATGGTGGCAGGCTGCACGCTGTTCATCATGCTGGAACTCATCATCCGCAACCACTACGATGTGGAGCATGCCTTCCGCA
>CAYPJA010000068.1:4014-4465 GCA_964411005.1 uncultured Prevotella sp. | reverse complement strand
ACCTTATTCAGTACAATCTGGGAACTCAAATTCAAATTCAAACTCATTTGTTGTTCAGGTTTTGAAATGTTTTTACTGTTCACTGTTCTCAAATTCTCTATATTGAAAGAAGTGACGGATAGAATCTATCCGCCACTTCTGCTTTCTCTTACAGATTATCTTTCTCTATGTCTTTAAAATAGCGGTAAGTACCCACCTTCAGTTCATCGGAAGCCGCTTCGTCAGCCACGATGATACTATGGGCATGTTGCTGGAGTGCACTGATGGTCCACGCCTGTGTAACCGGTCCCTCTACGGCAGCCTGCAAAGCCCGTGCTTTATGGTGTCCATTAACCAAAATCATCACTTCGCGAGCATCCATTACCGTGCCCACACCTACTGTAAGCGCATGCTTGGGCACTGTGGTGACATCATTGTCGAAGAAACGGCTGTTAGCAATGATGGTGTCGGT
>CAYPJA010000068.1:0-4004 GCA_964411005.1 uncultured Prevotella sp. | reverse complement strand
CACCCGCGTGCGGCTCGTCAAACTGGAGAACGGCTCATTGAAGGCAATATGGCCATCGGGGCCAATGCCTCCAATAAAGAGGTCGATGCCACCTGCATCAAGAATCTTCTGCTCGTAGGCTGCGCACTCAGCTTCCAAGTCGGTAGCATTTCCGTTGAGTATATGAATATTCTCTTTCGGGCAGTCAATGTGATCGAAGAGGTTACGCGCCATAAAACTGTGGTAACTCTCCGGATGGCTCTCCGGCAAACCGACATACTCGTCCATGTTGAATGTGAGCACATGCTGGAAACTCACGCGCCCCTCCTGGTTGGCCTTGACGAGGGCGGCATACATGCCCTCGGGCGAAGAACCCGTAGGCAGACCAAGCACAAACGGACGATCGGCCGTGGGCTTAAAATCGTTGATACGCTTGATGACATGCTCAGCGGCCCAATTGGAAAGGGCGCTGTAGTCTTTCTCAATAATCAGTCTCATATTGTATAGTTGATTGAGTTTTTAGATTCTTTTTCCGACTCACTTCTTCCACAAAAACGGCGCATACGTCAACTGATAAGTGTCGTAGAGCCGTCGCAAACCATCAGCCCTCTTGCGGAAAGAGTCAAAGTCTTTCTTTTCCGGTTGCATCCACTGCACCTCGCTCAAAGCTCCCATACGCGGCAAGACCTGATACTCTGCCACTGTAGGATAAGCGATATACTCTGTCCACAAATTAGCCTGCACACCAAGAATGTGCTTGGCTGCCTCTGCAGACAGCGTATCGGGACAAGGCTCAAAGCTGTAAGTGGTCTCTATGGGGAGATTGCCACCAATCAGAAGAGGCTCATTCCAAGTGGTCTTTGTCTGATAGTAATCAAAATAAGCATAGCTATTGGGCGTCATGATGACATCGTGACCAGCTTTGGCCGCCTCTGCCCCAGGGCCGGCGCCACGCCAACTCATGATAGTTGCACTCTGATTAATCTTGCCCGAATACATCAGCTCATCCCATCCAATGATGCGACGGCCTTTGTTCTCCACATATTTCTCCATACGGTTGGTGAAATAGCTCTGCAGCGTCTTAGGCGTAAGCCCCTCTTTCTTGGCCAATGCCTGACACTTTGAGCAGTGCTCCCAACGCGTAGTAGGAGTCTCATCGCCACCAATATGGATATATTGCGATGGGAAAAGAGCGCAAACTTCATCTATAACATCCTCCAAGAGCGGATAGATAGCCTCATTGCCCAAGCAGAGCACATCCTCGCTCACGCCCCATATCGGCCATACTTCATAAGGGCCACCCGTACAGCCCAGCTCAGGATGAGCAGCCAACACGCCGAGCATGTGGCCGGGCATGTCGATTTCGGGGATGACGGTGACATAACGCTCTGCAGCATAACGCACGATCTCACGAACATCGTCCTGCGTGTAATATCCATCAACAGGCACGTCATCATAGAGTCCACTGTTGCGGCCTATGACCGTCCGGTCACGGTGCGAGCCGACACGCGTCAATTCAGGATACTTCTTGATTTCGATACGCCATCCTTGGTCATCAGTGAGATGCCAATGGAAAGTGTTCATATTATGCATGGCCAACAAGTCTATATATTTCTTCACGAAACTCACTGAGAAGAAATGGCGCGCACAGTCAAGATGCATGCCGCGATAACCAAAGCGGGGAGCATCGGTGATAATGGCGGCAGGCAAAAGAATGCTGTCAGCACCGGGCTTGAGCGACTTGCGGAGAGTCTGAATGCCGTAGAAGATACCGGCAGGTGTACTGCCACTAATAGTCACCCGTTTACCGCTGACACTCAGTTTATAGCCTTCAGGCGAACTGATTTTCTTGTCAATGGCTAATTGAATGTCGCCTTTCTTATCGACCATCTGAAGGTCGATACCTGCATATTCCTTCACATAATCGCGAAGGAACTGTGCGTCGCGCTTCACTTGTCCATCGGCTGTAGCACAACTAATTGTAGCACCATCAGTTAAGAGGAAACCATCTCCCTTTTGCAGCGTGACTGACTGAGGAAGAGGCACTACGTCGTAATCTGCCTTCAGCGTTTGATCGAACTTGGAATTCTGAGCTGTTCCCAACAGGGAGACTGCCATCAAACTGGCAGCCATGAGCATGAACTTAGTCATAGAATGGTAGGTTATATCTATAATTTTTCTGCAAAAGTAGGCATTATTCTTTAAACTGCCAAGAAAAAAGCTTGACTTTCTTTGGCTTCATTTCTTAATTTTGCTGAATGTTTATCCACCAATGCTAAAAAAGCAAGATATTTTCTTTGTCATTCGGCCAATTTGAAGTATTTTTGCATACCACTTTTATATAAAAGACTTTTCAAAATGAAAGAATTTGTTATTTCTGAGGCCAAGGCCGAAACTGCCATTTTGGTA
The DNA here is from genome assembly GCA_964411005.1 of uncultured Prevotella sp. Lineage (GTDB taxonomy): Bacteria > Bacteroidota > Bacteroidia > Bacteroidales > Bacteroidaceae > Prevotella. Next base: position 1,616 of record CAYPJA010000068.1, on the reverse strand, counting down.
GGACTGATCACGAAGGATCAGGACGAAGCCAAGACCAAGGAATATCTCGACGAACTTGAGTTCCTTGCCGACACAGCTGGAGCCGTCACCGTGAAACGGGTCACACAGAAAATAGTAGCACCCAATCAGACCACCTATGTTGGCAAAGGTAAGCTCGAAGAAATCAAGCTATACATTCAGCAGTGCGAGGATGAAGACAATCCGGTCGGCATGGTGATTTTCGACGATGAATTGTCCCCTAGACAGCTCAAGAATATTGAGGAAGAGTTGAAAGTAAAAATACTCGATCGCACCTCACTTATCCTCGACATCTTTGCCATGCGCGCACAGACCGCCAATGCCAAGACACAAGTGGAACTGGCACAATATCACTATATGCTGCCTAGATTGCAACGCCTATGGACCCACTTGGAACGACAGGGCGGAGGCTCAGGTTCGGGTGGAGGCAAAGGTTCTGTTGGATTACGTGGACCAGGCGAAACCCAATTGGAAATGGACAGACGCATCATCTTGCAACGCATGAGCCTATTGAAGAAACGCTTGGAAGAGATTGACCGGCAGAAGTCGACTCAACGCAGAAACCGCGGACGCCTCATCCGTGTAGCTCTCGTCGGCTATACCAATGTGGGAAAGTCGACTCTCATGAACCTACTCTCAAAGAGCGAAGTGTTTGCCGAGAACAAACTCTTTGCCACACTCGACACCACTGTGCGCAAAGTGGTGATAGGTAATCTGCCTTTTCTACTCACTGATACTGTGGGATTCATTCGCAAATTGCCAACAGCCCTCATCGATTCTTTTAAATCTACGCTCGACGAAGTGCGTGAGGCCGACCTGTTGCTACATGTCGTCGATATCTCGCACCCCGATTTCGAAGAACAAATCAACGTGGTCAATACCACACTGAAAGAACTGGGGTGCGCTGACAAGCCATCGATGATTATCTTCAACAAGATAGACAACTATCACTGGATTAACAAAGCTCCCGACGACCTCACACCTGAGACAAAAGAAAACATCACGCTCGACCAACTGAAACAGACTTGGATGGCACGACAGAACGACAACTGCCTATTTGTTTCGGCCAAAGAAAAGGTCAACATCGAAGAACTCCGGGAGACGCTATATAAAAAAGTACGCGAGCTCCATGTGCAGAAGTATCCCTACAATGACTTCCTGTATCCGGAAATGAACTAATTGCAACGCAAAGATATGAGTACCTACCGACAACTCACAGACGAGGAAATCAACATTCTGGAAAACAACGACTGTTTTGCAGAAGACTGGACTGCTATTCTGGTAGACGAGGATTTCCAGCCCAACTATTTTCATCGTGTGTTGTTCTATGGTGATGTCCGTCTCGGTGCATTCGAGAAGAACATAGAAATCAGCAAAGGATTTCTCAAACATTCAGGCATTCGCAACGCAACCTTGCGCAACGTAACTATCGGCGACAACTGACTTATCGAAAATATCAGCAACTATATCAATAATTATCAGATTGGTGAAGATTGCTACATATCCAATGTCTGCACACTGGAGACCACAGAAGGAGCTACTTATGGCGAGGGTAACCTCATTTCTGTACTCAATGAGGTCGGTGACGGCAACATCTT
>CAYPJA010000067.1:0-5018 GCA_964411005.1 uncultured Prevotella sp. | reverse complement strand
GCTTGCATAGGAGGCCAGGAAGGAGGTCTTGTAGTTGGCGATGTTATCGTTTTCGAAGAACGAAATCAGGCTGTCCTCAGGAATCAGTAACAGGGTGGAGGGCTGGCTGAGCGCATAGTCGCTTACGGTCTCGTTGTTGATGCGTTGCAAGATCAGTTGCGCCGAGTTGACGGTGTCGTTGGTGTGGGAACCCTTGAAAATATCGTCGACAGGCAATGTAATCTCAGTGAAGATTCCTGCTGGTGTCTTTAAATAGGTGCAACTGTTGTCGCTCACAAGCTTTTGAATGGTCGACTCGTCGTTGGTGATGGTGGATGTCTGCAACACTTCCTCGTTGCCAACAAAGATACCATAGGCGTCAACGATGCTGTCGACTTCCTCTGCGAGGTAGCGATAGTAGACGTTGAGCTGCACCAAGTTGACATACGCCATGGCTCCCAAGCCACTCTCGTTCTTGAAATAGAAACCTGGCAGGACGTTCTTGGCCAACTTCAAGGAGTTGTCGAAGTTGGATTTGTCTTTGTAGAACTCGCGCATCAAATAGGTGCCGAAGTTGTTGTAGGTTGTTCCGTTCTTGTCTGTATAGGGGGTGTTGAGGGTTACCCGGATGTTGGGTGTGTAGTCGGAACTCTCCCGCTGGCTCTCTGAGGCTGTCAGGTCGGCGAGCGTGTATGTCTTCTCCAGCTTGATGCCGTTGTCACGGATATAGCCTTCTTTTTCGGGATTGAAGTTGGTATAGTATTTCCGGTTTTCCAACATGGGGTGCCCCAGCTCTTTCACGGTCATCTTCATTACGGCCAACGAATCGCCATAACTGGAGTCGTAATAGAGACGCAGCTCGCAGGAGTCGGCTACGACTTCTCCTTTTTCGTCAAGACTGGTGATGAGGCTTTTGGAAGGGAACATGTCGTAGTCCTCTAAGGTGTGGAACTGTGTCATGAAATTGCCAGTGATGTAGGCACCTGTTTCCGGATCTCTGACTTTTCCCACATACCCTGTGGTGTTGCGGGACAGCACGGAGTCGGCGGCAATGGACTGTGAGAACACCGTAAATGTGTCGGTGGAGATGGTCAGACGGTCGGCATTGTCAATCAGTGATTGGCCTAAGTCTTCGGTCGTCTCGTCACATGCGCTAAAACAGAATGTTGCAAGCAGAAGGCCTGCAAGGAATTGGAGCTTCATAAATAAAGTTGCTTATTTGTCGGGGCAAATTTGATTATAGAAGTCAGAATAGGAAGAGCCGTAGTCTTTGCCTGGATAGCTCATGACAGGCAGATGTTTATCCGCAGCGTAGTCGAGCAAGTCTTGATTGACGGTTTCGCTGGCTTGCACCACGGCATCACTGTAGTCAAGAGCCAGTTTCCCAAGCTCCAGGAAGTCGAATTTCTCATTGTAGTGTTCGAGTAATTCTGCTTTGGCGTTGCGGAACTCAAGGCATCTCTTGAAATTGGAGCCCAACTCGCCTTTCACCTGGTTGGCAAAGAGGGAGGTGATGACTTTCACATTGGCATAGGAAGGCTCGTCATGATAGGCTGTTTTCACATACAGAGGCACGACGGCACTCATCCATCCTTGACAATGAATGATGTCAGGAGTCCAACGTAATTTCTTAACGGTCTCCAGGACACCACGGGCAAAGAAAATAGCACGCTCACCATTGTCTGCATACTCATTTCCGCTTTCATCGGCAGTCATCAAGGCTCGCTTCTTGAAGAAGTCGTCATTGTCGATGAAATATACTTGCATGCGTGATGTGGGAATGCTAGCCACTTTGATAATCAATGGATGATCGGTATCTTCGATAATAAGATTCATCCCCGAAAGGCGTATCACCTCATGCAACTGTCCTCTGCGCTCATTGATATTTCCCCATTTCGGCATGAATGTACGGATCTCAAAGCCGTCATTCTGCGTCTTCTCGGGGAGATATCTGCCCATGATTGACATTTCCGTTTCTGGGACATAAGGTGTAATTTCCTGGTTGATGAATAATACTTTCTTTGCCATAACTTTCCTATTTGAATAGTGCAAAGTTACAAAAAAAAATTGATATATTGACAAAGTTTAAACGTATTCTAACCTTTCAGTTTTCTAAAAGTCTTATTTTTAAGATTCTTTCTATCAAAAGAGGCTCCACAATGGGATTGTGGAGCCTCTTCTTTTGACTATTTCTTTCTCTAAAATAAGTGTCGCTATCTTGTTGTGATAGCTTTCTTGGAAGACTACTCAATCACGACGAGCGGGTCTTCCTCCATGACGGCTTGTCCTGCTTTCACGCAGATGGCTGTCACTTTTCCGTCCTTTTCGGCCTCAATGTTGTTGGCCATTTTCATGGCTTCGAGGACAACAACCGTGTCGCCAGCCTTCACATCCTGACCAACCTCTACGTTGATGTTTGTGATGGTGCCCGGCAGAGGGGCCTTGATGGCGTTGGCTGAGTTGATATTGGTGGCTGTGGCCGGCTCTGCCTCTTCATCGTTGGCGACGGGCTTTCCTAATACAGGCTTTTTCTTTTCAGGCTCTTCAGGCTTTTCCATGCCAACGTTGAATGTCTCGCCGTTGACCTTTACGGTGGCAACACCGGAGTCTTCATTAATGTCGCCAATCTCGACGTTGTATTCTTTGCCGTCGATAGTATACTTGAATGATTTCATCAGAATCTGTTTTAGTTCTTAAAAATGCTTTAATGTTTCTGAGGCTTCTCTGTGAATGAAAGGAACTTAGCATCCCACATTGTCTGTTTGGGACGAATGGTTATGATGCCGCTTTCCTTGTCGTGTACATTGTTGCCTTGAAACTCATACAGGGCCATGGCGATGGCCGCATATATGTTTTTGTCTGTCTTAGCCATTGTAATTCCTTTTTAGTCCTTAATTTCACATTTTGTGTTTTTGACCCGGAATTACATAGGCATGCATCCGTGTTTCTTGGCAGGAAGACTCAGGCGCTTGTGGGACAACTGAGCCAGGCCACGGCAGATACGGAAGCGTGTGTTGCGCGGTTCTATGACATCGTCAATATAGCCGAATTGGGCAGCTTGATAGGGATTGGCAAATGTCTCGGTATATTCGTCTTCTTTTTCTGCCAGGAAAGCCTTGACATCGCCTCCTTCTTCCTTGACTTTCTTTGCTTCCTTGCCACAGAGGATGGCGACGGCTCCTGATGCTCCCATGACAGCAATCTCGGCTGTGGGCCATGCAAAATTGAGGTCGTTGCGCAGTTGCTTGCAACCCATCACGATGTGTGAGCCACCATAGCTCTTGCGTAAGTTGATCGTTATCTTGGGCACTGTGGCTTCCCCATAAGCGTAAAGCAACTGTGCGCCATGCAGGATGACAGCGTTGTATTCTTGTCCTGTTCCGGGAAGGAATCCTGGTACATCCACAAGACTGACTATTGGGATGTTGAATGCATCGCAGAAACGTACAAAACGTGCGCCCTTACGGCTGGCATTGACATCCAATACGCCTGCATAGGCTGAAGGCTGATTGGCTACGATGCCCACACTCTGGCCGTTGAAACGCGCAAATCCTGTAATGATGTTTTTAGCAAATTTAGGTTGGACCTCAAAGAACTCCCCATTGTCGGTGATGGCTGTGATGACCTTGTACATGTCGTAGGCCTTGTTCGGGTCGTCTGGCAATATTTCGTTGAGCAAATCTTCTTTGCGGTCAATGGGGTCTGTGCATGCTACACGTGGTGCCTCTTCTGTGTTGTTGGAAGGAAGAGAGCTAAGCAATTTCTTTATCATCTCCATGGCTTCTTCTTCTGTTTTGGCCGTGAAGCTGGTGACACCGCTTTTGCTGGCGTGGACGCTGGCACCTCCTAAGTGTTCGGAGTCAATGTCCTCTCCTGTGACGGTCTTGACAACCTTGGGGCCTGTGAGGAACATATAGCTCGTTCCTTCGGTCATGAGGATAAAGTCGGTAAGAGCAGGTGAATAGACAGCACCACCGGCACACGGTCCCATAATCATGGAAATCTGTGGAACGACACCTGAGGCAAGGATGTTGCGCTCGAAAATCTCACCGTAGCCAGCCAAGGCTGAAATGCCTTCCTGTATGCGGGCACCTCCAGAGTCGTTCATTCCGATAACGGGAGCGCCATTGAGCATGGCCATATCCATGACTTTACATATCTTCTGACTCATTGTCTCAGAGAGGGAACCTCCATTGACGGTGAAGTCTTGTGCGTAAACATAGACTAAGCGGCCATCGATGGTAGCCGAGCCGGCCACGACACCATCACCGGGGAACTGCTTTTTGTCCATGCCAAAATTGTGGCAACGGTGCAGTTTGAACATGTCATACTCTTCAAAAGAACCCTCGTCGACAAGCATTTCAATGCGTTCACGAGCAGTGTACTTGCCACGTGCATGCTGCTTGTCGATGGCTTTCTGACCACCACCGAGACATGCCTGCTCGCGTTTGGCGATAAGCTCTTTAATCTTTTCTGTCTGTTTGCTCATAATCTTATTTTAGTTGTTTTCTTTATTCGTAAATAGTCACCAAGGATAATCATGTACGATTTGGTTTGCTTTTTCCCAATCGGTGTCCAATGAAAACTGGGTGATGAAGTTGTCATTGTTATAGTAGCTTAGTACAAGATCCTTGTCCATGTCATGGTAACGGCTGTTGTTGATGCTTGCCTCTTTGAAAACGGCTTTTACCACTTCCTTCTGCTTGTCCTTGCTGGCCGCACTGAGACGTGACAAATAGTAGTTGACGAAGTCGTACATTGCATAAGCTTGTTTATCAAGCATATAGGCACTGCTGTCCGGCATTTGCTCTGCGGCGCGCATGGCCATGTATTTTAGGGCGTCAACCTTGAATGTGGCAATCTTGCGCGACTCTATATTAAGTTCAGTACTGTCGGCAACTTTTGCTGAGATGCGATAAATCTCATTGTAGACTTCTTGTGCCGTTGCGCTTGTAACCGTCATGCAGAAGAGCACGGCAATCAGTATCATTTTCTTCATTTTAATATCCTTTATTGATAAACTGTTTGCAAAGGTAAGG
>CAYPJA010000066.1:0-5241 GCA_964411005.1 uncultured Prevotella sp. | reverse complement strand
TGGTCGAGGGCCTTGACGAGGTCGATGAGCTTCTCGTGGGTGGTGCGTCCGAAGTCGCCGATGTTGACACCGGTGAGCACGATCTCCTTGCCGCCCTCGGCAGCGGCCTGCCGTGCCTGCTCGACCAGCGACTGGATGGTCGGATTGCGTGAGAAGCCGCGGGCATAGGGGATGGTGCAATAGGTGCAGAAATAGTTGCAGCCATCCTGAATCTTGAGAAAATAGCGCGTGCGGTTGCCACGGGAGCAGGAGTGTTGGAAGGTCTTGATGTCTTTGGTCTTGACGTTGTGGTAACGGCCACCGGTTGCGGGGGCGTCGGAGGAGGCCATGGCGTGGTCGTCGGTGCCGTTCCGCTGGGAGAGCGCGGCACCTAAATACTCGACAAGCTGTGCTTTCTCGTTGCTGCCCAGCACGAGGTCGACACCGGGAATGGCCGACACCTCCTGTGCTGACAGTTGGGCGTAACAACCTGTTACCACCATGAAGGCGTGCGGATTCTCGCGCGCCATGCGGTGGATGACTTGTCGGCACTTGTGGTCGGCTTCGCCGGTCACGGAGCATGTGTTGATGAGGCAGATGTCGGCTTGCTCCTCCTTGTCGGCCTCGCTGACCCCGAGATTGCCCAACGAGCGGGCGAAAGTGGCGGTCTCCGAGAAGTTGAGCTTGCAGCCGAGCGTGTAATATTTGGCTTTCTTACCTTGGAATATGCTTGTATCTATCATTAATACCTTATTATATATGCGTCATGACCTTATTATATATGCGTCATGTGCCGCCGGAACGTAGGTGCAAAGGTAACAAAAAGAAGTGAGCTTGTCGACATGAACGTCCTTGATTTTTAGGCGAAAAGATGCTTTTTTCACACGCTGTGAAGGCATACGGAATATTTAACGTTTGTTTAATGTTTATAAATAGTTGATATACAGTAGATTACAAAAAGGTTACAAAAAAGGACAAAAAAAAACTCAAAAAAGTTTCCACTGTATCAAAATTATGCTTAACTTTGCACTGTTTTAATAAACAAATGATTGTTTTACAGATTTAAAAAGCAAAGAAAATGAAGAAATTAGTTTTGATGTTCGTTGCTATCGCAGCAATGTCTTTCGCATCTTGCAACAATGGTTCTAAGACTGAGGCTCCCGCCGAGAACACAACAGCCGTTGACACAACTGACACTGCAGCTGTCGCTGACACAACTGCTGCTGCTGACACCACTCTGGCTCAGTAATATTTGCGAAAGCGAACAGTGAAAAATTGAGATTGACCGTCCGACTCTTTGAGCCGGGCGGTTTTTTATACCCTTCATCCGCAGAAAGGCTTGGCTTTAATTCAGTAGAAAATTAGCCTCTTCTTGTCTGCGGATTTTTTATAGGTGACTTGCCGTGCCTTTGTAGAAAGCCTCATATTGTCGTGCCACCTTGACGTAGTCATGATGGCGGCGGACATACTCGATGCTCTGACGCTTCAGCTCCGGGATGCGTTCGGGGTGAAGGACGAGTTCCTTGAGCTGCTCGTAGATGTGCTGTTCGTTGGGTAGCACGTTGATGATTGGGCGCAACTCGTCCTCATGAAGAATCTCGTAGTTTTCCGGCTCGCCGCCACCGACGCAGATGATGCCGCGGCTCATGGCTTCCAAGGGGTTCATGGAAGGGGTGTAGCTATAGATTTGGTCGAGTATGGCGTCGGCTCCTTCCATCATCTTCGTGTATTGGCTGAAGGGCACGTCCTCGGCAATGCGAAGCTCCACCTTGTCGGGATAGGTCTCCTTCAGTTGCCGTGCTGCGCGCAGCATGATGTCGGTGCCCTTGTAGGCAGAGCGCTCACGATTGATGCCGATGAAAAGCACGACCGGCCGGCCGGTACAGTCGTCGGGCACCTTGACGTCTTCTTGGATGTGGATAGGGAAGGGGATGAAGGTTGTCTTGTCGGGGAAGTTGCGCCGATAGCATATCCAATACTCATACAGTCCGGCGATGATGCCGTCGCAGTCGTTGGCGATGTGTTTGTTCAACTGGCCCTTGGCCGTGCCAACCCATTCTCTTCTTTCCCTCTCGGCATCAGGATCGTCTCTGAATTTTTCACCGATGTTGAAGTCGCTGTATCGGAGCGGCATGTGTACGGAATTCTCGTTCACCCAATAGTAGTCCATGCCGAAAGCACCCAGAAACACCTTGCGGTTGTGACGGCGCAGATATTGGTAGACGGGCCGGATGCGATGAGCTTTGAGCTCCAGGAACATGGGATTGATGAGCTGCACGACATCGTAGCCTCTGAGCAGTGGCTTGATGAAGTGCAGTTTGGCTAAGTATTCCAAGCCTCCCCAAAAGCCGGGGCGGCGCACCATATTGATGTCGCGCGGGTAGTCCTTGAAGAAGTCGCCGTTGGAGAGCACGGTGACGTCATGTCCCAACTGGCGCAAGCCTTCGGCCAAGGTCCAATGGACGTTTGAATATTCACCAAGAAGAAGTATTTTCATAATGGTCTTAACGAAGTGGTAGTTAATGAATGGTGATGAGCAGCAATCGGCGGCCCCATCGGGTGGATATGAGTTTTCGGAAGATACTGTATTTTTGAGTATAATTCTTGTCGGGCAGGGGGAACAAGGCGTGGTTATGCAACTTCTCGATGGTCTCGTCGAGCAGCTTTCCGCTGTGTGTCAGGCGGATAGTGTTGTAGAGATAATCCATTGTCAGTTGTGCGATGCGTCTCTGGAGGGCTACCCGCTCGCTTTCAGGCAAGGTCGCGCTGACGGCCTGAAGATGGTGGAGTACGTGCTCGTAACCGCTGAGCCGGCGCAAATGGTGCGCCTTGCTCTCCTCGTGGGTGATGGATGCCTTGCGGGGGCGGTAGTAGTAGGCCTTGCATTTGCCGGTGAACACTCTTTCGGCTCTCAGCATGAGCAGTGGCGTGAACTCCTCGTCCTCGTGCAGCAAGCCCGGCGTGAACCTCAAAGAGCCCAACAGGCCGCGGCGGAAGATATAGCCGCAGGCTGATGCCTGCAGATTGTGATTGTGCATGTATTCAGTGCCGCTTACCGGCCCCTCGTAGGCGAAGGGTGTGTCGTTGACGGGTTTGTCGGTTTCCTGAAAGAGCACCATGTCGGGATTGTGGTAGCGCATCAAGTCGAGGCAGTGCTCGTAGGGTGTGCGCAGGAGGTAGTCGTCGCCGTCGATGAATTGGATATAGTCGCCCGACGCTACACGTAGGCCGATGTTGCGTGCCGCCGAAAGTCCTTGATTGGGCTGGCGCAGATAGAGAATGCTATTCTTGAAATCGAGCAGCTCGTCGAGCGGACTCAAGTCGGAGCCGTCATCGATGAGGATGATTTCCCGCTCCTGGGGACTGAGCGACAACTCGACGATGCTTTGCAGGCATTGCTTGAGTAGCGTAACGGGGATGTTGTAGGTTGTGACAATGAATGAGAGTTTCATAGGCCTTAAAAACTTCTTATCTTGTTTTGATGTGCTGGTAACCTACGAGACGGTCGGTGCGCTGTCCGATGGCCTTGAAATAGACCAGTCCCTGATAGCTGTTCTCTGTCTGGAAGAAGTTGCCTTCTGTGGGAAACGGCACAGCCTGCCCGTCGGTATTGAGAAGCAAATATTGGTAGCTGTAGTAGCCCTGTTTCAAGAAGACGGATGCTTCGTAGCGTTGTGTCTCATCATTGTAGGTCATTTGATATTCGTGCAGGAAGCGGTCGTTGGTCCAAGTTCCGTTGATGAAGACTTCGCCGTCGGCCCGGGGGGCTTTCAACGTGAAATGAACGTATGCGTACTCGGAGGCATAGTCGTTCTCAATGTTGTCGCTGTTGCGGATGTAGAATGAACCGTTGGCGTCTTCGTCATAGACGTAGCTTGGGCGTGGCTCGTCCGGCCAGATGTAGGCGTGATAATTGTTTCCGTCCCATGTCATCTTTTCCAACCCCATGGTGGTGTGGTTCATGTCGAGCATCTCGAATTTCCGGTACTCGTTGCCGCCATTGAAGATATAGTCGGGACAGTGGTTCCAGCGCAGGCCGTCGCCGAGGATGAACTGGGGCTTGGCGTCGAGGCGTGCGTCGTCCCACCGGCCGTTCTGCATGACGACGGTGTGTATCTGCGTCCCCATGTCGGTGACTTTGAGCGGGCCGTAGTTGACCTCCATACTCACTTGCTGATGGGCGTTGTTGATGTCGATGTCGGTATTGGTCGTGACGTTGAGGCTTACTCCCATGAGGGGCTCGACGACCATAAAACATGCTGTGAACATGATGTTGTTCTCGTCGTTCTCATCGTAGACGGTGAGCCTGTAGTTTCCGCTGATTTTCATGCGGCATTTGCTGTTGGGGAGAGTCAGCGAATAGTGGGTATAGAGCGTGTTGGTATTGATAGACTCGACTAGATCATCGATGGTGTTGCCGTCAGCAAAGCCTTCACAGAAGTCGCTCACGAAAAGCTCTGTGGACGGTTGCCAGTCGGCCTCGCAGTGTTCGAGTTTGTAGCAATAGCGGTGATATTCATGGGTGAGATCGTCGAAGGAGATGTGTATGGGATCTTCACCATTCAGCATGATGACGGGAGGAGACATCCAATTGTCGCCGGCGACAACCTGCAGGCTGGCTATGCGGCTGCTGAGAATCTCGTTGCGTTGGGCTCTTGCAGGAAGCAGGGTGATGAAGAGCAGAAGCAGCATGTAGGGTATCTTCATGCGGATAAGTCTTTTTGAAAAATAAGTGGTCATGCCGTCAATGATTTTCACGTCGGCATGACCACAAAGATCGACTGTTTTATGTTTCATAAAGCTTCGTCATCAGGCTTTTCTATTTGGGGCTTCTTGGGGAGATGCTTCCTTCTTCGCAGCCATGCTGCTTTCCGTTCCTCATAGTCGCGCCGATGACGTTCGAGAAAATTGTCTGCCATTATTTGAACTTGCTGTATACGACGTTGAGTTTGATACCGCCATAGGGGTTGTTGCTCCCGCCGATAAGTTTGGTGGAGGTGAGTGACATGTCGTGGACGACACGCGTCAACACACTTGAGGTACCCACCATGGTGTAGGTTGTCGTTACGGGAACGATAACTGCCTTGTTCCAATTGGGCGATGTTCCTTTCTTTTGCTTCATGGCCGTAATCATTCCGGCAATGTTGCTGAAGGTATAGGTGTTGTTCCGGCTTGCATAGGAGGCCAGGAAGGAGGTCTTGTAGTTGGCGATGTTATCGTTTTCTAAGAACGACATAAGGCTGTCCTAATGAATCAGTAACA
>CAYPJA010000065.1:0-5541 GCA_964411005.1 uncultured Prevotella sp. | reverse complement strand
GCATTGGCCGACTGGGGCACAGCCGTGGAAAGATTCTGGGCAATGATTTTCTTTGGAAGCGGGTCACTGACCATGGTGAGTATGCGCTCCCGATAGCTGTTGATGGCTTCGAAGAGCCGACGGCCCTTGCCACCTACAGGAGCCAGCATCACCTCGCCGGCAGCTTCCAAATTGTCCGTATTCTCGATATGATTGAGGTCGGCATCCTTGCCGTCGGCCTTACGGGCAATCTCCAGTTTCAGTTCCTGGGCAAAGTTGTAGAGCGAGTCGCTCATGTTCTTCACCTGCGTAGCCTTCTCAAACCACTGGCGCACCTTCTCCGGATTAGCTTTCATCTGCTCTTCGAAGTCACCATAGATGGCATCGTTCTGCATATTCGAGCCCGCGATAGAGCGTTTTAGCCCCTCCTCGACAATCTCGAAGCCGTGCAGAACCTCCGTGGAGATATTCAGCGCAAGCATGGCCATCAGAACGATGTACATCAGATTAATCATCTTCTGACGGGGCGTTACCGGTCTTTTCTTTATTGCCATTGGATTTTATTGAATGAATTATATTTCTCAAGCACTCTGTCCGTCTTGCCGTGGCGGCACAGGCGAAGCACCGGGCGCAGCCGCACGCATGTTGACCGTCATAGCCTCTATCATGCGGGCATAAATCTGGTTGAGCTGTTCTATCTGTGCAGCCATGCGACGTGTCTGCTCATTAATCTGGTCAATGGTGCCCACCTGCTGGCTGGCGCCCTTGAGCTGCATCTCATAAATCTTGGTGATGCCGGTAAGTGTACGGTTGAGATTTTCCATCTCCTCACTGTCACGCGTCAAGCGCATGCTCTGCTCGTTGACCTTGCCTAACGTCTCGACCAACTTCTGCAATTCGTCAACATAGTTACCCTGTGCCTCGTTGAGTTTCTCTGCCTCTTCCTGTGACATCTGCGGCACATAGTTGGGCTGAGCTACGACCGTACTGTCACCGACGGCAGCCGAGGCAGCTACACCAGAGCCGGGCACAGAAGCCGCTGAGCCATCGCCTTCCGGAACGGATGCGGCATTGATAACAATGGTACCGCCGCCCACGACATGAGAAGCGGTAACAGGCGCATGCCCACCTTCTGCAGTTCCAGCAGCCGTGACTCCTGCTCCAGCGAAATCACTCCCGTCAGCAGACTCTGCGTCCTCACCCTCATTACCATAGGTCACAACACCGGTCTCCAGATACTCACGCGTCATATGTGTGGGAATCTCACGGCCGTCGGCAGTCTTGTCGAACGGACGGTCGAAGGCCGATATGAAGAACACGAAAACCTCCGTACCCATGCCGATGAACAGCATCACATTGGCGCCCGGCAAGTGGGTCAACTTGAACAGGGCACCCAAAATAACGACGGAAGCGCCCCAACTGTAGGCATAGTTGAGGAAAGTCTGCCCGTCAACGGTATCCATCCACTTTTGTAGACGATACACTACATTATATTTGCTATGATTGGCCATAATAAATTATCTCTTTTTCTGTTTTGTGCTTGTCGAATTGGCAAGGCTGCGCACACAGCGGAAGCCAATATAGGAGCGGGGTTGGTTTTGATATTCCCATGTACGCCATGCTGAACGAATGTAGCTCTCGGGGTCTTTCCATGATCCTCCGCGCACACTTTTTTTCTTCAAGCGGTAGGGGTCCTCCTTGGCGGCATTATAGGAAAGCTCAGGATTGAGGTCATTCATCGCGTCGACACCGCTCTCGGTATAGATGGTGCTTGTCCATTCGGCCACATTGCCTGCCATGTCGTAGAGGCCGTTGGAGTTGGCGGAATAGATTCCCACCTTGCTGGAAATGAGATTACCATCTGCCGTATAGTTGCCTCGGTCTGGTTTGAAGTTGGCATAAAAACATCCATTGCCGTTCTTCACATCGGCATTCTCCCATGGGAACTCATTCTGTTGCTTGCCACGGGCAGCATACTCCCACTCTGCCTCTGTGGGCAAGCGATAGCGTTGCACGTAGCGCGCCTCCGGGCCAAGTCCTTTCAATAGATACTCCGTACGCCATGCACAGAAAGCATTGGCCTGCTCCCAAGTTACACCAACGACAGGATAATCGTTGTAGGCGGGATTAGAGAAGTAGTTGCGCAAATAAGTCTCATTGTCGGAATTCTTAAAATCGTTCACCCAACATGTCGTATCCGGATAGATATTGATGATGTAGGTGTTAAGGAAGTCCCACGGCCCAGAGAGCGGTCGGTTGATGGTCTCCCTGTGAATGTTGCCCTCATCATCGATGTAGGCTGTATCCTTGGATATCATCACCACCTCGTCCGGATTGACCGTAACGTCCGTATTGAGATTACGCTCCTGCGGATTGAGACGATTCCGGCGCAAGGCTGCGGCCGTATAGTCGTAAACCTCATACCGATAGTTCATCTGACTGGCATCGAGCAATTTCTCTCCCGTAACAGGATTCGTTATATAAAGGCTCTCAATGGCACGCTGCTCATCCTCATTGGGCTTGCGTGGCAACAGCTTCTTCCAATTCAAATGAGGTGTCACAGGATCGCCGTTCTTGTCCTCAGTAATCATATAGGTCTCATCACCTCCATAAGAAGGGTCGGCCAAACGTGTGCGCAGGATGGAATCGCGCACATAATAGACAAACTGCTTATACTGCGAGTTGGTGATTTCGGTCTCATCCATCCAGAAGCCGTCAACGGATATTTCCTTTACCGGCGTCTGCTTGCCCCACAGAGAGTCCTGTTTCTCGATACCCATCTTCAGGAAACCGCGATCAACACGGGTCATACCATAAGGCGTAGGCTCGGTGAAAGTCCTTCCGCCAACACCTACGACTTCACCACCACGTCCGGATGATGACGCCGACTTGGCTCCGAAACAGCCTGTCAGCGCGAAGACCACGGCAAGCATGCCGAATATCATGAATGTCTTCTTCATATCTCTATCTTATTCCTTTTTCTTTTTAGGAGTATTTCTTTATGGGAAGTTGCACCTCCCCTGTTTCTCTTTACCATTTACCCATGCTACCCACACCGATCAAAGAATGCGCACGCTCTTATGTTTGTTCTTGCCCTTCTTTTGGAGATTCAAGTCCATCTGATAGCCCACATAGAGCTCGTGACTGCCATTGCCGGGATTGATGGCGGAAGTGTACATCTCGTAGCTGTAGCCCAGCACGACGCCATGAAAACTACCACCGATGAATCCTGTCACCGAATTGGTTGGACTATAGCCAATGCCGGCATACATCATCTTTTTATCGTTGGTGTAGACCAGGCGTCCCGTGACATCAGCACGCCAAGCCGTAAGATCGGTGCGTCCGAGGACAGAGGTCTTTATGGTTAAAAACGGATTTCGCAATTTAATATTGTATCCACCCGTTAAATATAACGTAGGGTCAATCTGCAACTCATTAGTCTCCCCCAGTTCTATCTTAGGCGATGTCAAATGTTGCCCTGAGACTCCCACATACCAAGCGTCCTTGTGCGTATAATAGAGTCCAAAACCCACATCGAAGCCATTACCATCAACCTGAGACGTTGAGAATGCCGGGTCGCTGCTGTCTTCCAAGTCTATCTTCGAGCCATCCAAATTCTCACTGAGCAAGCCAAGCTGTACGCCCGTGCCGAGATAGCCTCCAAACAATTTGAAGCGGTAAGCATACTGAACAGCCAACTGCTGATGGGTGAAAGCACCAATTTTATCGTTCATGAATCTCGCACCGACACCATGATAGGACTTGAGTGCATAGAATGGCATGTCGGCTGCAGCGTAAGCAGTTTGTGGATTGTGCTTAAAGCCCACAAAGTCGAGGGCATAAGCCACTGTGACATTCAACTTTGCCTGTTTGCCTACGGCAGCCGGATTGAACGATGGCTCCATATCAAAGTAATGGGCAAAGTTAGCGTCATACTGAGCCTCGGCTGTCAAAGAGCCTAAGACAAGCAGAATCGGTAGAATCGTTTTGCGTTTAAACACACCATGATAACGCCGATGACTTCGTTTTATTGTCATCGACGATTTCTTTTAGACGCAAAAAAGCCACCTGGCAGTACCAAGTGACCTTTATGGCTATCGTCAATATTCATCTTCATTCCATAGAAAATCTTCCTTAGAGGGATAATCAGGCCATAAGTCTTCAATACTCTCGTAGACCTCACCGTCATCCTCTATCTCCTGAAGATTCTCCAACACTTCCAATGGGGCGCCAGAACGAATCGCATAATCGATCATCTCATCCTTGGTAGCGGGCCAAGGCGCGTCCTCAAGTTTAGATGCTAATTCCAGTGTCCAATACATAGTTCTTTATTAAGTTTATTCAGTTCTTCTAAATCGGATGCGCAAAAATACAAAAAAACTTGCTATCTACAAGTATTTTGCCATATTTTTTCATCTACATCATAAATAAAGTTTAATTTGCGTGCCAAAACGAACAAAAAGTCGGACAAACGATTGACATATTGAAGTACACCTCCGTCGGTATCCGACATTCTGCAAAAGGTTACCAATCGACGTTCAGCACGGCGGCAGACCGTACGACAAACATGGCATTGAGCAGACTGGACACTTCCGCAAGGCATGACAAAATCATGGCAAACAGGCAAAGTTGCGTCAATCTCATCTATATGCTGCTCCAAACGAAAGACAGAATCGCGGACTATACAAAGGTTCGCGCCGATATCGAACAAATCATGCTGTATGTCGTGAAGCAACTGAATGAGAACAGAATCTTCTATCAGACTAACAAGCAACCCCAAATGTGCATTCAATTCATCAATAGCACCAATAGCCTCTATCTGCACATCATCCTTTTCTGCGCGTCGGCCATCTGCCAAAGAGGTTTGTCCGTGATCACCTTTTCGAGTATAAATCTTCATAAATCCGTTAGATCAGAAATTAGCCTGATAATTCATCTTAAAATAGCGACGATCAAAAAAAACAATACCGCAATAGTAAAGATCGAAAGTCACTCCCGTATGTTCACTCTTTTCCAACTCTCTCCAGTAACGACTGTTCTGCCGATTGCTGTGGATCCCCTCTACAACCAACATAACCGACTCGTCAGCCTGCCCCAACATCTCATCACAAAAATGTTGCCAACCATCCATAAAACGCATTAAAAAAACGCGATATCCCACGGCAGAAGAAGGAGCACTGGACAACCGAGTACGATGACAGCCGGCTCTCACATAAGCATCCAATTCTGACGTCCAGTCACCATTAACAATCCATTCGACAGCTTGAGCATAGTTAGACAAACGGAAATAGAGCCTATACAACCGCAGTTTCTGCCCCGTCATATTAGGAAAACGCTGCAACAAATCGTCATAGCAATAATAAGGATCCTGCTCGCACACAACATAACGAATGAAACGATAAGCCGACGGCGACTGCACACCAAACCCTTGGGTGCCACGCCAACGAGCCAGTCTTGCCAGCCGTTCCTTCATATGACCAACCTTAAGCACTTGCAATTCAGATAATCCTAAGATAAAACGCCAAAATGGTGACAATATTATATAAGAGCATGAACAATGGA
>CAYPJA010000064.1:0-5854 GCA_964411005.1 uncultured Prevotella sp. | reverse complement strand
GTACCGCTTTTTCGACATTGGTACCGATCATTACTATTATGATGATTATGAGAAAGAGCACTCCATTAGTGCCATAGCTGAGTGCTCTTATATGCCAGCTCTGAACACGCTGCATGAGATGATTATCGACAACAAAGGTGCTTTCAAAGTGGCCTTCTCGTTGTCGGGCGTGGGCATAGAGCAGTTGGAAATCCATGCGCCACAGGTGCTGGAGAAATTACAGGACATGGCGAAGACGGGCTGCGTGGAGTTTTTGGCAGAGCCTTATTCACACGGTTTGTCGTCGCTGGTCAATGAGGAGAGCTTCGCGGCTGATGTGAAGAAGCAGATGGAAAAAATTAAGGAGTATTTCGGGCAGACGCCGACCGTGCTCCGTAACTCGTCGCTCATCTACAGCGACGACATCGGCTTGCAGGCCTCACAGCTCGGCTTCAAGGGCATGCTTACCGAAGGTGCCAAGCATGTGCTCGGATGGAAGAGCCCGCACTATGTATACAATTGTGCATTGGCCCCCAACTTGAAACTCATTCTGCGGGATGTCGTGATGAGTGATGACATCTCGCTGCGCTTCAACAATAGCAACTGGGATGGCTATCCTGTTTTTGCCGATGCTTACATGGATCGCATTGCCAAATGTCCGGATGAGGAACAGGTTTATGGTATCTTTATGGAACTTTCGGCACTTGGTATCGCGCAACCGCTGTCAAGCAACATTCTTGACTTCTTCAAGGCTTTGCCTGCAGAGGCTCAGAAACGTGGTATTACTTTCTCAACACCGACGGAGATTTGTAAGAAAATCAAGAGCGTGGGCGAGCTCGACGTGCCCGATACGCTGTCGTGGACGGATGAGGAACGCGACGTCAGCAGTTGGCTTGGCAATCCCATGCAGCGTGAGGCGTTCAATAAGCTTTATAGTGTGGCTGACCGTGTGCGCATTGCCGATGACCCGCGTATCAATCAGGACTGGGACTACTTGCAGGCGAGCAACAACTTCCGTTTTATGACGACTAAGCCCAGTTCGGTGGACATCGACCGTGGTATTTACAGTAGCCCCTTTGATGCTTTCACCAATTATATGAATATCTTGGGCGACTTCATCACGCGTGTCAATAACCTTTATCCGGAGGACATCGACAATGACCAACTTGAAGGACTCCTGACGACTATCAAGAATCAAGGGGATGACATCGACAGCAAGGAAAAGGAGATAGAACGTCTTCAAGCCAAGATTGCCAAACTGGAGACTGCGGAGCAGAAGTTGCGCACTCGTCTGGACAAGGCCAATGAGAAGAAGGAAAAGGCAGAAAAGAAAGAGAAGTCTGCTGTAAAGAAGGAAAAGGCCGCCGAGAAGAAAGGGAAACTTGTTAAGGCAGAGAAAGAGCCTGTCAAAGCAGACAAGTAACTTCTAAAACGGACTGTAAACATTAACAGAAAAGGGGTTCTTTAGTCTCACATCCCCTTCTATAAAAAAAGTAAGACTTTCTTCGTTTCGCCTTTTGCGAAACATTATTCCGAGGTCGGTGCTTCAGTCGCCGACCTCATTTTTTTTGTTAAAAATTTGGCATTATGAAAATATTCCCTTACCTTTGCAATCAATATTAACAGAAAAAATATAATAAATAAAAATCGAACGCCTATAGATTGTACATTTACTTAAAACAAAAGGAATTAAGAAAATGAAGAATCTTTCTGAGATGACTGACGAAGAGTTGGCTATGTCTTATGTCAATGGGAATAATAAGGCTTTCGATATGCTTCTGGAGCGTAATCAGTCGAAACTTTTTGCCTATATTCTGTTCGTGGTGCGTGACCGCGACAAGGCGGATGATGTCTTTCAGGAGACCTTTGTGAAAGTCATCACGAGGTTGCAGCAAGGTCGCTATGCCACGACAGGAAAGTTTGGAGCATGGATTATGCGCATTGCCCACAACGTCATTATGGACAATTATCGTGGGCAGAAATCGGATCATATCGTTGAGACGGCCGAGAACAACGACCTAAGCAACATAGGGGGTTGTGATTTCTATGACGCTTCAATAGAGAGTGAGTTTGTCAACTCGCAGGTGATGTCGGACGTCAAGAAAATCATGAATCTCCTTCCAGCACCCCAGCGTGAGGTTGTCTTCATGCGCTTCTATCAGGACATGTCGTTCAAGGAAATTGCCGAGACCACGAATGTGAGCATCAATACTGCTTTGGGGCGCATGCGTTACGCTATCCTCAACATGCGGCGCATGGCGAGGGAAAATCATGTGACTTTACAGTTGGCTTAGTCGGAAGCATAGCTTTCGGTTTCTAAACGTTGTGTTTAGCGCGTGAGCTGCCGCAGACTGTTAATGGTGCTTTGAGGGGTGGGAGCATGAAAGATATAGCTTCCGCTGACTAACACGTCGACTCCGGCCTGCACAAGGCGAGGGGCTGTTTCGGCATTGACACCTCCGTCTACCTCGATGAGTGCGTGTGAGCCGCTACTTTCCATCATCAGCCGCAGGCGTTTCACTTTGTCAATGGTGTTTTCGATGAACTTCTGTCCACCGAACCCAGGATTCACGCTCATGATTAGAACGAGGTCAATCTCATGAAGCTCGTCCTCGAGCATGGAGATGGGCGTCGACGGATTCAAGGCCACGCCTGCCATCATGCCTGCCTCGTGGATTTCGTGAATGACGCGGTTGAGATGAACGCATGCTTCTTGGTGCACAGTCATAACCTTGGCTCCCACTTTTTTCGATACCTCAATGTATTGCTCCGGACTTTTTGTCATATAGTGGATGTCGAGTGGCTTGACGCATGCCTTTGCAAGTTGCTCCATCAACGGAAAACCAATAGAGATGTTGGGCACGAAAATACCGTCCATGATGTCCATGTGAAGCCAGTCAGCCTCGCTTCCGTTAATCATCTCGATTTCCTTGTCGAGGTGCAGGAAGTCGGCAGCCAATAGCGATGGCGATACCATTGTTGTCATAGTTCGGCTTTCAGTTAAGGCAGTAGCTTTCCATTTTCCCGTTCATATTCACGACACGGTAGGTGTGGGCAATCTGCCGGATGATGTACAGGGTTCTTTCAGAAGGCCCTATTTCCTTAGATGTAAAATGATTCATAGGCAAATGACTTGTCTTTAGTGTTAATTTTATATTATTAGAACGATGCCCTTTTGCCTTTATTACATTCTTGGGGCGAATATTTTTTCTTTTTTCGTTAGCATGCCTTTTGCAATCATTGACCTCCGTATAGCCACTATAATCAATTGAAAATAGTTTTTGGACGACTTTTTTATTTGATTTTAAGTATATTTCTTTCTTTTTGTTGGTTTTTAGAAAGAAAATGTTTAATTTTGCAATGCATTAAGTGATTAGTCACAACTCATATTTAAAAGAAAAGAAAATGAAAGCAAGCGAAGTAGTAGCAAAGCTGAGAGAGCAGTATCCAGGACAACCCGAGTACATCCAGGCTGTGTCGCAAGTATTGGGCACCATTGAGGATGAATATAACAAGCATCCCGAATTTGATCGTTTCAATCTCATCGAACGGCTCTGTATCCCCGATCGCATCATTAAGTTTCGCGTCAATTGGGTCGACGATAAGGGACGTATACAGACCAACATCGGCTATCGTGTCCAACATAACAACGCTATTGGCCCTTACAAGGGTGGCTTGCGTTTCCATACATCGGTCAATGAGTCGATCTTGAAATTCCTTGCTTTTGAGCAGACTTTCAAGAATTCGCTCACCACACTTCCCATGGGAGGTGCCAAGGGAGGATCGGATTTCTCACCGCGCGGCAAGTCGAACAATGAAGTGATGCATTTTTGTAAGGCCTTTATGGACGAGCTCTTCCACTATATCGGCCCTGACTGCGACGTGCCGGCTGGCGACATTGGTGTCGGTGGACGCGAGGTTGGCTTCATGTTTGGGGAATACAAACGGCTTACTCATCAGTTTGTGGGCATTCTCACCGGCAAGGGACAGGAGTTTGGCGGTTCCCTCATCCGGCCGGAGGCCACCGGTTACGGTAACGTCTACTTCCTGCAGGATATGCTTCAGACACGGGGTATCGACCTCAAGGGTAAGACGGTTCTCGTCAGTGGTGCGGGGAATGTGGCGCAATACACCATAGAGAAACTGTTGCAACTGGGCGCTAAGCCGCTTACTTGTTCTGATTCAGACGGCTATATCTACGATCCTGACGGCATCGACGAGCAGAAGCTTGCCTACATCATGGAACTCAAGAACATCGAGCGCGGACGCATCAAGGAGTATGCCGACGAATACCCCTCTGCCAAATATGTGGCCGGGGCAAAGCCTTGGCATGAGAAGGCTGACATCGCTACGCCTTGTGCCACGCAGAACGAAATTGACGGGGAGGCCGCGCAGGTGCTGCTTGACAATGGTTGCATCGCGGTCAGTGAGGGTGCCAACATGCCGTGTACGCCAGAGGCTATCCGTGTGTTTCAGACTAACAAAATACTCTATTGCCCAGGCAAGGCCTCCAATGCAGGTGGAGTGGCTACATCCGGACTGGAAATGTCGCAGAACTCAGAGCGTCTGAAATGGACACGTGAGGAAGTGGATGTCAAACTGCATGGCATCATGGATGAGATTCATTCGGAATGCGTCAAGTATGGCACAGAGCCCGATGGCTATATCAATTATGTCAAGGGTGCCAATATCGCAGGATTCCTCAAGGTGGCCCGTGCCATGATGGCACAGGGTATTTGATATCGTTAAACAAAATGAGCCCCCGGCATCACGCCGGAGGCTCACAACAACACAAACACAAAATAGGCAGGGGCGATGTGCCCCGTACCTTTTATTTTCTTTCTTTGCCGTAAAAGCGGACAAAGACTTTTTCTTTTTACATTACTCCGTCTTCACGAAGTTTCAGTTGCCATTTCCAGGCGCTTCTCATGACATCCTCCAGCGGTGTGTCGGCTTTCCATCCGAGCACCTTGTTGGCCTTAGAGCAGTCACCCCAAATTTTCTCAATGTCGCCCTCGCGGCGTGGACCGTACGCCCAGTTCAGTTTTACGCCCGTGGCAGCTTCGAAGGTTTCCACGATTTCCAGCGTGGAATTGCCGTGGCCTGTTCCGATATTGAAATAGTCGATGACGGGAGAGTCTTCGTCGTCGAGCACGCGGCGCATGGCGGCTACGTGGGCTTTTGCCAGGTCAACCACGTAGATGTAGTCGCGAATACATGTACCGTCGGGTGTGTCATAGTCGCGACCGAAGATGGTGAGCTGCTCGCGGATGCCAATGGCAGTCTGCGTTACATAGGGAATGAGGTTGGCAGGCACGCCGTTGGGCAACTCACCGATGAGTGCGGATGGGTGGGCACCGACGGGATTGAAGTAACGCAGTACGATGCTCTTGATAGGAGCGCCGCTGTGGATGTAGTCGTAGATGATTTGCTCGTTCACTTCCTTGGTGTTGCCATAGGGAGACGTGGCCTTCTGGTGAGGTGCCTCTTCTGTGACAGGCAGGTTCTCTGGCTTTGGCTGACCGTAGACTGTGCAGCTGGAGGAGAAGATGATGCCCTTGACGTCGTACTGCGGCATGAGCTCAAGAAGGTTGACAAGCGACACGATGTTGTTGCGGTAATAGAGCAGTGGCTTCTGCACGCTCTCGCCGACAGCCTTGGAGGCGGCGAAGTGGATGATGCCCTCTATATTTGGGTATTTCTTGAAGACGTTCTCTGTGGCCTCTTTGTCGCGAAGGTCCACATTCTCGAAGGCTGGGCGCACACCTGTGATTTTCTCGATGCCGTCAAGCACTTCAATCTTCGAGTTTGAAAGGTTGTCAATAATCACTACCTCGTAGCCTGCCTCAATGAGCTCTACTGTAGTGTGGGAGCC
>CAYPJA010000063.1:0-5916 GCA_964411005.1 uncultured Prevotella sp. | reverse complement strand
GACCATCAGGTCGGGCATGCTGACCATGCTCATCATGCATTCGAAGAGCTCCATGTAGGTCTCGAAGTCGCGGTCGTCGAGGTTGCCCATGGCGTGGTTGTTGACCGTGAAGACGTAGACACCTTCGAAGATGCTGCGGTCTTGCACGACGGTGTCCTCGCAGTGGCTGATGGCGAGTAGGTCTCTGAAGCGTTGCCGCAGATAAAACACTTCCATGTTGAAGGCCCAGCGGTGGATGTCGGCATAATAGTCGGACAGATACGGGTTTTCGGCCACGGTCTCGAACTTGGGTGTCCAGCCGTAGTGGTGGGCAAGCATTCGCGTGAGCGTGGTCTTGCCGCTGCCTATGTTTCCTGCGATGGCGATATGCATGTTTCGGTCGGGAGGGAGGCTGGTGTGGCAGCCTGCCTTTTTGTCGATAGTTGGGCTGCAAAGGTAATGTTTTATTTTGATATTTCCTATTTTTCCACTACCTTTGTGGCTCAAAAATAGTTAATCCTTATTTTTTTCTTATGGCGATAGTAATAGGTATAGACGTGGGCATCAGCACCACGAAAATCGTGGGTATCGACGATAAGGGCATGGTGGTCTCGCCCATCCGCATCAAGGCCACCGACCCGGTGACCTCCCTCTATGGTGCCTTCGGTAAGTATCTCTTCGACAACCATATCGATCTCAGTGACATCGAGCATGTGATGATCACGGGCGTCGGCTCGGCCTATGTCGACAAGCCTGTCTACGGGCTGCCCACTGACAAGGCAGAGGAGTTTGTGGCCGACGGTCTGGGGGCACGCTACGAGACCGACCTTGAGCGCATGATTGTTGTCAGCATGGGCACGGGCACGTCGCTTGTGCAGTGCGACGAGCAGGGCATCCGCCACATCGGAGGCATCGGCGTAGGAGGCGGCACGTTGGCTGGGATGTCGCGCGTGATGCTTCAGACGGACGAGATCAAGCAGGTCGTCAAGCTGGCCGCCGACGGCGAATTGGCCAACATCAACGTGCAGATAGGCGACATCAGCCCGCACGACCTCACCGGTCTGCCGCGCACGGCCACGGCCTCGCTCTTCGGTAACGCCCGCAGCAACGCCACGCGCGAAGACATCGCAGCCGGCATCATCTGCACCGTGCTGCAGACCATCGGCTCGGCCACGGTGCTCTCGTCGCTTCAGTCGGGCATACGCGACTATGTACTCATCGGCAATCTCACGTTGCTGCCCCAGTGTAAGGAGGTGTTCCCCGCCATGGAGAAGCTCTATGGCGTTCATTTCTATATACCCAAATACAGCGAGTTTTGCACGGCCATAGGCGCGGCTTTGGTTTACGTCAACCAAAGGGATAAATAAAAAAATATAAGACTATCCACTATATGAAAAAATCAATCATTGCAGCCTGCCTGCTGGTCTCAGCCGCCGGCGTGCAGGCTCAGGGCACCGTAGCTGACTATGAGCGTGCCTACGGTCTCTACGAGAAAACCAAGCCCGACCACGTCTATCACTGGGCGCACGACGTGGCATGGGCCGACTCGACCGATGTATTCCACTATCGCATCTCCACTGCCGAGGGAATGCGCTGGGTGGTGGGACACGCCGCTTCAGGCGACCTTCAAACCTATGCCTCCGAAGCAGAGATGCGTGCCAGCCTGCCTCATGCGCAGGCCGATGGCCGCCAACGGAGACCACGGCCGTCGTCGCCCTTCCGCCGTCATGAGCGTCATTGGATGGAGACCGACGATGAGCAGGAACAGCGCGTCGTCACCTCGCCCGACGGCCGGCTGGAAGCCTGGATCGAGGAGGGCAACGTCGTGCTGCACGAGAAGGGTACGCCCTACAACCGGAAACGGCTGATCACGCAAGACGGCACACTGGGCCGCTACTATGCCTGCTCGTTGATGTGGAGTCCCGACTCGCGCAAGCTCTTCACCTGCCTGCGCAACAAGGTAGAGCGGCGTTACGTCTACTATGTTGAGTCGTCACCCACCGATCAGCTTCAGCCGCTGCTCCACAAGCAGGAATATGCCAAGCCCGGCGACGAACTGCCCCAGCGGCAGCCCGTCATCATCACGCTCAGCGAGACGACCGACAGCTCTTCCTCTTCGGCTCCGGGCTTGATAAGCCGCCTTCGTGCCTCCATCGTGAAGGCTGACCCACTCCAGATAGAGAACCAATATTGGCTATCCTCCTTCTTCTGGACGGCCGATTCACGCGAGGTGATGATGGACTACAATCAGCGTGGCCACAAGCTCTACCGCCTCCTCGCCATGGACGCCTCCAAGGGCAGTCTGCGCACTGTGGCCGAAGAGCGGTCTGACAAGTTTGTCAACTATTCGCGCCTCTGGCGTCACTTCCTTGCCGATGGCCGACGCATGCTCTGGACCTCTGAGCGCGACAACTGGAACCATCTCTATCTCTATGATCTCACGACAGGCAAAGTCGTGCGCCAGATTACGCGCGGCCCGTGGGTGGTGCGTGCGGTGCAGCACGTCGACGAGCAGAACGGCGTGGTCTTTTTCTCGGCCAGTGGCATGAACGAGGGCGAGGATCCTTACTTCGTCCACTATTACCGTGTCGGCCTCGACGGTCGCAACCTTGTCTGCCTCACACCTGACGCAGGCAACCACACTGTCGTCTTCTCACCCGACCGCCGTTATCTCATCGACACCTATTCGTCCGTCGACCGCGCGCCCGTCACTTGCCTGCGCTCGGCCATCGACGGCTCGCTCGTCAAGCCTTTGGAGACGGCCGACCTCACGCCGCTCAAGGCTGCCGGGTGGACGGCTCCCGAGCCTTTCGTTGCCAAGGGGCGCGACGGCCAGACCGATATGTGGGGTATCATCTGTCGCCCCACCAATTTTGATGCCACCAAGAAGTATCCCGTTATCGAATATATCTATGCCGGACCAGGCGATGCCTATACGCCCAAGAGCTTCCAGTCCTACTTTTGGAACCTCTCGTCGTTAGCCGAACTCGGCTTTATCGTGGTGCAACTCGATGCCATGGGCACGAGCTATCGCGGCAAGCGCTTCGAGGAGGTCTGCTACAAGAACTTGCAAGATGCCGGATTCCCCGACCGCATGGCTTGGATCAGGGCCGCCGCCGAGCGCTATCCATATATCGACTCTACGCGTGTGGGCATCTTTGGAGCCTCTGCCGGCGGACAGGAGGCTGCGGCCGCCGTGCTTCAGCATGGCGACTTCTATAAGGCAGCCTATAGTGCTTGCGGCTGCCATGACAATCGCATGGACAAAATCTGGTGGAACGAGCAGTGGATGGGGTGGCCCGTCGACTCCAGCTATGTGCGCGCCTCCAATGTATGGATGGCTCCACGGCTCTCGCGGCCGCTCATGCTCGTCGTTGGAGAGCTTGACGACAACGTCGACCCTGCCTCCACGCTCCAACTGGCCGCAGCCCTGCAACGCGCTGGACGCGACTTCGACCTCGTCGTCCTGCCTGGTGCTCACCACACCCTCGGTGACCAGTTTGGCGAGCACAAGCGCTTCGACTTCTTCGTCCGCCATCTTCTTGGCGTCAATCCGCCACGGTGGGACGAAATCAAACGATGACATACACTGGCTGAGCACAACACACAAGGCGGCCCGTTCGCATCATGCGAGCGGGCCGCCTTTGTGAATGGTCTTGCTTTCAGCCTTATGAATTTTCTCGTGTAGATAGCATTGGTCAGGGCTTTTGATGTTACCTTATTCTTGAAACCTTTTCCCACATGTGGCTGTTCCATGGACAACCATGTGGATTGGGTTTGTCGACACCTTCTTTTTCCTCATCACACTTTATGCATCTCCAAAGATAAACTGCCGGTGAAGATGAAGAGGTGGACGAATTGTTGCCAGAGGTGGATTCTTTTTTTGCGCTCTCCATTTCGTCCCATTCGTTATTAGAAATGGGTACTTTCTTGTCTTTTATGAGTTTTCCGTCGAAGTTATAGGTCTTTATGGTTCTATAATAGCCGACTTTGTTTTTTTCTGTCTCATAATCGAGCGATGGGTTGAACATGCATGTTAAAAGAATAAAGGGGGCTCCAGCGACGGTATCGCAAGTGAAAGTGATGTTTTGCGAACTCTTTGAAAGTTTGGTGTCGGTAATTTTCATGCCATTACCACGCGGATCTATCTGTGCGAACTTTCCTTTTGCCACATCATACACGTATGCACCATCTATCTCGTCATAATCTTGAGTGATGACCATGATGTTGGTTTTTCCTGCAAAGACGTTGCTGACTGTGCTCTCGTCTATATCTTCATATGGGATGGTTGTGGTGGAGTCTGTTTCTACACTGTGACACTTGATGAGATTGTCCTCTGCATAGAAAATGCACTTTGGGGAAGAAGGAGGAAGCGTCAGCAGTATCTTAGTATTACTGTCAAGGTTTTTAATGAATTCTTTGGCCTTCTCTTGATCGCTCTTTTGGCAAGATACAAGAACTATGCATACGACCATGATTAAGATTGTTATTGCTTTATTCATAATAAAAAAGTATTAATTATTTTCTTTTCGTCGATTTGGCTATCAGCCTATACAAGTATTATTGCCGTGGTCTTCTATAGTCTGCGGTTGGATGTTCTGATGGTTATGCGTCTGTATGTACGGTTGGATGTTCTGTGTTTAGAGGTTGTTTTCAAGTGCTTCTAAAGTAAAATAGCCTCCAAGCCAACGATAAAAGCCTCCTTTACCGTTTTCATGCTTTACGCCAAGCACTGACTTGTTGAAATTGGGACCAATAATAAGTTGGCAAGGGGCGTCGAATGTGCCTATCTTTTGAAATGCGTTTTCTTTTTGCTCACTTTCTGTAATGCTTTCTCCAATAGCATTCTTTTTTTGTAGGTTGGTTAGGTCATTGTTTCCAACATACATTTTTGTCAAACTTGTACAATTGGCGAACATTTCATTCATATAAGCCACATTTTTCATGTTAACCCCAGATATGTCTATAGTTGTAAGGTTGTTGCACCCCTTAAACATTGCTTCTGCATTATAGATTAAGGGTGTATCGAATCCTTTTAAGTCTATAAACTTAAGGTTTGAACAGCCATTGAACATACATATAGCGTTGATTACTTTTGTCATTTTAAAACCACTAATATCAAGAAATGCTATTTTTTCGCATCCGTTAAACATACTCGCCATGCATTCAACATTGCTAGTATTAAATCCACTCACATCAAGTGAGTCAAGACTTGTACATCCCGAGAACATACCCGTCATTTCTTCGACATTGCAGGTGTTAAATCCGCTCATATCAATTCTTTTGAGGCTGGAACAGTCATTGAACATCAATGACATATATTTAACATTCGAAGTGTTTAAATTTTCTAAGCCTATTATTGTCTTTAGATTCTTCATACCCGAGAACCAAGAAAATGTTGATGTTGGTCTCGCTTGAGAAAAAGATTTGTCGAATATAACTTTAGTTATTCTTGTTGTATTGACATCTGCTTTAAAATCTTTGTTATAGCCAACCCATGTAGGCACATCTTCAACGATATTTATGTCAAGGTACTTTTCTGGAGTGTCTTTAAATATACCTTTATTAAGTCTATGAATGCCATTTTGGCTTCTTTTCGCGAACACCTTTGGTCTTTCCGCATAGGTGAATGTCAACGTCTTGGTTTTTCCGTCTGCATTGGTGCGGAGTATGGCAACTGGGATTTTCTCAGCCAGTGCCATTACAGGCATGAGCATGAACAGCATGCTCAAAGCAATAAACAAATGAGTTTGGCTTTTCTGTTTCATTTTTATCGTTTTTTTGATTAAGTTACTTGGGATCCATTTTCATCCTATATCCTATGTAAGAATTCATAGTCTTCCCATACACGTGAGTGGATTTGTTTCCAATTACGTTTTCGTCTTTTCATATCCTTAAGTCCTAAGGAGATCTATTATTTGACATAAAGAAAGCGTG
>CAYPJA010000062.1:0-6027 GCA_964411005.1 uncultured Prevotella sp. | reverse complement strand
CAATTACATACTAATTTGATAAAAACAAAAATAGAAGGTGCAAGGCGAGAGCTTTTCTCGGAATACTGCGTACGCTACTGGGCCATCCCCGGCCAGCAGGGCTATGAGCACATCCTCGGCGGTCTGGAGAAGGATGGTGAGACAGGAGCGATCTCAACCGAGCCCGAAAATCACGACCGCATGGACCACCTGCGCTACGAGAAGGTGGCACGCATCGAGGTGCCCGACGTGGTTGTGGAAGGCGACAGCGACGACGCCGAACTGCTCATCGTCGGCTTCGGCTCCACCTACGGCCACCTGCATTCGGCCATGGAGCAACTGCGCAAAAAGGGCCACAAGGCCGCACTGGCACAGTTCAAATATG
Organism: uncultured Prevotella sp.; assembly: GCA_964411005.1. Classification (GTDB taxonomy): domain Bacteria; phylum Bacteroidota; class Bacteroidia; order Bacteroidales; family Bacteroidaceae; genus Prevotella. The sequence goes on along the minus strand of CAYPJA010000062.1, from coordinate 5,663 downwards.
TCAACCCACTGCCCAAGAACACGGCCGAGGTGCTGATGCGCTACAAGAAGGTGGTCGTGGCCGAGCAGAACCTCGGACAGTTTGCCGCCCTCCTTCGCACACGCATCAACGGCTTCGTGCCTTATCAGTTCAATCAAGTCAAGGGCCAACCCTTCGTCGTAAGCGAACTGGTGAAGACTTTCGAGAGCGTCATCGACCGGACAGAAACGGAAGGCGAGACTTTCAGAGACCAAATACTATAGCCTCTTTAACCTCTCTTATCTGTTTTTCCTTAAATATTCCAATCTTTCTATTATCACTTTTCAGATGGAACTAACGTCAAACGATTTCAGAAAAGGCCAGCCGCGCTGGTGTCCGGGCTGCGGTGACCATTCGTTTTTGGCCAGCCTTCAGAAGGCCATGGCCGAAATAGGCGTGCCGCCTCACGAGACGGCCGTCATCAGCGGCATCGGCTGCTCCAGCCGTCTGCCTTATTATGTCAATGCCTACGCCATGCAGACCATCCACGGGCGTGCCGCAGCCGTGGCCACTGGCGCCAAAGTGGTCAACCCGCGCCTTACCGTCTGGCAAATCTCGGGCGACGGCGACGGTCTCGCCATCGGCGGCAACCACTTCATTCATGCCATGCGACGCAACATCGACCTCAACATGGTGCTACTCAACAACCGCATCTACGGTCTGACGAAAGGCCAGTACTCGCCCACATCACCACGCGGCTTCATCTCCAAATCGAGTCCTTACGGCACCGTGGAGGATCCGTTCCGGCCGGCCGAACTTTGCTTCGGCGCACGCGGTCACTTCTTTGCCCGTGCCGTAGCCAACGACAGCCAGCACACGGTGGAGATTCTCAAGGCTGCCTGGAGGCACAAAGGCGCATCGGTATGCGAGATTCTACAAAACTGCATGATATTCAACAACGGCGCCTACGATCCCATTTACACACGTGAGGGGCGGAAGAAAAACGCTATCTACGTCGAGGACGGTAAGCCGCTGGTCTTCGGCGAGCACGACGAATACGGCCTTGTGCAGGAGGGATTCGGACTAAAAGTGGTGGAAATCGGCAAAGACGGTTACACCATCGACGACATCCTTGTGCACAACCCACACGAACAGGACAACACCTTGCAACTCAAATTGGCCATGATGGACAACGAGCACGGATTCCCCGTAGCCCTGGGAATCATCCGCGACGTGGAGGCTCCGACCTATGACGAGGCCGTCAACGCACAAATAGAAGAGGTGAGTCGGCAGAAAACCTATCACAACTTTGCCGAGCTCATAGAGACCAATGACATTTGGGAAGTGAAAAAATAAAAACAAAAGCAATGAAAATCATCAATCTCTCCGACAAGAACAGCATCATCAACCAGTATATGGCGGAGATTCGCGACGTCAGTTACCAAAAGAACCGGCTTCTTTTCCGCAACAACATCATGCGTATCGGCGAATATGAAGCCTTCGAAATATCGAAGACACTCTGCTATGAGCCGAAAGACATCGCCACACCACTCGGCATATCACGCGTCAATGTACCTGTCGACAAGGTGGTGCTGGCCACCATCTTCCGTGCAGGACTGCCGTTTCACAATGGTTTCCTGAATGTCTTCGACCATGCCGGAAACGCCTTTGTCTCGGCCTATCGCGAATACACCAACAAGGAGCACACCCAAGTGGGCGTGCACATCGAGTATTTGGCAACGCCAAGCATTGAAGAGAAGACGCTCATCATCGCCGATCCCATGCTGGCCACCGGCGGTTCCATGGAGATGGGCTACCGAGCCTTGCTCACCAAAGGCACGCCCAAGACCATCCATGTGGCCTGCGTCATCGCCACCCCCGAAGGCATCGAGCATGTCAAGGCCACGTTCCCCGACGAGAAAACCACCGTCTGGTGCGCCGCTGTCGACCCGGGCATGAACAGTCACAAATACATCGTTCCCGGCTTCGGTGACGCCGGCGACCTAAGCTATGGCGACAAGTTGTAAATTGAGTCTTTGAAACGTCTCACGCCACAGCTATCCCAGTTGCAAACTGGAAATGGCAAAACGTGAATAAAGCCGTATATTTTTAACAACTTTAACCTAAAAAGACGAAGAAACAACCAAATTTAGCAAGAGAATCGTTTGCCGTTCGACACAAAAGTAATAACTTTGCAGTCGTTCTGAGATGGGCTCAGAAGGCCGTCACCCAAGATGGCGAAAGCATACAACAGGCATTACATCAACAACTTAAATACATTTAAACAAAATGGCAAAGTTTGACAAGTCAGTTTTAGCAAGCTACGGAATCCAGACCGGTACGGCTGAGGTTCTGTACAACCCCTCTTATGAGGTGCTCTTCAACGAGGAAACCAAGCCGGGCCTGACAGGCTACGACAAGGCTCAGGAGACTGAGCTGGGCGCCGTGAACGTGATGACGGGTGTCTACACAGGCCGTTCGCCTAAGGATAAGTTCATCGTTGACGATGAGACCTCGCACGACACAGTGTGGTGGGACTCTGAGGAGTATCACAACGACAACCACCGCGCAAGCGTCGAGACCTGGAAGACCCTCAAGAAATTGGCCCAGGAAGAGCTCTCCAACAAGAAGCTGTACGTCGTCGACGGATTCTGCGGCACACACCGCGACACCCGCATGAAAGTCCGCTTCATCATGGAGGTGGCATGGCAGGCTCACTTCGTGACCAACATGTTCATCCGTCCGAAGACAGAGGCTGACCTCGAGCAGGAGCCCGACTTCATTGTCTACAATGCCTCCAAGGCCAAGGTTGAGAACTGGAAAGAGCTCGGTCTGCACTCAGAGACAGCCGTTGTCTTCAACGTCTCCAGCAAAGAGCAGGTGATTCTTAACACCTGGTACGGTGGCGAGATGAAGAAGGGCATGTTCTCCATGCAGAACTACTTCCTCCCGCTCCGCGGCATCGCCAGCATGCACTGCTCAGCCAACACCGACATGAACGGCGAGAACACCGCTATCTTCTTCGGCCTCTCCGGCACTGGCAAGACCACGCTGTCGACCGACCCGAAGCGTAAGCTCATCGGTGACGACGAGCACGGATGGGACGACAAGGGCGTGTTCAACCTCGAAGGCGGCTGCTATGCCAAGGTCATCAACCTCGACAAGGAAGCTGAGCCCGACATCTACGGTGCCATCAGACGTGATGCCCTGCTCGAGAACGTCACCGTCGATGAGAACGGAAAGATTGACTTCGCCGACAAGAGCGTCACCGAGAACACACGTGTGAGCTATCCTATCTATCACATCAACAACATCCAGCGTCCTGAGAGCCAGGGCCCTGCCGCCAAGCAGGTTATCTTCCTCAGTGCCGATGCCTTTGGCGTGCTGCCTCCGGTGAGCATCCTCGACCCCGAGCAGACGAAGTACTACTTCCTCTCTGGCTTCACGGCTAAACTCGCTGGTACAGAGCGCGGCATCACTGAGCCCACTCCGACTTTCTCGGCTTGCTTCGGCCAGGCTTTCCTGGAGCTGCACCCGACGAAATACGCTGAGGAGCTGGTGAAGCACATGCAGAAGAGCGGCGCCAAGGCTTATCTGGTCAACACTGGCTGGAACGGCACCGGCAAGCGTATCTCTATCCGCGACACTCGCGGTATCATCGACCGCATCCTCGACCACGAGATTGACAAGGCCCCGACGAAGGTCATTCCTTACTTCAACTTCACCGTTCCTACGGAGCTTGAGGGCGTCAACAAGGACATTTTGGATCCGCGCGACACCTATGCTGATCCCGCTCAGTGGGACGAGAAGGCCAAGGATCTCGCACAGCGCTTCATCAAGAACTTCAAGAAGTATGAAGGCAACGAGGCTGGCAAGGCCCTTGTCGCCGCTGGCCCGAAACTCTAATTGAGGTTTATATTTTTCCATATAGATTGAATTAATAAGCAAAAGCCTGTCCGACACCACGTCGGATGGGCTTTTTCATTGAGTTAACAACCATTATTCTTTTTGAAGAAAAGCAACAGATGAAAGAGTTTCTGATTGTTTCCATGGGCAGTTTCTTGGGTGGCGGCATGCGATTCCTTGTGTCAAAACTAATGACTATGCTTGTCACGACACCCTTTCCTTTGGGCACATTCACGGTCAACATACTGGGTTGCCTGCTCATCGGCTTCTTTTCTGCCCTTCCCGGCAGCAGTTCGGCATCAGCCCTTTCCATCTCAACCTCCACACGGCTGCTACTCACGACAGGCTTCTGTGGCGGCTTTACAACGTTCTCCACGCTGATGAAGGAAAGCGACGCCATGATGACTTCCCACCATCCATTCGCTCTTGTAGCCTATCTTACGCTGAGTTTCTCGGTTGGTATGGTTGCCGTATGGATAGGACAGCGCATCGCGTCATGCCTCGGTGGCTGAAAGACAAGACCGAAGTATGTGGGGTAAAAATAAACACGAAAGGTATAAAACATCTCTACAGGTTGACATAAATCAATAAAACGAAACAGAAAGCGATTTTTCAGGTCTATATTGATAGCGATTTGCAACAAAACCGCTACCTTTGTTGCCGTATTCGAGAGAATACTTTTCATAATAAAGTTTTTCATTAGGTTAGTAGTTTGATAGATTTTTTAAGGTAAAGAAGATGTTAATAGATTGAGAAGTTAATCCAATATTGGTCAAGACTAAGATTTACTCTTTCACTTGGAACCATATTACTTAACATTATTCTTTGGGAGGCCGGTGCTCGTTGATGAGTATCTGCCTTTATTTTTTTAAGAGAGGATTGTTTCTAAAACAAACTTAAAAAACGTCACCATTCCACTTAATTTGCATAATAATATGTCGGGAAAGCGTTCTTTTTACGAAATTCTGATTAACTTTGCAACTAAAACATTCATTTGAATTGATGAGAAGAATCATTCAGCCTTTGGCTCTACTGTTTTCGGCGGTCTTACTTTTCGCCTCTTGTCTGAAGGATAACGATGATGACGTGGTCTACTATGACGACACGGCCATCACCGCGTTCTCGCTTGGGACGTTGAAGTACACCGTACAGACAACTACTTCCAGCGGCAAGGACAGCTCTATTGTCTCCCAGCTTGACTGTAGCAGCTTTAAATTCTATATAGACCAGCAACGCAAGCTCATCTATAACCCCGACTCGTTGCCCGTCGGCATTGACATAACCAAAGTGTTGGCCTCCATTACATCCAAGAATGCTGGCACCGTGGTCTATCAGAAAGCCACGTCCGACACACTTTATTATTTCTCCAGTTCCGACTCCATTGACTTTTCACAACCTTTGAAGTTCCGTGTCTACAACACGATGGGAACCTTCTACCGCGAATATACCATCAAGGTGAACGTGCACCGGGAGGTGGCCGACAGCTTCGCATGGCGCCAAGTGACCACAAGCAATGCCATAGCCGGACTACAAGCCATGAAGAGTGTCGCCATGGGCGGCCATATATTTGTCTTTGGCTTGCAACAGGGACGCACCGTGGGCTACCGGACAGACGAGACCGACGGCATGACCTGGAAACAACTGTCGCAAGAATTCAGCGCTGAGGCCTACAAAAGCGCAGTAGCCTTTGGCGGACAGCTTTTTGTTCTGTCGGAAGGAACTGCCTACAGTTCCACTGACGGCGAAACGTGGACGGAAATACAGCAGTCGAGAAGTTTGAGACAGCTTACCGGAGCCAG
>CAYPJA010000061.1:0-6795 GCA_964411005.1 uncultured Prevotella sp. | reverse complement strand
ACAAAAAGTTGCATAATTGGAAATTATTGCTTTACTTTGCAAACAAAAACATATCATGTCATGAACAAGACATTCCTTTTGACCTGCGTCCTGCCACTGTGCTTCTCGATCGGCGGCAATTGGAAACTTGTGTGGAGCGACGAGTTCAACGGCAAACAGCCCGACGAAGTGGTCAGCATTGACATCGACTACGTGAGATACTACCGGCAGAAATGACAAAAGGACGAGCACAGTGTGGCCGTCTGCGAAAAAATAACTAACTTTGCACTCGAAAATAAATCAACAATCATAAAAACCAATCATTGCTTAATGAAGACTTCCAAGCTATTGCTTTTGGCCGGCATGACCCTGCTGACATCCGCCACTCAGGCGGCCAGCGTAAGCAAAGTCACGCAGCTGAATCCCACCACGGCGGAAGTGTGGCTCGACAATGGCCAGCAACTGACCATTGATTTCTACGGCCCCGACATCTTCCGTCTGTTCCAAGACAACAATGGCGGCATCCTGCGCTCGCCCGCAGCCAATCCGCCCGCCGAGATTCTGGTCGCCAACCCACGGCGCGACGCCGGGAAGGTAACCATCAGCGATGGCGGCACCACCGCCACCGTGAGCACGGACGCCGTGCGCATCGACATCGACAAGGCCACGGCGCGCCTCACCGTCACCGACCTGCGCACAGGCAAGGTTGCCGTCAGGCAGACCAAGGACACCGAGTTCAAGAGCGGCAGCACAACCGTGAGCCTCGCCACCGACAAGGGCGAATACTTCTACGGCGGCGGCGTGCAGAACGGACGGTTCTCACACAAGGGACATACCATTCAGATTGTCAACACCAACAGTTGGACCGACGGCGGTGTGGCGTCACCCGCACCTTTCTACTGGTCGACCAACGGCTACGGCATCATGGCCTATACCTTCGCGCCGGGTGCCTACGACTTCGACTCGGAGGGCAACGGCACCGTGACGCTCACCCACGACACCGACTATCTCGACCTCTTCGTCATGGTCGACTCTACGGCCACGGCCCTGCTCGGCGACTACTATCAGCTCACGGGCAACCCCGTGCTGCTGCCCAAGTTCGCCTTCTACGAGGGACACCTCAACGCCTACAACCGCGACTACTGGAAAGAGAGCACCGACCCGAAACGCGGCATCCTCTTTGAGGACGGCAAGCGCTACACCGAGAGTCAGAAGGACAATGGTGGCATCAAGGAGAGCCTCAACGGCGAGAAAGACAACTACCAGTTCTCGGCACGCGCCGTCGTAGACAGATACCACAACGCCGACATGCCACTCGGCTGGGTGCTTCCCAACGACGGCTATGGAGCTGGATACGGACAGACAGAGACCATCGACGGCAACATCGCCAACCTGAAGAGCTTCGGCGACTACGCCCGCTCGAAGGGCGTCGAGATTGGCTTGTGGACGCAATCAATCCTGCACCCGAAAGACAGCATACCCGCCCTGTTGCAGCGCGACATCGTCAAGGAGGTGCGCGACGCCGGCGTACGCGCCCTCAAGACCGACGTGGCCTGGGTGGGCTATGGCTACTCGTTCGGACTCAACGGCATCGCCGACGTGGCACAGGTCATGCCCTACTATGGCAACGACGCACGTCCCTTCATCATCACCCTCGACGGCTGGGCCGGCACACATCGCTACGGCGGCGTGTGGACGGGCGACCAGACAGGTGGCGAATGGGAATACATACGTTTCCACATACCGACCTACATCGGCGCCGGACTCTCCGGCATGAGCAACATCACTTCCGACATAGACGGCATCTTCGGCGGACGCAACATGAAGGTGAACATCCGCGACTTCCAGTGGAAAGCCTTCACGCCGATGCAGCTAAACATGGACGGCTGGGGCTCCAATGAGAAATATCCGCAGGCCCTTGGCGAGCCTGCCACGAGCATCAACCGCAGCTATCTGAAGCTCAAGTCGATGCTGCTGCCCTACACCTACAGCGCGGCCCACGAAGCCGTCACGGGCAAGCCACTCATGCGCGCCATGTTCCTCGACGACCCGTCGGCCTACACATACGGCTCGCAGACGCGCTACCAGTACATGTACGGTCCGTCCTTCCTCGTCGCCCCGATCTATCAGGAGACAGCCGCCGACACCATCGGCAACGACATCCGCAACGGCATCTACCTGCCCCAGGGCACATGGTATGACTTCTTCACGGGCGAACAGTATGAGGGCGGACGCATTCTCAACGACTTCGCCACACCGCTCTGGAAGCTGCCCGTTTTCGTCAAGGGTGGAGCCATCATCCCCGTGACCACGGCCAACAACAACCCGAAGGAACTGGTGAAGGACGCCCGCTTCTACGAGATCTACCCGCAGGGACACTCTGAGTTTACCGAATACGACGACGACGGCACCACCGAGGCCTATCTGCGCGGCCAGTCGGCCACGACCAAGATTCTGTCGGAACTCGACAGCAAAGGCAACCTCAAGCTGACAGTCTGCCCCACTGAGGGCTCATTCGACGGCATGGTGAAGGAGAAGACCACCACCTTCCGCATCAACGCCACACAACAGCCCAAGAAGGTAGAGGTGAAGGTGAACGGCAAGAAGACCACCGCCACCGTAGCCTACGACGAGGGCCGCGAGCTCAACACCTTCTCCACACCGGGTTCGGAGGCCGCACGCCTCTCGGTCAAGAAGAATCCGCAGATAGTGATCACGCTGCCCAAACTTGACATCACGGCCACCACCATTGAGGTAGACGTCAAAGGCTACGCCTATAACAAGCCCGCCACAGCCGCCCTCACCCACAGCGGAACCCTGCAAGCCCCGGCAAAACCCGAGGTGAAGACAGCTCCCTACACGCTTACGCCGACCTGGGCGAACGCCCCAGAGGCCGACTACTACGAGATTGGCTTTGACGGACAGACCTACTCGACCATCACTGGTGGGTCGCTCAAGTTTGAGGACCTCAAACCCGGCACGAGCTACGACTTCCAGATGCGCGCCGTCAACAAGGACGGAGCCAGTCCCTGGACAACCTTCACGGCAAAAACCGACGAAGATCCGCTGCGTTATGCACTCACAGGACTCACCGGCGAGCTCACCGGAGCCAAAGACCAGCCCGGCTTCGGTGTCAAACACCTCTTCGACGGTGCCGTCGCAGGCGACATCTGGCATACCAACTACGGAACCAAGGCCGTGCCCTTCGACCTCGTCATCGACCTGCACCAGACGGCTACACTCGACAAGATGCAGTATCTGCCACGCCCGGCAGGACTGAACGGCATGATACAGACCTGCGAGGTCTTCGTCTCGAAGGATAAGAAAAACTGGCAGAGCATAGGAACCCAGGAATGGAAGACCGACGCCAATACCAAGGAAGTCGTCTTCGACGGCCATCCCGAGGCCCGCTACGTCAAGCTCAGCGTGAGCAAGGCCGTGGGCAACTTCGGCTCCGGCAACGAGATCTACGTCTTCCGCGTGCCCGGCACCAAGACGCTCCTGCCCGGCGACATCAACCAAGACGGCAAGATCGACGACAACGACCTGACCTCCTACATGAACTATACAGGTCTGAAGAAGGGCGACTCCGACTTCGACGGCTACATCTCCAACGGCGACATCAACCTCAACGGCAAGATCGACGCCGCCGACATCTCCAACGTGGCCACACAGCTCGACGGCGGCGTGCAGACGCCCGAGACCCGGCAGCTCACTGGCTCTGTCAGCCTGAGCTACGACAAGGCCGCCTACAAGGCCGGCGACGAAGTCACCGTCACCGTCACAGGCAAGGACATGCAGGCCGTCAACGCCCTCGACATCATCCTGCCCTACTCGCCGCAGCAGCTGCAATACATGAAGGTAGAGCCCGAGGCCGTCAAGGGCATGCGCAACATGACCTACGACCGCCATCACACCGACGGCTCGCAGGTGCTCTATCCCACGTTCGTCAACATCGGCGAGAAGCCCACTATCAACGGAACCGTGACGCTCTTCACCATCCACTTCAAGGCTCTCCGTGCCTTCCGGCCCGGCAAGCAGGCTGTCAAGGGTCTGCTCGTCGACAAGAACCTCAACGAACTGGAACTGTGATGACCGTGTTTCAGATTATCAATTACTAATTCGTAATTCAGCCAATTAGTAATTCATATAAAAAAAGCGCCGTCCGCCGCAATCATGCGACAGACGGCGCTGCTTTTCTGTACGAGCGTTATCGAAGATGTTTCCTTGTTCCTGCCGATGAAATCCGCCAAAACGATTATGATCCGACGTTCACAAGTACAAGGAAAATAGTACGTGAGAAAGTTCATTATGATGCTCCCAACGTTATACTTGGACGTATCGACAGCCTTGAGAAACTGATACAAGAGGGGCAGGACAAACTCAGAACAATGCTTTCACAGAACGATAACGGTGCATCCGCACAGTAACGGCTATGTAATTAGGGGGCAAAAGCCCATTAATTGCGATACAGAAGCACGTTATCATGGGCTTGAAAGCACGTTACTAACGTTGCAAGCGTATAGAAAAGAATCTTTCGTTAGGCAGCGAAAGCATAAAAGCTACGCAGCAAAAGATTAAATGCTAAGAAGAAAAAGCAAAATAAGAAATGGATAAGAGCAAATGGCAATATCAGAAGTAGGAAGACATCTTTGAAAAAGTTTATCCCCCGGACATCATCAAAGATAAGTCAAAAAACAATTTTGTTCTATCTTTGATGATGTCCGGGGGATAGCCCTTCTTTCTACTTATATCTTGGGAGAACGAGCTGAGCTGCCAACCATTAATACTTGAACGAGCTGCCTCCAAGGAACTCGCGGAGGAGCGACGTGGGCGGTATGTCGTCGACAGGAATGGGACGGAAATAGCGCAGGAACTTGAGCAGACGGTAGGCTTCCGAATATTCGTCACTGTTCTCGGGCACCATCTCCAGCAAGGGCTCGGCCTGCCGCTTGATGACGGCTATCTCGAAGAGCATGGCCGAATTGAACACGGCATCAGCATTCTCCTGATAGGGGAATATCCAGCGGCTCTCGCCCCGGCGCACCGATGGCCAACGGTGGATGCTCTCACGGGCGTCGACGCCCCGGTATTTATAGTCGCGCACGATGCGGCGCAACAGGCGGTTGTCAGTAGTGGGAATATAGTTGTGATCGTCGAGGAGAATGGTGGTGAGCGCAGATACGTAGACGCGGTATTTGAGCTCATCGGGAATCTTCGCCGTAAGTTCGGGGTTGAGGGCGTGAATGCCTTCCACGATGAGCACGTCGCCTGCCTTCATGCGCAAACGGTGACCGCTCTTCTCGCTCCGGCCCGTCTGGAAGTTGTATTTAGGCAACTCCACTTCCTCGCCACGGAAAAGAGCGCAGAACTGCTCATTGATGAGCGGAAGGTTGAGGGCGTGAATGCTCTCGTAGTCGTATTCGCCGCTGGCGTCGCGGGGGGTGCGCTCGCGGTCTACGAAATAGTCGTCGAGCGATATTTGCAGCGGTCTGATGCCCTCGGCAAGGAGCTGGATGGAGAGACGCTTGCAGGTGGTGGTCTTTCCTGAGCTTGACGGTCCGGCCAGCAGCACGAGCTTCACGCCACCGCGCGCAGCGATGTCGTCAGCAATGCGTGATATCTTCTTCTCCTGCAGGGCCTCACTGATATTGATGAGGTCGGTGGCATATCCGGCCCCCACAGCCTCGTTGAAGTCACCCACGGTACGTATGCCGAGTATGTCCTGCCAGCGGTGATGTTCCTGAAAGATGCCGAACATCTTTTCCTGATGGGTCATCGGAGGCAACACGGCTGGATTGGCAAGATCAGGGATGCGCAGGAGCAAACCGTCGAAATAAGGCTCCAGGCCGAAGAGATAGATGCCACCCGTGGAGGTAAGCAACGAGCCGTAGAAATAATCGACGTAGTCGTCGATTTGATAATAGGTGGTGTAGAGTGTGCCGGAGGTGCGGAGAAGTTTCACCTTGGCGGTATCGCCCTTCTGCTGAAACATGCTGACGGCCTCCTCCGTAGGCACCTCGTGGCGATGGATAGGCATATCGGCGTCGATAATCTGCTGCATGCGGCGACGTATGTCCTCAGCGTCGGCAGAACCGACGGCATGCCCAATCTGCAAGTCGACATAGTAGCCATTGGAGACAGGAATGTCGATGACGACCGACGATTGGCTGTAGAGGTCGTGCACGGCCTTGCAGAGGACGAAGAAGAGCGTGCGCGTGTAGCATCGCGAACCCGACCCGGAGGTCATGTCGAGGAACTCCACGTCCTTGTTGTGGTAGAGGCGGTAGCGCATGCCCTCGACCTTGTTGTTCACTTTGGCACAGACGGGACCATGCTGCATCTGAAGATTTAATTCACCGAAAACATCAGAAAGTGAGCTTCCAATGGCTACTTCTTGAGTTTTTTTGTTATTTTTGCAACGGATTTGTATTACTTGTTTCATTTCTTTGACTGTAACTTAGGTTGGAGTTTTCGGCCCAATGCCTCAAAGCGGATGTAAAGATACGGCTTTTCCGGCAAAGAGCCAAGAAAATGTGGCACAACAATACACGAATGAGGAAAAATCTCACATTAAAACATTATAGAATACGATGACGGTTCTTCTTCTCAAGATCGTAGGTGCGCTGGCACTGCTCATCTACGGCATGAAAGTAATGAGCGAGGCTTTGCAGAAGATGGCAGGCCCGCAGTTGCGCCACGTCTTGGGCGCCATGACCACCAACCGCTTCTCGGGCGTACTGACAGGCATCTTCACCACAGTGGCGGTGCAGTCGTCGACGGCTACGACGGTGATGACGGTTTCGTTTGTCAACG
>CAYPJA010000060.1:0-7757 GCA_964411005.1 uncultured Prevotella sp. | reverse complement strand
ACGAAGGCGGCGCGCTGTTCTTCTTTCGACGGTTGTGCATACCAGCTGAAACCGATAAGCACCAGAGCGATGAGCACGAAGCCAATGATATTGTTCTTGTCCATCTTTATTTCTTCTGATTTTCTATTGCTGTTTTCACAAAGTCGACAAACAGAGGATGGGGGTTAAGCACAGTTGATTGGTATTCGGGGTGGAACTGTGTGCCAATATACCATTTCAAACTCGGACTCTCAACAATTTCAATGAGGTCGCTTTCCGGATTGCGACCGACACACATCATGCCGTTGCGTTCGAACTCCTGCTGATAGTCGTTGTTGAACTCGTAGCGGTGGCGGTGGCGCTCCTGTATGTGTTCTTTCTTATAAATGTTGAACACGCGTGAGTCTTGCTTGAGCATGCAGTCATAGGCACCGAGTCGCATGGTTCCGCCCATATTGGTAATGTTTTTTTGTTCCTCCATGATGTCGATGACATTGTGCGGAGTCTTCTCGTCTATCTCACGGCTGTTGGCGTCGGCATAACCGAGCACATTGCGTGCGAACTCGATGACCATCATCTGCATACCCAGACAGATTCCGAAGGTGGGGATGTCGTGAGTGCGTGTGTAACGGGCTGCGATGATTTTTCCCTCAATGCCGCGCTGTCCAAATCCAGGGCAGACAACAATGCCATCTTGTCCCTTCAGTTTCTCGGCCACGTTAGCCTCGGTAATGTATTCTGAGTTGATGAAAGTAAGTACAGTCTTATGATCGTTGTAGACACCGGCCTGCGAGAGGCTTTCGCGTATGCTCTTGTAAGCATCCTGCAGGTCGTATTTGCCCACGAGCCCGATGTGAACCTCTTTGGTAGTATTCTTCATACGCTCCAGGAACGAGCGCCATGGCCCGAGTTCGGGCTTGGGGCCGATGGGGGAGCCTGCCTTGCGCAGAATAGCTGTGTCGAGTCCTTGATTTTGCATGTTGACGGGCACCTCATAAATGCTGGACATATCTTCGCTTTGGATCACGCAGTCGAAGTCAACATTGCAGAAAGCGGCCACTTTCTTACGGATACCCTCGTCAAGATGTTTTTCGGTGCGTAGCACGAGCACGTCAGGCTGTATGCCTACGCTCTGCAGTTCTTTGACACTGTGTTGGGTGGGTTTCGTTTTCAGCTCGCCGGCGGCTCGCAGGTAAGGTACGTAGGTCAAGTGCACGTTGACGGCGCGATGACCGAGTTCCCATTTGAGCTGTCGGATGGCTTCCATGTAGGGTGCACTCTCGATATCGCCGATGGTGCCCCCAATCTCGGTGATGACGAAGTCGTAGTTGTATTTTTGCCCGAGATACTTTACATTGCGTTTGATTTCATCAGTGATGTGAGGTACTACTTGGATGGTTTTGCCCAAATAGTCGCCGCGTCGTTCCTTATCGATAACCGATTTGTAAATACGCCCCGTGGTCAACGAGTTGGCTTTAGTGGTCTGGATGCCCGTAAATCGCTCATAATGACCGAGGTCGAGATCGGTTTCCATGCCGTCGACGGTGACATAGCATTCGCCGTGCTCATAGGGATTCAGTGTACCAGGGTCAATGTTGATGTAAGGATCAAACTTTTGGATAGTGACGTTGTAGCCTCTGGCTTGCAGAAGCTTGCCGATTGAAGACGAAATGATGCCTTTTCCTAATGAGGAAACCACACCGCCTGTCACGAATATATACTTGGTTTCTGCCACGATGTTGGAATTAATTGATAATCTTGAATCTATTTAATAATGATGTGCAAAAGTACAATATTTTATTGAAAGCGACAAGTGTTTGGCCGCTTAGTTTTCGGCTTTTCAATTTTTAAGGTGCGAAAAGGCTGCCGATAGTCATACAGAGGCATGTCAAAGATGGTTCTACGCTGACGGCGAAATGAAAAGAAAAACGCGATTTCTTTTGTTATTTCATCTCTTTGGTGTATCTTTGCATGGATAAAAAGTGTAATGACAAGTTGAATCTCCGAAGTAGAAAATGAAACGATATTTCTCTATTCTCGTAGCATTGGTGCTATTGGCAGTGTCTGTGTCTGTCGCAGCTCAAGTGCGTACGCGTGTCGTTCACCGGGGTACGCATGTTGTAAAGGAGAATGCACTCGTGGTGCAATATGTGGATTCGCTGCAGCTATACAGGATACACTTGGATTCGCTTAGTGCTGTTCGCGATTCCTTAGGATTACCTCGAATGAAAGATGATCAGTTGTACAGACTTTTCATACCATTGTCGCTCTATCGCTCACCAACTCATCACAGGCTTTCGCTCGATGGCGATAGTAGTCTCGACGATAAGGAACTGATGATAGATCAGGCTCTGATGGATATTTATCTGAGACGGCCCGATTTGGTCAGAAGTACACAGAGTCGTTTAGACGAAGTCGGTGAGAATATGGTGGATGAGCCTACTCGGGTGAAAGTGTCGCCTGATATCGTAAAGCACGTGTCTCCGGAACCTGTCGAGGCAGAGCCATTGCCGCAAGACATTGTTATACTGAAACCAAATTTCTGGTCTTTCTCGGGTGACTATTATATGCAGTTCCTGCAAAATTATGTCTCAAGCAACTGGTATAGGGGTGGCCAGAGCAATTATTCGATGGTGGCTTCACTGACGATCCAGGCTAACTATAATAACAAACAGAAAATCAAGTGGGATAACAAGCTTGAGATGAAGTTGGGGTTCCAAACGCAGCGGGAGGATTCATTGCATAGCATCAAAACCTCAGAGGACATGATTCGGTACACTGGAAAACTGGGATTGCAGGCTACAAAAAAATGGTACTATACGTTTCAGACCATTGCCCAAACTCAGTTTATGAGAAGCTTTCGCAATAATGACCGTCGGGTCTATAGTGATTTCATGTCGCCCATCACGCTTAATTTTTCTTTGGGTATGGATTACAATGTTGGCTGGATGAAAAACCGGCTAACAGGAAGTATTCATTTGGCACCGATTGCATGCAATTATAAGTATGTGGACCGACTCGCTCTTTCCACGCGTTTTGGTATAGATGAGGGACATCACCACTTGACAGATTACGGTTCAGAATTTAATGTTGATTTGACATGGAAATTTACTAATAATATTCGCTGGAAAACGCGGCTTTACGGTTATACCACCTATGAGCGGTCTGAACTGGAATGGGAGAATACGTTTACATTCCAGGTGAACAAGTACATATCCAGCAATTTCTTTGTTTACCCACGTTTCGATGATGGATCCCGCAAAGATGACCATCATGGCTACTGGCAGTTCAAGGAGTATCTGTCGTTCGGCTTTTCTTATTCTTTCTAATGCTTTCCCATTTCCAACAAATTCCGTTTTTCTCTCGGATAGGTTGATGATGATGATATGAGCAGGGATAGAGTACAGTTTTTCCCTTTGTTGCGTGTTGCCACTTTCTTTGTAGGTGGAATTGTTGTTGGTGATAGCCTTCAAGTGTGTTTGCCAACTCTATGGATGGCTTTAGCATGTCTGATGGTTCTTGGGGCTGTGATTTGGCAGTCAAGGATGTATTATTCGTCTGTCTTATTATTGGCGAGTTCTTTGTTTTTGGGTATTGGACTGGTTCAGCAGTGTAAATCGACGCTTACTCCTGTTTGGGGCGGGGAACGTGTGGTATATGATGCTGTAGTTGTTAGTAGGCCGGTCAGAACAGGTAAGGTTGCCCGACTCGATTTATTGATTATTAGGGGCAAAGAGACCGAAAAGGCGAGGGCTTTTATCCGCTGTGATGCAAACCAAAGATGCTTGAAATTGAAAGTTGGCGATGGTATCCATGCTGCGTCGGTATTCCGTTGTCCTGGTAATGAACGGCGGAATCCTCACTTTGATTATGCAAGGTGGCTGACATTCCACGGCTATGCTGCTATCACATGGATTGACGATGTCGACTGGCAACCTGCGTTGGTTGATGTGTCTCACATCGGACGGATGGAACGGGGCCAATGGAAATTGACTCGCTTTCGTGACTATTTGGTTGATTGCATTCAACACGACAGTGGCAGTGCCGAAGAGGAGGCTATCATTGCCGCTATGGCACTTGGTGACAAGAGCAGTCTTTCTCGTGATGTCAAGGATGCTTATAGCATTACAGGAAGCTCGCATATTTTGGCCTTGAGTGGATTGCACTTGGGCATTATCTATGGATTACTGATTTTGTTGCTTCCGCTGGGTAGACGGTGGGTATGGCTTTCGCAACTGTTGAGCCTGGCAGCCATTTGGGCTTATGTGCTGATAGTGGGCATGATGCCCTCAGTGGTACGTTCGGCGGTTATGTTAACTGTCTATGGTCTTCTCTCGTTGGCATCTCGTCGTCATGTCTCAGCCAATGCGCTTGCCTTGACAGCCATACTTATGCTTGTTGTTAATCCACTTCTGTTGTGGGATGTGGGATTTCAGATGTCTTTTATGGCAGTGCTTTCCATCTGTTTCTGTTTTGCCCCCATTCATGGAATGTTTCATCCGTCACAGCAGGTAGTGAAGTGGCTGTGGTCGATGGCTGTCGTGTCGTTTGTAGCCCAATTGGGTACGGCGCCACTTGTGATGTACTATTTTGGCCGTTTCTCCTGTTACTTCTTGCCTGTCAACTTTTTGGTAATACCTTTGGCCACTCTGATACTTTATGGAGTGGTCTGCTTGTTAGTACTTTCCTGGTGGCCTTGGGCGTGTAATTTGATAGTTAAATTATTGCATATGCTATCCTGGATGATGAACAAAGGGGTAATGGCTATCTCAACACTTCCGGGGGCAAGTATCGAAAATATTCATATCAGTGTGATTCAAGTGGTGTTGATATATGTTGCCATGGGGTGCCTTTTGGGTGCTTTCTGTCAATGGAGACTGTTGTGGCCCAACCGAGTGAAGGTCGCAAAGCACTGAGGGGTAGGCCGTTTTTTCACGGTCTGTTCAAACGTTGAAATATTCTTCGAGTTCCAGTTCTGCTTTTCTGTCTTCGTTTGGCAGGTCTTTGATGATAACCCCATGTTCAAGAAGAGCTATACGTCCAGAGATTTCGATGGTGTGTTGTAAATTGTGGCTGGAAACGAGGATCGTAGCTCCTGTTTCTTGATTGTATTCCATCAAAAGTTTTTTTAGAATGCTTTGTGAGGAAGGGTCGAGGAAATTGAAAGGTTCATCGAGTATGACAAGACGTGGTTGGTTGAGTAGTGCACCTATGATTCCTATCTTTTGTTTGTTGCCTGCACTATAATCGCGAATCAGTTTTTTTTGTCCAAGAATTTCACCTGCCATGAAACGCTCATATTTGTGTAGGCGATTCTGGAATGTTTCAAAATTTATATTGCTGACTTTACAGATAAACTCAAAGTATTCTTCTGGCGTGAGAAAGTCGATGAGGAAGCCTTCGTCGATGTATGCGCCAGTGAATGTTTTCCAATTTTCTTGCTCTGCAGGATTGATGTTTCCTATAGAAACGAATCCTTTGTCAGCTTTCAGCAAATCGAGAAACAGGCGGAACAGCGTAGTCTTTCCTGCACCGTTGTTGCCGACGATTCCAAGCATCGTTCCTTGAGGAATTTTGTATGAAGGAATATCTACAGCCATTTTCTCACCGAAGTGTTTTTGTAGGCATGAAATGCTGATGTCAACTCCCATCAATTCATTTTTAATGGGAGAGTGGTTGGCTCTTTCTTCCAAATGGTCGAAAGTAGGGGAGTTAGTCTCTGTCGTCATATGCGAGAGAAATGTATAGTGCTTATAGGATATAGGGAAACAATGAATATTTTAGTAAGAAATTTCCTGACCGGGCAACTTCTATAAGTAAGGAAGTTGCTTGGTCAGGAAATTTGATTTCTTATCTTATATTCTTGCCGTGACAGTTCTTGAATTTTTTGCCAGATCCGCACGGGCACGGGTCGTTTGGCCGCGGCATACGCTCGGCTACATAGGGAGTGTGATTCTGTTGCTGGGCTCCCTCCCGCGTGTCTTGACTGGCAGCCTGACGCTGAGCCGCTTCGGCTTCATCGATGTCGGCTTTCTGCTCATGGTAACGCTGGGCATGTTGCTCGGGTGCTGCTTCCTGCACGTTCTCGGGCGTGTTCTCGGCTACAGGCACTTGTCCGCGCATGAGGATGGAGGCCATGCGTGTATTCATGTCGTCGATCATTTGATCCCAGATTTTGGCACTCTCCAACTTGAACACCAGCAGCGGGTCTTTCTGTTCGTAACTCGCATTTTGTACGCTGTGTCTTAGGTCGTCAAGCTGGCGTAGATTCTCTTTCCAATCATCATCGATGATGTGGAGCAAAACGCTCTTTTCAAACTCCTTGACAACATTCTTGGCCTCTGTGTTATAGGCTTCTTCCAGATTGACACGCAACTGAATGATTCCCTTACCATCGGTGATGGGGACAATGATATACTTGAATTGCTCGCCCTGGGTTTCATAGACTTGCTTGATGACAGGATAGGCAACGGCTTGTATGCGTTCGGTCTTGCGCTTGAATGCTGCCATGGCATCTTGGAAGGCACGCTCTTCAAGGTCAGCTTTCACACCATTGTCAAACTCCTCAGCTGTAAATGGAACTTCCATGGCCAGCACCTTGAGGAACTGCTCCTTGGCACCTTCATAATCATTTTTCTCGATGATGTTTACCACGCGATCCCAAATGAGGTTGGTGATGTCCATTCCGATGCGCTCACCCATGAGGGCATGGTGACGCTTTTCATAGATAACAGTGCGCTGCTTGTTCATCACGTCATCGTATTCGAGCAGGTGTTTACGGATGCCGAAGTTGTTTTCCTCTACCTTCTTTTGGGCACGCTCAATACTCTTGGAAATCATTGGGCTTTCGATACGCTCACCATCTTTAAAGCCGAGACGATCCATTACTTTGGCAATGCGCTCGGAGGCAAACAGGCGCATCAGTTTGTCTTCCAGCGACACATAGAATACACTGGAACCAGGGTCTCCTTGACGGCCGGCACGTCCACGCAGCTGGCGGTCAACTCGACGACTCTCATGACGTTCCGTACCGATGATAGCCAGTCCTCCTGCTGCCTTCACTTCTGGTGAGAGTTTGATGTCGGTACCACGACCGGCCATGTTGGTGGCGATGGTGACGGCACCTTTTCCGTTGGAATCTTGCTGTCCGGCTTGTGCCACAATCAATGCTTCTTGCTGGTGGAGCTTAGCGTTCAGCACATTGTGCGGAATCTTACGCATTCCCAGCATTTTACTCAGCAATTCGGAAATTTCTACACTTGTCGTACCCACCAGGCACGGGCGACCGCTGTTACGCATGTTCTCGAGTTCCTCGATAACAGCTGCGTATTTTTCGCGTTGCGTCTTGTAGACACGGTCATCCATATCGTTGCGAATCACCGGCCTATTGGTCGGTATCTCAACAACATCGAGTTGATAGATATCCCAGAACTCACCGGCTTCTGTTGATGCGGTACCTGTCATACCAGATAGCTTATGATACATGCGGAAATAGTTCTGGAGAGTGATGGTGGCAAAAGTTTGTGTGGCCGCCTCTACTTTTACGTGCTCTTTTGCTTCGATGGCTTGATGAAGACCGTCGCTCCAGCGGCGTCCTTCCATAATACGTCCAGTCTGCTCGTCAACAATCTTTATTGCACCGTCCATGACGACATATTCGTCGTCTTTATTGAACATTGTGTAAGCTTTCAGTAATTGCTGTAGTGTGTGGACGCGTTCACTTTGGATGCCGTATTGCGAGAGTAATTCGTCTTTTTTGGCGAGTTTGTCTTGATCCG
>CAYPJA010000059.1:0-7793 GCA_964411005.1 uncultured Prevotella sp. | reverse complement strand
TCGGGGAAAAATATTCAAAAAACAACGGAATTTTCGCGTTAATTGACAAAACAAGGGATAAAATGAAGCAGGAAACAGTAAAAAGACCGCTAAACGAAGCAGAAAGGAAAAGCCTGATGCCACTGCTGATATCAGACTCCATAAAGTAAAGGAATTAATGGCAAACAAACAATTTCGGCCTGTCGGATTCCAAAGAAAGAACGAAACCGACAAGCCGAAGTGTTTACAGAGACGAATGAAAGAAACGGCCGTCCCGACCGTGCGGACGAGCACGAGGCCCGCCCAAACCTATTTTCACATGGTGACCTTTTTGAGCTTCAGGGCGGGGATATTGATTTGCTGCCCCTCCTTAACCTCTTTTATCTCACCATTAACGGCCTCGACATAACATTCCATGCCCGGCCCCAAATGAGTACGGCTGATGCTCGACAAGGTCTGTCCTTTCCTGACCGTTACTTTCCGTGCGATGCCCGTGATGCGATAAGCCCCGGTTCTCACGCGTACATCTTTATTATAGTCGAATGCCTGATCAGCCTCTTCCTTCTCCTTGACCTGTGAAGACGGCGCGACTGCAGTTTTTGCAACAGGAGCCTCTTGACTTTTCGCCTCCGCCTGAGGGAGCGCATCCACTGACTGTGAAGCCGCAGAGGCAGCTTGTTTTCCATCCTCTGCCGCGACCTGCGGGGCAGCAGATGGCGCCACGACAGGCTTTTCCACTGACACACGCTTGACCTTTGCCTTCTGCTGAAGTGTCGCCGACTGCGTCTCCAAATATGCAATGCGATTATCCCGCAAGCGCAACTGATTGGCCATGTAGACTCCACAGCCAATGAGCACGACCACACAAGAGACCACAGTTACCGCCAAGGCTTTGACCAAACGACGCGACTTGTCTGCCTTCTGTCCTTCGGCGACGTCAGAATCGCCTTGCGAAACCGAAGAAGCGGAAACTTCATCAACATTCACAGACTCCAAGACATCCGATTCGATGACAGGCTCTGCGATTTTCTCTTCCTCTACGAGCGGCGTAGTTTCCTGGGATTTTTCTGCCTTGACAGGTTTGTCCTCTTCCTTCCCATTGAGCAGATCAAGCATATTGCTGTCAAGGCTCAAGACAGGCGATTCCTCTTCAGAAGCCCCATCGTCGGCCGGGCGATCCTCTGCGGCAGTTCCGTTCAGCAACGTCAAATCAGCCGCATCCAACCGGAAAGACACCGGCGCACCAACTTGCGCCACCTTGTTCTCAGCGGGAACGGGATCAGAAACCGCCACCTCTTCTTTCGCATCCGCAACATCATACTCCGGAACAACCGGTGTCTGAACTACAGGATTAGTAGATACCTCGGCTGCCGGCTCCTCGACACGGCGAGACCTCTTTTGTTTTAGCGTCTCATACTGCTCCCTTGTCTGTCCGAGAACCTCAGCCACGGCCCCATCCTCATCCTGCGAAAACTTGGTGTCGATTTTTCCAAAGTCAACTCCGTCATTGACGACAACCGTCTCAAACTGTGCAAACGGCTTATTGACCGCATCACGCATGGTAGCATCGGGTGTGAAACCTATCTTGTCGCGCCCCTCAATGAGAATGCGCTTTCCCGTATTGACATCGACACTCTCGCGCGGGGCCACGCCCGTCACCTTAAAAGTGCCCAAGCCCTTTATCTTAACTTGCTTCTCATACTGGAGTCCGTCGTTAAGCACACTGAAAAACTCGTGTACAAACTTTCCTGCCGCCTTCTCGTCGAGCAGATGCTTATCGGCCAGCTGTTTGGCCAAATCTTGCAGTTTAGCCATTCTCCTTTCCTCCATTTTTCAGTTTTTCCTTGATGGAAGCGATGGGCTTGAAGCCGACCACCAACTTCGGCGGGACAAGCATACGCTTGCCTGTCGACGGATTGACGACAACACGCTCCATCCTTTTTTTCACCTCGAACGTTCCGAAGGACGAGGCACTCACGCTCTCGCCGTTCTCCAGCCGCTCACTGATGGCCTCGACCAGCGTCTTGACCAGCCGTTGCGTATCATCAAAAGTGTATCCGGAGCGTTGTGAGAGCTCTGATATAAACTCCTTATTATTCATCTTACCACACTTCCATAAAGGTCGAACTCATCGCTCGACTTGATTCTAACCTGATAGAAACTGCCCACACGCAACCGTCCCTCAGCAGCGGGAATCAGCACCTCGGGATCCACTTCAGGTGAACAGAACTCAGTGCGCCCGACATAAAAGTCGCCTTCCTTCCGGTCGATGATGGTCTTCAGGACCTTTCCAACCTTGGCTGCCTCCACATCCGCACTGATGGTCTGCTGCAAGTCCATGAGCTCGTCGAGCCGTCTCTGCTTGACGGCCGCCGGCACATCATCCTCATAATGCCGCGCACTGTAGGTGCCCTCTTCCTCCGAATAGGCAAAAGCGCCCATACGCTCGAAGCGAGCCCAACGTACAAAGTCCATCAGCTCCCGGAAGTCGTCCTCCGACTCGCCCGGGAAACCCACCATCAGCGTCGTGCGCAGATGAATGCCCGGCACGCGCTCACGAATGGTCTTGATGAGATTCATCGTGTCCTGCTTGGTGACATGGCGGCGCATCCGGTCCAACATGTGGTCGGAGATGTGCTGGAGGGCTATGTCAAGATAGCTGCAAACATTGTCGCGCTCACGGATGACATCGAGCAGCTCTAATGGGAACTGATTGGGATAGGCATAATGAAGCCGAATCCACTTGACGCCCTTGATGTCGGCCATCCTTGAGATGAGCTCTGCGATGTGGTGCTTGCCGTCGAGGTCGACACCATAATAGGTGAGTTCCTGCTCGATAATCTGAAACTCCTTGACGCCATCAGCAGCCAGACGGCTCACCTCGACGAGGATATCGTCCATCGGGCGTGAGCGATGAGAGCCCGTGATAAGGGGAATGGCACAGTAGGCACAGTGGCGATTGCACCCTTCGGCTATCTTGATGTAGGCATAATGATGCGGGGTGGTGATATGACGCATGCCCTCGCAGCTGGGTATCTCGGACTTGCCAAGATCTTTCAGCAACTGGAGGTAGTTGAACTTGCCATAAAACTTGTCGACCTCAGGAATCTCCTTCTCCAATTCGTCCTTGTAGCGCTGCGAGAGACAGCCCATCACAAAGAGCTTCCGCAAGCGTCCCTCTTGCTTGGCCTGCGCAAACTCCAGAATGGTATTGACGCTCTCCTCCTTGGCATCCCCAATGAAACCACATGTATTGATGACCGCGATCTCACCCTCGGGGTGTCGGGAATCGTGCACGCAATGGTAGCCGTTGGCCTCAAACTGCCTCATGAGCAGCTCGGAATCGACCAGATTCTTAGAGCAGCCCAGGGTTATGACATCTATCTGATTCTTCTTCATCAGCCAGCAAACAGCGAATTGACAAACTCTTTCCTGTTGAACAACTGCAGGTCTTCCATCTTCTCGCCCAGTCCGATATACTTCACGGGCACCTTCAGCTGGTCGCTGATGCCGATGACGACACCGCCCTTGGCCGTGCCATCGAGCTTGGTGATGGCAAGCGACGTGACCTGCGTGACGGCCGCAAACTGGCGGGCCTGCTCAAAGGCATTCTGGCCCGTGCTGCCATCGAGCACCAAGAGCACCTCGTCGGGCGCATCCGGCACGATCTTCTTCATGACATCCTTTATCTTCTTCAGCTCGTTCATCAGTCCGACCTTGTTATGCAGCCGTCCGGCAGTATCGATGAGCACCACATCAGCCCCTTGCGCCTTTGCGCTCTGCAGCGTGTCGAAAGCCACACTGGCCGGGTCGGCACCCATCTGCTGCTTCACCACGGGCACGCCCACACGGTCGCCCCATATCTGAATCTGCTCCACGGCCGCGGCACGAAACGTGTCGGCAGCGCCGAGCACCACCTTCTTGCCAGCCTGCTTGAACTGATAAGCCAGCTTTCCGATGGTCGTGGTCTTGCCCACACCGTTGACACCCACCACCAGAATGACATAAGGCTTATGGTCGGTGGGCAAATCCCAATCGGCCATATCCTGCGTGTTGTTCTCTGTCAGCAGTGCCTCTATCTCCTCGCGCAAGATGCGGTTGAGCTCCGAGGTGGAGACATACTTGTCACGAGCGACGCGCTCCTCGATGCGACGGATGATCTTGACGGTGGTATCCACCCCCACATCGGCCGTGATGAGAATCTCCTCCAAATTGTCGAGCACATCATCGTCCACTTTCGACTTGCCGGCCACAGCACGGGCTATCTTCGTCAGCACGCTCTGCTTGGTCTTTTCCAAGCCCTGGTCGAGCGTCTCCTTCTTTTTCCTGTTGAACAGTCCAAATAAAGCCATAGTTTTATCTCAATATCATGCAAAGGTAATGAAAAACGAAGACAACACAAAGAAAAAAGCCGTTTTTGTTGTTTTCGCGGCTCGTATAAGCATCCTCATCAGACAGAGTTTGCCTGATCCAGCTGCAAGCGATGACCTTTGAGCACACAAGACGCGGCCTCTTGCCTCCCCAAAGACGGCTTCCGGCCAAGCAAAAGACCGTCTCTTGCCAGCCAAAAGACGTGCTCTTGGCCGGCACCTCGCGGCAGCGGAGAAGCCAAGTGCCGGTTCCGGCCTGTCCGCATACAGAAAAAGCCCCGTGCCACAGAACCGACAACGGTCGGCGGCACGGGGCTCATCGATGGTCGGGCATTACCTAATACCCTTTTCTATGAGTCTTTCTTACTAGTATTCGTCCCAACTCTTGATGTCGACCTCGTCGGGCTTAAGCGTGCAGAAAGCATTGATGAAAGCACTGGCAAGACGACTGTTGGTGATGAGCGGCACATTGAGATCAATGGCCGCACGGCGGATCTTGTAGCCGTTGGTAAGCTCATGGGGCGTGAGATCCTTAGGAATATTGACCACCATGTCTATCTTGTGCTCATGCAGCAGTTGCAGTGCCTGCGGCTGCTTGCCCTCGTCAGACGGCCAATAGACGCAAGTATTGACGACACCATTCTCGCTGAGATACTTGCTCGTGCCGCCAGTGGCATAGAGCTCATATCCGTTCTCCACGAGCTGACGGGCCGCATCAAGCATCTCAGCCTTCTGCTTGGCGCCGCCCGTAGAGAGCAACACCGTGTGATTGGGTATGCGCTGCCCCACGGACAACATGGCCTTGAGCAGAGCCTGATTGGTATCGTCGCCAAGACAGCCCACCTCACCCGTCGAGCTCATGTCGACACCGAGCACGGGATCGGCCTTCTGCAAGCGGTTGAACGAGAACTGACTGGCCTTGATGCCGACATAATCGAGGTCGAAGAGATTCTTCGACGGTTTCTCCACCGGCACGCCAAGCATCACCTTGGTGGCAAGATCGATGAGATTGAGTTTGAGTACCTTGCTCACAAAGGGGAACGAACGCGAGGCGCGCAGGTTGCACTCGATGACGAGGATGTCATTGTCACGCGCCATGAACTGGATGTTGAACGGTCCGGAGATATGAAGCTCCTTGGCAATCTGCCTTGACACGCGCTTGATGCGGCGCACCGTCTCGACATAGATCTTCTGCGGCGGGAACTGAATGGTAGCGTCGCCCGAGTGGACACCGGCAAACTCGATGTGCTCGGAAATGGCATAGGCCAGGATGTCACCATCACGGGCCACGGCATCCATCTCGATTTCCTTGGCATTCACAATGAATTTGGACACCACCACGGGATGGTCCTCGCTGACGTTGGCCGCCAACTGAAGGAAACGCGACAGCTCCTCCTCATTGGAACAAATGTTCATGGCCGCACCCGAGAGCACATAAGAAGGCCGCACCAACACGGGGAAGCCCACACGCTCGACAAAGCGCTCAATGTCATCCATGCTGGTCAGCGCGCTCCATTCAGGCTGATTGATGCCGTTGCGGGTGAGCATGGCCGAGAACTTGGCACGATCCTCGGCGTTGTCGATGTCCTTGGCCGAGGTGCCGAGTATAGGCACGTTCTGTCCGTCGAGACGCATGGCCAGATTGTTGGGTATCTGTCCGCCCGTCGACACGATGACACCATGGGGATTCTCCAAGTCGAAGATATCCATGACACGCTCAAAGGTGAGCTCGTCGAAGTAAAGACGGTCACAGATGTCGTAGTCGGTGGAGACGGTCTCGGGGTTATAGTTGATCATGATGGAGCGGTAGCCCTGCTTGCGAATGGTATTCAGGGCCTGCACGCCACACCAGTCGAACTCGACCGACGAGCCGATGCGATAGGCACCCGAGCCCAGCACAATGATGCTCTGCTTATCGTTGGAGAAGGTGATGTCGCTCTTGGTGCCCGCATAGGTGACGTAGAGATAGTTGGTCTGTGCCGGATATTCAGCGGCAAGCGTGTCTATCTGCTTCACGACGGGCACGATTCCCATCGACTTGCGCAATTTTCTCACCACGAGCTGGGCTTGATGCATGTTGCCCATCTCCTTATCCAGTCCGACGGCACGTGCTATCTGGAAGTCGGTGAAACCGTAGACCTTAGCCGTACGCAAGAGTTCCTTGTCAAGCACATTGACACTCGTACAACGCTTCAGCGCCTCATCAATGTCAATGATGTGCTTGAGCTTGTAGAGGAACCACTTGTCTATCTTTGTCAAGTCGTATATCTGGTCGATGGTATAGCCCTTGTGCATGGCCTTGGAGATGACGAAGACACGCTTGTCCGTGGGCTCACGCAACGCCTCGTCGATATTGGGAATCTCAAGTTCCTTGTTCTCGACGAAACCATGCATGCCCTGCCCTATCATACGCAATCCCTTCTGAATGGCTTCCTCGAAGTTGCGGCCGATGGCCATCACCTCGCCCACCGACTTCATGGACGACCCCAGCTCCTTGTCGACACCGCGGAACTTGGACAGATCCCAACGCGGAATCTTACACACCACATAGTCGAGTGCGGGCTCGAAGAAAGCCGACGTGGTTTTGGTGACCGAATTTTTCAGCTCGAACAACCCATAGCCCATGCCAAGTTTGGCCGCCACAAAAGCCAACGGATAGCCAGTGGCCTTGGAAGCCAAAGCCGACGACCGGCTCAGACGGGCGTTGACCTCGATGACACGATAATCCTCGCTCTTCGGATCGAAGGCATACTGCACGTTACACTCACCCACGATACCGATATGACGCACGATCTTGATCGACAAGGCACGCAACTTGTGGTACTCGCTGTTGGTGAGCGTCTGCGAGGGAGCAATGACTATCGACTCACCGGTATGAATGCCGAGCGGGTCAAAGTTCTCCATGTTACAGACCGTGATACAATTGTCGTAGCGGTCACGCACCACTTCATACTCGATTTCCTTCCATCCTTTCAGGCTCTTCTCTACCAACACCTGAGGCGAGAAAGAGAAAGCCTTCTCACAGATGCGGTCGAGCTCGTCTTGATTGTTGGCAAAACCTGATCCCAGGCCACCCAAGGCATATGCGGCACGCACGATGACGGGATAGCCCACGTCCTGTGCCGCCTTGCGAGCCTGCTCCATGCTCTCGCAGGCCTCACTCTTGATGGTCTTGACCTGTATCTCATCGAGTTGCTCCACAAAGCGCTCACGGTCCTCGGTATTCATGATGGCCTCAACGGGCGTACCCAACACCTGAAGATTATATTTGTCAAGAATGCCTTGTCGGTAAAGTTCTACGCCACAGTTGAGTGCCGTCTGTCCGCCAAAGCTCAACAGGATGCCATCAGGACGTTCCTTCTGGATGACCCTCTCCACAAAATAAGGCTTCACAGGGAGGAAATAAATCTTGTCGGCCACACCCTCAGAGGTCTGCACCGTGTC
>CAYPJA010000058.1:0-7946 GCA_964411005.1 uncultured Prevotella sp. | reverse complement strand
GTGTGCCGTCGCGCGCCGAGTTTGAGCCCGGTTTCTACCGCTGGCTGGAACGGCTGTCGAAGTTGGCCGAGAATTTAGAGTGCCGCATACAGTATCATGGGCGTAAAGACACGCTGGTCCTTATCAACGAGTATGTGCGCAAAAAACATCCAAGCGTACGTACCGAATATACCGAAATGGAGCACTGGAACGAATTTCCACATTTTGCCTCCAACATCCGTGAAGACCACTTGATGGTCGTCGTCACGGCGCGCAAGGGAACCGTGAGCTACAAGAACGCCATGGAGCGACTGCCGGAGGAACTGACCAAGTATTTCTCGGGCAAAAACCTGCTCATAATATTTCCTGATCAGTATGGCGCAGACAAGACCGAGACCATGACCTTCGCACAGTCACAGCACACCGAGGAAGAGAGTGCCTACGGACAGTTGCGGATGTGGCTGCGCAGACACTTCCACAGACGTTCCCGTTCCACCAAGAAAAAGACCTCCAAAGGAGGCGTCTCGTCCGTTCCCTCACAAGGTAAAGAAGGCGTTACGTCATGATTTATATGTAACCGACTTATTCATTAATTCGTTTATGATTGACATCAAAGGTATTACAAAATCGTTTGGCAACCTGCAAGTTTTAAAGGGCATCGACCTCCATATCGACAAAGGAGAAGTGGTATCTGTTGTAGGACCTTCTGGCGCGGGCAAAACCACGCTGCTGCAAATCATAGGCACGCTTGACAAGCCCGATGCCGGCACTGTGGTCATTGACGGTACCAACGTAATCTCGCTGTCGACCAACCAACTCTCCGATTTCCGTAACCACCGCATCGGCTTCGTGTTTCAATTTCACCAGCTGCTACCAGAGTTTACAGCCGAGGAAAATATCATGATACCGGCACTCATTGGCGGCGTCAGCAAGAAGGCAGCACGGCAACGCGCAAAAGACCTGCTCCAATTTATGGGACTCGCCGACCGTGCGGGGCACAAGCCGGCAGCACTCTCAGGTGGTGAGAAACAACGGGTGGCCGTGGCACGTGCGCTGGTCAACCAGCCAGCGGTGATACTTGCCGATGAGCCGTCGGGCAGCCTCGACTCGAAGAACAAGACCGAACTACATCAGCTCTTCTTCGACCTGCGCGACAAGTTCGGACAGACCTTTGTCATCGTCACCCACGACGAGCAACTGGCAAGCCTCACCGACCGAACCATCCACATGAGCGACGGCTTATTGACCGATGCCGACCTATTGACGACCTCTCCCCTGTAAACTAACGGCAAAAATAGCTACCCCACATAAGGGAAAAGCACATGCTGAACGAACATAAAAAAAACAAGGCACATGCTCATTCGCTGAGATGTGCCTTGTCTGTTGTTATCCCTCGCTGATTATCCTTGATACCTTAAAGCCTCGACAACCGTTGCTGCCCATGACTTCATTTGCTAATAACCTTATATCTAATCTAATAAATACGAGCGAATTTTTGCTTTAGATTCCTGCCTCCTGACACGAAAAGAACGGCCATGCGACACACCCATGATTTCTCTTATTTCTTCTATTTCTTCTGGAATTTTCCGACAAACGCTTTCAGTTCGCCCTCGTCGGCACCATTGAGCAGCTGGGCTCCCGCAAAATGAATCTTCGGGTATCTGGCCCGCAACTCTTGCAATGCCTTGTCAGGGGTGCTACCACCGGATGTAGCGAAGAGAATGACTGTATTTCCTTCAAAGGGATAAGCCTCGAGAAAGGTGTTGATGATTGTCGGTGCCGTATACCACCAGATAGGGAACCCTACATAGACAGTATCATAGCGGGCTGCATCCTGCAAGTCCTTGACCATGGCCGGACGGCTTTTCTTGTCCTGCATCTCCACGGTCGAGCGCGCCTTCTTATCGGTCCAGTCAAGGTCTGCGGCACTATATTTCTTCTCGGGCTTTATCTCGTAGAGATCAGCTTCTGCCACAGAGGCAAGCCGGGTGGCGACTTCCGCCGTCGTGCCTGTGGCACTGAAATAAGCTACTAAAGTCTTCTTCATTGTCTTTGTCTCCTGTTTTTTGCTGCTTTGCGCGCAAGCCGCCATCGTCACAAGACAGCACACAAGCAACACGTTCATGATTTTCTTCATATCGTTTCTGTTTTGTTTCCGATGCAAAGTTAAAGCTTATTTCCTACTCCGCCCTTACCCATATTACGGTTATAGTTGTCTTTTCTCTTGAAAAAGCACCATCTGCCTACTGCGCGCCATCCTCCACGAGCGAGAATCCGGAACCTTCGAGGTGGATGAGCCGTCGCCTATAGAGATCGCCAACAGCCTTCTTGAATACCTTCTTGCTCACTTGGAAAGCACGCTTAATGTCCTCAGGATCGCTTTTGTCTCCCAAACCACAGTGCCCGCCATTGTCATGAAGCCATGCGAGCAGCGTCTCCGCAAAGTCGAGCGTCTCCTGTCGCCCTTCGGGTTGCAGCACGACATCAACCTTGCCGTCGGGACGCACCTGCCGGATATAGCCTGTCACACGGTCGCCCGTATGCAGCGATTGGAAAATCTGATTGTCGTAGACGAGACCGCCACAGCGATTGTCGATGATGACCTTGAACCCCAAGTCTGTCTTCTGCCATATAAGCAGATTGACCTGCTGTCCGGGCTTGAGGTCGACAGGGGGCTGCATGAACCTCTCCACCTTCGCCGAAGCCACGATGCGGTAGCTCTCCTCGTCAATGTAGATGTAGACCACGTAGTGGCGTCCTCTCTCCATGCGCTTCTTTTGCTCACGAAAGGGACAGAAAAGATTCTTGGTGACTCCCCAGTCGAGGAAAGCCCCATATTCATTAACCCATGTACATTCAAGCCAGGCAAAGTCACCCACTTTGGCCATAGGCTTCTCTGTGGTGGCAATGAGCCGCTCGTCCTGGTCGAGATAAAGGAAACATGTTACGTCGTCGCCAACCTCCACTCCTTCTGGCACATATTTCTGCGGCATCAATATCTCGCCTTCACGGCCTCCGTCAAGGTAGATGCCGAACACCTCACCGTAACCTTCGCGACGTGCCAGCTCCTTCATGCGAAGCACGTTGTAATCGCCTATTTTCAGTTTTGTCATTGTTCAATTTCTTTTCACTATTCGCACTTCATGCAAATCCTTACAGCAGTCGCGCAGATTGCGTTACACAACCTTATTTACTTTATGCGTCTGTCCCATTGATTTGCGCTATTTTGTTGCAAAATTAATGTTTTATTTCCAATATTCTTTACCGTTCCCAACTTTTTTCCTACCTTTGACCGCAGAATAGTCCGAATTTTTCTCGCTATCGATGCGTAGAAGCAGGGGCAGAAACGAAATATAGGTGACCGACTGTTGGGCCGTTCATGTTTTTTTCGTACTTTTGCAACTGGAAATCAACAACAAAAACAAGAATGGGAAAAATAATACTAACCGGCGATCGGCCCACAGGCAAGCTCCATCTGGGCCACTACGTGGGAAGTCTGCGTCGCCGCGTGGAGTTGCAGAATGCCGCCGACTATGACCGTATGTTTGTCTTCATGGCCGATGTGCAGGCACTGACCGATAATGCCGACAACCCCGAGAAGATTCGCCAAAACATCATCGAGGTGGCACTCGACTACCTTTCTGCCGGGCTCGACCCACAGAAGGCCACACTCTACATCCAGAGTCAGATACCTGAGCTCGCCGAGCTGACCGTCTATCTGATGAACATTGTCTCCGTGAGCCGTGTGCAGCGCAACCCGACAGTAAAGACTGAAGTGAAGATGCGTGGGTTCGAGGGCGACTCCATCCCCTTGGGATTCTTCTGCTATCCCGTGTCGCAAGCCGCTGACATCGCTGCCTTCAAGGCTACGACAGTGCCCGCCGGCGAAGACCAAAGTCCGATGATTGAGCTCACACGCGAATTGGTGCGGCGCTTCAATGAGATTTATGCCCCCGTACTCGCCGAACCACACATCATGCTGCCCGAGAACGCCACCGCACGCCGCTTGCCCGGCACTGACGGAAAGGAGAAGATGTCGAAGAGCCTCGGCAACTGCATCTATCTCTCCGACGACAAGGAAACCGTTTGGAACAAGGTCAAAGGCATGTACACAGACCCGCTGCACCTCAACGTCTCCGACCCCGGACATGTGGAAGGCAATGCCGTGTTCACATATCTTGACGCATTCTCTACCGACCAGGACTTTGCCGACTTCTGGCCTGAATTCCATAACCTCGATGAGCTCAAGCAGGCCTATCAAAAAGGCGGTATTGGCGATATGAAATGCAAGAAACTGCTCAACAACGTCATCAACCGCATGCTCGACCCAATACGTCAACGGCGCGCGGAGCTGGAAAAGGACATTCCTGAAATCTTCAATATCCTCAAAAAAGGTTCGGAAGCTGCTCGCGAGACAGCCGCACAGACCATGGACGAGGTGCGTAAGGCCATGCGCATCGACTATTTCAACGACGCCCAGCTCATCCGTGAGCAGACTGAGAAATACCAAAAAAAATAATTGTCAAGAGCTTTAGGTAAGAGTTTGAATTTTTAGAGAATTAAGTAATAGGTTTAACACTAATTGTCTCAGGGGCTTTCGATGTAAATCGCAGCCCCTTTTTCTTTTCCGACTGATATGAAGAAACTCCAGCTCCTCCTTGTTCTTTCCGCTCTCACTACAGCCATGAGCGGCCAGTCTGCACACCGTTGTTCACAGGCTCTTTATCACGACTCCAACGCTCCTGTCAGCGCACGCGTGGCCGACCTGCTCTCACGCATGACGCTGGAAGAGAAAGCCGGACAGTTGCGTTGCATCTTCGGTTGGCCGTGTGTGGAGCTGTCGGCACCCTCCTCTCGTCAGTCGGCAAAGCAAGCAGACCGCTGGCAGATTTCCGACAGTTTCCGTCAGCAGATGCGTCAAGCCCCCATCGGCATGCTTTGGGGAACCTTCCGTGCCGACCCATGGACGCAACGGTCGCTCTCCGAAGGGCTCACGCCACACACGGCGGCCACGATGGCCAACGCCCTGCTGCGCTATGCTGTCGACTCTACACGCCTCGGCATCCCACTCCTGCTCGCCGAAGAGGCACCCCACGGGCACATGGCCATCGGTACCTCCGTCTTCCCCACCGGCCTGGGCATGGCAGCCACCTTCGACACAACTCTCATCAGGCAGGTCGGTGAGCGCACCGCACGCGAAATCCGGGCACAAGGGGGCCACATCAGCTACGGTCCGGTGCTCGACCTGGCACGCGACCCGCGCTGGAGTCGCGTCGAAGAGACGTTCGGCGAAGACCCAGTACTCACTGCCGCCATGGGAGCCGCCATGGTGCGAGGCGCCTGTCGCCACACCCTGCCCACACTGAAACATTTCGTGGCCTACGGCACAACGCTCGGCGGACAGAACGGAGCATCGGCCAGTATCGGGCGGTGCGATCTGACTGCCAACTACATGCCACCCTTCCGTGCAGCCATTGATGCAGGGGCCGCATCGGTCATGACCAGCTATGGTGCCATCGACGGCATTCCCTCTACCACAAATCCCTGGCTATATAATAAGGTATTGCGCGACGACTGGAAATTCCGCGGCACCGTAGTTTCTGATCTCTACAGCATCAACGTCGTCTGCAACACACTCCATGCGGCTCCCACACTACGCGCAGCGGCTGTCATGGCTCTGCGCGCAGGTGTCGACATCGACCTCGGCGCACAAGCCTACGCCTTGCTGCCCGAAGCTGTACGGCGAGGCGAAGTCAGCGAAACGCTGCTCGACTCGGCTTGCGCCCGTGTGCTGAGGCAAAAGTTTGAAATAGGACTCTTCGAACATCCTTATGTGAGGCAAACCGTCCACACACAGCCAGACCGCATACTGGCACGGCGCGTGGCCGAAGAGTCGGTGACACTGCTCAAGAACAACGGCGTGCTTCCCCTGCGACGCGGACAGCGCATTGCCCTCGTAGGTCCCAATGCCGACAATGCCTACAACATGCTGGGCGATTATACGGCTCCTCAGCCCGAATCAGCGGTCGTCACCGTACGTGAGGGACTGGAATCACTGGGATTTGAGGTGGACTATGTCAAGGGCTGTGCCATCCGCGACACCACCATGAGCGACATCGCTGCGGCCGTTTGCGCGGCCCGTGCAGCCGATGTGACCGTGGCCGTAGTGGGAGGCTCCAGCGCACGCGACTTCCGGACGAGCTACGAGCAAACCGGTGCAGCCTCAGCTGTACAAGCCACGGTAAGCGATATGGAGAGTGGCGAAGGCTTCGACCGCATGACTCTCGACCTGCTGGGCGACCAACTGCGGTTGTTGCAAGCACTGAAGGCCACGGGCAAACCGCTCGTAGTGGTCTACATCGAGGGTCGCCCACTCAACAAGAACTGGGCCGACAACCAAGCCGACGCACTGCTCACAGCCTACTATCCCGGCATGGAGGGTGGCACGGCCGTGGCCGGCGTGCTCTCAGGCGATGTCAATCCGTCGGGGCGTCTGCCCATGAGCGTACCACGGTCGGTGGGACAGCTCCCGGTCTACTACAACCGCCCTCTTCCCGAGGTGCACGACTACGTGGAGGGCAGCGCCCGTCCGCTCTACCCCTTCGGCTACGGACTGAGCTACACCACGTTCCGCATCGACAGCGTGAATCTGTCTTCAGCGGGGACGGTCAGCATGAAGGTCACCAACAGCGGACAACGCGACGGAGCCGAGGTCGTGCAGCTATACGTCAGACCAGAGCTGACTGCGACCGTGCAGCCTGTCAAGCGGCTCGCACAGTTCTGCCGCCTACATCTGAAGGCTGGCGAGACCCGATCCGTCAGTTTCACGCTCACGGCCAACGACCAAAGCTATGTCACCCCTGAAGGGCGATGGGAAACTTCACCGGGTGGCATCACCGTGATGGTTGGCACTTCGGCCGACGACATCGTGTTCACAGGCAAGCTACATCCTGCCGAAAAACAACAAGCAACATATCTTCCTACACCTTCAAACCCAAGCAAACAGGCAAGAGCTTCTACAAGTCACCTATAGCTTAAAAAGTGTTGATATGGTGCTGATTCGGAAAAAATATTGTAACTTTGCAGTCGCGCATATCCATACCCGGATATGAACACAGGATAAGAAACCGACTAAAAGATTATAACAGAAATGGCAGAAGACAATTTCAAGAAGATTGTGGGTCACTGTAAGGAATACGGTTTTGTGTTCCCCAGCAGCGACATTTATCCCGAGGGACTGGCCGCCGTCTACGACTACGGGCCCAACGGCGTAGAGCTCAAGAACAACATCAAGAAGTACTGGTGGGACTCGATGGTGCTTCTTCACAACAATATCGTCGGCATCGATGCCGCCATCTTCATGAATCCCACCGTGTGGAAAGCCAGCGGCCACGTCGACGCCTTCAACGATCCGCTCATCGACAACCGCGACTCGAAGAAGCGCTACCGCGCCGACAACCTCATCGAGGACCAAATTGCCAAATACGACGAAAGGATTGACAAGGAGGTGAAAAAGGCCGCCAAGCGTTTCGGCGACGCCTTCGACGAGACCAAGTTCCGCGCTACCAATCCGCGCGTGCTGGAGCACCAGAAGAAGCGCGACGCCCTACACGACCGCTACACGACCGCCATGCAGGGCCCCGACTTGAATGAGCTCAAACAGATCATTATCGACGAAGGCATCGTCGACCCCATCAGCGGCACAAAGAACTGGACTGACGTGCGCCAGTTCAACCTGATGTTCTCCACCGAGTTCGGTTCCACCGACGGCGCCACCAAGAAAATATACCTACGACCGGAAACGGCACAGGGCATTTTCGTCAACTTCCTCAACGTGCAGAAGACCACGCGGCAGAAACTGCCCTTCGGTATCGCACAGATTGGCAAGGCCTTCCGCAACGAGATTGTGGCCCGCCAGTTCGTATTCCGCATGCGCGAGTTTGAGCAGATGGAGATGCAGTTCTTCT
>CAYPJA010000057.1:0-8398 GCA_964411005.1 uncultured Prevotella sp. | reverse complement strand
GAGGTTTCTTTCACCTATTGTGTTCCTGTCTTTTCTTGTTGAGGTATGGATGGCTCTTTCCGGGTGATTCGGTCTTTGTTCCTGATTGCGAACTCCTTCCAACTGGAGTAGCTTTTTCCGCTTGCTACGGGACGACCTGATTGTAGGAAGTGGCAATAGGCGGCTCCCAGGGCGTCTGTGGCGTCCATGAATCGTGGCATGTCTTCGCTGCTGATGTTCAGCATACGCTGAAGCATGTTTGCAACTTGTTGTTTGGAGGCAGATCCGTTACCCGTGATTGCCATTTTGATTTTCAGAGGCGCGTATTCGTGGATAGGGACGTCGTGGTGAATGGCGGCAGCGATGGCAACACCTTGCGCACTTCCCAGTTTGAGAATTGCTTGTACATTCTTGCCGAAGAAGGGGGCTTCTATGGCCATTTCGTCCGGTAAATACTCGTCAATAATGCCTGTGACACGCTCAAATATATGGCCAAGACGTAGGTATGGGTCTCTCATCTTGCGTAAATCAATGATGCCCATTGCAATCATTTGGGCCTTGTTTCCGTATGCTTTCAGCACGCCGTATCCCATGACATTGGTTCCCGGATCGATGCCTAATATGATTTTTTCGGTCTTATTCATTGGTTTACAGCCTTGAAGTCTTAATCAAGAAGGAGGCTCCCTATCGATCTAAAAACGGATTTTCGGCCAGTTCGTTACCTATTGTAGTGTCGGTGCCGTGTCCGGGCAGAATCCGGGTGGTATCTGGCAGTTGGCTGATCATGCGCAAACTCTGTATGAGCATGAACCTACTTCCGTAAGGGAGATCGGTGCGTCCCACCGAATGGCGGAAAAGAGTGTCACCCGAAAATGCTACATTCTCCTCTTTGCAATGATAGAAAACACCACCAGGGGTGTGTCCGGGCGTCTCAAGGACAGTGAACTTGTGGCTACCGAAGGAGATGATGTCGTTGCCTCGCAAATAATTTCCCACTGGAGGCATCGTGTAATCGAGGCTGATATGTACGATTTCCTTTGCTTGCTCTGGCAGATGAGTTATCAACTCTTCATCGTTGACATGGACTTCAACTTTTAGTCCAAACTCGTCAAAGATGGTGTTGTTGCCAAAGTTGTGATCAATATGCCCATGAGTGGCCAAGAGATGCCGGGGCTGCAAGTGATTGTTTCGTATATACTCGATTATGGATTTGCGTTCTTCCGGATAGTAGGCGCCGCAATCGATAATGACACATTCACCTGTCTCGTCGTTGACGACATAGGTGTTCTCGTGAATCATGTTGCAGACAAAACGTTCTATATGTAGCATAATAACCTTTAAATCTTATTGGATGTTTTGAAAAAAGAATGTAAGGGTGGGCAACACTATGCGGGAAGGTAGATAATATCTTTTCCCTTAAACCATTCCTCATCGAAGAAAGTGCTGATAGGCGTTATCTGCACAATTCTCTTGAAGGGCTTCAGTTCTTCTGTATGGTCGCCGCCTTTGAGTGCAATGATGCCATTGGGCAGAGCGTTATGCTGTGTCTTGGAGATGTTTTTGCTTGTTATTTTCATCAGTTCAGACATGGACATAGCAGCTCGTGAGACAACAAAGTCGAACTTTCCTTTCTCTTCTTCCCCACGCAAGTGTTCGGCTACTACATTTTTCAATCCGATGGCCTTGGCCACTTCGGAAGCTACCTTTATTTTCTTGCCCGTTCCGTCAATAAGTTTAAAACTTACTTGAGGTAACATGATGGCCAGTGGTATTCCTGGGAAGCCACCGCCAGTGCCAAGATCGAGGATGTTAGTTCCTTCTTTGAAAGGCAACAGTCTGGCTATGGATAGCGAGTGTAGCACGTGATGCTCGTAGATGTTGTCAATGTCCTTACGTGAAATGACGTTGATCTTGGTGTTCCAGTCTTGATATAATGCAAAGAGAGCAGCGAACTGCTGCCGCTGCTCTTCAGTGATGTCGGGGAAATATTTCAGTATCTCTTCCATTCCGTTTATAAAATGCTTAGTAGCTTCTTGCAATGATGACGCGAGCTTTGGCCGGCTTACCGCTGACCATGTCTGTGCCTGGTGTCTGTTCGAAAGCATAAGGAATGCACCGGATGGTGGCTTGCGTGTCTTCCTTTATTTTAGCCTCGGTCTCAGGAGTTCCGTCCCAATGGCAGAGGAAGAAGCCGCCATTCTTGACACGTTCTTTGAAGTCTTCGTAGTTATCGCATTCGTAGATACGGCTGTCGCGGAAATTCTTTGCCTTTGCATAGATGTTCTTTTGGATTTCGTCAAGCAAATTCTTCACCCGTTCTACGATTCCGTCGAAACTCACAGTCTCCTTTTCAAGTGTGTCACGCCTCATCAACTCAATGGTTCCGTTCTCAAGATCACGTCCACCCATAACAAGGCGCACAGGTACACCCTTGAGCTCATAGTCGGCAAACTTGAATCCAGGCCGTTTGTTGTCGCTGTCGTCGTATTTGACACTGATTCCCAGATTGCGCAATGCCTCAATGGTGGGCTGCATCTTCTGGGTGATGGCTGCCAGTTGGTCGGCTCCTTTGGCTATGGGGATGATGGCCACTTGGATAGGAGCAAGCTTGGGAGGCAACACGAGACCGTTGTCGTCAGAATGAGCCATGATGAGAGCTCCCATGAGACGTGTGGATACACCCCATGATGTGGCCCATACATATTCAGGTTTATTCTCCTTATTTAAATAGGTCACATCGAAACTCTTTGCAAAGTTTTGTCCTAAGAAATGGCTGGTGCCACTTTGCAGGGCTTTGCCGTCTTGCATCATGGCCTCGATAGTGTAAGTATTGAGGGCGCCGGCAAAACGTTCGGTCTCACTCTTCTCACCGCGTATCACAGGTACGGCCATGACGCTCTCCAAGAAGTCGGCATAGACATTCATCATGAGTTTGGCTTCTTCAAGTGCCTCCTGTTCTGTGGCGTGCGCGGTGTGACCTTCCTGCCAAAGAAATTCTGACGTGCGCAGGAAAGGACGTGTGCGCATCTCCCAACGCATAACATTGCACCACTGGTTGCATTTGATGGGCAGGTCACGCCACGAGTGAATCCAATTCTTATAAGTATGCCATATCATCGTTTCAGATGTAGGACGTATGATGAGTTCCTCGTCAAGCTTGGCTGTCGGGTCGACGATGATTTGTCCGTCGTCGGTGGCCTTCAGACGGTAGTGGGTGACTACGGCACTCTCCTTGGCAAAGCCTTTCACGTGCTCGGCCTCGCGGGCAAAGAAGCTTTTGGGGATGAGCAAGGGGAAGTAGGCGTTTTGTACTCCCAATTGCTTGAATTCTTTGTCGAGTCCGGCCTGTATCTTTTCCCAGATAGCATAACCGTAAGGCTTGATAATCATGCATCCGCGGACAGGAGCCTGTTCGGCAAGATCAGCCTTAACGACGAGGTCATTGTACCACTGGCTGTAGTTGTCAGCGCGCTTGGTCAAGTCTTTTAATTCTTTAGCCATTTCTGTTTGTATCCTTTTGTTTTTTTGATTCTGTCTCTGTCGATTCCCTTACTTTTAGGGATTTCCCTCTTGATAAATAGGGAAAATATTTTGTGCCTTCTGCGTGAAAGCAGTAATTTTGCCACAAAAGTACTAAAAAAAGTTGGTAAAAGGTATAAGAAGCCGAAAAAACAATTAACTTTGCAGTGCTTTTAGGCTATACGAATTGAATAATTAGGATTTATAAAACTAAAGAGATATGGAAAAGTTTAAAATTGCAACGGTAGGACTTTGTTTCCTCACTTTATCAACAGGTTTTGTGGGTTGTTCCACCAAACAAGGCACAGGAGCTTTGTTGGGTGCCGGCGGTGGTGCAGCCCTGGGCAGCATCATCGGTGCCATTGCCGGTCATGGAAAAGGCGCGGCCATCGGTGCAGCCATTGGAGGTGCTGTCGGCTCTGGCGCTGGAGCCTTGATTGGCCGTCATATGGACAAAGTTGCAGCAGAGGCTGCTGAGCAGGTTAAGAATGCCAAAGTGGAGACTGTGACCGACAACAATGGACTGACGGCTGTCAAGGTGACCTTCGACAATGGAATCCTCTTCAAGGTGGGTAAGGCTGACTTGCAGGCTACGGCCAAGAACGATCTCACGAAGTTTGCTTCAGTGCTCAAAGGCAATACTGATTGTTCTGTCGATATTCAGGGCTATGCCTCATCTGAGGGCGGTGCAGAGCTTAATCAGACGCTTTCGACGAGCCGTGCCGTCTCTGTCCGTGATTATCTTGTCAACACCTGTGGTGTGGGTACTACACAGATAAAGAATACGCAGGGCTATGGTTCTACCAATCTCATCACCAATGCTGATGGATCGGAGAACCGTGTGGCCAGCCGCCGTGTAGAGGTCTATCTGTACGCTTCGCAGGCTATGGTCGACGCGGCAAATAATGGTACGCTGCAATAGGCAACGAAAAGGAATTCAACCATTGCTTTATAGTCTAAGATTTTTGTCAAAGGAAATAGGAATACATGCGTCTAATGTGCGCGTGTATTCCTTTTTTATGAATAGATGAGTATTATCCGGAAAATCGTGCGTTGGGCACTTTCGCTTTTTTTTGCCTCGACTTTGCTTATAGTCGTGGCTTATAAGTTTTTGCCCGTCTACTTTACGCCCTTGATGTTTATTCGTGTGGCCGAGCAGGCCGGGCGTGGTGAGAGCCTGAAGCTTCATCATCACTGGGTGCCCATGAGCAAGATTTCGCCCCATATGCCGGTGGCTGTTATGGCGAGTGAGGATCAGCGGTTTCTGTTGCATAAAGGTTTTGACCTTGATGCCATAGAGTCGGCTGCCAAACACAATATGAATGGTGGCCGGATGCATGGAGCCAGCACCATTTCGCAGCAGACTGCGAAGAATGTTTTCCTGTGGCCGGGGCGATCATGGGTGCGCAAAGGCTTCGAGGCTTATTTCACATTTCTCATTGAACTTGTATGGGGCAAGCATCGCATCATGGAGGTTTCTCTGAATTCCATCGAGATGGGGGCCGGGATCTATGGCGTCGATGCATGTGCTAAATATCATTTCGACAAAAGTGCGGTCGACTTGTCGCGTGCTGATTGTGCGCTCATTGCCGCCACGCTCCCCAACCCATTGAAGTATTCGTCGGAAGATCCTTCCGACTACATGAAGAAGCGTTGCCGGCAGATTCAGAATCAGATGAGATTCATACCTTCGTTTCCTAAGGATGGGGAAGACTATAATCCAAAGACGGCATCGGGTGGTATATACCGCAAGTGAGGATTGTCTTCTCTGTTAAACAAACCAAACAATATCAAGTCATTTCCATGTCACTTCTTGAAGATTTGAATGACAGCCAGCGGGCAGCGGTAGAGTACTGTGAAGGTCCGCAGCTTGTCATTGCCGGTGCGGGCTCCGGCAAGACGCGTGTGTTGACCTATAAGATAGCTTATCTGCTTGAGCACGGTATGTTGCCGTGGACTATCCTTGCCCTGACGTTTACAAACAAGGCTGCCAGTGAGATGAAAGAGCGAATCAGTCGCCTTGTCGGTTCCGATCGTGCCAGCCGATTGCAGATGGGCACTTTCCACTCTGTTTTCTCGCGCATACTACGCATGGAGTCGGAAGCCATTGGCTACAAAAGCAATTATACGATTTATGACGAGACTGACAGTCGGTCGCTCATTAAAGCCATCGTAAAAGAAATGGGACTTGATGACAAGGTGTATAAGCCGGCGACTGTGCACAGTCGTATTTCCATGGCGAAAAACCATCTCATCACCGCAGAGCAATATGCACTTGACGGAAGCGCCATCAGTCGTGACCGTGATGCTCGCCTGGAGCAAGTCTATAAGGTTTATCTTGCTTATCAGCAACGGTTGCAGAAAGCTGATGCTATGGATTTCGACGACTTGCTCGTTCTGACATGGCGTCTTTTCAATGAGCATGATGACATACGCCGTAAGTATGCCGAGCGCTTCCAATATGTTCTGGTCGATGAGTATCAGGATACCAACTTTGCGCAGCAGAGCATTGTGCGGCAGCTCACGGAGGAGCGCCAGATGGTTTGTGTGGTAGGAGACGACTATCAGAGTATTTATGGATTCCGTGGGGCAAATATCGACAACATATTGGATTTCAAAAAGATATACCCCGCGGCAAGACTTTTTAAACTGGAGCGCAACTACAGGTCGACCCAGTCAATCGTAGGGGCGGCCAATTCGTTGATGAAGCATAACAGGCGTCAGATACCCAAGAATGTCTACAGTGAGAACGCAGAGGGCGATCAGGTGGTCTTGAAACCTGTCTATAGTGATAGGGAAGAGGCGGCTGTTGTCTGTCGTGAGATCAAGCGTATACGCCGTCAGGACAGTTGTGACTATAACGACTTTGCCATTCTTTACCGCACCAATTCGCAGAGCCGGCCTTTCGAGGAGGAGATGAGGCGTATGTCCATTCCGTATCGCATTTTTGGAGGGTTGAGTTTTTATCAGCGTAAGGAAATCAAGGACATTATCGCCTATTTCCGGCTTGTCGTGAATCCCGACGATGAGGAGGCCTTCAAGCGTGTCGTCAATTATCCCGCACGTGGCATCGGGCAGACTACTGTCAGCAAGGTGGTTGCCTGTGCGCAGCGAAACGGTGTCAGCCTTTGGGAGGTCATCGGTCATGCCGCGGAGTGCGGGCTGGATGTCAACAAGGGAACGTTGTCTAAGCTGAATGCTTTTCAGACTCTCATTAATGGGTTTGCGGAAGAATCAACGGCTAAAGACGCCTATCAGCTTGGTAGAGAAATCATCAAGAGTAGTGGCATAAGTGCTGATCTCTATTCGGGCACTGATACTGACAGTGTGGCTCGGCAGGAAAATCTGGAAGAATTTATGGGCGGACTGTCCGACTTTGTGGAGACACAGCAGGAGGAAGACCGTGCCGATCATGTGTTCTTGGCCGACTTTCTTCAGGAAGTGGCTTTGCTCACCGACCTTGATAGCGATGACAACGCGCAAAGTAGAGTTGCGCTTATGACGATTCATGCAGCCAAGGGACTTGAGTTTCCTACTGTGTTCATCGTTGGGTTAGAGGAGAATATATTTCCCAGTCCCATGTCGGCCGACACCCCACGTGGTCTTGAAGAGGAGCGACGGCTTCTTTACGTGGCCATTACGAGAGCAGAGAGACATTGTGTCATGACCTGTGCCAAGAGTCGGTGGCGGTTTGGCCGGATGGAGATGGATGAGCCGAGTCGTTTCCTTAGGGACATTGATCCGCGTTTTCTGAAAATAGACCGCGAGACAGTGGCTGCGGGGGGCTTGTCACGCAAACCGATGGGTAGGGCATCCTGGGGCACGGATGTCGATTATGAGCCTAATCGTCCTTATGCGGGATGTCGTGATTGGGGAAAGGACAGCCATTACAGTTCGCGCATGCAGAATTCGCGGCCTGTGGCCGACCGCTTTATGGCTGATCCGCAACCGAAGGTCACGCGGCCGAGGCGTCCGGAGCAAGCTGTCGACCCATTGGGTGAAGGCACCAAGCGTCGGTTGATGTTGGAAGGAGGCAATATGAGGAAATTGTCGTCGGTCATTTCTAATGGTGGGCGAAGTTTGCAGGGGACAGGCTCCGGTGACGGCTCAGCTTTGGGACTAAGGGAAGGAAGTGTTATCGAACATCAGCGCTTTGGGATAGGTACAGTCGTGAAAATTGAAGGTACAGGAGAAAATATGAAGGCAACCGTGGACTTCAAGAACACAGGACGCAAGCAACTGTTGCTGAAGTTTGCTCGATATAACGTAGTCAAGTAGGATGTAAACGGTTTACATCCTGCGATAGTATAGCATAAAACAGTGTCAAGCTGCAATAAAAGTAGCTTGACACTGTTTTGTGTTACATTATCAGCTGATTTGCGCAGCATGGCTTCCTGCTTTGCAAAAGGACGTTTCTTGAAGTCTGAAAGACCGCCTCTTGAAGTGCGAAAGACCGTCTATTGAAGTGCGAACAGCCATTGCCGACTTTGTAAAGGGCGATGACTTGTCTCTTTAGAGGAGTGTGGCCGACTTTTTCTTCAGTCTTCTTTTCTTGGTGCCTTGTCTGTTTTTGCTTATCTGATCGTCTCTAATAAAAGGATGCCGGTTGGGCTCCTTAGGAATTTTCGGGCGCAAAACAGAATACCAATGTAGAGGGGTATGTCAATGGAAAGGAAATGGAGGCAGCTTTAACGGTCGTATTATATATAATAAGGTGTAATCAGGCTAAAACAAAAAAAAATAGCTTCTTGCATGAAAAAAGAATGCAAAATGTTTGGCGGAATAAAAAAAAAGCACTACCTTTGCACTCGCATTTAGGGAAATGCACTTGAAGATACAAGTTTTTGCGGCAATAGCTCAGTT
Source organism: uncultured Prevotella sp. (assembly GCA_964411005.1). Classification (GTDB taxonomy): domain Bacteria; phylum Bacteroidota; class Bacteroidia; order Bacteroidales; family Bacteroidaceae; genus Prevotella. The sequence continues at coordinate 37 of CAYPJA010000057.1, read as the reverse complement.
GGTAGAGCGCGACCTTGCCAAGGTCGAGGTCGCGGGT
>CAYPJA010000056.1:0-9410 GCA_964411005.1 uncultured Prevotella sp. | reverse complement strand
TTATCCGCAGATTCACATGCTGCACCGCTTCACGTCCAACATCACGCTGCTCTAGGACGGCGACACCGCCGGCATACACGCCGCCCTACGCGGTATGGACATGTTGCTCTCTGAGGGCATGAACATCAAGGTGCTACTCCTGCCCGACGGAGACGACCCTGACAGCTTTGCACGCAAGCACACCGCTGCCGACTTCCGGAAGTACATCGAAGACCACCAGACCGACTTCATCCAATACAAGACCGAGTTGCTGCTCAAGAACGAGACTGACCCGCTGAAGCGGTCGCAGGCCATCAACAGCATCGTGCAGAGCATCGCCGTCATCCCCAACCAGACGCTACGCGACATCTACATCCACGACAGTGCCGGACGCGTGGGCATCAACGAGGGCACACTCATCAACCAGATGAACCAGTATATCCGCGAGAGCCGCAGCCAAGGAAGCCGCCAACCGCAGAAACAAGTGCAGCAAACGCAGACGCAACCTGCTGACCAGCCACAGGCAACACCAGTGGAAACCATGCTGGCACGCATCATCGTCAAGCACGGCGAGATGATCATCTTCGAGGATGTGGCCGACGAGAACGGCCGTCTTCTCAATCTCTCCGTGGCACAATATGTCCACTATTCGCTGTCGGCCGACGGCCTGTCTTTTCACAACGACACGTTCAACCAAATTCTGAAAGAGGCCTATGAGCACGCAGGAGACGACGGATTCAAGGCTGAGGCCTACTTCCTCCACCATCCCGACCAGCAACTCAGCCAGACCGCAGCGTCGCTCACAGCCGACAAGTTCGTGCTGTCGAAGAGCCAGCAGGTCAAAGACGATGCCGACACCGTGCGCAACCAGGTGATGCACCTCATCCTCGACTTCCGCATGAACATTGTTGAGACACGGCTGAAAAGCATTCAGAAAGAGATAGCAGCGGCCTCCAACGACATGGATCGCCTGCGGCAACTCATGCAGGACTACAAAGACATGCAGACCATCCGCAACCAACTGGCTCGAAAACTCGGCAACAACATCATCATATAGAATCGTATAGAGAGTGAAATTCCCTCACAGCATAAATCCCCATAGACACCCAAAGAAGAAAGGAGAACAACCATGCTCATACTGGAAGTATTAACAATCGCACTCTTGATCTTGTGCACGATCCTCGCCACCCCATTGGTGATAGATGTATGGAAGAACAGTAGAGTGCGAAAAAAAGTGAAAAAGAAGAATCCACTCATCATCGAACGCACCATCAAGCAAAACCAGACATGGCTCACGTCGGCACTGCACACACTCAACTGCAAGGTAGAATGGATCGACGAGAAAGAGAATAAACTTTGTCATTTCGAATACCAGGATGCCCGCTTCGACCTTCGTCTGAATCCGGCTACGCCCTATGCGACCCTGTTTTTTCCACATTTTCTGGACACCCCACAAGACAACATCGAGCTGGTGCGCAGCCTCTGCAACGTCTGCAACCTCAACACTGACACAGAACGCATTGTCTACACCTACGACAAGCAGCACAACACCATCGACGTGCACATCATGACCGGCCTGTTCGTCAACAAGCAGACGGCTCTTCCCACCCTGGCCAACGCGATGGCCAACTGCTTCCAGTGGCGCAACGCCATCGTCAAGAAATTCGACGAACTACTCAAAGAAAAAAAGAACGAGAAAGAAAAGAAACAGACAAACGACCCTGAACGCAGCAGCAACGAATGGAGCCGCGAAGTATTCCTGCTGCATGAGCAGGAAATCATGCATCAGGACGCCGGTCCCGACTGGCGACAAAACCACACCCAGACCATCACTCTGCAGCAAGTGTTGTCTTCGCTGGCCGGCATCACCCGCTTCCTGCCCATCCGCATGCTGGTCATCAGCAACGGCAAGACCGAGCGCGTGCCCACCGACGACATCAAGGACTTCGACCTCTCACAACCGCTCATCAACAACGACGACTTTACGACTGGCGAGGCAATCATCAGTCTCACCTATCGCGACCAACGCCGCCCCGACAAAGAGCGGTCGCTGGCCATCCTCATCAAGACCGAAGGGAAAGGCGAGCACACGCTCTACTATCGCATCACACTCACAGTCTCCCCACTGTCGGCCCAGCCCATCGTGGCCATGGGAAGCCAGGAGCAGCAGGCCATAGGCCGCACGGCACTCATAGGCTACGACCTGCAACTGGCCGACGGGCCGCTGAGCGAGTTCCGCTACATGTGGAAGGACGCTTGTCAGAAGCTGCGCAACGGAAAAGACAACGAACTGAGCGAGGAGCAACGCCTCATCGCAAGCACAGCCAACGAAGACGCCGCATACGAGCTCTACTTCGGCCATAAGTTCTTCCTCGACGCCCGTTATCTGGAAGCCTCTCTCCATCTGGAGAACGCATGGAGGCTCCTACAAGCTGATTTCGCACAGCTGAAGGACAGTAAACGGCGCGACTTCTATGAGATTTGCTATTATCTGGGATTCTGCTTCAACGAGCTGCAACAGTATGAGAAAGCCTACTTCTATTTGGAGCAGGCACTTCCCATGCAACGCGTCGTGTATACAGAGGAATATGTCAACAGCCTGGTCAACAGCCACGACTTCCGCGCCATTCCCTTCATCACGAACCTCCTCGCCGAGATAGAAGCCATGGAAGAGAACAGCAACGATGATGCCCCCCCCGACATCGCGACCAGCAGCGACCTGACGGCATTCAAGAGCTTCCTCCAGCGCCGCAAGGCCTATGCGCTCATTGAGACCCGACAATACAATGAGGCCGAACACATACTGAAGACGCTGCTCGACGACCCAGACAGTAGCGACTTCGCCCTCAACGAGCTGGCCCATCTGCAGAAACTAAAGAAATAAGACTACCATCAAGATATGTATTACATTAAGAAAAAATTTGAAATATCCGCCAGTCATCACCTGCAACTCTCATATGAGAGCAAGTGCACACACGTGCATGGACACAACTGGATTGTGACAGTCTACTGTCGCGCCCACGAACTAAACGACGACGGCATGGTGGCCGACTTTGGCAAGATCAAGCAAGCCATCCACGGCCGCCTCGACCATCAAGACCTCAACGAGGTGCTCCCCTTCAATCCCACAGCAGAGAACATCGCGCGTTGGATCGTCGACGAGATACCACAGTGCTATAAGGCCGTAGTACAGGAGAGCGAAAACAACACGGCATGGTATGAAGAAGATGAATAAGATATACCGAGTCAACGACCTGTTCTATTCGCTGCAAGGTGAGGGACACAACACCGGACGTGCCGCCCTGTTCATCCGTTTCAGCGGATGCAACCTGCGTTGCCCCTTCTGCGACACCGACTTCAGCCGCTACGAGGAACTCACGGCACCCGAGATCATAGCGCGCCTGGCCAGTCTGGCCGACCAGCCCGCAGACAGCGCACGTCCCCTGGTCGTGCTGACCGGCGGCGAACCGACGCTGCAAGTCGACGCCTCACTCATCGACGCCCTCCACGAGGCCGGCTACACAGAAGTAGCCATGGAGTCGAACGGCACCTGCGAGCCTCCCGCCAACCTCGACTGGCTGACCGTCTCGCCCAAAGAGCGCGTCGCGGTCAAGCATGCCGATGAGCTGAAAGTGCTCTTCGACGGACAGACACCCGTCAGCACCTACGGCATCGAGGCCGACTATCACTATCTCCAACCCTGCGACACGGGCGACGACCGGCGCAACGCTGACATCACACAGGCCTGCGCCGCCTACATCCGCCGCCATCCCGAGTGGCGGCTGAGTCTGCAGACCCACAAGCTCGTGGGCTTCAAGTGAGCGGTACGGATATATGGAAATCATCCACTGGATATTGCTGGGCGTCTATGCCTTCGTGGTCATCGCCACCATGGTGACCATCCTCATGGACAACCGCCAACCAGCCAAGACCATGGCGTGGTTGCTGGTGCTATGGTTTCTGCCCGTGGCAGGCATCATCCTCTATTTCTTCTTCGGGCAGAACACCCGTAAGGAACGCCTCATCTCCCAGCGATCCCTCGACCAGCTCTCCAAGCGGCAGATGCTTGAGTTTGTAGAGCAGAAAGACCTCAGCCTGCCTGAGACGTGGCGCGTGCTCATCGACCTCTTCACCAATCAGAACATGGCCCTGCCCTTCAAGGACAATGAAGTAGAGGTCTACACCGACGGCTACCAGTTCTTCCCTGCCCTGCTCGAAGCCATCGGTCAGGCACGCCAGCACATCCATCTCGACAGCTTCATCATCGAGGACGACCCGTTGGGCAATCTCATCGCCGATGCCCTCATCGACAAAGCGCGCCAAGGCGTGGAAGTGCGCGTCATCTACGACGACGTGGGCAGTTGGAAGACCCACCATAGCTTCTTCGAACGCATGCGTGAGGGCGGCATAGAGGTACACGCCTTCATGCCCGTCAAGTTTCCGGCCTTCACGAGCAAGGCCAACTACCGCAACCACCGCAAGCTCATCGTCATCGATGGCTGTACAGGCTTCATCGGCGGCATGAACATCGCGTTGCGCTACATCAAGGGCACCGGCAGCCAACCATGGCGCGACACCCATCTCAAGGTGACCGGCGGTGCCGTCTATGCCATCCAGCGCGCCTTCCTTATCGACTGGTATTTCTGCGACCACACCCTCATCAGCAACCGCAAGTATTATCCGCCGCCCCCCCCTGCCATCAACAACAACTGCATAGCACAGGTTGTCACGTCGAGTCCCATCTCGCCATGGCCCGACATCATGCAAGGTTACCTACGCATTCTCATGGAAGCCCGCAGCTATGTCTACATGGAGTCGCCCTACTTCCTGCCCACCGAGCCCATTCTCTTCGCCATGCGCACGGTGGCGTTGTCTGGCATCGACGTGCGACTGCTCATACCGCTGCACAGCGACTCCCACATCGTCGAGTGGGCCAGCCGTACCTATGTGCACGAGGTGATGAGTGCCGGCGTGAAAGTCTATTGTTACAAGGCTGGATTCAACCATTCCAAACTGCTCGTCGCCGACGACAGCCTCTGCACATGCGGCTCCACCAACGTCGACTTCCGCAGTTTCGAGCACGACTTCGAGTCAAACATCTTCTTCTACGACCGCGACATGGCCCTGCGTCTAAAACAAGTGTTCCTCGACGACCTCCGTCACAGTTTCCTTATGCAGCATCCCCGCCGCCGTCCGTTCCACGTCCGCCTGTGGGAAAGTATTGTCCGCCTGCTCAGTCCGTTGCTGTGAACCACTCAAAGGAGCCCTTTTGCAAGACGAAAGCTGGAAGCGGAAATGGCAGGAAGCGGCATTTCGGTGGGCAAGAGACGGCTGATTGAAACGCAAAAGATGGTTGGAAACAACCTAAAAAGCCATCTCCGGGAGCCCTAAAGGCGTCCTTTCGCAGACTGGCTGCGGAAAAGACACAAGAAAAGGAGAAGCGTCTCTGCTCCTCCTGCTCATGCAAAGATAGTGATAAAAAAATCAAACTGTGAAATGGAAGGACCAAAAAAAGGATAAAAGGAACGGCCTTCATTCTGCACCTTCCTGTCCGTCGGCGTTTCTGAAGATTGAGAAGTTGACGCTGCCGTAGGCACGGTGGTCGCAGAAGTGCGGCTCGGCGGCGAAGTCGTTGTGCTTGCCGTGCTCGAAGACCAGCAGACCGCCGGGTTTCAACAGGCCTTGTCCGAAGATGAGCGAGGGTATCTGCGGCAGCTCCTCAAGCGCATAAGGGGGGTCGGCGAAGATGAAGTCGAACTGCATGTGGCAGCCCTTGATGAAGCGGAACACGTCGCCCTTGACGAGCAGATGGCCGGGGGCACCCACCTTCTCGACACATTGGCGGATGAAACGGGCGTGCTCGCGGTCGGCCTCGACGCTCACCACCTGTGCGCAACCGCGCGAGAGCAACTCAAGCGAGATGCTGCCCGTGCCCGCGAAGAGGTCAAGAGCCGTCGCGCCTTCGAGGTCGACGTAGCCTTTGACCACATTGAAGATGTTCTCCTTGGCCATATCGGTGGTGGGCCGCGCCTTGAACGTGCGCGGTATCTCGAAATGGCGTCCCTTGTAAAGCCCGGTTATGATACGCATATCTTTTAATCTTTTTCCTTTTCGCCTGCAAAGATAGCGCAAACCGCCGACATGACAAAGAAAAGCACGAAGAAAGAACCTGCCCCCTACAAGTATAACCGCTCCGAATAGATCAACGACAAGTCACTTCCTGATGTAGAGGGAAATCATGTCAAACGGCATGCCTTTGACCTGCGCAATGGGTGCGCGGTTGAATTCGGCCATAGGATTGATGACATACGCCTTCTGCACATAACTCCGCAAGGTGGCAAGCAACTCCTCGCGGTCGGGCAGTTCGCCGGCCAGATGCAACTCGTCACGGTGGGCATCCATGCCTAACTCGCGCCAGACATAAAGCAGGAAATAGACCGCATCGTGGGAATGGGCGGCGTCAAATGCATTGCAGAAGCGGAAGCGGGTCTTGTCGAAAGCAAACACCTCCACCTTCTTGTCGTGGAAATAGCCATAGAGCTTGCGGTAAGAGCCCGTGAAACTACGCTGGTTCATGTGGCGCCAGACGGGCATCATGAGCGGCAAGAAACGGATGTCACTGAAATGATCGGTGAGCACCAGCCTCATGTCTTTGTTGATACTGTAGAGGGCCACGCTGTTGAGTTCAGGCAGGATGGTGTGAAGCACCTCGTCGTTGTCGTGGCCAAGAATGGCATGATGATAGAGCACGGAAGCCTGGTCCTCATGAAACTCCTCCACGGGAACGAGAATGACCGGCGTATCAAGCATCACCTGTGCCCGATGGTAGCCATGCTGCAACAAGGCCGATTCGTTGAAGGCCGCACGCAGATTGGCCGCCATGGAGATGCCGCTCTTGACGATAACGGGCTCGAAACTCACCTGCGACGCCACGGAAGCATCGGCAACGGCCAACAACAAGCGGCCGTTGCTGATGCGAAGGGTTATGCGTGTGGTAAGCATGTCAGAGTGAGTATCAGAGTCCGCACAGTTCTACAACCTTGTCGACAGCAGCCCTCAGTCCGTCGGCATCCTTGCCGCCAGCCTGCGCGTAATGAGGCTGACCGCCGCCACCACCCTTGATGAGTTTGGCAGCCTCGCGCACGATCTTGCCGGCATTGAGGTTGTGCCCCTGCACCATATCGTCGCTCAGCATGACACTCAACAACGGCTTGCCATTGTCGACGGATCCAATCACGGCTACAAGGCTGTCCTTAATGGCCTCATGAACCTTGAACACAAGATCCTTTGCCGACGCGGCATCGACGGGCAGCACCGCCTGCACGACCTTCACGCCATTAACGTCGCGGGCATTCTGCACGAGGCGGCTCTTGACCTCCTCCACCCGTTGCTGGCGGAAACTCTCTATCTGCTTCTTCAGCTGGTCGTTGTCCTCGATATATTTTCGGATAACAGTCCGCAGGTCCTTGGCGTTGTTGAACATGGTCTTGATCTCGGCGAGCATGTCTTCAGCATAATAAACAGCATCCTCACAAGCCTTTCCGGTCAACGCCTCCACACGGCGCACGCCAGCGGCAACAGAACTCTCGGCGATAATCTTGAAGAATCCGATGCGGCCTGTCGACTGGGCATGGATGCCACCGCAGAACTCGCACGACGGGCCAAAACGCACCACGCGAACCTTGTCGCCATATTTCTCACCGAAAAGAGCGATGGCACCCAGCTCCTTGGCCTCTTCTATGGGCACGTCGCGATGCTCTTCCAACGACAGGTCCTGACGAATCATGTCGTTGACGATGCGCTCCACCTGCCGAAGTTCCTCGGATGTGACCTTCTTAAAGTGAGAGAAGTCGAAGCGAAGCGTATTGGCATCGACATAGGAGCCTTTCTGCTCAACGTGGTCACCAAGCACCTGCTTGAGCGCATAGTCGAGCAGATGGGTAGCGGTATGGTTGGCGGCAGAGCCGTTGCGCTTGTCGATGTCGACGCAGGCCATGAAGTCGGCCTCGGGATTCTGTGGCAAGCTGTCGACAATATGTATGCTTTGGTTGTTCTCGCGCTTGGTGTCGACAACAGGAATCGTCTCGTTCTCGCTGACCAGCACACCCGTATCGCCAACCTGTCCGCCCATCTCACCATAGAACGGCGTGTTGTCGAGCACGAGTTCGAAGAAGGTTTTCTTTTTCTGCGTCACCTTGCGATAACGCAGGATGTGGCATTCGTATTCGGTATAGTCGTAGCCCACAAACTGCTCCTCACCGGGTCGCAACTCCACCCAATCACCGTTCTCCACGGCGGCGGCATTGCGAGCGCGTGCTTTCTGCTTGGCCATCTCCTCTTGGAAACCGGCCTCATCAACGGTATAGCCGTTCTCTTGACAGATGAGTTCTGTAAGGTCGAGTGGGAAGCCGTAGGTATCAAAGAGCCGGAACGCACTCTGTCCATCAAGCACCATCTTTCCATGGGCCTTCAGCTCATCCATGTCGCCATTAAGCAGGTTGATTCCCTTGTCGAGAGTGCGCAAGAAGGATTCCTCCTCCTCTTTCACCACACGGCCAATCAACTCCTGTTGGGCACCCAACTCAGGATAGGCCTCGCCCATCTCCTGCACAAGCACGGGCACGAGCTTGTAGATAAAAGCTTCTTTCTGAGCGAGGAAAGTGTAGGCATAGCGCACGGCACGACGCAGAATGCGGCGGATGACATATCCGGCCTTGGCATTCGACGGCAACTGTCCGTCGGCAATCGAGAAAGCCACAGCACGCAGATGATCGGCCACAACACGGATGGCTATGTCGATTTTCTCCTGCTGCGTGGCACCCTCACCGCTTGGACCTTCGGGGAAGGTGTGACCATACTTGCACCCGGAGAGATTCTCAATTTCACTGATGATGGGCGCGAAGATGTCTGTGTCGTAGTTGGAGTTCTTGCCTTGCAGCAGACGCACGAGCCGCTCAAAGCCCATGCCTGTATCGATGACGTGCATCTTGAGCGGTTCCAAAGAGCCATCGGCCTTTCGGTTGTACTGCATGAAGACGATATTCCATATCTCGATGACTTGCGGATGATCCTTGTTGACGAGCGTCTCACCCGGAACACGGGCCTTCTCTTCTGCCGAACGGAAGTCGATGTGAATCTCCGAGCACGGGCCACAAGGTCCTTGATCACCCATCTCCCAAAAGTTGTCGTGCTTGTTGCCGTCCACGATATGGTTCTTGGGGAAGTGCTTGGCCCAATAGCCGGCAGCCTCATCGTCGCGAGCGATGCCTTCGGTGGCATCGCCTTCAAAGACGGTCACATAGAGGTCAGCGGGATCAAGGTGGAGCACGTCGACCAGATACTCGTAGGCATAGTCGATGGCACCCTCCTTGAAGTAGTCGCCAACGCTCCAGTTGCCGAGCATCTCAAACATGGTGTGGTGGCTCAGCGCC
>CAYPJA010000055.1:0-9980 GCA_964411005.1 uncultured Prevotella sp. | reverse complement strand
ATATAAGGATGGCTTTTTACGTTCTCTTTAGAAGTTTTTTACGTTCTCTTCAGAAATAACCCTTCTCTTTAGAAATAACACCTTTGTTTCACATTTATTGTGCTTTCGAAGGCCAAATTGCCCCTAAATGGCCCACAAAACGTATGTAATCACGCCCTCATTAAGGTATTCCAACACATGTCTCAAGCCGATAAATTGGCCCTTGCAGAATACAAAATCGTGCATTTTTTTCACGATACGAAAAAAAACATTACCTTTGCATGACAAACAAGAAAACATGCGGCCGCAGGCTACATACCCCTGCCTCAAGCCGGATGGAGACAAAACAAACAGTGATATGAGAATTCTCGTTACAGGCGCGGCCGGATTCATCGGCTCGAAAGTGATGTTCGAACTGGCACGCCGGGGCCACTTCGTGGTCGGCGTCGACAACATCAACGACTATTATGACCCGAGATTGAAGTTCGGCCGACTCACCGAATGCGGCTTCAATGCCGCCGAGTGCGGCAAGGAGATGTTGCCCGTGGCCAGCACCAAGAGCACCAACTGCACTTTTATCCGCCTGTCTATCGACGACAAAGCCAGCCTCGACTCCATCTTTGAGCAATATCACTTCGACAAGGTGGTGAACCTCGCAGCACAGGCGGGTGTGCGCTACAGCATCTCCCACCCTTATGCCTACCTGCAAAGCAATTTGGTGGGCTTTCTCAACATTTTGGAAGGATGCCGAAACAACGGTGTCAAGCATCTCATCTTTGCCTCGTCAAGCAGCGTCTACGGGCTCAACACGAAGGTTCCCTACAACGAGGGCGACCAGGTGGACACCCCCGTCAGTCTCTATGCTGCCACAAAAAAGAGTGATGAGCTCATGGCCCACTGCTACAGCAAGCTCTACGGATTCGCCACGACCGGCCTCCGCTACTTCACCGTCTACGGTCCATGGGGACGTCCTGACATGTCGCCGTTCCTCTTTGCCGACGCCATCAGCCACGACCGCCCCATCAAAGTGTTCAACGAAGGCGACATGATACGCGACTTCACTTACATCGACGACATCGTGGAAGGCACGGTGCAGGTCGTAGAGTCGACCGTCGACGCGGCACAATGCCCACACAGCGTGCCTTACACCATTTATAATATAGGGTGCTCGCATCCCGTCCGCTTGATGGATTTCATTCACGAACTGGAGCTCGCACTGGGCAAGGAAGCCCGCAAGGTGATGCTTCCCATGCAGCCGGGCGATGTCTATCAGACCAATGCCGACACCCACAAATTGGAAACGGAAATTGGCTACAAGCCCCATGTGTCGCTGCACGACGGCATCAGACAGTTCATTCGCTGGTATCTGTCAGACAAGAATCCGCTGCGAGCATGAGACGAATGATGAATGAGACAGGATTGAGTCGATTACTTCTTCGCGGTTAACAGTCGTTGGTATATCTCCAAGTGCCGTCTCACCACATTCCTGATATCAAATTCTTTTTCAGCCTTTTCCCTTCCGGCCTTGCCCATGCGCTGACGCAAATCGGCATCATTGATGAGCAAGCGCAACTTGTCGGCCAAGGCCTTTGCGTCTCTGACCGGCACAAGGAACCCGTTGACCCCATCGTCTACGGTGTCCTTGCAGCCATACGACTGCGTGGTGACAATCGGACGTCCCGTAGCAGCCGCCTCAATGAGCGACCGCGGCACCCCTTCGCGGTAATAGCTGGGGAAAGCCACTATATGACTTTGGCGCAACAGCTTGCTGACATCGTCGCGCAGACCAAGCCATTGAATGTAATGGCCGTCGCAGCGCGCCTCCAGTTCTTCCTTCCGGATGGCCCTTGGCCCTGCCGACAGACGGCCGCAGAGCAGAAACTCCACACGCCCTTCCATCTCTGGGCGCAGCAGCTCAGCAGCATCGCAAAGCGTGAACGTCCCTTTCTCACGCACCATGCGCGCCGTGAAGATAATGCGAACGGGAATGCCGCCCGGATCGGGGGTATAGCGGAATTCGCTCAAGTCTACTCCTGACCCTTTAATGAAATCGCACTGATTCTCCCGGCAGATGCCATGCCGCAGGAAAAGCTCGCGGTCTTCTTGATTTTGAAAGATGATGGAAACGCCATGGCGACGGTTGGCCGTCCGCATACCCTGCATGACCAGACGTGTCATGAGCGATGGTTTTTCGCCATTAAACAGTGCGCCCAGGCCACTGACGGCATTCACTACACCCGGCACTCGAGCCATACGCGCAGCCAGCCCACCCCATAGAATGTTCTTCAAGCCCACGTGATGTACAATGTCTGGACGATGTCTGCGATAGAGTCCGTAAAGAAAGCGGAAGGTATGCAACTCTTGTAGCACGTTCGTGCCCGTCGGGTTGATGGGCAGTTCCAGCATTTTCAGCCCCAGCCGCTCCACCTCCTGCCGCTGCCCCGTATTCTTGCAGACAATGAGCACGTCGTAGCCTGCCTGTTGGGCTGCCACGGCTATATCCTTGCGATGCGACAGGAAGAAGCGGTCCTCGTTGACCACCATCATCAGTTTTGTCATAGCGTATAGTTTCCTTTATTAACGCAAATTATCCGTCTTTATTATTCTTTCAAACGACTAAACGGCACACAGGCTCCTCTATGCACTCCCTTACCTATCGATAGATGTTGTAGGTGCCCCCGTCTGAATGTGCATACTTGCGCAGTAACTGGCAGATGAACTCGGCATTCTCACGCACACGGGCTTCCTGACCGTCGTATCCGTTGATGAGAACAAGGAGATGAGTGGTGTTGATACTGATCTTGGTGCGCTCGTTGTCGGAGGTCGGCGTACCCACGCCTCCCTGGGAGTCACGATAGACAGGCAGTCCTTCTATGTTGATCGGACCACGACCGATGCCTTCGTAAGGCTCGCCATGACGTCCCACACCGAGCGTCAGCGTGGAGCCAACGAATTTGGAGGCATCGAAGCCGCCAATGCTGTAGCCATAGGCAATGCTGGCCAGATTGATGAGGTCGACGAGCGTGTCAATCTGATAGAGATTCTTGCCCTGAAGCAAACGGCGGATGAGTGCCTCGGAAGCCGGACGGTAGCGCGAGGGATCCTTGCCGCAGGCCTTATAGACGCGCCGCGTGGCTGCTATGGAGGGAAGATCCTTGAGTGTCGACGGAGTGAGCGTAGCACGGAAATGGGAGCCCAGTTCCTCGATCTCGTCCCACAAGGGTTGACAGAAAGGCGAATTTTCAACCTGCGCCTCTACGCAGGCTCCTACGAAATCAGGACACACAGCCTCTATCTCGGGTGATACAATGATGTTCATCATTTGGTTTGTTACGTATAAAAACAGGATGCAAAGTTAATAAAAAAAACGGAAAGGGACGTCAAGAGCGGCTGATTGGAAAATAATTTGTAATTTTGCACCCGACAGAAACAAAACAAACGACAACGATGACTGACGATAAGACGACCCGCATGCGGGAGCTGACCGACGAGCTGAACCGCGCTTCAGCGGCTTACTATAACGGCCGTGGCGAACTGATGACCGATTATGAATGGGACGCACGCTTTGACGAACTGCGGCAGTTGGAAATCGAGACGGGCACGGTTCTGCCCGACTCGCCCACACACCGCGTGTCGGCCGACGACGTGGCCGGACGCAAGGAAGCTCACGAATATCCCATGCTGTCGCTCGCCAAGACGAAGACGGTGACCGAACTGGCCCGATGGGCCGATGGCAGACCTGTCTGGTTGTCGTGGAAACTCGACGGACTGACACTTGTGGTAACCTTCGACGGCGGACGGCTAACCAAGGTGGTGACACGCGGCAACGGCCACACGGGCACCAACATCACGCATCTGGCAGCATGCATCGGCGGTCTGCCACAGACCATCCCATATCAAGGACATGTCGTCATCCGCGGCGAGGCAGTCATATCGTATGCCGACTTCGAGCGGTTCAACCTGGAAAGCGAAGAAGAATATGCCAACCCACGCAACCTCGCCTCTGGATCACTGACGCTGAAAGATGCGGAAGAGGTGAGACGGCGGCATTTGCGCTGGATTCCGTTCACGCTTGTGCACACCGACGAGCACATCGGATCATGGGGCGCACGTATGGACTGGATTGAGCAGAACGGCATGAAGGTCGTGGAACGCGAGTTGGTAAGTCAGCCCACTGTGGACAACATACAGGCGGCGGTGGACCGGTGGACGCGCCGCGTGACGGGCTCGCGGCAAGGAAACGATATCAAAACCTTCCCCTATCCCGTCGACGGACTCGTGATTGCCTACGATGACTGGGACTATTCACTCACGGGCAGCGTGACCGGTCACCATGCCACACGCGCCGGTCTGGCCTTCAAATGGGCCGACGAGAGTGCAGAGACCGTGCTTGACCACATCGAATGGTCGTGCGCGGCATCAACCATCTCACCCGTGGCTGTCTTCAGCCCTGTGGAGTTGGAGGGAACGACCGTCAAGCGGGCCTCACTGTGCAACATCAGCGAGTGTGAGCGGCTCGGCATCGGCGACAAGGGCACGCGGCTGAGCGTAATCAAGGCCAACAAGATCATTCCCAAAGTGGTGAGCGTACAGGAGCGTGTGGGAGAACTGATGGTGCCGCAGGCATGCCCCGTCTGCGGTGCGCCAACAATGGTCAGCGAGAGCGAGACGTCGATGACGAAGACACTCCACTGCACCAACGCGCACTGTCCGGCCAAACAACTGAAAAAACTGGCGCGGCTGGTCTCGAAGGAGGGTGTCAATGTGGACGGTCTCTCCGAGCAGACACTACAAAAACTGATCAATCTGGGATGGGTGAAAGCTCCGGCCGATATTTTCCATCTCGCCGCACACACCCACGAACTGTCGGTCATGGACGGCTTCGGGCAGAAGTCGGTCAGCAATCTGCTGCGAGCCATTGAACGGGCACGGCAGGTGGAGGCACGACGACTGCTCTATGCGCTCAACATCCCGCTCTGCGGCATGGATGTCTGCACGCGCCTGCTGTCTGCCTATCGACTCGAAGACCTCATCCGGACGGCCCGCGAAACTGCCGACGCGCAGGTGTTTTCCACCATCGACGGCATCGGACCAGAGAAGAGCGCGTCGCTGGTAATTTGGTTCAAGGACGAGACCAACAGCAAGACAGTCGAAGACCTGCTGCGGGAACTGAACGTGAATCAGCCTGATCTCACGCCAAAGGGCGACAGCTGCCGCGGACTGACCTTCGTCGTCACCGGTGACGTGCACCATTATAAGAACCGATCCGAACTAAAAGCTTACATCGAGAGCCAAGGGGGCAAAGTGACGGGCAGTGTGAGCAAGTCGACCAATTGGCTCATCAACAACGACGCAGCCTCCACCTCAGCCAAGAATCAGAAGGCCCGCCAATTGGGCATTCCGATTATTACAGAAGAAGAATTTGTGGAAAAATTCGGTCGCTGACGCCGTCAGCCTCAACTGCGGGCTATCAGATCTTCAAGAGCCGGAATGGTGATGCGGCTTCTCGACAATGTCAGCAGGCCGTCGGCCTGCAGGCTGTGGAGGGCCTGACTGACGTGGAGACGGCTCTCATGGAGTTCATCGGCCAGCCGCAGCATGCGGATATGAATCTCCTTGCGGCCAGCCGGACGCAGACAATGATCGACCACGAAGCGCGCGATGCGCTGCCGAAGCGTGGACAGGGGGACACGCCACGGGCCATGCGCCAATTTCTGTGACGTGGTAGTGAGCAGGTTAAGCCAATTGAGCCGGAAGACGAGATAACGGTCGAAGAGTGCCATCACCTCATCCTTGCCGAGCGTCACAAAGCCGCTGTCGGCAATAGCATTATAAGTACGCACATAGTGGGGATGAAGGCCGAAGAGCTGGAACGGCTCAATCAGCACCGGAGCCGATAGTTGTTCTATGACCGTATAGCCGTGGTCATCGGCCTGGTGCATGGCAGCAACTGAGCCATGCAGCAGAATGACGAGCCGCGTGCAGGCATCGCCCTCATGAATGGCAGTCTCGCCAGCAGGAACCTTGAAAAAACCGAATCGGGTCTGACCGATGATTTCCGACATTTCCTCGCTGCCCATGCCCATAAAAAGGGGCAGCGAGAGCAGTTTCTCATAGAGATGAAGACGCTCTTCCATACATCAGCCTTCAGTCTTTTTCCACTTTGTCTTTCAGCGAAGGCGAGAACCAGACCTTGTTTTGTCCGTCCGGACCTGCATAGATAAAGTAGGCCATGAGCTCCGAATGGCGGGCCAGCAGCTGGGCGGCCTTGTCGATACCCATCACCATGAATGCGGTGGCATAGGCGTCGGCAGTGGCACAGTCAGAGGCCAGCACGGTAGCCGAGAGCAACGAATGCTGCACGGGACGTCCGGTCTGTGGGTCGATGGTGTGGGCATATTTCTTGCCGCCCACATAGCGGAAGTTGCGATAGTTGCCGCTCGTGGCCATGGCCTTGTCGGTGACATTGAGCACGGTCTGCAGCTCTTGGTTCACGTTGAGCGAGTCGTCACTGGGCTTGGTGACACCGATTTTCCACGGCAGCCGCTTCGGACTGTTGCCGCTGGTGACAATTTCTCCGCCAATTTCAATCATGTAGTTAACAACTCCTTCTTTCCGCAGCAGACGCGCCACGACATCGCTGCCATACCCCTTGGCGATGGCACCGCAATCGAGTTTGATACGTGGATCCTGCTTCACGACACGGCTACCACGAAGAGCCACCTTCTGATAGCCGACCAAACGGCGCAGGCTGTCGAGGGTGTGCGGTGAGGGCGTGCGGAGACCTTCCGTGCCGAATCCCCAGGCATTGACCACTGGAGCCACCGTGATGTCGAACGCACCACCCGTCTCGCGCGAGACATGCTGGGCCAGCGTGAAGACATCCCGGAACATCGCGTCGACAACAACGGGCTCGTTACGATTGACACGGGCTATGACTGATGTGTCGTTGAATGGCGACAACGAGCCGTCGACCCGGTTGAGCGCGGCACGGATGGCCGCATGCAGGTCTTTCTCACTCTGGTAGGTGACATGATAATAGGTGCCGAAGATTTTTCCCTCGTCGTGGTGGTAAGGGGCATCATTCTGTGTACGGATAATCCACACCGTGCCAATGATGAGGAAACACAAAAAGGGTATCTGCCATAAGAGGCGTCGTTTGCTTTGTCTCATAGTTCGAATATAACATTGAATGTGCCACCCAGACGCGTTCCGCCTTCCTTACCATAACCGGGCACATACCACACATTGCCGGCATCGCCGTCGTCGTGGGCCAGCCGCAGCTTATAGCGCACGCTCCAGCCCATGCGCAGATGGCGCCAGATCTGCGCGTCGATTCCCACGACGGCTTCCAGCCAGTGGCAGTTGGCTTTCTCTCCACTTATATGATATGTGGCCTCGCCCCCCCATACGGGATCGGAAACAGGCGGACTGTCAACATCATAGCTGAATGAGGTGAAGGCATAACGGCCGCCAATGTAGAGTCGGTAAATATCATGCTTCTGGCGCAGCATGTTGAAGTCAATGCCGACGCGCCCATAGGGAGCCGATGTCTTGTAGATGAGCTGTGTGGAGGCATCATCGGCATCGGCCTTGCCATAGCCTATCTCGACAATGGGGAAATAGCGGTCTTTCAGATTCACGCGCAAGGCACCTTCTATCTGACCGTAACTGCCCGTGGCCTGCTGCACGAGACCTACGGCATCGACTGAGACCGCCAAGCCACGAAAAGTGGGCACGGAGTCCACTTCCGCCACCATCTGCCTGCGCTGGGCGACAGACAGTAAAGGCAGCAGGAACAACAGACTACTGCAAACGGCTCTTGAAATAAATTTTGAGATGCGCATGGGATGTGTCAAAGTTGACGTTCTTCTCACTCACGACGACAGAATCGATGCCGTGTTGAGTGGTCGTAGCGGAGGTGAGAGTATGGAAGAAAGTGGGATTGCAGTCGACCGACTCGAAATGGGGCAGGTCTTCCTTGCCGATAGTCACGGTGTCGACGGTATGGAAGCCGGAGTTGCCGGAACGCTCAAAGAAGAAGACGTCCTCGTCGTGGCCGTAGCTCACGGGCAGTTGGAAGGTCATGACGCCGGTCTGCCGGTTGATGAGCACCGTGTCGTTGCCTTCGTTGCGCGCTGTCGAGACCGTGAGACTGTCGGTGAGCGTGGCACCGTCGAGCGACCACACGGCACGCACCGTGTTGTTGAGCGGACAGTCTATCTACTTACAGCCCGAAAGCACCAGACCACCAATCATGGTCACGAAGTCCGACACACTGCATCTTCGTCTCAGCATAGGATGGTCTCCTCTATCTGGTAATCGTTACGGTTTGGATTCTGACGGCTGACAAGGTCGCCAAGGAAGCCGGCCAGGAAAAACTGGGAACCGACGATGAGGGCCGTCAGTGCGATAAAGAAGGAGGCATGGTTGGAGAGCAGGTCTCCATAGACCCCCCGGCTCAGGTCGATCATCTTGTCGACAAACAGCCAGCACAAGGCAATGAAGCCGATGAAGAAGATGAGCGATCCGATAAAGCCGAAGACATGCATCGGCTTCTTGCCGTAATGGGTGAGAAACCACAGCGTCAGCAAGTCGAGATAGCCGTTGAAGAATCGGTTGATGCCAAACTTTGACGTTCCATACTTGCGCGCCTGATGGTGCACCACCTTCTCGCCGATTTTGTTGAACCCTGCGTTCTTTGCCAAGAACGGGATGTAACGATGCATCTCGCCGTAGACCTCGATGTTCTTCACCACCTCCTTGCGGTAAGCCTTCAGGCCGCAGTTGAAGTCGTGCAGATTGTGCACACCCGATATCTTGCGGGCCGTGGCATTGAAGAGTTTGGTGGGAATAGTCTTCGACAGGGGGTCGTAACGCTTTTTCTTGTAACCGGACACAAGATCGTAACCTTCCTCGGTAATCATCTTGTAGAGTCCCGGAATCTCGTCGGGCGAGTCTTGCAGGTCAGCATCCATGGTGATGACCACGTCGCCTTGCGCTTCCTTGAAGCCACAATAGAGAGCAGGACTCTTGCCGTAGTTGCGGCGAAACTTGATGCCTCTCACATGGGCGTCCTTCTGCGCAAGGCCCTCGATGACGTTCCACGAGTTGTCGGTGCTGCCGTCGTTGATGAAGATAATCTCGTAACTGAACTTGTTGGCTTCCATCACACGCGTGATCCACGCATGCAGCTCGGGAAGCGACTCGTCCTCGTTGTAAAGAGGAATAACGACTGATATGTCCATATTTTGTTTTTCTTTTGTTCTAACACATTATTTCCGTTTCATCCCGACAAAGGCAAGCACAACGGATGCCGCAATGCCTTGCAGAAAATTGACCATCATGAAGACAAAGGCCTTGTAGAGCGGACTCATGCCGGTCATCATGTCGGTCGTGGCCTGGATGTCCGCGTCGCTCATCCCTTGTTGCCGATAGTAGGGAGCCACGGTCTGAATCGAGTCCAAGATCATGGAGTTCATCTGCCCCGTGTCAATGAAGCGGAAGTAGACATATTGCACGAGCGCAAAGATGATGGAGGCATAAAAGAACACATAGCACGAATAGGCAAAGGCGCGACGGTAAGACATGTGGCCGTCGAGCGCATAGTTGCGGAACTTGATCATGCGCCAGCCTACGACGAAGGGCGTGCACAACATCAGAAGCTGCCCCCACGGCGCGTGGGGACTGTACATATAGCTCAAGAAACTGGCCACCCAGAACAACACCAACAGGGCACCGTCCTGACGGGCAAAGGCTTTCAACTGTATAAATGCGGCTACGTTTATCATTTCAACGTGCAAATGTACGGATTTTCTTTTATATAAGGATTGGAAGCTATTGTTTTTTTCGTTTTTTTGTGTCTTTGCCGGCGTCCGCGGGGAGTCACGGGCTGTGTGGCCAGCCTCATCAAAAAAAGCAGAAGCCCTGACTGCTTCTGCTTTCGGTGAGCCTCTTGTCGGATTCGAACCAACGACCCCGAGATTACAAATCACGTGCTC
>CAYPJA010000054.1:0-10297 GCA_964411005.1 uncultured Prevotella sp. | reverse complement strand
TTACCGATAGTGATAAAAAATTAAAGGGTTAGCAAAAATCAAGCCTCATCTGTGTGGTTATCTTCGTATGTCTGAGCGTTTGTATAACCTTCCTCGTCGAGGGCATATGTCAACTTGTCGATCTTGTTGGTGAAGTAGTTGTAAGCGATCACTGCGCACCAAGATGTCAAAATACCGAATGCAGTGTTGATCAGAGCCTCAGAAATACCTTGTGAAAGCTGGAGAGAGTCACCACCGCCACCAGCGGCCAGAGCAGCGAACGAACGAATCATACCCGTCACAGTTCCGAGCAGTCCGGTAAGAGTACCGAGCGTAACGATTGTGGCGATGATCGGGAGGTTCATCTGCAAGGTAGGCATCTCAAGCTGAGTAGCCTCCTCGTGAGCCTGCTGGATGCGGGCCACCTTCTGGCTCTTCTTCAGCGAAGCATTGGCCGAGCTTTCCATAGCCTTATAGGCATTGAGCGTAGCAAGAACCACGTTAGCGACAGAACCACGCATCTGGTTGCAGAGCTGCTCTGCCTTGTTGAAGTCATTGGCACGGAGGGCAGCCTTGATGTTGGCTACGAACTTAGTCAGGTTCTGCTTGCCAAAAGCAGTGCGCAGAGCGAAGAAGCGCTCAACAGCGAGGCAGAGCACCGTGAGAAGCAATGTGTGGATAACAGGCACGACATAACCACCTTTGTAGATAGTTCCGAGCGTGTTGAGGACAGCACCGTCACGGTCACCACCTACGAAGTTGGAGGGAGCACCGAGAACGAAATTGAAGATGCAAATGGCTGCGATGAAGCACAGCACGATAATCCAGAATGCACCTCTGATACCTGTGAAGCCTTGAGACTTCTTTGCAGCCTTGGGAGCTGCGGCCTTTTGTGTAGTTGCCATAATTTTACTTTTAATTTTTGTTATAGAATAATTAAATTATTGTAATCGCTTATTCGTTTCTTGTTTATAAATAGCCGTAGGCTCGCTTGTGTTGAAACACAATAGAGCCTCTGCTTATTTTCCAACGCAAAGATAATAATTTCATTGTTATCAGACGTTGAATTAATACTATTTAACTGATTTATTTCAGTCTTGCAGTTACTTTCTTGATTCGTGCAATGGCCTCTCGGATGTTGTCATCGCTCGTAGCATAGCTCATACGGAAACATTCAGGAGCACCGAAGGCATCACCGGCAACAGTGGCCACATGTCCCACTTCGAGCAGATACATCGCAAAATCAGTAGAATTATTGATGACATACGTACCGTCGCTCTTGCCGAAGAAACTGGAGCACTTCGGGAAGAAATAGAATGCGCCCTCGGGTACATTGATTTCCAGTCCCGGTATGTCCTTGGCAAGACTGACAATGAGATCACGACGACGCTCAAAGGCTTTACGCATATCTTCCACACACTGTTGACTGTCGGAATAAGCGGCAAGTGCAGCCATCTGACTGACATCACACGTACCACTGGTATACTGTCCCTGAAGTTTGTTAATGCCCTTGACTATCCATTCGGGTCCAGCCACCCAACCCAGGCGCCACCCAGTCATGGCATAGGCCTTACTTACGCCGTTACAAATAATGGTCCGCTCTTGCATGCCGGGGAAAGTCGCTATACTCGTGGTCTTGCCCACGTAACTAATATGCTCGTAAATCTCATCCGACAAGACATACAGATCCTCATGCCTACAGATTACATCAGCCAATGCGGCTAATTCCTCCTTGCTGTACACGCTACCTGTCGGATTACTCGGCGAGCAAAGAACCACCATTTTTGTCTTGGGGGTAATGGCTGCTTCAAGCTGTGCAGGAGTCATTTTAAAATCTTGTTCTATTCCTGCGCTCACAATGACGGGCACACCGCCTGCGAGTTTCACCATCTGCGGGTAGCTCACCCAGTAGGGAGCCGGAATGATCACCTCGTCATCCGGATTAATCAAAGCGAGAATGGTGTTGCAAACACCTTGTTTACCACCTGTTCCAACGATGACCTGCGCAGGTGTATAGTCGAGCCCATTCTCATTTTTCAGTTTGGACACGATGGCCTTTCGCAAGTCCATGTAGCCAGGCACCGGCGAATATTTGGAATAGTTGTCGTCGATAGCTTTCTTGCCAGCATCCTTAATATGTTCTGGCGTGTTGAAGTCAGGCTCACCAACGCTCATATTGATAACGTCAATGCCCTGTGCCTTCATCTCGTTGCTTTTCTGCGACATAGCCAATGTAGCTGATGGCGCAAGCCGATTAAGACGGTTTGATCATTGGTTACTCATATTATTATCTTCCTTTTACTTGTATTACTTACAAATTTGTTTTACCGATTGTTTTACTCCAGCACCAGCACAACGGTCTGATGCTTCCGCAGTTTACCCTTCCAGACCTTGCGCTTACCCATGTCCTTATGCTGCCAGATGTCGCGCACCTTGCAAGCACCCAATCCAAGAGATTTAAAATCAACGCTGACTGCTTGCTCGCTGTCAGTATCATTCAGAATAGCAAGCGCATGCCTTTCTCCCGACAGCTTACGGAGATAGACGCGGCACTGGCCATACTTACCCATGGGACGTGCAACCTGGCCAAGCGGATCTTGATTGATGGCAATAGCCTCGCGGTTGAGGAGGATGCGCTTGGTTTCCGCATCGGCATTCCGCAAGTCATGAGTCATGGCAAGTTGCGACGCCAGCATGCACCACATGCTCATCTGCGTCTGGTATTCGTCAATCGTGCAGCCCACGCCGCCCAGGTCGCTTGAGGGGCCGCCTTTCCCATAAAGTCCGACAACGAGCATATCGAGATCGTTCCAATGTCCAGGACCGGCAAAGCGCCAAAGCGTATCGGTCTGATTGATGATGTCGAGAATGCCCATACCTCCCTGCTTAACGATGTCGCGCCACATATCGCGCACATCATAGGTGGCACGCCAAACCTGTCCGCCCACTTGCGGTGCCCACCGCCATGGCAGTCGCGGCCCCCACTCACAGACGTTGAGCACGATGTCACGCCCACTGCCACGCAAAGCCTTGCCCATAGCTGCATAGCGACTTTTGGCAGTCTCCACGTCCTCAGGAGCATTACAATAATCATATTTCAGATAGTCGATTCCCCAGGAAGCAAAGGTTTTTGCATCCTGTTGCTCAAAACCGTAGCTGGCCGTATAGCCCGCGCAAGTGAGTTGCGCAGCATCAGAATAGATACCGATTTTCAGTCCTTTAGAATGGACATAATCGGCGACGGCTTTCATACCATTTGGAAATTTCTTGGGGTCAGGTATAATATTGTTACGATTGTCGCGACCGCCCTGCCAGCAATCGTCAATAAAGATATACTCATAACCGGCATCCCTGTAGCCTTCTGACACCATGGCATCAGCCATCTCGCGGATAAGCTGGTCGCTTATTTTATCCTTAATGAGATTCCAAGACATCCATCCCATGGGAGGAGTCGGGGCAAGCTGGCTCTCTTGTGCGAAAGCCGCCGTAGAACAGAGCGACAACATGACGCCAAGCATAATCCGTCTCAACGTCACAGGTAGTTTAGATTGATTGGTTTTCATCTTTTTAATATATAACTGGTTTTTGTTTTCGTACTTTACAACTTAATATACAACAGAATTAAACCGACCTACGGTAAGACAGGCATAATATAGAGGTTAGTCTCCTTTCTCATGAATCCCATAGACTGGTACAAGCCATTGGCAGCCACACGTGAAGGGCGTGAAGTCAGTTCAAGTTGACCGCCACCATGGGCACGGACATACCCGACGGCCGAATTAACAAGCTGCCGTCCCAGTCCACGGCCGCGGCAAGCACTATCAACCACAACATCCTCTATCCACCATTTGGAACCTGTGGGAGTCTGAGCATGGCAAAGTGACAACATGCCAACGATTTCCTCCCCTTCTCCGCTTGTGGCCAGCAAGACAACCGTCTCGTCGAAAATCTTTCTGAGACAGTCTGCCGTCAGCTTTTGAGCGTCCGGCGAAAGCTGCACCAACAAACTGTTGATATACCTCACAACGTTCTCATCGACACGAGTGGCCCGAAAGATATGGGAACTTACTCTACCGTTATCGTCCATCATAGATTCACAAGTTCCTAATTCAGATGCAACAAGTGGCCCATGCGGTCACGCTTTGTTTCCAGATACCGCTTATCATAACGATTTGGAGAGATTTCGATAGACACATTCTCTACGATTTCCAGCCCATAAGCCTCCAGTCCCACGCGTTTGGTCGGGTTGTTTGTCATCAGCCGCATCTTGTGAACGCCAAGATGGCGCAACATCTGTGCTCCACAGCCGTAGTCGCGCTCATCAGGTTTGAAACCAAGGTGCAGATTGGCATCGACCGTATCAAGCCCCTGTTCCTGCAACTTGTAGGCCCGAATCTTATTCATCAAGCCAATTCCTCGTCCTTCCTGCTGCATATAGATGAGTACACCCTTGCCCTCCTTTTCTATCATTTGCATGGCTTTGTGCAGTTGCTCGCCGCAATCGCAGCGCATGGATCCCAGAATATCGCCAGTGGCGCAACTGGAATGGACACGCACAAGCACAGGCTCGTCCTCCGTCCAAGAACCTTTGATAAGTGCCATATGCTCCAACCCGTTACTTTTCTGCCGGAAAGGAATGAGCATGAAGTCGCCATAGCCAGTAGGCAGGTGCACTTCGTCTCCGACCTCTATTTCGGTGTCACGCAGCAACCGGTAAGCGATGAGATCCTTAATCGTAATAATTTTCATATCCCATTCCTTCGCTTTTTCCTGCAACTGCGGCATGCGGGCCATGGTTCCGTCCTCATTCATGATTTCCATCAAGGCACCAGCAGGAAACAGTCCTGCCAACCGGCAAAGGTCAACAGCAGCCTCTGTATGACCAGACCGGCGCAACACGCCATTGTCTTGGGCGTAGAGTGGGTTGATATGTCCGGGGCGACCGAAGGTCTGCGGTGTCGACCTGGGATCGGCCAACGCACGTATGGTCTCTGCACGATCATGCGTCGACACACCGGTAGTACATCCTTCGAGTTTGTCGACTGTCACCGTGAATGGCGTACCCAGCACACTGGTATTCTCAGACACCTGCCGAGGCAAATCAAGCTCGTCGGCCCTCTCTATGGTGATTGGAGCACAAAGCACGCCACGTGCATTCTTCAGCATGAAGTTTACCTTTTCCGGCGTTATTTTCTCGGCAGCGATGATCAAGTCTCCCTCGTTCTCGCGGTCTTCGTCATCAACAACAATGACGAACTTGCCTTCTCTAAAGTCTTTTACAGCATCTTCAATGCTACTAAGTTGGAAGTCTCCCATTTCTTATACCTTATTAATATATAGATGACAGTTGGATTATAGATAATGCTTACTGTTGATCCTGTTGATGATGTTGTCGTTTGTCGTTCCGATAACCCGCAGGTCACGGTAGAGCCGGAGCCGGAAGCTCCACATGCGCAAATAGAGGAAGATGCCTACGGGCACTATGACAAACGAGGTTATGTTCATCCAGCGATGCTCGAAAGGACGCGTGTGCGCCTTGACGGAAAGAACAGGATACTTGTTCAAATCAGCCAGCACGATATTGTCCCGCGTATTACTCAAATCAGCTATAACCTCCTCCAACTCTTTGTTGATGCGTTCTATCTCGTGATCGGGTGTATATCGGAAGAAGACTTGTATGACATTCGGTGCCCTATAGAGTTTGTGCGTACTTGAATAGCGGCTAACCTCCTCATTGATAACGGTCAAACGCTTGGCATCTTCAGTATAATGAGGGTCATTCAGAATGACTTCCTTGCCGAATACATGACGTTTCAACCGCAATCCAAGCAGTTTCATGAACATATTCCTATAAGCGTCGATGTTGAACACGACCGAATCTTTGTTTGCCTTATAAGTCACAAAGACGGCCAAAGGCGTAAGCACTGCCGGTGCCAAACCTTTTCCGAACCAAATGGCCCACATACCACCACGGGCCATACGATAACCCGAGTTGTCGAGGATGTAATAGATAATGAATACGAGCACCGAGATAATGACCGGCACACCAAGTCCTCCCTTGCGGATAATGGCACCCAAAGGAGCACCAATGAAGAAGAACAACAGACAACTGAAGGCAAGCGTAAACTTGCTGATAGCCTCTATCTTGTGCTGCCGCACTATCTTATTACCGTCATCGGTAATCATCTGCTTGAACTCCAAGTCGTTGAGTTCTGATTGCACCGTAGAAAGCGCAGTGCTTACGGCAGCTCTTCTCGCTTCAAGGCTCAAATGATTGAAAACAGTATCGATGCTATAATCCTTAGCCAATGCCTTGCGCACCATCTGTACGGAGTCCTTCTTATCTACACGCGGGACAGGATAATAGAACATTTGAGCTTGCCTGTAATAGTCGCGCCCAATGCTGTCATAGACATGATTGAGCGAGTCTATGTCGTTAATAATCCGGTCAAGCCCTTTTCCACGCGCATTGTTGGAAAGGCTCGTAGCGTCAGTCATACTGAAATCGCCGTCATAGTCGAGTATGATTTTCTTGTCGGTGAAAGTCTCACGGCGGTAAGGCACGGCTGCACTGCTACCTAACTGTGAGTTTTGCATGTTCTCGAACCATTCTCCACTCCACAGACTCAGCACGAGATGCTTTTTCTCAGCCGTAGACTGAAGCATGCCGGAATCAGCTAAAATGATGGCTTGATCCTCATAGGATCCCGTCATGCGATAAATCATGATACCGTAGAGCTTGCCTGTCTTCATGTCTTTTTGCTGGACATAGAGATTGCAGTTGGGTATGCCATCATAAAATATGCCTTCCGGAATTTCCAGTTCGGGACTTTTCTGCTTCATCGACAAGAGCAGCTGCGTAATGCGCATATTGGCGTGCGGACCAATATTGTTCTCGAAATAGAACGCCCCGATCATGATAAGCACCGTAATGAAAATAAGCGACCGAAACGATTGCATAAGTGAGATGCCCGAAGCCTTAATGGCCGTGAGTTCGCAGCTCTCACCCAAATTGCCGAAAGTGATAAGCGAACTCAAAAGAATGGCCAGCGGCAACGCCTGCGGCACTAACATCAACGCCATATAGCCAAAGAACTGGGCCATGATGTCCATGGTGAGACCTTTGCCTATCAGTTCATCAATGTATCTCCAAAGAAACTGCATCATCAGCACAAACAGGCAGATGAAGAAGGTTCCCACGAAAAGTAAGAGGAACTGCTTGGCGATGAATATATCTAATTTCTTGATTCGGAACATGAGCACGAGGTGTTTCACGCACGAATGGCACAATTCTTTTTAGGTTGCGCGAAGGGCGCATTTATAATCTTGGTGCAAAAGTAACACAAAAAAATCAGATATAAAAAATTATTCAAATCTTTTAAGGCTGTCCGTGCACTTCTTGCTATTGATAATGCTCGCCCTCAAAATAGTAAGCTCACTGCCGCTGCAATTTTCTGCAAGCCTTCAGCGTCAGTCTCATCGAAAGATCCAATACTAATGCTGTCAACATCAATAACAGCCACTACCTCGTCCCCTTTCATAACAGGCACCACAATTTCGGAACGCGACAACGACGAACAGGCAATGTGACCAGGGAACTGCGTCACATCCTTCACCACAATAGTACGCCGCTCGTCCCAGGCTTTCCCACACACACCCTTGCCCCGACCGATAGTGTAGCAAGCCACCGTGCCTTGAAACGGCCCCAGTTCTAACCGGCCGTTACGGACGACATAGAAGCCTACCCAAAAATAGGACTCGAACGTCTGCTTAAGTAATGCTCCTACATTGGCAAGGGCACCAACGCGGTTGTCAACCCCTTCAATCAAGGCCTCTATCTGCGGAAGCAGTTCTCTGTATTTTTTTTCTTTCATTTTCAGGTTTAATATAAAATCAGGAAAATCGCGATCACCTGCCCTCCTCACCTCACGCTTCCGTTCTTTCCAAGTGTCAGTGTGCGAGCTTTCAGCTGGTTGTTAGCATGATCGAAAAGCAAAGCGGGGTCAATGGTGCGCCCCTTAAAACGCACCTCAAAGTGGAGATGTTCTGTGGTAGCCCGACCCGTGCGTCCTGTCAGCCCGATACACTCCCCGGCCTTCACCTTCTGACCGACCTTAACTAAATTGCGCGACTGGTGGCTGTAACAGGTGGTAAATCCATAAGCATGACGGATGATGATGTAGTTGCCATAACCCGCATAAGGACTCGACCGCTCCACCACACCATCGAAGGCAGCATAGATTTTATCGTTGGGTTTGGTCTTCAAGTCCACTCCCGAATGTGAACGGCGTCCGCGCCGCCCGTAAGGACTAATGACCTTGGCGCCAGGCAAAGGATAAGCCCAATGCTCTTTCTCGATGCCCGCAAGGTCGAGTTTGAAGGTCGTACTCTTCATCCACGGATCTTCCCCTGCCACGTCAGGGTCAAGAGTACTGTGTTTCTGAGTTTTCTTTGCAGGTGCCCCCACGACGTTGACAGTCACGTGGCGGCCCGAGCGACGGCACTGTATGGTCTGCTTGAGCAGATGATGACTATCTACATCCAAAATGGTGGCCGGATTGATCCACCCACCGTTCACCATCATGGCAAACTGGAGATAGACACGTCCCTCTGCCCCACCTACGATGGCTACGGTCTGACCAGCCTTCACCTTGTCGCCGACTTTGACGAGATTCTGTGCATTCTGTGCATAGACAGTCTCCAGGCCATTTCGATGGCGCACGACGACAACGTTACCATAGCCGCCAATCTTGCGCGACAAGCGCACTGTGCCCTCAAACATGGCCTTGACGGCATCGCCCTTCGTCGTCGAGATTTCCAAAGCCTGTCCTCTAACGATATGGGCCTTACCCACAGGCAGAGGGAAGCAATATTCGTCAGCACGGAGAATGGAAAAATCAATATTGAAAGCGTCGCTGCGGACAAAGAGTCCCGGCGTGGCAACGCTGATCTGTTGCTGCTCAGCCTGCGTAAATTCAGACTGCCGCTGTGCCATGACACTCACGGCCAAGAAGCACAGAAGAACGGATATAGTGAATCGTAATCTCATATTATCTTGGTAGGGACAGAGTTTTTTGGGAGGAGGGGAAGGACGCCCGGAAACTTAGACCATAATAATTCCAGTATAAATGCGGCCAGAACGGATACCAAGCCGCCGTGCAGAGAAAAAGTCGACCACGCTGTCATAGGTACAGATGGCCGTATCTTCTATGCGGTCACAGCTAATGCCTGCCGCCTCCAATTCAAGTCTGTTGCACAGCTTTAGGTCAATGTGCCACCGTTCGCCTCCGCAGTCTGTCTGCGGAAGCATGGCGGGAAAGCGCACGGCCACCTTGTCCATCGGGAAAGAGGCGCGAAGAAACTCATCATAGACTTCCTGCCCTACTTCGAAATTGTGCAGGGAGATACCAGGCCCAATCACCGCTTTTAGCGCCTCGGGGCGTGTTCGATAATTCCGCTTCATAGCCTCGATAACTTCCGTCACAATATGTTTCATCGTACCCCTCCATCCGGCATGTACGGCAGCTGCAGCACGATGTTCGTCATCGTAAAGCAAAACTGGGATGCAGTCGGCTGTTGAGACACCTATGCAGACATCACCCACATCGGTCATCAGCGCGTCGACACCCTCCAGCAAGTCGCCCCGTCGGTCATTCGATAAGTGGAGTATCTCCGGTGTGACTGCCATGATCCAAGTACCATGCACTTGATGAGACATAACGATGCGCTCCACGCCAATACCCAACTCGCGGGCCAGCAACCGCCGATTCTCACTGACAGCCGCAACGTCATCCCCACAATAGGGATTGATGTTGAACTGCCCGTAGGCTCCCCGACTGACGCCACCGCGACGGGTCGTCGAGAAAGCCCTGACACCATCGCCCAAGCAGTACGCATGGAGCTCAATCATCGTCGTATTCGTAGTCGTCGAGTTCCTCTATGTCGTCGGCATCATCGAAATCATCGGAAGCCGCAGCGGCTCCCGGCACCTCGTCGGCCAACTCGCGCGACAGCGTAACCATATTCTTGTCGCGGTGCACAAGCGTATCCTCGGCCGTAATGTCCTGAAGCTTGTTACTCTCACTGTTGAGCTCTTGCCATAGCACGTCTTTCAGTTTGTCAAGGCCGCGTCCTGTGACAGCAGAGATGAACACAACAGGCAAATCTGTGGGCAACGTCTCGCTGAGCATATCAACGAGTTCATCATCAAGCAAGTCGCTCTTGGTGACAGCGAGTACACGACGTTTGTCGAGCATGGCAGGATTGAACTTGCACAGTTCACCGAGCAGGATTTCATTTTCTCTCTTGATGTCATCAG
>CAYPJA010000053.1:0-10484 GCA_964411005.1 uncultured Prevotella sp. | reverse complement strand
TCTCTATGGCATGATGCAATTGCAGCGCAAGGTGAAGGTGGAGAAATTCTTCGGTGGTGCCAACCACAAGATGACCCGGCAGGAGAGGGAAGATAGCATGGCTCTCGGTGGACTGCACGGCATCTCCAATGAGAACCTCAGTTGCGCCAAGATTGGCAACAAGGAACCGATTGTCGTCACCGGATCGCCCAACAAGGCAGATGTCGAGGCGCTTGGAAAAGAACTCGACCAACTCAAGGAAGAGGGCGAGCAGTATGCAGTAAATAAATAAGGTACGAGAATATGAAACTGGAAAATAAAGAATTCGGATTTGACAACTTCCTCGCAGAGATGAAGAAGTTGAAAAATGAGAAGCATTTCGACTACCTTGTGACCATTATCGGCGAGGACTTTGGCCCCGACGAGGGCCTGGGATGCATCTACATTCTTGAGAACACGCAAACCCATGAGCGCATCAGCGTCAAGCAGCTGGCCAAGCAGGTCGGTGATGACTATGTGATTCCGTCTCTCTATTATGTGTGGGCAGACGTCAACTTGCTGGAACGTGAGGTGTATGATTTCTTCGGCATCAAGTTCCTGGGGCATCCTGACATGCGTCGCTTGTTCATGCGCACCGACTTCGTGGGATGGCCGCTTCGCAAGGACTTCGACATGAGTCCGGAGAAAAACGAGTTCCCGATGACCGATGAGCCCGAGAGCGATTGGACATCAGAGTGGAACTTGAATGAGTATGGCGAACTGGTTGAGACTAAGCATCGTCTTTTCGATGATGATGACTTCGTTATCAACTTCGGTCCCAACCACCCGTCCACCCACGGCGTACTGCGCTTGCAGACGATAGTAGACGGTGAGACCATCAAGCATGTCTATCCACACCTTGGCTACATTCACCGGGGTATGGAGAAGATGATGGAGAGCATGACCTATCCGCAGACATTGGCCTTGACCGATCGTCTCAACTATCTTTGCGCCATGCACCACCGTCACGCCCTTGTGGGTGTCATTGAGGAGGCCATGGGCATCGAGTTGAACGACCGCATCAAGTACATCCGTACCATCATGGATGAGTTGCAGCGCATTGACAACCACTTGCTGTTCCTCGGAACCTGTGCGCAAGACCTCTCAGCACTGACTGCTTTCCTCTATTGCATGCGCGACCGTGAACATGTGTTGAATGTCATGGAGGAAACCACGGGCGGACGCTTGATTCAGAACTACTATAGAATAGGTGGACTGCAGGCTGACATCGACCCGCACTTCGTGGAAAATACCAAGGCCCTTTGTAAGTATATGCGTCCGGTCATTCAGGAATATTTGGATGTCTTCGGCAATAATGTCATTACTCACCAGCGTCTGGAGGGCGTAGGCCCGATGAATTTGGCCGATTGCATCGACTATGGTTTGACGGGACCGGCCGGTCGTGCTGCCGGGTGGCACAACGACGTGCGCAAGAATCATCCCTACGCCTTGTATGATAAGGTGGAGTGGCAGGAGATTACGGGGACGGGTGCCGACTCGATGGAGCGCTATATGATTCATATCAAGGAGCTCTATCAGAGCCTCAACATCATCGAGCAGCTCATTGACAACATTCCTGAAGGCGAGTTCTATATCAAGCAGAAACCCATCATCAAGGTGCCAGAAGGACAGTGGTGGTTCTCTGTGGAAGGTGGAGCTGGCGAATTCGGTGTCTATCTTGACAGTCGGGGCGACAAGAGCCCCTACCGCGTGAAGATGCGCCCGATGGGACTGACCTTTGCCGGTGCCTTCGACAAGATGTTGAAGGGGCAGAAGATTGCCGATCTCATCGCTACGGGAGCCTCTATCGACTTCGTTATCCCTGACCTGGACCGTTAACGCGGGCAGTTAAAGCTTTCACTGATTAAAGAATAATAAAATGTTTGATTTTTCAATAGTTACACATTGGTTCGACGCCTTGCTTCGCGACACCTGCGGACTGGGCAACTTTTGGACCATTCTGATTGAATGTGTCGTTGTGGGGCTGATCATTCTGACGGTCTATGCCCTCATCGCTATGTTCATGATATTCTTTGAGCGCAAGGTCTGTGCCTGGTTCCAGTGCCGTCTTGGCCCTATGCGTGTTGGTCCATGGGGTGTTTTACAGGTGGTGGCCGATGTGCTGAAGATGCTCATCAAGGAGATCTTTGGCGTCGATCGCTCTGATAAGTTCCTCTATGTCTTGGCTCCATGCCTTACCATCATTGCCTCTGTGGGCACTTTCGCTTTCCTGCCGTGGAACAAAGGTGCTTTGGTACTTGACTTCAATGTCGGTGTGTTCTTGGTTACGGCCATCTCCAGTATAGGTGTTTTGGGTGTCATCCTTTCCGGATGGGGTTCCAACAACAAGTATTCCGTGGTCAGTGCCATGCGTGGAGCCGTACAGATGATTTCCTATGAGATGTCGCTTGGTTTGTGTTTGATTACTGCTGTTGTGCTCACGGGCACCATGCAGCTCTCGGGCATCATCGAGGCGCAGCTTGGCCCGTGGAACTGGCTCATCGTGCAGGGACACATTCCGGCTATCATCGCTTTCGTAATCTTCCTCATTTCTGGTAACGCTGAGGCCAATCGTGGGCCGTTCGACTTGGCTGAAGCCGAGAGTGAGCTAACGGCCGGTTATCATACGGAGTACTCGGGTATGGGATTTGGCTATTTCTATCTGGCCGAGTATCTGAATCTCGTCACTATCGCTGGTATTGCCACGGCCGTCTTTTTGGGCGGATGGGCACCGCTGAACATCGGTGTTGATGGTTTTGATACGGTAATGAATTACATTCCCGGCTTTGTCTGGTTCATCGGCAAAATGCTTGTGGTCATCTGGATTCTGATGTGGATTCGCTGGACGTTCCCACGTCTGCGCATTGATCATATCCTTCAGCTTGAGTGGAAATACCTTATGCCCATCATGCTGTGCGTGCTTGTCCTGATGACAGTCTGTGTGGCATTCGGATGGACGCTGTAAATGGCTGTAAATGAGGTAAATGTTTAAGAATTTAAAAGTAAAAGATTGAAATATGTCTGAATCATATTTTGGCGGTATTAAGGATGCACTGAAGACGTTGGCGACGGGTTTGAAGGTGACAATGAAAGAATATGTCACCCCGAAGTCGACGGAACAGTATCCCGAAAACCGCAAGACAACCCTGCACGTCAGTGCACGCCACCGTGGGCGTTTGATTTTCAAGCGCGTCACGGAGGATGATTTGCAGAACCCGAAGATACAGGCGCGTGGCCTGAAGCTCGGCGACTACAAGTGCACGGCCTGCACCATGTGCGAGAAGGCATGTCCCAACGAGACCATCAAAATCATCTCACACATGGAGACGGATCCGGAGACGGGACGCAAGAAGAAAGTACTTGATGACTACCAGTATGACCTTGGCGACTGTATGTTCTGTGAGCTGTGCGTCAACGCTTGCAACTTCGATGCCATCCAGTTTGTGAACGATTTCGAGAATTCCGTGTTCGACCGTTCGAAACTTGTCCTTCATCTTGACAAGGAGGTCTATCAAGGAGGATCGCTTCCCAACCTCATTGACGGTGGTGCGCCTCTGACAATTGGCAAGTTTAACACGAAGACAAAGTAAGAAAATGGCTAATTTAGTAATGTTTATCATCCTCGCAGTAGTCATTCTTGGCTCTGCAGTGATGTGTGTCATGACCAAGAGCATCATGCGTGCGGCTACCTTTCTGCTGTTTGTGCTCTTTGGCATCGCAGGGCTTTATTTCCTGCTTGACTATACCTATTTGGGCGCTGCTCAGATTTCTGTCTATGCCGGTGGTATCACCATCATGTATGTCTTTGCCATCCAGCTTGTGTCGAAACGCACGCTGCAAGGTCTCGTGGAGCGCTTCAAGGGTTCGCGGATTGTCAGTGGCGCATTGGTCTCCATCCTCGGACTGGTCACAGTGGGCGTGGTGTTGCTGAAGAATTGCTTTATCGACGCTGCAGCGCAGATGGCCGATCAGGAAGTGGCTATGCAGAGCATTGGTCAAACGCTGATGGGCAGTGGAAAATATGAGTATGTTTTGCCGTTCGAATTCATTTCAGTGTTCCTGCTGGCATGTATTATTGGCGGTATCATGATAGCAAGAAAGGAGGACAAGAAATGACTATACCTTTTGAATGTTGGCTTGCATTGTCGACGTTGCTGTTCTTCATCGGCGTTTTCGGCTTTGTCACGCGCCGCAATCTGATTGCAATGCTCATCTCGATAGAGCTCGTGTTGAATTCTGTCGACTTGAACTTTGCTGTTTTCAATCGCATTCTCTTCCCTGGACAGATGGAAGGCATGTTCTTCACGCTTTTCTCTATAGGCGTGAGTGCGGCTGAGACGGCTGTGGCGCTCGCTATTATTATCAATGTTTACCGCAACTATCACAGTGACCAGGTGAACAGTATTGAAAACATGAAATTCTAAATCGAGAGAAATGGAATACAGTTATTCATTTTTAATACTTCTTCTGCCTTTCCTGAGCTTTCTGGTGCTGGGACTGTTGGGCATGAAGATGAAGGAGAAAGTGGCAGGCCTTATCGGTACGACTGTGCTGGGCGTGCTTTTTGCGCTCTCCATCTATACGGCTTATGAGTATTTCTTTGCCATCGGACGTGATGCTGTCACTGGACTCTATCCCACAGTGACGGTCTTCAACTTCACGTGGATGGACTTCGGTAAGACACCGCTCTTTGGTACAGACCTTCTGTTCAAGATCGGTTTCAGGCTGACTCCCATCAGCGTAATGATGCTCATCGTTATTACGACGGTCAGTTTCATGGTGCATATCTATTCATTTGGCTACATGGCCGAACGCGACGACCACTACAAGAAAATTTGTTACGAGAAAGGTTTCCAGCGCTTCTATGCTTACCTGTCTTTGTTTACCATGTCAATGCTTGGGCTGGTTGTGTCCACCAACATTTTCCAGATGTACCTCTTTTGGGAGCTTGTGGGTGTCTGCTCCTACTTGCTGATAGGTTTCTACTATCCGAAGCATGAGGCCGTGCATGCCTCTAAGAAGGCGTTCATCGTGACACGTTTCGCCGATTTGTTCTTCCTCATCGGTATTCTGTTCTTCAGCTTCTATGTGGGCACGTTCAACTATGATCTCAATCCAGCCGTCTCCGGCGACATCGCTTCTCGGCTGGCGAGCGTAGCGACCAATCCGCATACGGCATTCATCATTCCGTTGGCTTTGTTCTTGATGTTTATCGGTGGTGCGGGTAAGTCGGCGATGTTCCCGTTGCACATTTGGCTGCCCGATGCCATGGAGGGACCTACTCCTGTCTCTGCATTGATTCATGCTGCCACGATGGTGGTCGCTGGTGTCTATCAGGTTTCCAGTTTGTTCCCGATCTACATTCAGTATGGTGCCGTCGAGCAGTTGCACTGGATTGCTTACATCGGTGCATTCACGGCTTTCTATGCTGCCGTTGTGGCCTGCTGTCAGCGCGACATCAAGCGTGGTCTTGCTTTCTCGACCATCTCGCAGATTGCCTATATGTTGGTGGCGCTGGGCGTTTGCTACAACTTCGACAACGAAGGTGGCGGTCTTGGCTATATGGCCAGCATGTTCCATCTGTTCACACATGCCATGTTTAAGGCCCTGCTCTTCCTTTGCTCAGGTGCCATCATCGTCATCATAGGCTCCAACTTTAAGGAGTATATGGGTGGTCTGCATAAGTATATGCCCATCACCAACATCTGCTTCCTGATTGGAACCATTGCCATTAGCGGCTTCTGGCCTTTGGCTGGATTCTTCTCGAAGGATGAGATTGTCAGTGCCTGCTTCAATTTCTCACCGGCACTGGGATGGTTTATGACGCTTGTCAGTGGTATGACATCGTTCTATATGTTCCGTCTCTATTATGTTATCTTCTGGGGACAGTCCTATTACGAGCTCGATCCTGAGCACCGCAAGCGTCCGGCCGAAGTACCGTTCGTCATGTGGGGACCGCTGGTGTTCCTTTCTCTCATTTCTGTCATGGCGGGTTGGATTCCTTTCGGCCATTTCATCAGTGCCGACGGTCTTCCTGCAGAGATTCATCTGCAGCACTTCCAGTTCTCCAGCGTGGCTTGGTTTAGTCTGTTGGCAGCCACCATCGGCTTTGCCCTGGCCACCTGGATGTATGCCGGCAAGAAGCAACCGGTGGCAGATGCTTTGGCACGCCGTTTCCCACGCTTGCACAAGGCGGCCCTCAATCGTTTCTATATAGACGATGCCTGGCAGTTCTTCACGCATAAGATAGTCTTTAGCTGCTTCTCCATTCCCATAGCCTGGTTTGACCGTCACGTCATCGATGGCTTCTTCAACTTCTCCGCATGGGCAACACAGGAGGGGGGCGAGGCCATCCGCCCGTGGCAGAGCGGCGATGTGCGCGCTTACGCAGCCTGGTTCCTGGCCGGTTCTGTTGGATTAACATTGGTTTTACTTTATTTGCTTTAAAGAGAAATGAGTATATTAACATTATTCGTTGTCATTCCTGTTGTCATGTTGCTGGGCCTGTGGTTGGCTCGCAATGACAAGCAGGTGCGTGGTGTGATGGTCTGCGGGGCCTCAGCTCTTTTGGCTCTGTCCATCTATATCACGGTCGCTTTCATACAGGCGCGCCATGCAGGCAATACGGATGCCATGCTTTGGACTGATTCCATTGCTTGGTTCCCGTCGCTGCATATCAATTATAGCGTAGGCGTTGACGGCATTTCCGTTGTGATGTTGCTGTTGAGTGCCATTATCGTCTTTACGGGCACGTTTGCCAGTTGGCAGTTGCAGCCCATGAAGAAAGAATATTTCCTTTGGTTCACGCTGTTGTCGACAGGTGTCTTCGGCTTCTTCATCTCCACCGACATGTTCACGATGTTCATGTTTTATGAGGTGGCGTTGATTCCGATGTATTTACTCATTGGCATTTGGGGAACGGGCCCGAAAGAGTATTCGGCCATGAAGCTGACGCTGATGCTTATGGGTGGTTCGGCACTGCTCATTTTGGGCATTTTGGGCATCTATTATTTCAATGGTCACTACAGCGGCACGTTCACCTTTGAGGTTAACGAGATTGCCAAGACTTCGGTTCTCATCCCCGTGGCTGTCCAAAAGATATTCTTCCCGTTTATCTTCATCGGGTTTGGTGTGCTGGGCGCTCTCTTCCCGTTCCACACGTGGTCTCCCGACGGTCATGCTTCTGCGCCTACGGCCGTGTCTATGTTGCACGCCGGCGTACTGATGAAACTTGGTGGTTACGGCTGTTTCCGCATAGCCATGTACCTGTTGCCTCAGGCTGCCCATGAGTTGGCATGGATTTTCCTGATTCTGACCACTTGCTCGGTGGTCTATGGTGCCCTCTCGGCTTGCGTGCAGACTGACTTGAAGTATATCAACGCCTATTCGTCGGTGTCCCACTGTGGAATGGTGCTCTTTGCTCTGCTGATGATGACGCAGACCGCCATCACAGGTGCTGTGCTTCAGATGCTTTCCCACGGCTTGATGACGGCCCTCTTCTTTGCCGTTATCGGCATGATTTATCACCGGGCAGGCACACGTGACGTGCGCCGTCTGGGCGGATTGATGAAGATCATCCCGTTCCTTTCCGTTGCTTATGTCGTGGCAGGTCTGGCCAATCTTGGTTTGCCAGGCTTCTCGGGCTTCGTGGCTGAGATGAATATCTTTGTGGGATCCTTCGAGAACCCCGACATCTTCCACCGCACGTGTACCATCATTGCCTGTACGTCGATTGTCATTACGGCAGTCTACATCCTGCGTGTAGTAGGAAAGATTCTGTATCAGCAGGTGCCCAATCCTGCGTTCTATAAACTCCACGATGCCACATGGGACGAGCGTTTCGCTGTGGGTGGCCTCATCTTCTGTGTTGCCGGTTTGGGTATGTTCCCGCTTTGGGCACAGGATGTCATCAACACGGCCGTCGGCCCCATGATTCAGCACATTCTTCAGGCTGGGTCTATTGTAGCTGGCATGTAAATTAACTGATTAATGATTAACGAAAATGAACGTAGATTATAGTCAATTCTTTCATATGGTGCCAGAGGCGACGCTGATACTCATGCTGATCATCGTCTTTGTGGTCGATTTCTGCACGGCCAAAAAGTCTTCAGAAACAGTCGACGGCAATCCGCGCAAGTGGTTCAGTCCGCTGATGTGCGTGCTGATGCTCTGTCACATTGTGTTCAATATTGGTCCTACTGAGGCTGCTACGGCTTTCGGTGGCATGTATGCCACAGGGGCTACGCAGGGCGTCATCAAGACCATTCTTGCCACCGGCACGCTGATTGTTCTCATCCAGGCCCGCGAGTGGCTCAATCGTCCTGACACGGCTTTCAAGGAAGGTGAGTTCTATTTGCTTGTCATCTCCACGTTGCTGGGTATGAACATGATGGTCAGCGCAGGTCATTTCCTGATGTTCTTCCTCGGTTTTGAGATGGCGTCGGTGCCCATGGCCTGTTTGGTAGCTTTCGACAAGTATCGTCACAATTCGGCTGAGGCTGGAGCCAAGTTCATCCTTACAGCGACATTCTCCAGCGGCGTGATGCTTTATGGCATCAGCTTCATCTATGCCGCTTGTGGCACTCTCTATTTTGGGGATGTCGCTGCCACCATCACTCCCACGCCGCTCACCATCGTAGGCATGGTCTTTTTCTTCAGCGGTCTTGCCTTCAAGCTGTCGTTGGTGCCGTTCCATTTTTGGACAGCCGACACCTATCAGGGTGCTCCCACGACGGTGACAGGCTATCTGAGCGTCATCTCAAAGGGTGCCGCCGCCTTTGCTCTCTGCACCATTCTGATGAAAGTGTTCGCGCCGATGGTTGAATATTGGCAGTACATGCTTTTCATCGTCATCGTACTTTCCATCACGGTGGCCAACCTCTTCGCCATTCATCAGAAAGATCTGAAGCGCTTCATGGCCTTTTCGTCCATCTCGCAGGCAGGCTACATCGTGTTGGCCATGGTGGGCGACACGGCGATGAGCGTCAGCGCGCTGAGTTTCTATGTGCTGGTCTATGTCGTGGCCAACATGGGTGTCTTCACCATCATCTCCGCTGTGGAGGAGCACAACGGTGGTGTGGTCGATATGGACAGCTATAACGGGTTCTACAAGACCAATCCCCGTTTGGCCGTGCTCATGACGCTGAGTCTCTTCTCGCTTGGTGGCATCCCGCCGTTTGCGGGCATGTTCTCCAAGTTCTTCGTCTTCATGGCCTCGGTCAAGGGCATGGATGTGACGACCACTACGGGAGCTTTGGCTTATGCCGTGATGTTCATTGCCTTGATCAATACGGTCATCAGTCTTTACTACTATCTGCTCATCGTCAAGGCCATGTTCATCAAGCCCAGTGACCATCCGTTGCCCACATTCCAGAGTGCCACGTCGACCAAGCTCGCCTTGGCCCTCTGTACGGCCGGCGTCATCGGCTTTGGCATCTTCTCCAGCGTCTACGAGTGGATAGCCGCGGCCGTCTGATTACGAGTCCTTTTCTTTATGAAATCATTGAGAAGGTGCGTCAAGTCTCTTGGCGCACCTTCCTTTATGCTCGCCCTGTATGGGCTTATATCCACACATTCAGTCTGCTCTTTCACTATTAACAAATAATGGTGCCATATTTGTTTCTATAGACAATCATGAGTACCGCAATTTGAAGCCCATGGCCTTATGGACTTGCATATAAGGAAGGCTGCAAAAACATCTGTGAAATGGGAGAGGGGACGCATCTGTTGTGCTGGTAAGAAGAAACAAGACTAATTTCTTGACCTGCTCTATGTTGCATGGTAGACTGTGAAGTGTAGATGTCTTTGCCTTTAGAGACAGCAGACGGTGTGAAAGTGTATACTTGCAAACAAAAGCAACTTCGTGACTTGTTTCGGTAAGCTGATAACAGAGGTGTCGACAATCGCCCTAATGACGGGATGAAACCATTGAGATTAGGGGGTAATTCCACTGTTGCGGCGGGGCAATCTCAAGGGTGACAATATTGTAATCTTATAGAGAAAGATACTTTGTTAGGCAGTGAAAGGCTAAACGCTATGCAGAAAAAAACTTTTGCTGAGAAGAAAAGGAAAAGAAGAAATGAAATTCAAATATAAACATCAACGCTTTCAAGAGGACGCTGCACGGGTTGTTACCGATTGATTTTTGAAATAGATAAAGAGCAAGCGGCAACAGGAGACTGATTCTTCCATGAACCAGGGGAAGAACAAACTTATCCGAGTTTGTGGGGAAGTAGGTTGCGGCCGTATTGAGATTGTCTGCTAAAAGAAGAGTCGAAGGATAGTACAAATAAATTTCCTACAAGATTTCGATAAGTTTTTTGCCTTTAAAAGGCTAAAAAAAGCCCCGATTAGTGGCACATTGTAAAAGCAATGTTGCTTACAAATCGGGGGTAATCCTTAGTGTTTAAGCGGAAAGAACGGGATTCGAACCCGTGAAGCGCTTTAGACGCTTACACGCTTTCCAG
>CAYPJA010000052.1:0-11796 GCA_964411005.1 uncultured Prevotella sp. | reverse complement strand
TTGGCAAAGGCTTGCAATGTGCGTTCCTCGTAGGTCTTCTTGCTGTCATTGTCGGAATCCTTGCTGCCGTCATTGTCGACCTTGCCGGTGTCGGCGGCATAGACGGCACGCCATCCTGGGTTGAGGATCTCCTTGCCACTGGCCTTGAATTCGATTCCGTCGGCCTCTCCCAGTACTGTTGTGGTGGAGAAAAGGCAGTCAGGATAGAAAGCTGCGATAAAGCGACAGGCGATGAGGTCGTAGACGTGACGTTCCATGTCAGAGAGTCCCGTCGGCATTACGCCTGTGGGGATGATGGCATGGTGGTCAGTGACTTTGGAAGTGTCAAAGACGCGCTTGGTCTTGGGCAATGTCTTTGAGATGGCCGCCAAATTCTTGATGGGCTGCAAGTATGGTTTCTGTCCGTCGTTTATCGTCTGGCTGATGCCGTTGAGGATGGCTGGGCATTTGGGATAGATGTCGTCGGAAAGATACTGAGTGTCGACGCGCGGATAGGTGGTAAGCTTCTTCTCGTACAAACTCTGGATGAGTTTCAGCGTTAGGTCGGCTGAATAAGAGAATTTTCTGTTGCAGTCTACCTGCAGTGAGGTGAGGTCATAGAGTTGTTTGGGGGCCTCTTTACCCTTTTTCTTCTGCACACTGGTGATGGTGAAAGGCTTGCCTTCAATGGTAGAGAAAGCCGCCTCGCCTTCTTCTTTGCTGTTGAAACGTCCTTTGGTGGCTGTGAACAGGGTGTCACGATAGATGGTGGCCAGCACCCAGTATGGTTCCGGCTTAAAATTGTCAATTTCCTTTTGACGGTTGACGATGAGTGCGAGGGTAGGAGTTTGCACGCGACCGATGCTCAGCACTTGCCTGTTTTGCCCGTATTTGAGCGTGTAGAGCCGTGTGGCATTCATGCCGAGTAACCAGTCGCCGATGGCGCGGCTCAGTCCTGCCATGTAGAGACTCTGATATTGTGACTGATCCTTGAGGTTCTGAAAGCCCTCGCGGATGGCCTCGTCAGTCATCGACGAAATCCAAAGACGCTTCACAGGACAGTGTACACCCGCCTTGAGCATCACCCAGCGCTGGATGAGCTCACCTTCTTGCCCGGCGTCACCGCAGTTGACTATCTCGTCGGCCTGGGCATAGAGTTGTTGAATGACTTGAAACTGACGTTCGATGGTTTTCTCACCGATGAGTTTGATGCCAAACCGCTGCGGAATCATGGGCAACTGTCCGAGCGACCAGTGTTTCCAGGCTGTACAGTAGTCGTTGGGTTCTTTGAGTTCGCAGAGGTGCCCGTAGGTCCATGTCACCTGGTAACCGTTGCCCTCCATGTAACCATCCATGGGGTGGTTGGCACCGATGATACGGGCTATGTCGCGTGCGACGCTGGGTTTCTCTGCGATACAAACTATCATGTGTGTAGATGATTAAGAATGGACTTTGTTTTGTTTTGAAATAAGCGTAATTTAAATTTGGATCTTCATCTTGTTCCGGCCTTATTTTGCTGAGGATTTTATCTTGTCCCTTATTTTTTCGGCCTGAAATTGGAGAGTTCCATTGCGACGGTCTCAACCTCGTTGTCAGTCATTGTTGGATTGCAGGGAAGGCTGAGCTCTGTGTTGCTAATCTGTTCCGTGACAGGAAGATGAAGCTCACTAAACTCTTTATAACACAATTGCTTGTGGGGCGGAATGGGGTAGTGAATCATAGTTTGAATACCCTTGTCCAGCAGATATTGTTGCAACTGATCCCGGTGGGGGGAAAGGATGGGGAAAATATGGTAGACATTGTCGGTGGCACTATCGGTTGGGATGATGATGTCGGGGTTATTGACAGT
Source organism: uncultured Prevotella sp. (assembly GCA_964411005.1). Taxonomy (GTDB): domain Bacteria; phylum Bacteroidota; class Bacteroidia; order Bacteroidales; family Bacteroidaceae; genus Prevotella. The sequence goes on along the minus strand of CAYPJA010000052.1, from coordinate 9,968 downwards.
CGACTCGTAGTGGTGTCCAATTAGTTTTCGGCGGTTGTTGTCAGCATCCAGATACTGGAGTTTTACGTCAAGCACGGCGGCTTGTACCTCGTCGAGGCGTGAGTTGCGTCCTTTGAGTGGGAATACGTATTTGCGGGAAGCGCCGTAATTGGCCAGTGTGTGGACGATGTCGGCCAGCTCAGGATCGTTGGTGGTGACGGCACCGGCATCACCGAGTGCCCCAAGATTTTTGCCTGGATAGAACGAATGGGCGGCTGCAAAGCCGAGTGATCCCGTGCGCTGAGGGCCGAAGAGCGACTGTTGCATGTTGTAGGTACAGCCGTGTGCCTGGGCGTTGTCTTCCAGTAGGAGCAAGTTGTGTTGGCGGCAGAGGTCGCCGATGTGCTCGGTGTAGGCACAGCGGCCGTAGAGATGCACCAGCATGATGGCACGGGTGCGGTCTGTGATGGCGTCGTCGACGATGGTGTCGTCGATTTCGAGCGTACGTAGCCGTGGTTCCACGAATACGGGCCTCAAACCGTTGTCGGTGATGGCAAGGATGGTGGCGATGAATGTGTTGGCGGGGACGATGACCTCGTCGCCGTCACATAGTCGGCCAAGCTCCTTGCAGGCTCGGAGCATCAGCCAAAGTGCGTCGTAGCCGTTGCCGCAGCCGACACAATGGCGAGTGCCAATGAACTGGGCATAATGGTTTTCAAAGCGTTTGACCGCCTCTCCTTCCAGATACCATCCTGACGCGACGGTTTCATCGACGGCTCGCCGAATTTCGTCGGCGTGCATGGCTGTAACTTTCTGTAAGCTAAGATATTCTATCATATCGTTTTTTACAAATCATACTCGTAGCTATCATAGCAGACGGCGCGTCCGCCAAAGACCTCCTTTTGGAAAATGAGCTGATGGTTGAGATGATGTCCTTGGTCTTCTGTCGACTTGCCAAAGTCGAAATAGCGCATGTGGGAATAATGGTGGTTGATGAGCTGATCGAAAAGCAGGTCGAGTGCGCCGGTCTCCTTTCCCCTTGGTGAAGCCGAGATGTACTGTGTGTGAATCACCTGCGGTGTTTCATAGACGAGCGTGCCGGCTACAGGACTTTCCCCCTCGTAGGCCATGAAAAGGCGGATGTGGTCGGGGAACCGGCTTTTCAACAGGGAGATTTCAGCCAGAGTGTGAACAGGCCTGACACCGTATCTTGTCTCCAGGTTGGTGTTAAGGATACGCCAGAATGCTCTCATATCGTCGCTTTCGCGGTAGCTGATGCCTACTTTGACAGCCTTCCTGATTCCTGACCGGCGTGATTCCTCAAACTTCAACCTGTGGGAGAGGTCAATGGATGTGGATACTTCACGCACTGCGAGATGTGCATGACATACTTGTGTGAGTGCATAGAGATCTTCCTCGGCAGGCAGGCGGTGGTAAATCCACGGCATGGCTTTGTAGCTGACATGACGGATGCCGTTGTCTTTCAGCGTGCTGTTCAGTTCCAAAAACATTTGGCTGACATCTGTCGTCTTGGCCTTGTGGTCGGTCAGCAGGCCGCCATAGGTGAGCCCTTGGTGGGAAAGGAGCGTCGATCCGACAATATTGGCCGGGAGTAAGGCACGAACACTATTCCCTCGACGCACGATCCATGAGCAGTCGGTGAAGCGGTCGGCATGATAGTCCATGTAGCGGCGGTCAAAGAGGAACGTGCCTTGTTTCGACTGCGCTACAAATTGATTCCATACAGTGGCATCCTCCGCTGTGTATCGGCTTATTTGGAACATTTCACGTAGGCTAAGAATTGGTCGTAGTCACGGATGTAGTCGTCCTCTTGGTAGACATCTGAGGCCAGGCAGAGACAGACGGCACCTGACGAGAAGTCGTCGAGGGTGCGCCATGTGCCGGGATGGATGAGCAGGGCTTGCCATGGATGGTTGAGCAGGAATGTCTGCCGTTGCTTGCCGTTGTCAAGTGTGACAGAGAATGAGCCGCTGGTGGCCACGAGCAGTTGGTAGAGCGTCTTGTGGGCGTGTCCGCCCCGGCTCTCGCCCCCAGGTACGTCGTAGACCCAGTAGGCACGCTTGATGGCAAATGGCACGTGGATCATCTGCTCGGCTACGGTCAGGTTGCCGCGCGGATCCGTGATTTTGGGTAGTTCTATTAGTTTTCCGATATCCATGAACATCTTTCGTGAAAATGCTTTCTAAGCGTTCACTTCTTCATGTAGGGGTCTGTGCCTAACACCGTGTGTGCCAGTTGCTTGGCTTTTTCGCGCAGGGCGTTCATGTCACACCCTGTCTCGTCGTAGCAAAGCACGACGCCCATGCGTCTTCCCACGTGGGCCACGGGTTTTCCAAAGATGCGCACGCGGCTATGGTCTTCGCGGCATACCTCCTCCAGGTGATAGGGGAGTGGTTGATTGCTCTCGACGGGCGAGAGCACGACAGCAGAGGCTCCTGCGTGCTCGAGGTGAATGGCAGGGATGGACAGTCCCATCACGGCGCGGAAATGAAGTTCAAACTCGCTGAGGTTGGTACAGTGGGAGAGAGTCACCATGCCTGTGTCGTGGGGTCTTGGGCTGAGTTCAGAGAAGATGACTTCTCCCTGCTTGGTGAGGAAGAACTCTACCCCCCAAAGGCCGTAGCCTGTTAGGGCTTTAGTCACTTCAGTCGCCATGTGCTTGGCGGCGTTGAGAGCTTCTTCACTGATGGCGTAAGGCATCCAGCTTTCGCGGTAGTCACCGCCTTTCTGTACGTGCCCGATGGGTGGGCAGAAGAGGGTGGGTCCGTTCTTCTGGGTGACGGTGAGCAGGGTGAACTCAGACTGGAAGTCGATGAACTCTTCGATGATGACTTCATGCACATCACCACGTCCCTCCTCCATGGCCTCGTGGAAGGCTTCGCGCAGTTCGTCGTCGTTGTGGACGTAGCTCTGCCCGTGTCCGCTTGATGACATGAGCGGCTTGACAACACAGGGGTATCCAATTTCGTCAGCCGCGTGCTTAAATTCATCGAAAGTCTTGGCGTAGAAGTATTTAGCTGTTCTGAGATGAAGCTCTCGTGAAGCTAAGTCGCGGATGGCTCGCCGGTTCATGGTGTAGTTGACGGCACGGGCCGATGGTACCACTTGTATGCCGGCTTTCTCAAAGTCGAGGAGGCGTTCGGTGCGGATGGCCTCTATCTCTGGCACGATGATGTCGGGGCGGTGCTTCTCTACGGCACTGGTGAGCGCGTTGCCGTCAAGCATGCTGAACACCTCGCGTTCGTCAGCCACTTGCATGGCGGGTGCGTTGTCGTATTTGTCACATGCTATGACATACTGGCCCGCGCGTTTGGCGGCAATGGTGAATTCCTTGCCCAGCTCGCCAGAGCCGAGCAGCATGATTTTCTTCATATTCTGATGATATTGAATGTTTTAACTTTATAGTCTTGAATGATTGCTTCCTAATGTGATTACCTCGCAGTCGGTAAACCGACTTCCTTCAATGGTCAGCCTAACCAGCGTGCGCTCTTTCTGCCATCCCATGATGCCGGCTGCTCCTGGGTTGATATGGAGGAGATTCAGCGTTTTGTCGGGCATGATTTTCAGGATGTGCGAGTGCCCGGAGATGAAGAGTCCGGGCGGCGAGAGGCTTATCTGCCGGACTATGGAGGAATCATAATGTCCGGGGTAACCGCCAATGTGTTTCATCAAGACATCAATCTCCTCGCACCGAAAACGCAATGTTTCCCGGTAGCGGGCGCGCAGTTCGTATCCGTCGCAGTTGCCGTAGACGGCACGGAAGTGTGGCCCCATATTCTCGAAGCGGTCGGCCAGCTCCACAGACCCGATGTCGCCAGCATGCCAAATCTCGTCACATTCGTTGAGGTAAGTCGTATACTTCTCGTCCCAGTAGCCGTGAGTGTCGCTGATGATACCTACTTTCGTCATGCTTTCTCCTCCATATCGAAACGTGCGCGGATAAAACGTGCGATAAAGCGTTCGGTCTCTTCGATGCCGAGCAGGCTGGAGTCGATGCAGAGATCGTAGCTTTCGGCAGCCCCCCACTTCTTGCCCGTGTAGTAATTATAGTAGGACGCACGCTCGTTCTCGTGTTCGCGGATATACTTGCGGGCATCGGTGCGGCTGAGTCCGTATCGCTTGCAAACGCGCTGTATGCGCTGGTCAATGTTGGCGGTGATGAAGACGCTAACCGTGTTCTTCATATCGCGTAGGATGTAGTCGGCCGTGCGACCTACGAAGACACAGTTGCCTGCCTTTGCGGCGGTGAGGATGGCGTCGCTTTGAAATTTATAGAGACTTTCCTGAGAGAACGAGTTGCTGTAGTAGTTGTTCTCGCCGATGAAAGGCAGGTGCACGTGGAAGAGCGAACGGAAGAAGCCTTTTTGCTCATCGTTCTGCTCGAAGAACTTCTCAGAGAATCCACTCTCTTTGGCTGCCAGGTTGAGAATCTCCTTGTCGTATAAGTTGCAGTCGAAGTCGGTGGCCAGTTGGCGGGCGATGATGCGTCCGCCCGAACCTATCTGTCGGCCTATGTTGATGATGATTTGCTGTTGCATATATGGTTTTTGTTTATGGTTCTGAGAAAATAGTTATTCTTTATTCTGTCATGCTCTCCGTCTTCTCTTCCGACAGGCTGGTCTGACGACGGAACTTGCGCATGTAGACGGTTATGACGGCAAAGGCGAGTACCGCCGAAAGGAAGTCGGATGACGGCAGGGCTGCCCACACACCCGTGAGCTCCCAGAACATCGGTAGTATGGCCAGTAAGGGCAGCAGCAGGAGAAGCTGTCGTGAGAGCGAGAGCAGGATGCTGACGCGCACCTTGCCGATGCACTGGAAGAAATTGGTTACAACCATTTGGAAGCCTATGATGGGGAAGACGAGCATGTTGAAGCGGATGGCGACGACCGACATGCCGATGAGCCCGGCGTCGTGGGTAAACAGTCGTGCGATATACTGTGGGAAGAACATGGCAACCATCCATCCGAATGTCATGATGCATGTGGCGGCAATGATAGCCAGTCGCAGTACGTGCATAAGACGGTCAATGCGCTGCGCGCCGTAGTTGTAGCCGGCGATGGGCTGCATGCCCTGGTTGAGGCCCATGACAAACATGGCGAACACGGTGGCCACGGCGTTTGAGATACCGTAGGCACCCACGGCCATGTCGCCGCCGAAGCGTACGAGCTGATTGTTGACGAAGATGACGATGATGCAGGCGCATACGTTCATCAGAAAAGGAGAGATGCCAATGGCGATGATGTTGCGCACGAGCTCAGCCTTCAGCCTGTAGATGCCACGTTTGAGGTGTAGCAGCTGTCGCTTGTCGCTGAAGAGGTGTAGTTGCCAGCAGAGGGCGAGCGTCTGTGAGATGACGGTGGCGGTGGCGGCACCGCGTATGCCCCATCCCCACCAGATGATAAAGACGACATCGAGCATAATGTTCATCACCACGGTAAAGATGGTGGCCGCCATGGCCTGCCGTGGTTTGGAGGCAGCGCGGAGCACGGCGTTCATGCCGAAATACATATGAGTGACGACGTTGCCAGCCAGGATGACTTGCATGAAGTCGCGTGCATAGGGTAGGGTGGCATCGCTGGCGCCAAAAAAGCGGAGGATGGGATCGAGGAAGAGTAGACAAACCACGGTGAGTCCCACGCCGATGAGCAGATTGAGCGTGACGTTGTTGCCCAAAATGTTTTCGGCGGCGGCATAGTCCTTCTGTCCCAGTTTCACCGAGATGGCCGTCGAGCCCCCCACGCCGACGGCGGCACCGAAGGCTCCTGTGAGGTTCATGAAGGGGAAGGTGATGGCCAGTCCGGCAATAGCCTCGGCTCCCACCACCTGTCCAATGAAGATGCGGTCTATGATGTTGTAGAGCGATGATGCCGTCATGGCGATGATGGCCGGCAGGGCATATTGCCACAGCAGTCGTCCTACAGGTTCGGTTCCCAAGGCAAGCGTGGCCTGCTTGTTATCTGTTGGCATGACTAATCTTTTTTGCAAAAGTACGAAATTATTTCGAAGTATCAAACAAAACACACCCTTTTCCATCGGGTCCGTTGGTAGACCGATGGAAAAATAAATGCCTTTTCCCTTTGCATTGTCTTTGATTTGCACTAAATTTGCACCCCTAATCAGCATAATAATAAGGTGTATGGAAAAACAGTCGCTCACGCTGTATGAACTTAACGGTCTGGTCAGACAAACTATTGAGATGGCGTTTGACCAGGCCTATTGGGTAGAGGCAGAGATGTCTGAGGTTCGGGAGGTGAGAGGACATTGCTATATGGAACTCATCCAGAAAGACGCTTTCTCGAATACGCCTGTGGCCAGGGCGTCGGCCCGGTGTTGGGCCTCCACGTGGCAGCGGCTCCGACCCAAGTTTGAGCGCATCACGGGGCAGCCCCTCCACGCAGGTCTGAAAGTTTTGCTGCGTGTGAAAGCCAACTTTCATGAGGCCTATGGCTTCTCATGGATTGTTGTTGATATCGATCCTGCCTTCACAATGGGTGACATGGCGCGCAAGCGCATGGAGATAGTTGCCCGGCTGAAGGAAGAAGGTGTGTTTGACTTGCAGAAAGAGTTGTGTCTTCCGATGTTCTGTCAGCGCGTCGCCGTCATATCCAGTGAGAACGCCGCCGGTTATGGTGACTTTTGCCGACAGTTGGAGCAGAACGACTACGGACTGCGGTTCATGCCCACTTTGTTTCCCGCTGTCATGCAGGGTGAGCAGGTGGAGCCGACGGTCATTGCCGCCCTCGATGCCATCAACGCGCATGCCGATGACTTTGATGTGGTGGTCATCATCCGGGGTGGTGGAGCCACGGCCGACATGAGTGGTTTCGACACGCTTCTTCTGGCCGAGAATGTGGCCAACTTCCCCTTGCCTGTCATCACCGGTATCGGCCATGATCGCGATGAGAGCGTGCTCGACATGGTGTCTCATACGCGGGTGAAGACACCGACGGCCGCTGCCGCCTTCCTCGTTGAGCGGCTGGTGGCGGTATGGGAACACGTCGACCGTTTGCAACAGGCCGTCGTCGACCGGGTACGGCAGCACATGCAGCTGGAGCAGATGCGCTTGGAGCGTGCGGCTGGACAGATACCGGTGTTGTTCTCGCTCGTGCGTTCACGTCAGGAATCCCGCCTCGACCGCCTCTATCAGCAGCTGGCACAAGATGCGCGGCAGCATTTGGACGAACGGCGGCATCGCCTTCTGATGTTGGCCGCCGGACTCTTGCCCCAGGCCAACCGCCGACTGACTGCCGAATGCCATCGCATTGACCTGTTGGCCACCCGTGTCGAGGCCCTGGATCCCATGTTGTTGCTACACCGGGGCTACAGCATCACGCTGTTGCATGGACGGGCAGTGCGTAGCGCGGAATATCTCCGGGACGGCGATGAGATCGTAACACTGCTGGAGAACGGAAAAGTGAAATCAATCGTTAATCAAAAACAATGAAAGAAACAATGAGATACGAAGACGCTGTGCATCAGCTCGAACAAATCGTAGAGAAAATGGAAGCAGGGGAACTTGACATCGATGAATTGTCGAAAAACCTGAAAACCGCACAACGGCTTATCAAGTTGTGTCGGGATCGTTTGACTAAAACTGATGAGGAAATCAAGAAAATATTGGCCGAAAAATAACTTTTTCTCGCCTTCTGCACGCATTTCCAGATGAAAACGTTGGACACGAAATAAATTATTCGTACTTTTGCGGTCGAAATTCGAACCAACACAAAACCCAAAAGTTATGAAGAATATAGACTGGTCGAGTCTCACGTTTGGCTACATGCCGACCGACTACAACGTGCGCTGCTATTACCATAACGGCAAATGGGGCGAGATAGAAGTATGCTCCGACGAGTATATCCATATGCACATGGCCGCCACCTGTCTCCACTATGGGCAGGAGGCCTTTGAGGGCATGAAGGCTTGCCGTTGTCCCGATGGCAAGGTGCGTGCTTTCCGCATAGAGGAGAACGCCCGGCGTCTGCAGGCCACCTGCGACGGCATAGTCATGCCTCAGGTGCCTACGGAACTGTTCAAGGAGATGGTGTGCAAGGTGGTGCGCCTGAACCAAGATTACATACCGCCCTATGAGAGCGGTGCCACACTCTACATACGGCCTCTGCTCGTTGGCATCACGCCGCAGGTGGGAGTCCATCCAGCCGCCGACTATCTGTTCCTCATCTTCGTTACCCCCGTTGGTCCTTATTTCAAGGGCGGGTTCCAAAGCAACAAGTATGCCATCGTTCATGGCTTCGACCGCGCCGCGCCTTTAGGTACGGGTGCCTTCAAAGTGGGAGGCAACTATGCGGCTTCCATGAAGGCCCATTCCTTCGCCGCCGCACAAGGCTACGGATCCGAATTCTATCTTGACTCGAAGGAGAAGAAATATGTCGATGAATGCGGAGCCGCCAACTTCTTTGGCATCAAGAATAACACCTATGTCACGCCACGTTCTACGTCTATCTTGCCGAGCATCACCAACAAGAGTCTCATGCAGATAGCCGAAGACCTCGGCATGAAAGTGGAAAGGCGTCCCATACCCGTTGATGAACTGCCCACCTTCGAGGAGGCAGGAGCCTGTGGCACCGCTGCCGTCATCTCGCCCATTTCAGAGCTTGATGACCTCGACACCGGCGCACACTATGTCTTCGGTGAGGAGCCCGGTCCGTGGTCGACGAAACTCTACCATACCCTGCGTGGCATACAGTATGGTAAGCTCGAAGACCGTCATGGTTGGAACACCGTCATCATCGGATAAAAAAATGAATTACCAATTACATATTACGACTTGCAATTTAATCCATCTCATAATATGTAATTGGTAATTCTTCAGTGATTTATCATTCGTAAACTGGTATCAGAATCTATGAGTAAAGGAAAACTACAGAAGTTTGCAGAGATGGAGACATTTCCCAACGTCTTCCAATATCCTTATTCCGTCATCAGTAATGAGCCATTCGACATGCGTGGCCATTGGCGCGACCAATATTTCCATAACCAGAATCCCATCGTACTGGAGCTGGGGTGCGGTCGCGGCGAGTACACGGTGGGGTTGGCACGTCTTATGCCCGATGTCAATTTCATCGGAGTCGACATCAAAGGTGCCCGCATGTACACTGGAGCCCGCGAGGCCTTGCAGGAGCAGTTGCCCAACGTGGCTTTCCTGCGCACCAACATTGAGATCATCGATCGCTTTTTCTGTCCCGGTGAGGTGGAGGAAATTTGGCTTACCTTCTCCGACCCGCAGATGAAAAATCCACGCAAGCGTCTCACGTCCACCTACTTCATGGAGCGTTACCGCCGCTTCCTCGTCGACGGAGGCATCGTACACTTGAAGACCGATTCCAACTTCCTCTTCACCTACACCGACGCCATGGTTGAGGCCAACCGTCTGCCTCTGCTCTTCCGTACAACCGACCTCTATCGTGATTCAAGCATCGATTCAGCCACGCGCGAGATACTCTCTATTCATACCCACTACGAGCAGATGTGGATAGACCGTGGACTCAACATCCGTTATCTGAAGTTCCGATTGCCCCACGATACCATGCTCGCAGAGCCTGATATAGAGATTCCTCTCGACAGCTACCGCAGCTATCACCGCGAGAAACGAAGTAGTAAGAGCACGGCCAAGTGAGATGACAGAAGGGGGAGGACCTTTCTGTCTGTGTGCGTCCGTGGCAAGCCACTTTGCGTCCTTTGTGTCTTTGCGAGACGAAGTAGTCATGTTTTAACGTAAGCGTAGGGGTAGATGCTGCCAATGTGACAGCCTTTCAGACGCAACTCGTATGCAACCTGTTTGCGGTCTTAGGGCTTCATATTTCGTGTATTCTGCCAGACTTCATGATAGTACCTGATTAGTCATTTTTCAGTTATATCTCCATCTCCACCATGCATGCCAAAGTCTGAAGAGAGGCTCGCTGAGTGCCTCCGAAGGGAAGTAGCGGACGAGGCGGCAGTCCCGCTGC
>CAYPJA010000051.1:0-12246 GCA_964411005.1 uncultured Prevotella sp. | reverse complement strand
ATCGCCAACCCAGGCTGCTTTGCCACCTGCATTCAGCTTGCCTTGCTGCCCGCCGCACAGATGCACCTCATCGACAAGGACGTGAGCGTCAACGCCATCACCGGGTCGACTGGTGCCGGACAGAAACCATCGCCGACGACCCACTTCTCTTGGCGCAGCGGCAACATGAGCGTCTATAAGGCCTTCACTCACCAGCACGTGCCTGAAATCAGACAGAGCCTGCGGCAAGTGCAGGGACAGCTTGATGCAGCCATCGACTTCATCCCCTACCGTGGCGATTTCGCACGGGGGATCTTCGCTACGTCTGTCGTCAAGACCGACGCCCCTTTGGAGGAGATTGCCGACGGCTACCGCAGTTTCTACAACGACGCAGCCTTCACCCACTTTGTCGACAAGCCGCTCGACCTCAAACAGGTAGTGGGCACCAACAAGTGTCTCATCCACTGCGAAAAAATCGGTGACAAATTGCTTGTCACTTCTGTCATTGACAACCTGCTCAAAGGTGCTGTCGGACAGGCAGTGCAGAACATGAACCTCCTGTTCGGCATCGACGAGACGGCAGGACTGCGACTGAAGGCCATCGCTTTCTGACACTCAACAACTTTTTTTATCCATCTTGATTGAAACAATGAAACTATTCGACGTATATCCCCTCTACGACATCAATATCGTCAAAGGATGTGGCTGCAAAGTCTGGGACGACAAGGGACAGGAGTATCTCGACCTTTATGGCGGTCATGCAGTCATCAGCATCGGCCACTGTCATCCTCACTATGTCGACCTGCTGACACGACAGCTCCACGAGCTTGGATTCTATTCAAACTCGGTCGTCAACAAGCTCCAGCAACAACTAGCCGACCGTCTGGGGCGCATCAGCGGCTACGACGACTATCAACTCTTCCTCGTCAACAGTGGCGCAGAGGCCAACGAAAACTGTCTCAAGCTGGCCTCCTTCAAGACTGGACGCACACGCGTGCTGGCTGCCGCCAAGGCTTTCCACGGCCGCACGTCGCTTGCCGTCGAGGCTACCGACAATCCGAAAATCACCGCTCCCATTAATCAGAACGGACACGTGACCTTCCTGCCACTCAACGACCTCACAGCCTGGGAACGCGAACTCAGCAAAGACGACGTCAGCGCCTGCATCATCGAGTGCATACAGGGAGTAGGCGGCGTCAACATGGCAACGCCGGAATTTGCACAAGGTTTGGAACGGCTCTGCCATGAGCACGGCACCGTGCTCGTGTGCGATGAGATACAGTGTGGCTACGGACGCAGTGGCAAATTCTTCGCCCATCAGTGGCTCGGCATACGTCCCTCGCTCATCAGCGTAGCCAAGGGCATCGGCAACGGTTTTCCCATGGGGGGCGTGCTCATCGCCCCCGACTTCGAGCCCGTCTACGGCCAACTCGGCACCACATTCGGTGGCAACCATCTTGCCTGTACGGCCGCGTTGGCCGTGCTCGATGCCTTCGAACAAGAACGCCTCGTCGACAACGCCCATGAGATAGGACAGTATCTCATTGACCAGTTGCACGACTTGCAACAGCAGAACACCCACATTCTGGAGGTGAAAGGACGCGGACTCATGATTGGCGTAGTGATGGACCTGCCTCAAAAGGACGTGCGCACACGGCTCATCCATGACGAGCATGTCTTCACCGGCTGCGCATCTACCAACATCCTACGCATCCTGCCTCCGCTGATTCTCACCAAGGCCGAGGCCGACGACTTCATAGACCGCTTTAAGCGTGTGCTCGACACGTTCTGAGCAAGTCCCCGTCATTCTGTCTACGACGCGCTATGCCAATCTGTATCCGCATGGTGCGTCGTTGTCTTTTACACGGCCATATACGCGTCTTTAACAAAAAGATGGCGGTTTATTCTTTAATATGAAAGAAAAAGTGTACTTTTGCCTACAGTTAAATACAATATATAAGTTTTAGAAGATATATGGAAGTAGAAACTATCAAGCAAATAGGACAGCGTCTGAAAGGACTGCGCGAGGTGCTCGACATTCCCGCCCAGGAAGTTGCCGACCTCTGTGAAGTGCCACTAGAACACTACCTGAAGATGGAGAGCGGCGAGGCCGACCCATCCGTCTACCGTCTCGCCAAGATAGCCAAACGCTATGGCATCGATCTCGACGTGCTGCTCTTCGGCGAGGAGCCGCGCATGAGTGCCTACTTCGTCACACGCAAGAACCAGGGACTCAGCGTCGACCGCCGCAAGGACTACAAGTATCAGAGCCTCGCCGCAGGATTCCGCGGCCGAAAAGTCGATCCTTTCCTGGTCACCGTCGACCCTCTACCCGGTGAGAAGAACCATTCGAAGAACTCGCACGAAGGCCAGGAGTTCGACTACGTACTGGAAGGCGAGCTCGAAATAACCATCGGAGATAAGGTGCTCACTTTGCAACCTGGCGACAGCATTTATTTCGACTCCTGCAACCGACACTGCATGCGAGCCATCGGCGAGACACCCTGCAAGTTTCTCTGCTTCGTGATATAAGAGACTATAATATACAAGGTAATAGAATCTTCAAAAATATTGTTTTCAGTGATGATAGAAAGATTTCTCATGCAGACGCACTTCTCTTCAGAGGAAGACTTTAAAGAGCATCTGCAATTCAAGATACCCGAAGAGTTCAACTTCGCCTACGACGTGATGGACGCCTGGGCCGCTGAGGCTCCCGACAAACCGGCACTGCTGTGGACGAGCGATCGAGGCGAGGAGGTGCGAGCCACTTTCGCCGACCTCAAGGAACAAACCGACCGTACAGCGGCTTACTTCCAGAGTCTCGGCATCGGTCACGACGACAAGGTGATGCTCATCTTGAAGCGCCACTATCAGTGGTGGCTTTCGATGCTCGCCCTGTGCAAGCTCGGTGCCGTAGCCATTCCCGCCACCCACATGCTGACGGCCAAAGACATCGCCTACCGCAACAACCGCGCCAGTATCAAGGCCATCGTCTGCGCCAACGACGAATATGTGACCACCCAAATCACCGAAGCCATGGACGAAAGTCCCACCGTGCGCACACTCATCGCCGTCAACTCGATGGCGCAGGCAGGACACCCTGTACCCAAAGGCTTCCACGACTGGCATAAGGAATGGCCGAACGCTCCTGCCTTCCACCGCCCTGAGCATGTCAACACCAACGAAGACACAATGCTCATGTACTTCACCAGTGGCACCAGTGGCGAGCCCAAAATGGTAGCCCATGACTATCTCTACGCCCTCGGACACTTGACGACAGGCGTATTCTGGCACAATCTCGACGAACACAGCATCCACCTCACCGTAGCCGACACGGGTTGGGGCAAGGCCGTATGGGGCAAGCTCTATGGCCAATGGTTTGCCGGATCCACCGTCTTCGTTTTTGATCACGAAAAGTTCACCGCGGAGAAAATCATGACCGTCATGGCCAAATACCACGTCACGTCGTTCTGCGCACCTCCCACCATCTATCGTTTCATGATTCAGGAAGACTTCTCCAAGTATGACCTAAGTACACTCAGATACTGTACCACCGCCGGCGAGGCACTGGAGCCTGCCGTCTACAAGAAATTCTATGAGCTTACAGGCATCCGCATGATGGAGGGATTCGGACAGACTGAGACCACCATGACACTCGGCACGTTCCCCTGGATGACGCCCAAACCCGGCAGCATGGGCAAGCCCAACCCGCAATATGACGTGCGCCTGCTCAAGCCCGACGGTACGCCGTGCGAGGACGGCGAGAAGGGAGAAATCTGCATCTATACCGGCAACGGCAAGCCCATCGGCCTTTTCAAAGGCTACTACCGCGACGAGAAACTCACACGTGAAGCCTGGCACGATGGTCTCTATCACACTGGCGATTTGGCCTGGTGCGATCAGGACGGCTACTATTGGTTTGTGGGCCGTGCCGACGATGTCATCAAGAGTTCAGGCTATCGCATCGGCCCATTCGAGGTGGAGTCGGCACTCATGACACATCCCGCCGTCGTAGAATGTGCCGTCACCGGTGTGCCCGACAAAGTGCGCGGCATGCTGGTCAAAGCTACAATCGTGTTGGGCAGAGAATATAAAGATCAGGCGGGCGAAACCCTCGTTAAGGAATTGCAGCAACACGTCAAACACGAGACCGCACCCTACAAGTATCCACGTGTCATCGAGTTTGTCGACGAATTGCCCAAAACCATTAGCGGAAAGATACGACGGGTGGAAATCAGACAGCGGGACAAGAACAAATGAGAACAGAACAGGAAAAAAGAGAAAATAACATGAATACATTCTTCAACGTACAAGACATAGGACCACTGGACAAGGCCCTCGCTGAAGCGCGTGAGGTCAGGGCCAACAGATTCGGCTATCAGCAGTTGGGCAAGAACAAGACGCTACTCATGATTTTCTTCAACAACTCGCTGCGCACCCGCCTGTCTACACAAAAAGCGGCCATGAACCTCGGCATGAACGTCATTGTGCTCGACGTAAACGCCGGTGCCTGGAAACTGGAAACCGAACGTGGCGTCATCATGAACGGTGACAAGAGTGAACACCTGCTGGAGGCCATTCCCGTGATGAGTTGCTACTGCGACGTTATCGGCGTGCGCTCGTTTGCAGGACTCAGCGACTGCGATTACGACTATGCCGAGACCATCGTCAATCAGTTTGTGAAATACAGCGGACGCCCTGTCTTCGCCATGGAGACAGCCACCGTGCATCCGCTGCAAGCTTTCGCCGACCTCATCACCATCGATCAGGTATGGCGTGGCGAGCAACTTCTCAACGGTCTCGGCAAGCCAGTCTGTATCGGCAGACCACGGCAAGGCCGCCCGAAAGTGGTGCTCACCTGGGCCCCCCACTGCAAAAGCCTGCCACAAGCCGTGCCTAACTCGTTCGCTCAATGGATGAATGCCGCCGATGTCGACTTCGTCATCACGCATCCGGAAGGCTATGAGCTAGACCCGAAATTCTCGGGGAAAGCCACCATCGAATATGACCAGCACAAAGCCTTGAAAGGGGCTGACTTCGTCTATGCAAAAAACTGGAGTTGCCCAGGCGTGACCCAACTCGCCGACTATGGCAAGATATTGAGTCAAGACCCTTCATGGACCATCGACAACGAGCACATGGGATGGACCAATGACGGCTATTTCATGCACTGCCTGCCCGTGCGCCGTGGCCTCATCGTCACCGACGATGTCATTGAGGGCGACCACTCGCTCGTCATTCCAGAGGCTGCCAACCGCGAGATTTCGGCCGAAGTTGTACTGAAACGCATCTTGGAAAGTCTGTAGGAAAGGCTTTACAAACAGGAAAAACAAAAAAGGAGGCCCATCGTGGCCTCCTTTTTTTGTTTTGCAATAGCCTCCAATCAGCCTTTCAGCAGACCAAGATCCTTGCCCACCTTGATGAATGCAGCGATGCAACGGTCGAGCTGTTCACGCGTGTGGGCTGCACTGAGCTGCACACGGATGCGGGCCTCGCCCTTCGGCACAACAGGATAGCAGAAGCCTGTGACATAGATGCCTTCTTCGAGCATACGGTCGGCAAACTTCACGGCCAGCGGCGCATCATAGACCATCACCGCGCAAATGGCACTCTGAGTGGGCTTGATGTCGAAGCCCTCAGCCATCATCTTGTCACGGAAGTAGTCGACGTTCTCTACGAGTTTGTCGTGCAACGAATTGTCTTCCTTCAAGATCTTAAACACCTCCAGACTTGCACCGATAATGCCTGGCGCCAACGAGTTGGAGAACAAGTAAGGACGTGAGCTCTGACGCAGCATGTCGATGATTTCCTTGCGACCCGTGGTGAATCCGCCAAGAGCACCGCCAAAGGCCTTGCCCAGTGTGCCCGTGTAGACATCCACACGGCCATAGGTATCAGTGAGCTCGCTCACACCGTGGCCCGTCTTGCCGACAACACCAGCCGAATGAC
Source organism: uncultured Prevotella sp. (assembly GCA_964411005.1). Lineage (GTDB taxonomy): Bacteria > Bacteroidota > Bacteroidia > Bacteroidales > Bacteroidaceae > Prevotella. Next base: position 6,318 of record CAYPJA010000051.1, on the reverse strand, counting down.
TCTCATCAACCATCACCAATGCATCGTATTTCTCGGCCAGATCACAAATCTTGTCCATCGGGGCGACATTGCCATCCATCGAGAACACACCATCCGTGCTGATAATGCGGTAACGCTGTGCCTGCGCCTCCTTGAGACAACGCTCCAAATCGTCCATATCAGCGTTTTTATAACGGTAACGTTTGGCCTTGCAGAGGCGCACACCGTCGATGATACTGGCATGATTGAGTGCGTCGGAGATGATGGCGTCCTCATCGGTAAGGAAGGAGCCAAACAAGCCACCGTTGGCGTCGAAGCACGCTGCATAGAGAATGGTGTCCTCTGTGTGGAAATAATCGCTGATGGCGGCCTCAAGCTGCTTGTGGATGTCCATGGTTCCACAAATGAAGCGCACAGAGGCCATGCCGTAGCCACGACGATCCATCATGTTCTTGGATGCCTGAATAAGGCGCGAATCGTTAGCAAGACCCAGATAGTTGTTGGCACAGAAGTTGAGCACTTCCTTGCCCTTCACTTGAATGGCGGCCCCCTGAGGACTTTCAATGATTCGTTCTTCCTTGTAAAGCCCTGCGGTCTTCAAGCCCGCGAGTGTCTCGCTCAGATGTTCTTTGATTTTACCGTACATGTTTTCTTCGTTTAGTTTAGTTTGTTATGGTTTACAGGTACAAAGGTAACCAATAATTTTCGAGACTATCAGAAACAACAAAGGCTATTTTTGTAAAGAAACTAAAAAATTAAGTAAGTTTAATATTTCATGTTCCCTTATTCGTAGAAAAAGCAGTTACTTTGCGTTTCGAAAGTAAAAACCTCAACATTACTAGCAAGCAAAATGAAGAATATTCTTGTCATTGGCTCTACCGGACAGATTGGTTCGGAGCTCACACAAGAGCTGCGTAAACGCTACGGCAACAGTCACGTCGTGGCCGGGTACATCAAAGGGGCTGAGCCCCAAGGCGAACTGCTCGAATCGGGACCGGCCGAACTGGCCGACGTCACCGACGGCGAGATGATTGCCAACGTCGTGAAGAAATACAACATCGACGCTATCTACAATCTGGCCGCCCTGCTTTCTGTGGTAGCAGAGAACAAGCCACGCCTGGCTTGGAAGATTGGAATCGACGGTCTGTGGAACATTTTGGAAGTGGCCCACGAGAATAACTGTCAGGTTTTCACGCCCAGCAGCATCGGTTCCTTCGGCGCATCCACACCTCACATGCTCACCCCACAGGATACCATTCAACGTCCTACAACCATCTATGGTGTGAGCAAAGTAACCACTGAATTGCTCAGCGACTGGTTTTTCAAGAAGTATGGCACCGACACACGTTCCGTACGCTTCCCCGGCCTTATCTCGTATGTCACTCCTCCGGGCGGCGGCACCACCGACTATGCTGTCGACATCTACTATGCAGCCGTGCGTGGTGAAGAATTTGTGTGCCCCATCGCAGAAGGTACACTCATGGACATGATGTACATGCCCGACGCGCTCCATGGAGCCATCTCACTGATGGAAGCCGACCCGTCGCGCCTCGTGCACCGCAACGGCTTCAATATAGCCGCCATGAGCTTTGCACCCGAGACAGTCTATGCGGAGATCAAGAAATACAAGCCCGACTTCAAGATGGTCTACAACGTTGATCCGCTCAAGCAAGGCATTGCCAACAGTTGGCCTGACAAGCTTGACGACACCTGTGCCCGCAACGAATGGGATTGGAAACCCAAGTACGACTTGGCCGACATGACCACCGATATGCTCGACAAACTGAGCAAAAAACTGTTGAAATAGGTACAAAAGCACAGGCAAATGCATCTTCCCGTTCTGCAAATACGAACGGACAAACACCATCAAAAAAGAAAAGGGATGTCTCCATACAAGCGGTGACATCCCTTTTCTTTGCTATTCATTCAATCGATTCTCTTTTCTACCCAACCCTTGTAGGTGTTGACCCGCAGCACGCAGTGAGCTCCCGCAGGCAAGGAGACACTCACATAGCCCCGACTGCTGTAATATTCGGGCACCCCATTCTGGCCATGAAGCATGGTGATATAGACCGTAGTGTCTGTTGGCGTGACGATTGTCGAATCGCACATAAAACCAATGGACTGTGCCTTGCCGTTTCCATTCTCACCCGTCTTGAGGGAAAAACCGACATTTAAGTATCCTCCACCTACCCACGCGCTCTCGAAGACAAGTGGGTCAGTGAGCGGAAGGCGCACGTCGGCCGCACGATACAGACTCGCCACCAACACTTGTTGCATAGCTTCAGCCTGCGCATATTCATTCACCTTTTTATAATAGATGAGGGCACGATAGACTGAGTCAGCCTTTCCAGCCCAAGAGACCGTCGCCTCCGGCACGAAAGAAAGACGGTCACCGTCATCGGTGACGGCAAAGTCAACCTGGCCTGACCGTGCAACATGCACCATTCCGAAGTCTGCTCGCAAGTAGCTCAGGCGTGTGTCGCCGCTGTCATAGCTCTCGTTCTCACACGAGACGAGCATCAGCAGGGCGGCAGCAAGGAGCAAATACTTACGCATAGCAGATTCAACCTTTAACTTTCAAATAATTGACAGCCGGATTAGCATACATCGTCAGCATACGCTCACGCAGATAAGACTCGTCCTTGTTGGGCAGGTCTATCTTGGCAAGCTGCCCATTCAGGTAATGCTTGAAGGCCTCTTGTTGCTCTTTCGTATAGAAACCAGCATGATTCGTCGTGCCGTGAAGCAAGTCGAGAGCCACATAATTGGACGGATAAAGCCGGTAGTTAGCATGAATCTCACGATCAATATGCGCGGCAACAAGCTTGTAGACATCGGCTTTCGGCGTCAATGGGTCGATGGTCGACAACCACTCGTCGATGCAAGGTGCGCAATGATAGTGCACATGACCTTTAAAGCCCATAATACCCGTCTTCATCGACACAATGTCATCGGTCGGACCTTTCTTCCATCCACTCTCATCACGCCTCTGCTGAAACTCCTTGGCCTTGAGAAAATCACATGGATCATACTCATAACTGATAGACAGTGGTACAATGTGCAAGTCGCGGAAGCGGTCGATGACAGAGCCTTCACCGCCCATGGTCATCATCTTGAGCACACCATCAGAAGTACGGTCATCCGAATCCTTCGCCCGTCCGGCTCTCTGGGCTATCCAAATATTGTCGTGCTTCTCATTAATCACGAAGTGCATGTATTCAGAGAGCGTACGACTGGCTACCAACATCTCCCGCATAGGCAGTCCGCGTTTGACGATGAAGCTCTTGTTGACGCGCACGAGGTCTTTCACCCACGGCAACGAGAGCAAGTTGTCGCCAATGGCAATCTCACAAGTGGTCTTGAAGCCTGCGTCGACAAGCAGTTTATCAAGCAACGCCGAGTCGAGCACGATGTCGCGGTGATTGCTCACGAACGTGTAACGACGCGCCGTATCAATCCGAACCGCATCCATCTCATATCCTGTACTGGCTTTTGCCATAAGCTGGGTAATGATGCCATAGCAGAAAGCCAGCTGAAAGTCGAGACATGTTTTGCATGCCCTCATCTTTGCGGCCACAGCCTCCAAGGGTACATCAGGAAGCATAACCTTCAGCACCGTCTGAAACTGCGGGTCGGCAAGTAGGCGATCATAAACCGCAGGCAACTCCTCCGGCTCAAACGGTCGGATGTCCTTGAACTTCTCGGGAATGTTCATAGTTTTAAAACTGATTCTCAACAATATCAGCAAGCACGTCCTTGATGTCAAGTCCGGCCGCACGTACCTGCTGTGGAATGAAACTGGTGGCCGTCATGCCGGGCGTGGTGTTTACCTCCAACATGTTTACCACATCATTTCCATCCTTGTCCTTAGTGATGATATAGTCGATACGGATTATTCCGTTGCAATGGAGAATATCATAAATCCTACTGGTCTCGTCGGCCACCTTCTTGGCTGTCTCCGCAGACAAACGAGCCGGCGTAATCTCCTTCACGTCACCGTTATACTTGGCATCATAGTCGAAAAACTCATTCTTGGTCACAACCTCGGTAGCCGGGAAAACCACGCTCTTCTTACGCGTCTTGTAGCAACCAATGGATATCTCGGTACCTTCGAGATAGCTCTCTATCATCACCTCGTCGCTCTCCATGAAAGCCACACGCAATGCCGGAGCCAGTTGGTCAGCGTTCTTCACCTTGCTCACACCGAAGCTGGAACCATCAGACGCAGGCTTGACGAAGACCGGCATGCCCAAACGCTTCTCCACGGCATTCTCGTCGTAGCTCTCGCCACGACGCAGCAGGATGCTATCGGCAACATTCACGCCGAAGCCTCGCAAATAATTGTTGAGCACATACTTGTCGAACGTCATGGCCTCAACCAACACTCCACTCGTGGAATAGGGCATATGCAACAGGTCGAAGTAGCCTTGCATGAGTCCATTCTCGCCCGGCGTACCATGTATGGTGATATAAGCATAATCAAAGACTATCGCCTTGCCATCAAGAACGAAGGAGAAATCGTTTTTGTCAATGGGAATCGTGCGGCCGTCCAAATCGACACGCCAGTCCTGCCCCTTTATATCGGCAATATAGACATTGTATTTTTCCTTGTCAAAGAAAGAATAAAGTCCCTCCGCAGAACGCATTGAAACATCGTGTTCCGAGGAGTCGCCACCACAGACGATGGCAATGTTTCTCTTTAAATTTTCCATATCTTGTCCGTTTTAAATTTCGAATGTATTTTGGGTGGTTCCTCCGATAAATTGTCTCCACTTGCCAATGAGCATCCGAAAATCATCAGGCCACTCAGAAGTGAAGTCCATTTGCCTGCCTGTCACAGGATGCACAAAGCCAAGTGTCCGCGCATGCAAAGCCTGACGGGGGCACACCTTGAAGCAATTGCGCACAAACGCCTTATAGGAAGAACTACGCTGACCACGTAAGATTTCGGTTCCACCATAACGCTCGTCGCCAAAAAGCGGATGACCTATATGCTTCATGTGAGCCCTAATCTGATGGGTGCGTCCCGTTTCCAGCACGCATTCCACCAGCGTCGTATAGCCAAAACGCTCTTTCACTCGATAATGGGTAACGGCAGGCTTACCGATTCCCGAGTCGGGACTGGTGACAGTCATACGGAGGCGGTCTTTCGGATCGCGCGTGATGTTGCCCTCAATCCTTCCCTCGTCGTCGGTGAGATTTGCCCAGACAAGCGCATCGTAGCTCCTGTGCGTAGTCTTATGAAAAAACTGTTTTCCAAGAGAGGTCTTGGCCTCCGCCGTTTTGGCTACTACAAGCAAACCGCTGGTGTCTTTGTCGATGCGGTGCACAAGTCCCACTGCAGGATCATTGGGGTCAAACGTTTTCAGATTGCGCAGATGCCATGCCACACCGTTGATGAGTGTGCCGTGGAAATTGCCCGCACCAGGATGCACGACAAGTCCCGCCGGCTTGTTGATCACCATGAGTTGGTCGTCCTCATAAACGATATCTAGCGACATCTCTTCGGCATGAATGGTGGTATCATGCTTGGGCCGATCCAAACGAAGGGTGATGACATCACCCGGGCGCACCTTGTAGTTCGACTTGACTGGCTTGTCACCGACGAAGATGCATCCCGCATCAGCTGCATTCTGGATGCGGTTACGCGAGGAATGCTGCATATGCTCAGCCAAAAACTTGTCGATACGAACCGTCGTTTGCCCTTGGTCGACCACCATTTTCCAATGTTCAAACAGGAGTCCGTCGGCCGACAAACCGTCCCTCGCAGCCTCGTCTTCGGACACCAACGCGTCCATATCATCTATGTCTGTGTAATAGTCTTCTTCCATTTATTTCTTGATGATGACGACATCTGGTGCCGTCAGTTTGCTGTCCGATGTCTTGACGTCCTCCTTCTTATTTTTTTCTTCAGCGGGTGAAGCCGTCACTTCCTCAAACGGGTCCGCCTCCGCTCCCTCATCGAAATCATCGTCCTCATAGACGGGATCGATGTAGTCGACCGAATCGGCCATATCTCGCATGCCATTACCCACTTGAATGACAAGCGAGTAGTCGACCGAAATCTTGTCACCGGCCACGACATGCCGTCCCCGCACAAGAATGCCGTATACCCAGTCTTTCTCGCCAGGTATATACTGCGGCATGGCCACTTTAAATCCCATGGCCATGAGTTTCGCCATCGCCTCGCGCAACGAGCTGTTGTCGATTACATCGGGCAACGTGATAGTGGGCGAAGACGTGGCATTGATGGTGACATAGATTACGTGCCCCGACTTGACATGTTCGCCCGTGCCGGGTGTCTGCTCCAGGATGCAGCCGGGAGGAAGCGTCTTG
>CAYPJA010000050.1:0-13276 GCA_964411005.1 uncultured Prevotella sp. | reverse complement strand
TCGGTACGACGGTTTTCAAGACCGTTGTAATCGACCACTCTACCATCTCTCCAAACTGGTCGTTGAGACTTTTTGTTAAGTCTACTTTCCTTAAAAAGCCTACTGGCATTTTGTGGAAATAGCCACAATAGAAAAGCGATGCAAAGGTAGAGAGAAAAAATGAAAGCACCAAACTTTCTGCTCATTTTTTTGAAATTATGCTTTCAATATCTCTCTTTCAGTCTCATGACGGTAATGAAAAACATGGCAAAGATACTCGATTAACACTACGTCACGGGACACGTATGACATCTACACGAAGCTGGCTGACGCCTCCTGTTGCCAGAAAATGATGGAAACAGAACGAAAAAAAAGAAAAAGCGGTGAAAAATATATTTCGACAGGCATCTCACCGCTGTTTTTTATTAACTTTGCATCATGTTACCGAAAGTAGGAAAATATGATTTCATGGCTGAACCGTTCCACTGCGACTTCAGCAATCATTTGTTCATGGGGCATCTTGGCAACGCCATGCTCAATGCGGCCGACTTCCACTCCAATGACCGCGGCTATGGCATGAACTTTCTGAACACCATCCATAAAACATGGGTGCTGTCAAGACTGGCCATCGAAGTGACTGAGATGCCGCGCAGTTATGATCAGTTTTGCATCGAGACATGGGTGGAAGGCGTGATGCGTTATTTCACGTCACGCAATTTCGCCGTGACCAGCCGCGACGGTAGCCAAACCTACGGCTATGGTCGCAGCATTTGGGCAATGATAGACACAGACACGCGTCAGCCCACAGATTTGCTTCAGCTGCACGACGGCCTCATCGTCGACTATGTGGAAACCTCCAAGCCCTGCCCCATCGCCAAGAGTTCACGCGTAAAGATGGACGACGCAGCCCGGTTGATGCGCCGTCTCGACACCTACTATCATGATGTCGACATCAACGGACATATCAACAGCGTGAAATATATCGAACACGTGCTTGACCTTTGGGATATGGAATGGTACCGCAACCACCGTCTCTGCCGTTTCGAGATTGCCTATGTGGCCGAATCGCATCAAGGCGACGTGCTTTCTTTCTATGTGGAAGAAGAGCCGTCCGCAGATGCCGCAATTTCAAACTACTGCGTGCGCATCACGAAACGCGACCGAGAGGCTGATGTAGAAACAGAGACCGTCAGAGCAAAGGTCTGCTTTGCAAAACTATGAAGACCGGGACGGGGAAAACAGAAGAAGCCCTTTATAAATAAAGGTAATAGCCGTCCGTCTGTATGCGCTCTTCATTGATGAGTGTTTCAAGAGCGGCATCGAGAACAGCATCCGGCAACAACATCTGATTCAACTCTTCCACGGAATGCCGCTGCTTGTCAGCAAGCAGATCAAGGACGGCTTGTTCAGCCTTGCTCACCTGCTCGTCTTTTATGCCCACCTCATGGCTGAGACAGACATCACACTGATGGCAGTCGTGGCGCGCATCCTCACCAAAATAGGCAAGAAGCTGTCGGCTACGGCATACCTTATCATTGCGCACATAAGCCAACATGGCCTCTATACGTTCAGTGAACTGCTGTTTGCGCTGTTCATAGACACTCTCGGGTATCACGACGTGCTCTCTCAGCTCGCGCGGACAAAGATAGGTGATGTAGGGCTTTTTACGCTGAGGAATGAAATTCATGATGCGACGTTGCGTAAGCGACCGCAACACCTGATAGACCTGATCCTCGGTCTGCCCACACTTCGTGGCCAAAAGTCCCAGCTCAATGTAAACATAATCCGTGAAAAGGCCGCTGTAGGAACGCAACAGCGCAGTGATGACACTCTCCACAAGGGGAGGCTCGTTATCAATGCGATACAGTTCGTCACGGCCAATGAGAAACATGCAGCGTGCCTTATGGTCGGGATCGGTCTCGTAAGTAATATAACCGGCATTCTGAAGAATCTTCAGCGCACTGTCGACCACGAGCGGATAATAGCGATAAATGAAGCAGAACTTCTCCAAATCAAACTCAAACGTGCATCCCATACCACTACCTTCGGCGATAGTATAGTAGTAGGCAAGGCTGTCATAGACATCCTTGACATACTCTTTTTCCGGAAAAGCGTAAGCGACACGCTTATGCAGTTTGCGGTCATCAGACTCATTATAGAGCAGCACAGCATAAGCCTTCTCGCCGTCACGCCCTGCCCGTCCGGCCTCCTGAAAGTAAGCCTCGACGGAATCAGGTAAATCATAATGGACGACAAGCCGTACATCGGGCTTATCAATGCCCATGCCGAAGGCGTTGGTGCAAACGATGACGCGCTTCTGCCCTTGCTGCCACTCGGTTTGACGCGCATCCTTGACGCTCGACTCCAGACCGGCATGAAAGAAGGTGGCATCAATGTGCTGGTCGGCAAGCATCCGGGCCAAATTTTTCGTGCGCTTGCGTGAGCGAGCATATACAATGGCCGATCCCGGCACGCTTTGCAGAATGTGTACGAGCTGTGTGTCCTTATCCATGGTATGGCGCACGACATAGGCCAGATTCTTGCGCTCAAAACTCATGCGGAACACGTTTTTCTGCCGGAACATCAAGCGCTCCTGTATGTCGTCGATGACACGGGGCGTGGCCGTGGCCGTCAAAGCCAACACTGGCACATCACCAAGCACCTTGCGAAGATCGGCGATGTGAAGATAGGACGGCCGGAAATCATACCCCCACTGGCTGATGCAGTGGGCCTCATCGACTGTGATGAAACTCACCTGCATGTGTCTGACCTTGTTTAGGAAAAGGTCGGAAGAAAGGCGCTCAGGAGAGACATACAAAAGTTTGGTGGCACCGAGCACACAGTTGTCGAGTGTCTTCAAGATGTCCTGACGACTCATGTCGGAGCACACGGCTGACGCCATAATTCCACGCTCGCGCAGATGTGCCACCTGATCCTTCATCAATGCAATGAGCGGCGACACCACGATGCACACCCCTTCCTGCGCCAAAGCCGGCACCTGGAAAGTGATGCTCTTTCCACCGCCGGTCGGCATGAGGCCCAACGTGTCGCGTCCTGCACCGATGCTCTCAATAATCTCACGCTGAATGCCACGAAAACTGCTGTAGCCCCAGTATTGTCTTAATATCCGAAGATAATCGCTCACCTTTACTACTTATCCTCCTCGTTGGGACGTATGTCCTCTATTTGCAGCTGCACGGCGTTTCGCTTGAAGACATTCTCCTCGATGTGATAGGCTATGTCGAAGCTGCGTTTGCTCTTGATGTAGCGTGCACTGGCACTCTGACCGAAGGCAATGCCATTGACGACGGTCGACGATTTGGAATCAACCAGTTCGAGCTTGATATGCTCCTGCTCGCGTCCGACGACCTTCGACGTGCCATAGTCGTAGACGTCACGCGTGCAGAACAGAGGCTTCTGATTGCCCGGCCCAAAAGGCGAGAAGCGTTTCAGGTCGTTGTGGAGCTTCTTACTGATGTCCTTGAAGTCGATCTCGGCATCAATGTCGAGTGCAGCCTCTGTCAGCTCAGGCGCGATATGCTCTTCCACATAATGCTGGAAGCGCTTTCTGAACTCCGGGATGTCGCTCCATCTCAGCGTCAGTCCCGCCGCATAAGTATGCCCACCGAAGTTGACGAGCAAGTCGCGGCAGCTCTTGATGGCCGAATAGACATCGAATCCCGTCACACTGCGTGCCGATCCCGTGGCAAAATCGCCTTCACGAGTCAGCACCACCGTCGGCCGGAAATACATCTCCGTCAGACGGCTGGCCACAATGCCGATAACGCCCTTTTTCCAATGCTCATCATAGAGCACGATGCTGGAGCGATGGTTCATCGAGTCGAGCTTGGCAACAATCTGATTGGCCTCATCGGTCATCTGCTTGTCGATGTCCTTGCGCTGCTCATTATACTCGTCAATGTGGCGGGCCATGCCCAAAGCAGCCTGAAAATCTTTCTCGACCAACAGGTCAACGCTCTCCTTGCCGTTCTCCATACGTCCTGAAGCATTGATGCGCGGCCCTATTTTAAAGATGATGTCGCTCATCGAGATGTCGCGCCCATTGAGCCCGCAGATGTCAATGATGGCCTTCAGCCCTACACTTGGATTCTGGTTGAGCTGCCTTAGGCCATGATAGGCCAAGATGCGGTTCTCCTCCACCACAGGTACAATGTCAGCCGCTATGCTGACAGCACAGAAGTCGAGCAGTGGGATAAGCCTTGAGAAAGGTATGCCATTGTTCTTGGCGAAGGCCTGCATGAACTTAAAGCCCACACCGCAACCACACAATTCCTTGAAGGGAAAGGTGTCGTCGGGGCGCTTCGGGTTGAGGATGGCCACTGCTGCCGGCATCTCGTCGTCAGGGACGTGATGGTCGCAGATAATGAAGTCGATGCCCAGACTCTTGGCATAGGCGATGCCCTGTAGGGCCTTGATGCCACAGTCAAGGATGATAACCAATTTTACACCTGTCTCTTTCGCATAGTCGATACCTTTCTTGCTCACACCATACCCTTCATCGTAGCGGTCAGGGATATAGTAGTCAATATTGGAATAGAACTGCTGAAGAAACTTATACACCAAAGCGACGGCAGTGCATCCGTCAACGTCGTAGTCGCCATAGACGAGGATGCGCTCCTTGCGCCCCATGGCATCATTGAGCCGGTCGACAGCCACATCCATGTCCTTCATCAGGAACGGATTGATGAGGTCGGCGAGCTGCGGACGGAAAAAGCGCTTGGCCGCACTCTCCGTGGTGATGCCACGACGGATGAGAAGCCCTGACAGAATGGGGCTCATATTGAGTTTGCCGCCCAATTCCTTAGCTGCCTGTCTTTCCTCTGGTGTAGGTGGTACGTAGTTCCATTTAAAATGCATTTTAAAATTGTTTTCTCTTTCTGAGGGCTAAATTACAAAAAAAAGAGCAAAAACATTTCTGTTTTGCACTTTTTTATAGTTTATTTGTTTTATCTCTCTGCTTGTTACATGAACCCAAGACAAACATGAGGCAAATTTGTTTTTAGAGAACAAGCCGAAAACATTTACATTATTGAGAAAATAATGCAATTGTCATTTTTTTAACGCGCATCTTTTATATTACTACTTAAAAATGATAAATTATAGACTTGTAATCTATTTCAAGATAGACTATTATGAAAATGTATTGCTACTTATGGCTATCCATGACTACTTATAGCTATTTAGCCTCATCAAACTTTCTGATAATCATCAACGGATCTTTATAGAACTGATCAGTATCAAGATCGCTTATTATAGACTTCATCTCAGGGAAATCTTTAAAGACTATTTTCAGCAAGGCCTTCGCACCGATAGAAGATGACATCCAAAAAGCTCTGGCTACATCTTCCCCTTTTACCTTAAAGTAGAGCACATACCCGCTTCCATTTATTTGTACCGTTTTGGTATTTGTCTGGGTCGTAATAAAGTGCTTGTAGGCAGCAACTCTTTTCCCCTCGTATAAAGGCTGCATGAAAACAGGCTTACTATAAGGCTTTGGATTCTTGTTCCAAATGCTTGGCATACTTTTTTGCGCCATAAGCGGAACGAACGTAATCCATTCCTTATCAGATTTGCTGTAATACTTCACACTCTTGACATCGGTAGAGGCATAATCTTTTTTCTCTTTAGTCTTTTCTATATTAACACGGATTTCGTTGTAGCTGTCGAACATAAACAATGATTCTGTTGTTCCTTCAACAACATCGTCGTTATTTAATGTCAACTTAACTTCCTGGGCCATCAAGACGTTGCAGAAAAAGATGGCAAACAGCATAATAATAAAATTCTTCATAAACTTAGTTTTTCTAAAATTATTAATTACTATTGTGACTCGAGAACATATCTTATTTATGTTATGCCATACAAACGCACAAAACAGCTTTATATTGTATAAAAAAGCAAAAAAGTGCTTATATACACCGATTATAGGATTGATATATACGATTGAACTTCTAACAATATCCATTTAAACAGAGTTGAAGGAGCCGTTCGTCCACCTCAGTTTATAGATAGCTTCTATACCGCTACGGCATTCACCAGTCGCAGCATGAATCATGGAAGAATCTTAACTACGGCCTCGTGAGTATCGTTTTCAGTTTCCAAATAAGGCACATAATCAGCTGCCCAAATAGACGTGATAAGACTTTTGTGAGACGACCAACGGTCATTGAGGTTGCAGGAGACGGCTTTTTGCGAGGCAAGAGATGGCTTTTTGCAGAGCAAAAGACAAGCTCCTGCAACCTCACAGGTAGTCTCATAGACGCACCTTTGTCTTCGAGACCGGCTATGACATGTGGGAAAGTCATCGCCCAATCAGTTGCCCAAAGGGTCTTCCGGCAAAAGAGATGCCTTTTGTTTGGCCATTACTCCTTTTTTTATTACCTTTGCCGCCGAAGGGCAAACGGCCCTTTAGGGGTGCTGCGCCTTTTTGACGCGGCTGAGAACATACCCTCGACCTGATCCGGGTAATGCCGGCGTAGGGACAACAGGATGACCCTTTTCTCTAATTCTTATTTTTCAACAGTAATGATGAAATCACCGCTCATGACGCTGCTGGCACTGTCCGGCACCGTCGCAGCATCAGCCGCCGAGCCCATCGACACCATTCGGGACCGACAGCTGCAGGAGTTTGTCGTCAAAGGCGTGCGCGCGGACAAGAATGCACCTTTCGCCGTGGCCAATGTGAACAAACAACAACTCAACAGTTTCTCGAAAACGGGGCGCGAACTGCCTCTGCTCTTCGCCGGAACACCGGGCGTGCTGGCATGGGGAGAGAACGGCCTCGGAACGGGTACGTCCTACATGCGCATCCGTGGCGCGGCAGGCAGCCGCATCAATGTCACCCTCGACGGCGTGGCACTCAACTCGCCGGAAGACCAGACCGTATTCTGGGCCAACATGAACTCGTATGGCGCGCTGCTCGGATCGGCGCAGATACAGCGCGGCATCGGCACCTCAACCAACGGCGACGGAGCCTTCGGCGGAACCATCTCACTGGCCACCGCCGCCCCAAGCTACACGCCGTCACTGGAGCTGACAGGCTCGTTCGGCTCCTACAACACCTACAACGTGGGCGGCAACTTCTCGACAGGCCTGCTCTTTGACCACCTCATTGTCGACGGTGCCTATCACCACACCGGCACCGACGGCTACATCAACGGAACAAGCGGACGGTCGGGGTCTTTCTACGGTGGGCTGACCTGGCTCGGCGACAACTTCACCCTACGCTACAAGAATATTGGCAACTATGAGCACACGGGGCAGGCATGGAGCGGCGTGACGGCCGGAAACGGCGACTACTCGATGAACAGCTACCTCGGCGTAAAGACCTACAAGGACATGTACGACCTCGGGCTGGGACGCTTCAACAGCCTCTACGAGCAGTTCACACCCGACTGGGAAGGCGGATGGAGTGTCAGCCGGTTCCGCATGGACGACGGAAGCCTGTGGCGAAAAACCACTGACAACTTCGTACAGGACCACAATATTCTCTCTGCCACCTGGCAGCCTTCCACTCACTGGACACACAACGCCGCCCTTCACTACACCTACGGCTACGGCTACTACAAGGAGTTCCGGCCCGACAACAAGTTCTCCAAGTTCGGCATCTATGCCACCGACGAGGACGGCAACTTCGTCAAGCGGTCTGACTTCGTGCGTCGCAAGGGATTGACGCAGCACACTTACGGACTGGTCTACAACGTGAACTACCAAGACAAGAATTGGAACCTCACCGGCGGTCTCAACCTGCAACAATTCCGCGGCAACCACTTCGGCTATCTCGACTACATCTCCACACGCACAGAAGCGGCCAACTTCGTCAAGCCTTATGCCAACTGGCAGTATTATGACTCCGACGCACGCAAGTACGACTACTCCGGATTCATGAAAGCCACCCTGCACGCCACGTCCTGGTGGGATATCTTCCTTGACCTGCAATATCGCCACGTGCACTACAAGACCGACGGCGTGAACGACAAGTTCATCGAGCAAGCCGACGGTAGCTATCACAATCAAGCCCTCAACATTCATGAAGACTACAACTTCTTCAATCCCAAGGGCGGATTCAACTTCCACTTCGGCGGACACCGCGTCTACCTTTCCGTGGCCTATGCCGGACGCGAGCCCGAGCGCAACAACTTCACCGACAATGGCAGCTATGCCGCACCCAAGGCCGAGCACCTGATTGACCAGGAGTTGGGCTACGAATATGATGGTGGCAATTGGCACGCTGGCGCCAACTTCTATTATATGCACTACAAAGACCAGTTCGTGCAGACGGGACAGCAGAGCGATATTGGCGAAAATCTGACGACCAACGTGAAAAAGAGCTACCGCATGGGCGTGGAGCTGACCGCCGACTGGAGTCCGCTGAGTTGGCTCACCGTCTACGGCAACGCAGCCCTGTCACGCAACAAGATTAAGGATTTCGATGAGTATATAGAGACCTATGACGGCAACTGGAACGACCTCGCCCCAACCGTCAAGCACTATGACAACTCGACACTGTCGTTCTCGCCGTCAGTCATCCTCAACGGCTTTGCCACTTTCCACTACCGTGGATTCCAAGCCGTTTGGCACACCAACTTCGTGAGCCGCCAGTATATGGACCTTTCCGAAAGCAAAGACCGCTCACTACCCTGCTTCAGCCAGAGCGACCTCAAGATGAGCTACACCACGAAGGTCACGAAAGTGGGCTTCAAGGAAATCAGCTTCGGGCTCGACCTTAACAACCTGTTCAGTCGCCGCTACGCCGCCGGTGGCTGGAGCTATTCGGCCATCGTGGGCAACGACTATCCGGAAAGCCACCGCTACTATCAACTTGGCTACATTCCCATGGCCGGCTTCAACATGATGGGCAACATCACACTGCGATTCTAAAAACACTCCAATGGAGAGGGTGACGGCAGGATGACTGCCATCACCCTCTCTTTTATAAATCATTCAAACGCAAAACAAGTTATCATGACCGACTTTCTGACTGCACACGGCCTTGACCTGGCCACAACATTGCTTGGCCTGGCCTATATCCTGCTGGAATATAAAGCGAGCATCTGGCTGTGGCTCGTCGGCTTCGTCATGCAGGCCCTTGACATCATTCTCTATTACGAGCACGGGCTCTATGCCGACTGCGGCATGGAATTTTATTATATCGCCATGACCATCTACGGATTCTGGACATGGAAATTCGGGCGCAAGCGGCACCGGCGGCAGGAGCAGGACTTACCCGTGACACACTTCAAGAAAAGCCTCATCCTGCCTTGGACAGTGGCCACACTTGTCATCTGGGGCATACTATGGTACTGGCTCACACAAATAGGCTCCACCGTGCCCGTGGCCGACGCCTTCACCACGGCTCTGAGCTTCGTGGGCATTTGGGCCCTGGCACGCAAGTATCTTGAACAGTGGATCATCTGGATTGTCGTCGATGTCATCACATGCGCGCTCTATTTCTATAAAGACATCCCTTTCAAGGCTTCCCTCTATGCGCTCTATGTCGTCATAGCCATCCTGGGCTATCGCAAGTGGCGCAGCATAATGAAGACACAGAGCGACCAATGAACAGAGTCGAAACTCAGTTGAAAGTCGCATCAAGCACAGCCCGATGAGTGATGATAACGAGTTTTTGATTGAATTTGCTACAAAAAACAGGCATTTTCCACAAAAGCCATAGTCAGACATCATTCTTTTTTTGTAACTTTGCCCCACAAAATAATCTTTAAGCAAAGTCACATGAATCAAGAAACCAACAAGATGATTGCTGCCGCCTATCAGTTGTACGACGTGACAGACGGCGCCAACCATCTCGTCGAGGCCACTGCCAACGGCAAGCCTTTTCGCTTCATCAGCGGCTTCGGCATCACGCTGGACGCCTTTGAAGAGGCACTCGTCAACCTTAACCCCGGCGATGCTTTCGATTTCACCATCGCCCCCGACAAGGCTTATGGCGAGTATGTCGACGAGCGTATCGTCGACCTCGACAAGGACATGTTCGTCATCGACGGACGCTTTGACGACAAGCACATCCACCAAGACGCCATCGTGCCACTGCAGAACGAAGACGGCAACCACTTTCTCGGGCGCGTGCTCGATATCACGGCCGACAAAGTGAGAATAGACCTCAACCATCCGCTGGCAGGGAAGACCCTTCGCTTCAAAGGAACAGTAGAGGAAAGCCGTGAAGCCACACAGGAAGACATTCAGCAACTCTACGGCGACAACGGCTGTGAAGGATGCGGTGGCGAATGTGGCGGTGACAACTGCGGCGGCGGATGCGGCGGCCATGGCGAAGGATGCAAAGGCAGTCATGGGGATGGATGCAAAGGCGGCCACCACCATGACAAAGGATGCCACGGGAAAGGCTGCGGCCATGTCTAACTCTTTTGGACATATTTTCACTCTGACCAGCTACGGTGAGAGTCACGGCGCAGCCGTAGGAGGTATTATCGACGGCATGCCTGCGGGAGTCGCTATCGATACCGCGTTCGTACAGCAAGAACTTGACCGGAGACGCCCAGGACAAAGCCACATCACTACCCAACGCCACGAATCTGACCAAGTGGAACTGCTCAGCGGCATCTTCGACGGAATATCCACGGGAAGTCCCATCGGCTTCATCGTGCGCAACACCAACCAACGCAGTGCCGACTACTCCAATATGCGCGACTGCTTCCGCCCCTCTCACGCCGACTACACTTATCTTGCCAAGTATGGCATACGCGACCACCGAGGCGGAGGACGGTCATCAGCACGAGTCACCATCGCACGATGCGTGGGCGGCGCACTGGCAAAACTCGCCTTGCGAAAACTCGGCGTCTCCATCACTGCTTACACATCGCAGGTGGGCCCCATCTCGCTCGACCGGGACTATCATCGCTATGACCTGTCACAAACAGAAAACAACATCGTCAGATGTCCGGATGAGGAGAAGGCCCGACAAATGGAATCGCTTATCGAGAACGTCAAGAAAGACGGCGACACCATCGGTGGAACAATCACCTGTGTCATCAAAGGTTGTCCGGCAGGACTCGGAGAGCCCGAATTTGGCAAGCTCCACGCCGAACTGGGTGCCGCCATGCTCGGCATCAATGCCGTGAAAGGATTCGAGTACGGCATGGGGTTTGAGGGAGCCTGCCACCGGGGATCGGAAATGAACGACCTCTTCCTGCCCATCACCGCAGAAGAAGGAAACGACGATACCCTCACCGCACCACCTCTGACCACTGGCTCCAATCACAGCGGTGGCATTCAGGGCGGCATCAGCAACGGGCAAGACATTTACTTCCGCGTAGCCTTCAAGCCTGTGGCCACGCTCTTGAGACCTCAGCCTACAGTCGACATCCATGGGCAAACCTGCACGCTGGAAGCCCACGGCCGCCACGACCCCTGCGTGTTGCCACGTGCCGTACCCATCGTCGAGGCCATGGCCGCAATGGTCATTCTCGACAACTGGCTGCTAAACAAAACCACAAAAATATAAAGACCTACAAGAAAGGCTTGAGGAAACCAACAATCCTCAAGCCTTTTCTTGTTTTGATAAACCTTTGTCTACATTCACGTCTCGACGGACAGTAAACTACTCGATAGCACCAATAATTTCTTTCACATCTTTTATATGATGAGCATCAAGCCATTCGTTAATACCGTCACGCACCTTCATGGTCACGGCAGGGTCAATGAAATTAGCCGTCCCAATCTCGATGGCAGTGGCACCACACATAATAAACTCGATAGCATCGTGCGCGTTCATAATGCCTCCCAGTCCCACGACAGGTATCTTGACTGCATGAGCCACATCGTAGACCATGCGTAAAGCCACCGGCTTAACCGCCGAACCACTGAGTCCACCCGTACGGATGCTGAGCAGCGGCCGACGCCTTTCTATGTCAACAGCCATTCCCATCAGCGTATTGATGAGAGAAACACTGTCGGCACCCGATGCCTCACAGGCCCGCGCTATTTCAGCAATATCGGTCACATTGGGCGACAGCTTCACAATCAGCGTATGGGGCCACACCTTCCGCACAGCCTTCACGACGCACTCGGCTCCCCTGCAGGTCACACCGAAAGCCATGCCGCCATCCTTCACATTCGGACAGCTGATGTTCACCTCTATGGCCGGAATCTTTTCCAGGCACGCCAGACGCTCGGCGCAAGCCGCATAGCTCTCTGGCGAATGACCGCTGACGTTGACGATGACATGTGTATCAATGTCTTTCACCTGCGGATAGATATGTTCGCAGAAATAATCGACCCCTTTGTTTTGCAGTCCGACACAGTTGAGCATGCCAGACGGCGTCTCTGCCATCCGCGGATAGTCGTTCCCTTCACGAGCTTCCAGCGTGGTTCCCTTCACAATGATGCCTCCCAGCTCATCCAATGGCACGAAATCCCGAAACTCCAAGCCATAGCCGAAAGTGCCACTGGCCGTCATCACAGGGTTCTTCAATTCTAAATCACTTATCTTTACATTTAATCGAGCCATAACAACCTCCGAATATTAAACACTGGTCCTTCTTTACAAACACACAGATTTCCTTCTTTCGTCTTCTCCACACAGCACAGACACGCTCCCAATCCGCAAGCCATCATATTTTCCAAGGAGGCCTCACAGTCGATACCAGCCTTCGAGGCAAAGCGCGCCATGGCTACCATCATCGGTTTGGGACCACAGGTGCATATCCGGTCAAAATGCTCTGAAGTCAAAATAGGATGGTCAGTGACAAAACCTTTCGTGCCCATAGAGCCATCCTCGGTCGTCACATAGACTGTACCAACCTGCCTGAAAAGGTCGATCTCCAACAGATCGGCAGCAGAGCGAGCACCCAAAAGAAACGAAGGACTGCCCCCCATGTCACGGATAACCTTACCTAAGAAAAGGAGAGGGGCCACCCCTACACCACCACCAACGAGCAACATCCTGCAATCAGGACGTTGAGGCAAAGAGAATCCGTTACCCAAAGGCAGCAGACAGTTGACCACATCGCCTGCCCGAAGACTGGCCAGACGGCGTGTGCCATCACCGACAGCAGCCACCAGCAGCCACAACTCGTTGTGCTCCCGGTCTACCCAGTTGATGGAAATTGGACGGCGCAAAAACGTTGAAGGCGACCCGTCAACACGCACTTCAACAAACTGACCTGGTATCATCTCGGGCAACGCCTCAGCAGCAGTGAGCTTGAGCAACACATGCCTACGAGACAAACGTTCTGCCGACACCACGGTCAGGTCAAGACAGTATTTCTTCATCATCAAGACTTTTATGGAACGTCATTCA
>CAYPJA010000049.1:10403-13346 GCA_964411005.1 uncultured Prevotella sp. | reverse complement strand
GGAAAGAACGGGATTCGAACCCGTGAAGCGCTTTAGACGCTTACACGCTTTCCAGGCGTGCCTCTTCAACCACTCGAGCATCTTTCCTTTGAAACGCCGTGCAAAGGTATCTTTTTTTTTGCAAATATGAATGAATTGCGTCAACTATTTAAAGTTCTTTAAGATATTAGGGGCGGGAATGAAGGACAGCCTTTAATAGCTTACATCTATCTGCTCGTCCCAGTCGTCATTGATGCTGATGTCGAAAGATATATCACCCTCACCAGGCTCGTCACCAGGCTCGTCACCAGGCTCGTCGCCGGAATCATCGCCGTCGCCGAAGAAAGAACCGCTATACTGCGTCACTTTGTTCGCAGCAATGCTGACCAAAGGAAATTCTTTTCTGTAAAGTGCATTCCCGTTGGCATCAAGTGCAGACACGGTCATGTTCAGTGTCTCGGATCCTTCGCGTGGGAAAGTGTAAACCTCAAAGGAGGAGGGCTTGCCTATCATGTCTGCTGTAATAGGAAATTTGACTGTCTGCCTGCTTTTTACGCACCCCTCACCATTCATAGCATTGAGCGTACTGCTTCCGCCAGTATAATAGAATTGCATGGTAGCCACACGTGACGGCATGGCATCTTCGATTACAAGGCAGAACTTGGCCACGATACGATTCAGTTCCAAATCGATTCTGCTGTCGGATCCGTCAACGGTGATACTCTCGTTGCACCAGAACGAATCGGTAACCTTCTGATTGCTTTTGCTTGTCTTGTCGTTAGGCATTACCACTTTTTGTGGGTCTTTTGTCAGATCAATCGTCGCCCCACAGTTATGGGCTAACGCGATAACGGTGAAATTGCCATCCTCCAATTTCATGGAGCAAGTACCCAGGTCTTTGTCTTCGGCTAACTGTACGATTTGGTCGACGATGGCACCATTTTGGAAAACCGCCAGCGTCAAGTCTGTAAAGACACTGTTAGTGGTCTGTCCGTCAGCTGTCTTTTGGGGCAGTTTGGCGATGCTGAATGTTATCGGACGGCCGTTTTCCTGCCCGTGTCCCACCTCTTCTGTGTTGCCGTTCTCTTCAATTTCCATTTTTTCGCATGATGCCATACTGAAAGAGAATATCAGTAAGACTGCGACTATGAGTTGGGTCTTGTTCATTATCTAATGAAGGTTAGTGGGTGACATTTTATAGTTTTCCGAATATGCGCTCCACGTTGATGTTTGTCTGCCGGGCTACCTCTTCATCACTGACGCCATAACATAGGGCCAGTTGCTGTAAAACGAACTTTACGTAAGCACTTTCATTACGTTTTCCCCGATAAGGAACCGGTGACATGTAGGGGCTGTCTGTTTCCAGTACGATGCGATTCAGTGGAACGGAGGCGGGCAAATCCTCTCGCAGGTGACTGCTCTTGAAAGTCAGCACGCCTCCAATGCCCAACACGAACTTGTCAAACTTGAGAAATTCGGCTGCCTCCTTTTGATTGCCCGTAAAGCAATGAAACACACCGCCTACTAAGTCTTGCTCATAAGGCTTCATCAGATGCAGCAACTCGTTTTGGGCTTTTCTGCAGTGAATCATCAAGGGGAGGTGGTATTCTACAGCCCATTCTACTTGTCGTTCAAAGGCTTGAAGTTGCTCTTTCTCGTATTGGCGTGACCAGTAGAAATCGAGTCCAACTTCACCGATGGCAATGAAGGGCATTTTGTCTGTCTTGGGAGCGTGTGAAGAGACTGGTTGATTGTGTCTTGACAGTGTCGAATACATCGTGTCAAGCACCTTGCGCCAGTCTTCCTTGACCTCTTCCGGCTGCAATCCTATCATGGGGAAAACATATCCTGGATACGATTGGCAGACGGAAAGCACGCTGCGCATACTTTCCAAGTCGATGGAAGGCAAGAGAATTTTGCCTACTCCGGCTGCTTTGGCCCGCTCTATCACATCTGGCAGGTCATTCTGAAATTCTTCGCCATCGATGTGAGCATGTGTATCAACAAACTCCGTCATTCCTTTAGTCGCTCTTTGTGTGTCATCAATAGTTTCGGTTCATCATCTTTTCAGCGTAAGCCCGTAGCTCGCTCTTGCGTTCTTCCGGCACATTGACACGGTCTATGTATTTTTTGCTTTGTTCAAAATAGTAAGCTATTTTCTCTTGTGCCATTTTTCCTATACCTATCATATTATAGATTCTCGTGACGGCTGCAATCTTTTCCTGCTTGTTAAACTGCCGGGTGGAAATCCAATATTCAAGCTCATGCTGTTGATGATGGGTTGCATGGTTGAACGCATTGATGAGCATATAGGTTTTCTTGTTTGACACAATGTCGCCACCGACAGCCTTTCCGAAAACTTCCGGGTCACCATAGACGTCCAAATAGTCGTCCTGCAATTGGAACGCAAGTCCAATCTGTTCACCAAACTTATAAAGATTCTCGGCGTCTTCAGTGGGGGCGTCACCCAGAATGGCACCTATCTTTAAGGCGCAAGCCAGCAACACGCTTGTCTTCAGACGTATCATTTCGATATACTCGTCCTCCGTCACGTCATTGCGGTGTTCAAAGTCCATGTCATATTGTTGCCCCTCTCCAATCTCCAGTGCCGACTCCGTGAAAAGGTCGATGACAGGTTTCAGCTTGTCGGTCAGCCCTGCGGCCATACGTTGGTAAGCCAATACGAGCATGGAGTCGCCTGAAAGGATGGCTGTGTTGGCATCCCACTTTTTGTGTACGGTCTTTTTGCCACGCCTGACATCTGCGTTGTCCATCAGGTCGTCGTGCAGCAACGTATAGTTGTGATAGGTTTCCAGTCCCACGGCTTGCGTCATGATGCTTTCTGGATCGTCCTTAAACAGGTTGTAGCCCAGCATCATCAAGGTGGGACGGATGCGTTTTACGCCTATAGAAAATACATATTTCACCGGCTCATAGAGTGATTGAGGCTGGCGGTCATAAGGC
>CAYPJA010000049.1:0-10393 GCA_964411005.1 uncultured Prevotella sp. | reverse complement strand
AATAATTTATTTTTTTCATAATTTCATCAGCTGTTAACATAATATTGTAATGTTTATTGGGGATATAGACTTCATATTATAATGCGAATACGACAGGAATGACGAACATGGAGCGACAGGGTTTGTCGTGGACGATAGCTGGTTCCCACCGCGGCATCATCTTGACCACGCGTATGGCTTCACGGTCAAGGCTGATGTCGACGCTTTTTTCCACTTTCACGTTTGACACCGTACCATCCTTGTTGATAATAAAAGACACGACAACCTTTCCTTGAATCTTCTGACGTTGTGCGTAGGGGGGATAATGAAGGTTTTTTGTCAGCCATTTCATTAGCTCAACCCATCCGCCAGGGAAAAGAGGTGGCTTCTCTACTGTTTGCAGCTTGTATACATGGTTGTCTTCGTCAAGATTGGCAGGTGTTTGAGGAATGGCCTCCGCAACGTGAGCGTCTTTTTGTAGCCCCTCGCCGTCACCGACAACCAAAGGGCTGGTTACTGACGAGACTTTCAGTTGATCTCCTTCTGTTTTGTCTTTGCTTTCCTTTACGTTTGAGGTGACTGCCTTTGAGGCAGGCGATGGCTCTGCTACAGAAATCATGTCATGCATATCGGGGGGCGACATCTCCAATTCCTGCGCAAGATCATCCATTTGAAAATTATTGTTGGTGGAAAGAGGGGGAGAGGATGTATATTCGAATCCTACAAACAACAGGGCAAGCACAAGTATGAGCCCCAGCAGGAATCCTTGTGTTCTCCTGCCGCTCAAATTGGCCCTGTCCGTTTTCTTTAGTTCCACTTCTCTACACTAAAATGCGTTCTTTGCCGTTATTCTCGTAAAGATGATGCAAAGTTACAACATAATTCTCAATTTGCAGTTCCTAATTGACGGATTTTATTCGTACCTTTGCCGAATAATTAAGAAAAATAGATGAAGCAAGCTGTTCTCTCGTTGATTCTGGCCTTCGTTACTCTCACGGCAAACTGTCAGGAGAGTCAGTCGGCTTACAACTTCCTTCGACTGCCTGTGAGTGCGCATGCTGCAGCTCTCGGTGGCGACAACATTTCTATAGTGGAAGACGACGAGGCTCTGATATTCCATAATCCTGCACTGTTATCTTCGGTGACCGACAAGACTATAGACTTCAACTACATGAACTATATGTCAGGTTCCAAAGTGTTGAGCGTAGCTTTCAACCGTGTAGTAAAGGAACGGGCGTCGTGGGCTGTGTCGGCGCAATATGCCGATTATGGAAAGATGAAAGAAACCAATGAGGATAATGTACAATTGGGCGAATTTTCTGCCCGCGATATTTCCGTGGCAGGATATTTCTCTTACATGTTGACCTCTCATCTTGCAGGTGGCATTACCATGAAGTTCATCCAATCTTATTTGGGTGATTATAATTCCTTTGGCATGGGTGTTGACCTGGGACTTAACTACTATAGTGACAAGCACGATCTCTCGCTGAGTGTCGTGGCCAAGAATTTGGGTGGACAGCTCGACGCCTATGATGAGAATTATGACCACATGCCTTTTGATGTGCAAATGGGTGTAAGCAAGGGGTTGAGAAGTTTTCCTCTTCGCTTGTCGGCTACACTTGTCGACCTCAATCATCTTGACTACAAATTCATTAATCATCTTGTTTTGGGTGCTGATTTTTTGCTTTCCGATAATATTTGGATTGGTGGTGGCTATAACTTTCGGCGTGTTGACGAGATGAAGATTCAGTCGGCAGACGGAAAAAGCTCACATGGTGCGGGCTTGAGTATTGGAGCAGGCCTTAATCTGGAACGTTTCAAAATCAATTTTGCCTATGGCAAGTATCATGTGTCGAGTAGTAGTGTCCTTGTCAATGCGGCTTTTAGTCTCTGATTTAATGAGCCTCTGACCTTATATAATATAATGTTTTAGATTTAATGAAAAAGATTACAATAGCTATTGATGGCTTTTCTTCGTGCGGAAAGAGTACGATGGCCAAAGAACTTGCACGGCGTATTGGTTACATTTATGTAGACACAGGTGCTATGTATCGGTCGGTTGCCTTGTTTGCCATGCGCAATCATCTGATTGATGGCAATGGAAATGTGGAGGCTGACAAACTTCAGCAGTTGATGCCTGAGGTGAATGTGTCATTTCGTTTGGATGAGCGTACAAAACTTCCCGAAACCTATCTCAATGGTGAACTTGTGGAAAAACGAATCCGGTCTTTCGAAGTTTCCAGTCATGTCAGCAAGATTGCCGCTCTGCCTTTTGTACGTAAAGCCATGGTGGACCAGCAGCAGCGGATGGGAGAGGAAAAAGGCATCGTCATGGACGGTCGTGACATAGGGACTACGGTTTTCCCAAAAGCAGAGCTCAAGATTTTTGTGACGGCTTCCAGCGACGTGCGTGCTCATCGCCGATATCAAGAGCTGCAAGCAAAAGGGATGCCGGCCAACCTCGATGATATCAAGAAGAACGTTGAGGAGCGTGACTATATTGACACGCATCGCGCAGTGAGCCCGTTGCGCAAAGCAGACGATGCCATTCTGCTTGACAACAGCAATATGACTATTGACGAGCAAAATCAATGGCTTATGCAGCAGTATGAGCGTGCGGCTCAAGGCTGAAAGGCTCTCTGTGAAACCTGTCTATCTGCTGTTTTTACAGTTGTAGGACGCTTTGGCTGAAGAAAACAGGCGGTTTGCTGAAGAAAATTGGTGTGCAAGGACAATTTATATTATCTTTGCATCAGAAATAAAAGCAAAGCCAAATTAAAATCCAGAACAAGTTTTTGTTTATGTTAATTTCGATGTATAAAAGTCTTCAAATAGGTACACATAAGGTTCCCGTGAGGGAATAGGACAAGAAGATAGTTAGTGAGAAATAGATTATAAATTTTGAGTTAATTACTGTTTTTTTGAGGAGGTTCGCTGTGAAGCGCATCTCCTTTTTTGTTTGTCGTTTTTAATTCTGATTTTGTTTCTTGGTGATAAGTATTGTTAACTAAGCGAAATCAAGCACAAATGCTGTTAAAACCCTTGTGCGTAAAGGAAAAGCGAGATACCTTTGCATATCAAATGTACTTGCCCGTAGGTGGGAAGGCGCGTGAAATTTAATGTAAAAGGTAATAAGTAGGAG
The DNA here is from genome assembly GCA_964411005.1 of uncultured Prevotella sp. GTDB lineage: Bacteria > Bacteroidota > Bacteroidia > Bacteroidales > Bacteroidaceae > Prevotella. Next base: position 7,272 of record CAYPJA010000049.1, on the reverse strand, counting down.
CACTTTTAACTTGAGTTGAAAATGAAAAGTTCAATTGCAAAGATAGCAATAATTTTCTCGTTTATTTTTTGTCTTAGTGTTATTCCCGGCATGGGGTGGGCTGCACCGACAGACTCGACGGAGCAGTCCGAACTTGTCCGTGATAGTGTTTTTGCCGATGACGCATCGGTCTTGTCAGCAGCAGTGGATTCGGCAACTGTGGACGAAGGGACTATGGGGACGGATGATGAACCGAGTTTTCATCAGCGCCTCAAGACCTTGTTCATTGAGGGCAACGCGGGATTCATGTCGTTGGTGGCCTTGGCTTTGGTGTTGGGCCTGGCCTTCTGCATTGAGCGCATTGTTTATCTTAGTCTCTCGGAAATCAATGCCAAGCAGTTTATGGATGATCTACAGGCAAAAGTAGAGTCTGGGGACATCGAAGGAGCCAAGACTCAGTGCCGTGACACACGGGGGCCGGTGGCCAGCATTTGTTATCAGGGGCTGCTCCGCATCCGTGAGTCGGTCGACGATATTGAGCGGAGCATACAGAGCTATGGCTCTGTGCAGAATGCCAATTTGGAGAGAGGTTGCTCATGGATTACGCTTTTTATCGCAGTCGCCCCTTCGTTGGGCTTCCTTGGAACTGTCATTGGTATGGTGATGGCTTTCGATCAGATACAGACGGCCGGAGACATCAGCCCCACCATTGTGGCAGGAGGTATGAAGGTTGCTCTTATCACAACCATTTTTGGCATTATCGTGGCGGTCATTTTGCAGCTTTTCTACAATTACATTCTTTCCAAGATAGAGCACTTGACGAGTCAGATGGAAGAGTCGGCTATTTCTTTGCTCGATAGCATCATGCGATATAAAGAAATACACGCTAAAGACTGAAGGGGGAGGGATGTTGAAAATGGAGTTGAAAAACCATCGCAGATGGCCGGCAGGAAAAATCTCGCAATGCATTCTTTATTTGCTTGCGGGGATTAGCTTGCTTGTCTTTGTACTGTTTTGGATGATTGGTTTCGGCCGTCCCTACATCGATAACCCTGATTTCAATGATCCGCTTTTCACCAATGTTCTTATCGTTCTCATATGGCTGTTGTTGCTGGGGACTGTCGGTGTGACCGTATGGTCGGTTGTGTCGGCATTGAAAAAGCGTGGAAAGGCTTTGCGGACGGTCAACAATATTCCTGTGAAGCGGCTTTCTTATAGCGTCATTGTCGGCACAGTCGTGCTTCTTTTGCTCACTTTCCTACTTGGTTCTGGCGAAGCGATGAAAATCAATGGCACTCTCTTTGCCGACTTTTGGTGGCTGAAGGTCTCTGATATGTTCATTTGTACGTCTTTGCTGATGATAATCGTGGCTTCCGGATGTGTTGTTTATGGTTCCTTGAGGAGCAAATACAGTCGAAAAAGAAGGCGTGCAATGGCTAATGAGAGTGCAAACAACGATAAATTGAAAGCGTCATGATGAGATTCCGTCGTCGCATGCATAGCGTTCCTCAGTTGAATACGACATCTACGGCCGATATTTCGTTCATGTTGCTCATTTTCTTCCTTGTCACCACGTCGATGGACTCTGACAAAGGACTTTCACGCCGATTGCCCCCGGCTGACAAGACAGAGCGTCAAGAGGAGACTACCGTGGATCAGGGGGCATTGCTTCGGTTGCAGATCACAGCTGATGGGCGTGTCTTGGTAGATGGAAAACCTGTGGAGGCTAATGAATTGCGGCATCGCATCAATGTTTTCATTGAACGTGTCGGCCGCAAGCATCTCATTTCGGTTGATTGCGACCCTCATGCGCGTTATGACACCTATTTCTTTTTGCAGAATGAAATGACAGCTGCCTACAGAATTTGGCGTGAGCGTGTGGCGCGAAAGCGGTATGGGCGTAGTTATGACGGGTTATCGCCAGCTCAGCGTGACGAGGTCAACGCCTTGTGTCCTCAACGCATCGCAGAGCAATATCATGGCATGCCAGATCATAGGAAAGGAGGCATGTCATGATAGATTTCCGTCGTCGCCAACCACGCCGTGTACCCAATCTGAACACATCATCGCTGCCTGATCTTATTTTCACAGTGCTTTTCTTTTTCATGATAGTAACGCATATGCGAACACAGGCTGTGAAGGTGCGTTATCGGATGCCGCAGGGTACAGAGCTGACCCGGCTGACAAAGAAATCGGCCGTAAGCTATGTCTACATCGGCCGTCCGCAATCGGCCGACGGCAAAGTGCAGTCGAACAAAACCTGTATACAGTTGAATGATAAATGGGCTACGACCGATGAGGTGACCGACTATATGGTGGCAGAACGTAACCGCATGTCGCCGGAGGATGTGGAGCAAATGACCGTTTCAATCAAGGCCGACCGACAGACTCCGATGGGTGTTGTCACCGACGTAAAGCAGGCTTTGCGTAAGGCAAAGGCACTGAAGATAAGCTATTCGGCCACGGAGCGAAAATGACAACAAACTTAGAAAAGACGTGGAAGCGTGGAACAAATAAATGAACGAAACGAATATCTTTTCCTTCAAGTGGGGCTTCGTTGCTTCTATTTAAATATTTTTAGGAATCAATAGTTGCCAAATCGGATTTAAAACTGTAATTTTGAAGTCAAATTAACATCAAATGGGAAGACATAATATAGACAATTTAGACAAGAAGATCTTGAAACTTATCGCTGAGGACGCACGTATTCCTTTTTTGGAGGTGGCGCGTATCTGTAATGTCAGCGGTGCTGCCATACATCAGCGCATCCAGAAACTCACGAGCTTGGGTATCTTGAAGGGATCGCAGTTTATCATCGACCCTGAAAAGATCGGTTATGAGACGTGTGCTTATATAGGGCTTTTCCTCAAGGATCCCGAGAAGTTTGACGATGTAGTTGAGGCTTTGCATCGTATACCGGAAGTCGTGGAATGTCATTATACGACAGGGGGGTATGATATGTTTATCAAGATTTACGCAAGAAACAATCATCATTTGCTCAATATCATCCATGATCAGCTTCAGCCACTTGGGCTTTCACGCAGCGAGACCATTGTTTCTTTCAATGCGGTTATCGATCGGCAGCTGCCCATAATAGATGCAGTCGACCATATCGACGACGAGCAGGGATGAGATTTTCACAGGCTTGACGCTTCTTCCTTATCGGTTAGGGCCTCTTGACAAAATCAATGAAGGCATAGCCCGGGTGGTGGACATCCGCGCTATGCCTTTCTTGTTGTATGGCTGTCCATTCTTCGTAAGGAGGGAAAAAAACGTCAGCTTGATGCGGCTCATCGTCGACTACGGTCAAGCAGAGCCGGTCAGCACTCACAATTGTCTGCCGATAAAGTTCTGCTCCGCCGATAACGAAGATCTCCTCGTTGCCGGAGCTGGCATCTTCGAATTGTTGGGAGGCGACGAATTGGTGCCAGGAGGCAAAGACGGTGCATCCCGGCAAGCTGCTGAGTGTGGTGCTGATGACAATGTTGCGTCGTCCGGGAAGCGGTTTTATAGGCAGCGATTCATAAGTCTTGCGACCCATCACAACCGTGTGTCCCATCGTGAGATGCTTGAAGCGCGTCATGTCGGCAGGGATATGATAGAGCAACTGGTTTTGGTAGCCGAGGGCTCGGTTGTGTGCGACACAGGCTATGAGCGTAACTGTCATGATAGCGGCTGAGAGGGTGTGAGGATGTTGGGGATATTATCGGGAATGTGGGTCGACTTGATTCTCCATTCCTGCGGATAAAGGTTATTGGCACGGCTTCCAATGTTCTTGACAAAGCCCAGCGGACAATTTCTGTAGGTCACGGCGACAATGCCTCGTGGTGCTCCGACGGGCAGGACGACCGCTTCACGACGCAGATAGCTGATAGCTGTCGCGTAGTCGACTTCTACTTTGGGGAAAGTGTCGTGGTCTGACAGAATAGAGAGGGCTTTGGAGATGTCCGGGATGTAGTTTTTTCCCTTCAATGTGTCGGGTTTAATGCCCCATGAGAGTATACGCAATGACTTGGAAGTTTGGGTTAATGCATTTTTCCATGTAGCGGCCGCTGAGGTGTTGCCTGCGTGCGTGGATGCGTCATTGCTTCCTTTTTTTCTTAGTACAGCCATAAAAAGTCCTTCACCTCGAGTCTTACCAGGGATGAAACGATAGACAGGGAGTCTTCCGCCAAGGACACCGGCGTTTCCGTCAATGAGGCTTCCTGTGATATTCCATCCTTGTTGTATGGGTATTTCAATGGGCGTGGCATCAAGTTGGCTGGCTATCCAGGCCACATTCTCTTCGTTCTCGTGTGCGTTGAAGGTACAAGTCGAGTAGATAAGCAGGCCGCCCGGTTTCAAGCAGGGCCAAATGTCACTGACGATTTCTCGTTGCAACTGTCTGCATTTTTCTACATGTTGTAGGCTCCATTCGCTGATGGCGTTTGCATCTTTTCGAAACATCCCCTCACCAGAGCATGGTACGTCGGTTAGGATAATGTCGAACTGTAGTTGGGTACGGGCGTAGTCGCTTGCTTGATTGTTGGTGACGATAATGTCCGGATGCCCAAACTTCTGTACGTTTTCGCTCAGAATCTGCGCCCGTGTTCTGATGGGTTCGTTGGCCATGAGTATGCTTCCTGCAGGCAGTGCAGCCATGGCACAGGTTGTCTTTCCTCCCGGAGCAGCGCAGAGGTCAAGCATCGCTATGGGATGGTCGACGAGTGTGCGCAACACATGGTCAAGAAACATCGATGAAGCCTCTTGTACATAATAGAGACCGGCATGTAGCAACGGATCAAATGTGAAGTCGGGACGCTCTCTCAAGTAGTAAGCATCCCGGCACCAAGGCACCGGTGTGCATGCATCGACTGGTTTCATGGGGTGTTCTTGCGCGTCGGAACCGGTTTTGAAAGGATTGAGGCGGATAGAGACGGGGGCGGGCTCGTCGAGTGCATGGAGCAGACTGTCGTAGAGCGTATTGCCCATTAGTCGGCGCGTCTCAGTTTCAAATTCTGAGGGAAGAGTTCGCATTCTTGATAGGATGAGTATATGCTAATCAAAGTTGAAATTATAGAATTCCTCATTTGAATTCTGTTCCTTTTCTTCTGATGGCTTGGACTTCGGTTGCTCTTTTAGCTTTCCGTCTTTGTCGAACAGGCCGTAAGTGGTGCGTAGCACGATGAATTCGGTGCGGCGGTTGAGTTGGTTGCAGATTTCCTGCTTGTCTTTGTCGAGTTTTTTGATGAAGTCCTCTGTGAGAACGTCACCTTCTTTCAGCCAGGAGTATGTCTCTGTCAGCTTTTTCTTGACCGTCTTTGATTTCCCTTTTCCGTAGCCCACAGGTGAGAGTCGGTCGGCGGCAATGCCATGCTCGATGAGGTAGTTGACGACGCTCTCTGCACGACGCTGGGATAGTTTGATGTTGTAGGCGTCGCTACCTTTGTAGTCGCAATGGGCTGAAAGCTCGATGGTGACGTTGGGATTCTCATTGAGCAGTTTGACGAGTTCGTCGAGTGCTTTTGTCGATTCCGGGCGTAGCGTGGCCTTGTCGAAGTCGTAGAAAATGTTGTCAATGAGTACGGGGGCGGTGATGCTGGCCAATGGGAATTGGAGCACGTCCTCGTGACTTTCCTCAGTCTTCTTGGGGGTAATCTCCTCTTTGTGGTTCAAATAGCCTTTGCAGGAAGCCAAAATGACATAGCTGACGCCGGGTTTGACCACACGCGTGAAGGATCCGTCGCTGCGCACTGAAATCTTCTCGTTGGTACCATCGTCTCCGACGATGCGAACTTCAGCGGCAGGCAACTCATAGCCATCTATTTCGTATACCCATCCTTTGATCGTATTGACGATCTCCGGGTTTTCAAACGAGTAGATGTGATCCCATCCCCGTCCGTCGCCGCGATTACTGGAGAAAAAACCGCGGTTGTGAGGACCTTCGAAAGTGATGCCGAAGTCGTCACCGTTGGAGTTGAGTGGATAGCCTGGATGAAAGAGGTGATAGCGTCCGTCGCTACCTGTTTTGGCGATATAGATATCGTAGCCACCCATGCCAGGGTGCCCGTTGGATGCGAAATAGAAGTCGCCATTAGGGCGGAAGGCCGGAAACGCCTCGTCACCTTCGGTGTTGATTGGTTCCCCCAGGTTCTCTACGCCGCCAAATCCGGCTCCTGTGATACGCACGCGCCAAATGTCAAGTCCCCCCTTGCCGCCCGGCATGTCACTCGTGAAATAGAGCCATTGACCGTCGGGCGAGACAGCTGGATGCGCGAAGCTCGACAGTGTGTCGGCAGAAATTTTCTCCTCGCTCGATTTGCCCCATGCCGCGTCAGATCGGTTAGACTTCACAATCTTGGCATATCGTGGGTAGCTCGGATCTGTACTACAGAGTGTGAGATACATCTCGCGGCCATCGGGCGAGAAGGAGCAGGCTCCCTCGTCGGCATCGGTGTTGAGGCCGCCTGCCACCAATTCAGGGCGCGACCATTTTCCCTTGTCGTCCTTTTCGGAAAAGAAGATGTCGCCGGGCTTGGTGCCTGTGATACCACTAAGCTCGTCGCCCATGGCATCGTTGCGCGTGGAGGTGAAATAGAGTTTGTTAGACTCGTCACCGAACAGCATGGGACAATATTCGGAACGGCGCGAATTGAAGATGTCCATCTTCTTCACGGTGTATCGACTTCCGTCTTTTTTCCATTGGGGGGCCTTCTGTGCGGAGATGAGGCCATTGCGAACGAGCTCGTCGTTGGGCAGTGAGTCGAGTAGGGCTTCAAATATCTTCGCTGCATCACCATACTGGGTGTTCTTGAGCAGGAGTCGTGCATAGGCCAGGCTGTCGGCCACGCTGGCTTGTCCATAGCGCATGGCATTGCTATAGGCGGCGATGGCCTTTGGCGTTTGCAGACTCTTATCGTAACACAGGGCCATCTTGACGGCAATCTTGCCGCGATGTTCCCGCTCTTTGGGAGCTGTGGCTCGGTAAGCCTGCTTATACTCATTGGCTGCATCGAAATATTCGCCCAAAGCAAGGTACTTATCGCCTTTCTTCAGATGTTTGTCGGCACCGCAAGATGCCAGCAGTAACAACAGTGTTGCCATTAGTAAGAGACGTGAACAAAGTAGGCGACGGCAACCGAAAACGGCATATAATATAGTAAGGTGTTTTGACTTCTCCATTTGCTTTAAATAACGCTTTCGTGTGCCGATTATTGCAATTTTTGTATTGGTTTGTTGGTACTTATGCGATTCGCCCGCTGCTATTATCGCTGAGCACGTCGTTGACGATGCGTGTGACCTGCTCTTTAAGCT
>CAYPJA010000048.1:0-13611 GCA_964411005.1 uncultured Prevotella sp. | reverse complement strand
CAAAAAGGACGCGTCAACAGTTTGCAAGTCAAGATTATTCCTTACCTTTGCACTAAAAATATTGTCAACCTAAGCAGATGAACAAGTTTTTATTGCTATCTCTATCATTCGTTCTGGGCGTCAGTTCGACCCAGGCTAATGCCAATTTCCCGTCCTTCAGCACAAAAGCACCTCAAGAAGGAAGAAGCATGCAGCTACAGCGTGACGATACCATGCCCTCAAACATTTCAGAGGTCTCTATCACAGAATCGACGACATGGACCCCCTTGGCCAAGCACACGCTCTGGTACACCAAGCCCGCCACGAACTGGATGACATCAACGCTGCCCATTGGCAACGGACAGTTTGGAGCAACCCTCATGGGAGGTGTCAAGCGTGACGAGATACAATTCAACGACAAAACACTGTGGCGAGGACAGGTGGGCCACATCGTGGGCAATAGCGAATATGGTTGCTACCTCGACTTTGGACATCTCTACATAACAACCCGTGAAATCAACACGGCCACCAACTACCGCCGCTGGCTTGACATTGACAACGCTACGGCAGGTGTGGCTTACAGCTCTGACGGAGTAGACTATGAACGCCAATACATCGCATCTTATCCCGACCAAGTAGTGGCAATACGCTATGCGGCATCCAAGCCCGGCAAGATAAGCACCAACCTAATTCTTTACAACGTCAACGGCTCCTCACCGCGATATGCGACTGATGGCAAGACAGCCACCGTCACCTTCCAAGGTGAGGTCAAACGTACCGGAACGCCCAACAACGAGTCTTACTATTGCGAGATGATCGTCAAAACCAAGGGAGGCACCATCACGCAAGATTCCATCCGGGGTATCAATGTGACCGGTGCCGACGAGATGACTGTCTATCTGCGCGGCATGACCAACTTTGATCCAGGCAATGACGACTATATCTACGATGCCGCACTGTTGCCCGGTAACGTACAGAAAGTAGTAGAGGCTGCTGCCAATAAAGGCTACCAAAGCATCCTTGCCGACCACATCGCCGACTACAAATCATGGTATGACCGTTGCGAGCTAAGCCTTTCCAATGCCATGCCAACCACAACAACCCCCAACCTTATCTCCGCTTACGCCACCGATGCCCCCGGCAACCTGCTGCTTGAGGAAATGTATTTCGCCTACGGACGCTATCTAATGATTAGCGCCAGCCGCGGCGTAGACCTCCCCAGCAACCTTCAGGGCATCTGGAGTAGCGGCAACTCGCCAGGCTGGAACTCAGACATCCACTCCAACATCAACGTCCAGATGAATTATTGGCCAGCCGAGCCCACCAATCTCAGCGAACTGCACATGCCTTTCCTCAACTATATCCACCGCGAAGCCTGCGAGCGCTCACAATGGAGAGCCAACGCCCAAGAGGTGGCCGGACAAACGAAAGGATGGACACTGACCACCGAGAACAATATCTACGGCTCGGGGTCCAACTGGTCAAGCAATTATACCATCGCCAACGCTTGGTACGGCATGCACCTATGGCAACACTATCGCTACACCCTTGACCAGCAATATCTGAAGAACATCGCCTTCCCGGCCATGAAAAGCTGCTGCGACTATTCGCTGGAGCGACTTGTACTGGCCAAAGACGGAACCTAAGAATGCCCCAACGAATACTCACCCGAGCACGGACCTCAACAGCAGAACGCCACCGCTCACAGCCAGCAGCTCGTATGGGATCTCTTCAGCAACACGTTGCAGGCCATTAACGTTCTCGGCAACGAAATTGTCGACGCCGGCTTCCTCACCGACTTAAACACCAAGAATGCCCAGCTCGACAACGGCTTGGCCACCGAGGAAGTCAATGGAACCATCCTTCTGAAGGAATGGAAATATACCAACCAAGGCACAGTGAGCGACTATAAGAGACACCGCCATTTGTCGCATCTCATGGGTCTCTATCCCGGCGAGCAAATTACCAAGAACAGCGACCCGAAGATATGGCAGGCCGCCATCAACTCACTCAATACGCGCGGCTGGGAAGGAACAGGCTGGTCACTGGCCCAGAAAATCAACTCGCACGCCCGTATCTACGACGGCGAGGGCTGCGAGCGACTACTCAACCGAGCCCTACGCCTGACCACCTTCACCGGCACAGATGAGTCACGCGGTGGCATCTACGAGAACCTGTGGGATGCCCATGCCCCGTTCCAGATTGACGGCAACTACGGCACGTGTGCAGGCATGGCCGAGATGCTCCTGCAAAGCAAGACCGGCACCTTGGAGATTCTCCCCGCCCTCCCGTCTGCATGGTCGACCGGTTCGGTCAAAGGACTGAAAGCCATAGGTAACTTCACAGTGGACATTGCATGGGCGGACGGCATGCCACAGACCGTCACCATTGAGAGCGTCAAAGGCGGCGACGTCACCGTTCAGCTCCCCCATACTGGATACAAAATTACCAATGCCTCTGGTAAAAATGTCAAAAAGAAAATCATCGACAAGAATACCGTTAAGTTTTCCACGACAGCCGGTGGCGTCTATAAGCTGACCCACAACGACAAGAAGCACACTTCCAAGGCTGTGCGCCACAAGACAAAGTAAATGATACAAAGCAACCAATATTTACAAGGCGACTACAGTCGCTACGAAGTCACGGCAGAAGACACTCTTCTGCCGTGGCTTTTCGCACATCTGGGCAACGAGAGTCGCAACAAAATCAAGGCTACGCTGAAAGGCCATGGCATCAAGGTAAACGGAAAAATCCGTACGCAGTTCGACTATCCCTTACATGCAGGTGACAAGATTGCCGTGAGCCGCTCTAAAAAGAACAACAGTTTTCACAGCCGACACATCAAACTGGTCTACGAGGATCAGTATCTCGTCGTCGTCGAGAAAAACATAGGTATCCTATCCATGGCCGCCGGTCACAGCTCGCTGAACGTCAAGACAGTCCTCGACGACTATTTCCGGCAGACACGCCAAAAATGCCAAGCACACGTAGTGCACCGGCTGGATCGCGACACAAGCGGCCTGATGATCTATGCCAAGGACAAGCAAACCGAACTGGCCCTCGAAGCCGACTGGCATCACATTGTCTACGACCGGCGTTACGTAGCCGTGGTCAGCGGCGAGATGGAAGAAGACGAAGGAACCATTGCCAACTGGCTGAAAGACAACCGTGCCTATATCACCTATTCGTCGCCCGTCGACAATGGAGGCAAATATGCCGTGACCCATTTTCACGTACTGAACCGAACCGTCGATCACACGCTGATGGAGTATCGATTGGAGACAGGGCGTAAAAATCAGATACGCGTACATAGTGCCGACATGGGTCACCCTGTCTGCGGCGATCTCAAATACGGCAACGGCGATGACCCGTGCGGCCGACTGTGCCTGCACGCCTACGTGCTTTGCTTCTATCATCCGGTGACGCGTCGCCGCATGGAGTTTCAGACGCCGATACCCGCGCCTTTCTTACATTTGTTCTAATAGAAAGAAAATATGAATACCGATTTCACCTATTATATATATATACTCATAGCCATCATCGTTGGCATCGTCATCATCAAGAAGGTGACAAGCTGCCTGCTCAAGTCTGTTTTTATCATCGCCATCATGGCTGCACTGGCATTCATCTACTTCTTCTGCCTTCGCTGACAACAAGCTGCGACCATTCGCGAGACGTGGAAGCGTCACTCTGTACAAAAAGAGAAGACATAAAAACAATACTTCCACCCCTCTCCGGGTCGCTGGCTCACCAAACGTTGATTGCAGGAGTCACGACAGCTGATGGAAAACGGCGAGAAGCCCATGGAGGCCTATCTGAAAATGAGATTCAAGAATCTCAGCCATTTTCCCACTGCTTTCAAGCGCGAATATGTTTTCCCTCCATCGAAAGCCACTAGGGCTGAGCAAGTACAAAAGCAAGACTTTACAATTAGAAAACAAAATAATTGATTTTCAAAGAGATAAACAACTGCCAGGAACTCATCGACTATATCGATGAAATTGGCTTTCTGCCACTACTCAATTTGGGCGTGGCGGGCTGGTCAGCCGACGACGTTACCGACGAAGACTGTGGCTACACAGTGCTTCCTGACGGCGGATGGGAGTGGCCGCTATGGCAATGGAAAGGCGACATCATCCGCGCCACGGGCTGTGCCTATGGCAAGTTCATCAACCGCAAGGCAACATTCATCAGCAAAGACTGGTGGCCCGACTTCTGCAACTACCGCCGAAGCCTTCAGCCCCGCCCTGTCGAGAACAGCACCGAATGGATGATCATGCAGACACTACGTGAAGGCGGCAGCATGATCACACGCGACCTGCGGCGAGCCTGCGGATTCACGGGCACCAAGATGCGCGGCAAGTTTGATGCTCTCGTAGCACGCTTGCAGATGCAGGGCTACATTGTGACGGCCGATTTCGTCTATCCGCACGACCGGCACGGCAAGGAGTACGGCTGGGGCTGGTCACTGCTCACCACGCCCGAGGCACTTTTCGGACGCGACGCCTGCCATCCCGACCGCACACCGGAACAGTCATACGAGCGCATCCTGTCGTGGATGAGGAAGATCCTGCCCGACACCGACGACCGACAGCTCCTGCGCTTGATTGGTTGACGCACTGCTCGCGCAACGCCCGAACAGCGCGTTAAACTTCTCAAAAACAGCAAAATTCGTAAAAAAGTCAGACAGTCCAAACCACACGTCGCACCCCTGAAAAGACAGTACACATGCACCCTGCGTCCCGAAACATCATCTCTCGCATTGCAAAGAACCGTCTTTCAGCGTGTAAAATGCCACCTTTTGCAACGTAAAACGCCATCTCCCACACCCCAAATAACCAATAGTTCAAGGGCTTCTTTGGCTATTCACACCAAAAGACACATAAAAAGGAGAAGCCGAGCCGCCTCTCCTGCACTGCAAAGATAACACTATTGCGTAGAAAGGCCTAAATAACAACCAAATATTTTTACTGATTCCGCCTTCCTGCCACTGAGCCTACTCCCACTATCGCTGTCTTGAATGACCTTTCCCCATCTTGACTATAATAAGAAGAAAATCAGCTCACAAGTAAGCTCCAAGGATATTCGAAAAACACATTCATGCCTTTCCCCCTGCGCATAACGGCATCAGATAATATAAAAAGTGTCAAAAACACACTTCGGAAACGAAAAAGTCAAGTTTAAAAGCACTTTCTATAAAAAAAATGAGTATCTTTACAGCCAAATTAAAAGAAATATTCACCTAATGCACAAAAACGATATGAGAAACCTGCTTCACGGCACGATGGGCATCGGACTGGCTGTTCTTGCCCTCTCTGCCTGCAACTCCAACAGCACCGCACTGACACAGTCAGGGCTTGACCCGGCCGCTTTCGATTCCACCATCAATGGAAAGAAGACCGAGCTCGTGACCATCAAGAACAACAACGGCATGGAAGTGTGCCTGACTAACTATGGAGGCCGCGTGGTATCCATCTCAGTGCCCGACAAAGACGGCAAACCCACCGATGTCGTGTTGGGCTACGACAATATCCGTCAATATGCCGACACGCTCCATTCGCCATCCGACTACGGCTCATCCGTGGGCCGCTATGCCAACCGCATCAAAGACAGCAAAATCACCGTAGCCGGTAAAGAATACCAGCTGAAGGTGAACGACAACGAAAACTGCCTCCACGGTGGGGGAAACACAGGCTGGATGAATCAGGTGTACGACGTCCAGAGCCGCACCGACTCGTCTGTAGTCTTCGCCATTACAGCCCCCGACGGTGAAAACGGATTCCCCGGCACCATAAAGGCCACGGCCTCTTACACTGTGAAAAGCGACAACACCCTTGACATTGTCTTCACAGGAACCACCGACAAGGAAACGGTTATCAACATGACCAACCACGCTTACTTCAACCTCAACGGTGACCCTTCGAAGGAGGGAACGGACATGGTGCTCTATGTCAATGCCGACAAGTGGACTCCGGCCGACGCCAAATACATCCCTACGGGTGAGATCAAGGATGTCACCGGCACTCCCATGGACTTCCGCAAGCCCCATGCCATCCAGGAGACAATCGTCGACACCACATTCGACCAAATCCGCAACGCCACCGGCTACGACCACAACTGGTGCCTTAACACCTACAAGAACGGGAAGGGCGACGACAAGACCGTCTGCGCCAGCCTTTATTCGCCCAAGACGGGTATCTTCTTGGAAATGTATACCAACGAGCCCGGCGTGCAAGTCTACACTGGAAACTTCCAGGGCAATGGCATTGCCGGCAAGCACGGCATACTCTACCCGAAACACGTCAGCGTGTGTCTGGAAAGTCAGAAATACCCCGACAGCCCGACCAAGATAGCCGCCAAGACGCCGGGATGGGAGGTATCCAACCCCTATCTGAAGCCGGGCGAGAACTACTACAGCCACGTGGCTTATCATTTCTCCATTAAGCAGTGAGCCACAAGGTTCCGGTGCCGCAGTCAGTCGGTCGGAACGACAGGAACAACCGCAAAAGAATCAAGAACAAACTAATCAAAAACTAACAAAACATCAAAATGAATTGGAACGCACATGAATTTATCGGTCTCGACTGGGCCATTCTCATTGGAGGGCTGATTCTTGTCAGTGTGGCCGTCTATTGGTCCATCGTCAAGGACAGAAGAAAGATGAAAGGGGCCGACAGCCAAGACTACCTCTTCGGTAAGGGCGAACCCTGGTGGGTAATCGGCATGGCCATCTTTGCCGCCAACATCGGATCAGAACACCTGGTAGGCCTTGCAGGCACCGGTGCCAAGGATGGTGTAGGCATGGCTCACTGGGAAATGCAGGGTTGGATGATTCTGATCCTCGGATGGCTTTTCGTGCCCTTCTATCAACTTCTCAACAACAAGCTCGGACGCATCATCACCATGCCTGAGTTTCTGAAGTACCGATACACCAAGCGCACTGGCTACTGGCTCTCCATCATCACACTCGTGGCCTACATTTTCACAAAGGTCAGCGTCACCGCTTTCACCGGTGGCATCTTCTTCGAGTATCTGCTCGGTCTCAACTTCTGGGTGGGCGCACTCGGCCTGATTGGCATCACTGCCATTTTCACCGTCTTCGGCGGCATGAAAGGCGTGATGACACTTTCCACCATACAGACACCTATTCTTATTATAGGCTCATTCTTGGTGCTGTTTCTCGGTCTCAACATGCTCGGCGATGGCAGCATCACTGAAGGCTGGACAGCCATGATGGACAATGCGCGGCAGATGCACGACGGATTCGGCATCAACCACATGTTCCACACCGATTCCGCCGACCCGATGTATCACGATTATCCCGGCTACGTGGTGTTCCTCGGAGCCAGCATCATCGGTTTTTGGTACTGGTGCACCGATCAGCACATCGTGCAACGTGTGCTCGGACAGCGTCAGGGCGAAGACAATCGTGACGTACTGAGACGCGCACGCCGCGGTAGCATCGCCGCCGGATTCTTCAAGGTACTGCCCTGCTTCATGTTCCTCATCCCGGGCATGGTCGCCATCGCCCTGCAGAACAAGGCTGGTTCGGGCTTCGACATGAGTGACCCTGTCACTGGACAACTCGTCACCGACTCTGCTTTTGCCGTCATGGTGAAAACCGTTTTGCCCGCTGGCATCAAAGGCATCGTCACCATCGGCTTCGTCTGCGCCCTCGTGGCATCACTGGCCGCCTTCTTCAACAGCTGTGCCACCCTTTTTACAGAAGATTTCTACAAACCTGTAAAACCAGGTAAAAGCGAAGCCCACTACGTGCTCGTGGGCCGCATCGCCACCGTCATGGTCGTCATCCTCGGTCTGCTGTGGATGCCCATCATGATGTCGATGAACACGCTCTACAGCTACCTGCAGAACATCCAGTCACTGCTGGCACCAGCCATCGTGGCCGTCTTCGCCTGTGGAATATTCTCCAAGAAGATCACGCCTAAAGCGGGTGAATATGGACTCATCATCGGTTTCCTCATCGGCATGTTGCGCCTTGTGACCAACATCGTCACTGACTCTGGCAACGCAGTCATGGATGGCACATTCTGGAACGCCACAGCATGGTTCTGGCAGACCAACTGGCTCATCTTCGAGTGCTGGCTGCTCGTCTTCATCATTGCGCTGATGATTGCGATTTCGCTCTTCACCAAAGCCCCGTCACAGGATCAGATTGACGCTATCACCTTCAGCAACGACTATAAGACGCAGATTCGTGAAAGTTGGAATGCCTGGGACATCATCGGCTCACTGGTTGTCATCGGCCTCTGTGCTGCTTTCTACTGTTATTTCTGGTAAAAACGACTTTTCCGCAGGAGAGACTCCTCTATGCAAGGAGCCTCTCCTGCATACATTTCCAACGAATCTCACAAACTTGAATAATATAAAAACATACCTATGACAAGATATTATGGTGAGCACACCAAAATGTTCGTCGCCGTCGACTGTATTATCTTCGGATTCGATGAGAACAAATTGAAGCTGCTGATAGGACGCCGCCAGATGGATCCCGGACGCGGAGAATGGTCTATCTACGGCGGATTTGTTGGCGAAAACGAGAGTCTGGACGACGCAGCCAACCACGTGCTCTACAAGCTCACAGGGCTGAAACAGCTCTACATGAAGCAAGTAGGAGCCTACGGTGCCATCGACCGCGACCCCGGCGACCGCGTCATCTCCATAGCCTATGTGGCCCTCATCAACGTCAAAGACTACGATGACAGCCTGCGCATAGAACATGGGGTCGAATGGGTCAGTCTTGAAAGCCTGCCACAACTCTACAGCGACCACAACCAAATGGTCGGCGATGCCATCCACATGCTACGCCGGCACATCAACACCGAGCCGCTGAGTTTCAGCCTGCTACCCGAATTGTTCACGCTCACCCAGCTGCAGCACGTCTACGAGGCCGTGCTCGGCGAAACCATCGACAAACGCAACTTCCGCAAACGCATCAAGCAGATTGATTTCATCGAGAAGACTGAGCTCATCGACAAGCTCACCTCCAAGCGCGGAGCTGCGCTCTACCGATTCAACAAGAAACTATATGAGGACGATCCCACCTTCAAGCTTTAGGGATACCAACAGACAACAGACAAAAAACTTCCTATATCATTATGCTCGAAGAACTAAAAGAGAAAGTATTCAAGGCCAATCTGGACCTTGTGAAACATAACCTTGTCATTTTCACATGGGGTAACGTGAGCGGCATCGACCGCGAAAAGGGACTCGTGGTCATCAAGCCGTCGGGCGTCAGCTATGACAACATGAAGGCCAGCGACATGGTAGTCGTCGACCTAAAGACAGGAAAAGTCGTGGAAGGTGACCTAAACCCATCGTCCGACACGCCCACACACTTGGTGCTCTACCGCAACTTCCCACAGATTGGCGGTGTAGTGCACACGCATTCCACCTTTGCCACGGCATGGTCACAGGCCGGATGCGATATTCCCAACATCGGAACGACTCATGCCGACTACTTCCACGATGCCATTCCTTGCACCGATGACATGACGAAAGACCAGATGGACGAATACGAACACAACACAGGTGTCGTCATCATCGACAAATTCAAGAAGGCAGACATCAACTATGTGCACACGCCTGGCGTGCTTGTCAAGAACCACGGACCATTCTCTTGGGGTACCGATCCCGACAATGCCGTCTACAACGCCGTTGTCATGGAGCAGGTAGCCAAAATGGCCTTCGTGTCGTTCTCGGTCAATCCGCAAACCAAGATGAATCCGTTGCTCGTCGAAAAGCATTTCAACCGCAAGCACGGCCCCAACGCCTACTATGGCCAGATTAAGAAAAAATAAAAGAAGAAGAGGACAAATTCCTCATTATCAATAATAAAAACAAAAAACATTACCTATAAAAAGCAACAACTATGGTTAAAGCATTTGAGAATTTTGAAGTATGGTTTGTTACCGGCGCGCAGCTCCTCTACGGAGGCGACGCCGTAAAACAAGTGGACGGTCACTCCAAGGAGATGGTAGACGGACTAAACAATTCGGGCAATCTCCCCATCAAAGTTGTCTACAAAGGCACTGCCAACAACACTCACGAGGTGGAGGACGTGATGGTGGCTGCTAATGCCGACAAGAAGTGTGTCGGTGTCATCACATGGATGCACACCTTCTCACCGGCCAAGATGTGGATTCACGGCTTGCAGAAGCTACAAAAGCCTCTTCTCCACCTTCACACACAGTACAACAAGACCATCCCCTACGAGACGATAGACATGGACTTCATGAACCTCAACCAGAGTGCTCACGGAGACCGCGAATATGCACACATCCTTACCCGCCTGCGCAAACCCCGCAAGACTGTCATCGGCTACTGGAAGGATGCCGCCACACAAGAACACATTGCCGTATGGGAGCGTGTCTGCGCCGGTTGGGCTGATGCTCACGACTGCCTCATCCTCCGCTTCGGCGACCAAATGAATAACGTGTCCGTTACCGACGGTGACAAGGTTGCCTTCGAGCAAGTGTTCGGCTATCACGTCGACTATTGTCCCTTCTCCACAATCATGACCTACTT
Source organism: uncultured Prevotella sp. (assembly GCA_964411005.1). GTDB lineage: Bacteria > Bacteroidota > Bacteroidia > Bacteroidales > Bacteroidaceae > Prevotella. The sequence continues at coordinate 3,084 of CAYPJA010000048.1, read as the reverse complement.
CGACAAGGTGAAGGACGAGGATGTCACTGCACTCGTGCACGACGTCTACTTCAAGGAGTATACCATAGCCGACGAGCTGAAGGACGAGAGCAGCGAGGGCTACAGAAAGATATGGAACTCTGCAAAGGCTGAGCTTACCATCCGTGCCGTCCTGGAGGACTTTGGCGCCAAAGGCTTCACCACCAACTTTGATGATCTGGGCGATGTCAACGTAGAGGAAAGCGGACGTGGCTTCGATCAAATTCCGGGCCTTGCCTCACAGCGTCTGATGCACGATGGCTACGGCTTCGGTGCCGAGGGCGACTGGAAGAGCGCATGTCTCTACCGCACCACTTGGTTCATGAGTCAGGGCATTGAGGGTGGAACATCATTCCTGGAGGACTACACTCTCAACTTCGACGGCGACAATACATCAATTCTGGAGAGCCACATGCTGGAGATCAACCCCGACATCTCAGAAGAGGAAAAACCGCGGCTGGAAGTACATTTCCTCGGCATCGGCATTCGCAAGAGCCAAACTGCGCGTCTGGTCTTCACCACCAAGCAGGGTCGTGGCATCACGGCTACCGTCGTCGACCTGGGCAACCGCTTCCGTCTCATAGCCAATGACGTAAACCTTATCAAGTCGAAACCGCTGCCGAAACTGCCTGTGGCTTCTGCCCTGTGGATACCAGAGCCCACATTCGAGGTTGGCGTGGGTTGCTGGATGAATGCCGGCGGCACCCACCACTCTTGTTTCTCGTTCGCCCTGACCGACGAATACTGGCGCGACTTCGCCGAGATTGCCGATGTGGAGGCATGCATTATCAACAAAGACACCGACTATGAGCAATTCCGCAAGGAACTCCGTTGGAACGAAGTCTACTACATGCTCAACAAATCGCTGAGATAAAAAAACTCTTACCATGGGAAGAAGAGGCTTGAAGGGAGGGAAGACCACGGAGAAACATTTCTGGTACTCCAGCAACGCATCAAGAGCAGTTGCCCCAAGAGCCATCTTCTTCCCTTTTTCTAAATCCTAAAGACAATCGTTTATGGACGCAAAAGCAACCATTCAGGCCGGACAGGCCATACTGGGCATTGAGTTCGGCTCAACCCGAATCAAGGCCGTGCTGATTGACGGTGACAACAAACCCATTGCCCAAGGCTCTCATACATGGGAAAACCAATTGGAAAACGGCCTTTGGACCTATAGCATCAAGAACATTTGGGACGGACTGCAAGACTGCTATGCCTCTTTGCGCAAGGATGTCAACAGCAAGTACGGCACGGAAATAGAGACACTCGGGGCTATCGGTGTGAGTGCCATGATGCATGGATACATGGCCTTCGACAAGAATCAACATATACTGGTGCCTTTCCGCACATGGCGCAACACCAACACCGGCAAGGCCGCTGCCAAACTTTCCGAGCTCTTCCACTTCAACATTCCACTGCGCTGGAGCATCTCACACCTATACCAGTGTATCCTCGACGGCGAGAGCCATGTCAAGGACATCGACTATTTGGCTACACTCGATGCCTATATCCACTGGCAACTGACAGGAGAGCGCGTCACCGGTATCGGCGATGCCTCAGGCATGCTGCCCATCAATCCTGAATCAAAAGACTATGACGAGGATATGGTGAGCAAGTTTGACACGCTCATTGCCTCGAAAGCATACCCATGGAAATTGCTCGACATCCTGCCCAAAGTGCTCGTAGCCGGACAAGATGCCGGCAAACTGACCGAAAAAGGCGCCCGGTTGCTGGATCCGTCAGGACATCTAAAAGCAGGCACCCCCATGTGCCCCCCCGAGGGAGATGCCGGAACCGGCATGGCTGCCACCAATTCGGTCAAACCACGTACTGGCAATGTCTCATGCGGCACATCCTCTTTCTCGATGATTGTACTGGAGAAGAATCTCTCCAAGCCCTATTCAAGTATCGACATCGTCACCACACCCGACGGAAGCCCTGTAGCCATGGTACACTGCAACAACTGTACATCCGACATCAACGCATGGGCCAACATCTTTAAAGAGCAACTCGAACTTGCCGGCATGGAAGTTAACACACACCAGCTGTTCACTAGTCTGTTCAACGTCGCCCTCAAGGGTGCCCCCGACTGCGGAGGTTTGATGGCATACAACTACATTTCCGGTGAGCCCGTCACCGGACTGGCCGAAGGAAGACCTATGGTGGTGCGCTCTGCCAACGACAAATTCACACTGGCCAACTTCATGCGGGCACATCTCTATGGTGCTGTCGCCGTGTTGAAAATCGGCAATGACATCCTGCTCAAGGACGAGAAAGTGGCTGTCGACCGCATCACGGGACACGGTGGCTTCTTCACCACTCCCACAGTGGGGCAACACATCCTCGCTGCAGCCCTCAATTCGCCCATTTCCTGCATGGAGACAGCCGGTGAAGGTGGACCTTGGGGCATGGCTCTGCTGGCATCCTATCTCGTCAACAGTGACAAGCATCAGAGTCTGGCAGACTTTTTAGAGGGTAAAGTATTTGCTGGCAACAAGGGAAGCGAAATTGTCCCAACTCAAGAAGAAGTGGAAGGCTTCGACACTTACATTAAAAGCTACAAGCAAGGTCTTGAGATTGAGAAGGCTGCCGTCAAATACAAAGAATAGTTTCTAAATATAATTTAAATGATAGTGGAGGGATATACGCCCCTCCCCTATCATTTCCTTTTTCCGAACGCCCCTAAAGAAAAATTTCTTATCCATATCAGTCTATATGAGAAAACTATTAGTCAGCTCTGTGTTCCTTGCTGCTATGGCAACCGCTGCCTGCGCACAGGATGTAACCGTGAAGATTCACGCCAACCAGGGCACCAATAAAATCTATAAAGAGATTTACGGTCAATTTGCTGAACATCTCGGCAGTTGCATATACGGCGGCCTGTGGGTAGGCCCAGAATCCTCAATACCCAATACTGACGGTTACCGCACCGATGTGCTGCAGGCACTCAAAGAGCTGCAAGTACCTGTGTTGCGTTGGCCGGGCGGTTGCTTTGCCGATGAATACCATTGGATGGACGGTATCGGACCGCGTAACCAACGTCCCAAAATGCAAAACAACAACTGG
>CAYPJA010000047.1:0-13742 GCA_964411005.1 uncultured Prevotella sp. | reverse complement strand
CAGCACTCGAAGAGCGGCATGCCGTGCCCGCGGCGGAAGGCCACCGCGTCCTCAAAGTGCTCGAAATAATTATTGCTTACTGCGGAATGTTTACTTTTTTTGCTGCGGAATGTTACTTGTGTTGCAAAATGTTTGCTTCGTTCTGTAGAGTGTTTGCTTTATCCAGCAGAAAGTTTGCTTTGTGTTGCAAAATGTTTGCTTTGTTCTGTGGAATGTTTGCTTTGTCCTGTGGAGTGTTTGCATGAGAATGCTCGCGTCTCCTTCCGTCTGCCGACGCTCGCGCACGCATGGCTCGCGGCTCTTGTTGGGGCGCAGGCACAGGCGGCCGGAGCGCGCGGAGACGGGTGTCGGCGGGGCGCGGACACGGCGGGCTCCGTTGCCGGTCGGCGTCCGCCGTGAGGGTTTGTTTTCCTTTCCTTTTCATAATCTTCCTTTCCTTTTTCACAATCTTCCTTTCCTTTTTCACAATCGTTAGGTTAATAATTTCTTGATGCAAAGGTAATCAAATATTCTCGAATATGCAAGAGAAAACGAAAGATTTACTGTTTGTTTTACAAAGTTTTTTTGTTCCCATACTTCTAATCATCCTTTTGCGTCTCTAATCTTCCTTTTGCGGTCGTTTGACGTCCTCTGACATCCCGTTTTGTGGCTCTACATGCGGCTTTTGGCCGTTCTCGCAGTATCGCCGTCCGGCACGACTCGTCTGCCGACGGGGTCGGAAAAAAGCCGTGAGAGGTCGGAAATACTGCCGCAAAAGGGTCGTGAGGGTCGCCGCGAGCGCCTTTTGTGGGAATTTATTTCGCAAAACGACGTCTTGATGATTCTTTCCTTTTCTCGTTCTAACGTTCAAATATCCATCCTGCTTATAAAAGAACTCGAAAAACACCGAAAAAGCTTGCAGGATTCAAAAGAATTTGTTACCTTTGCAACCGAGAACAGACTTAGGCCCCAAGTCACGCAAAAACACGAGAGCACATGACTTTTGAGGGCCGGCGACGTTCTCCGTCAGGCTTCCCGTGAGCCGCGCCCATCAGGAAAAGCCCGCATAAGGGCCGGAAAATCAACTAACCCCCGCAGCCTCCGCTCATGAGGGGGCGGAAGAAACAACTAACCCCCACAACCTCCGCTCATGAGAGGGCCGGAAAGAAAAACAAAAAGGAAAGGAAAAAAAACTATGACAGTCTATTACAAACTTCGTCAAGACAATCGGAAAGACAGCACCAAGCGTTTGGCGTGGAAGCCATCGTAGCGGTACAGACCGTTGTTTTCAGCCCATTGCGATAGTCATTATTCATTGTTTGGATGTTTGTCTCTTTTTTTATGGGGCTGAAGGAGCTTGGCATATTATTTTTTTTGTAATTTTGTATGCATGTTCATCCCGCAAACGAGCCTGTAGACTCCTTACGGGGAAAAGCATCGAGAATATGGGCCCGACCTTCGCCTGCACGGTTCGGGACGGGCTGCAAAAGGCGAGGGTGGGCAACATGAACAAATGAAGGGAAAAAAAATGAAAGACTTGAAAGACTTGGTACGGCCCGATATATGGGCTTTGCAGCCTTACGGCTCGGTGCGCGGTGAGCATGACGGGCAGGATGTCCGTGTGTTGCTCGATGCCAATGAGAATCCTTACAACAGTCCGCTCAATCGCTATCCCGACCCGTTGCAAACGGAGCTGAGGCTGAAACTGGCGCAGGTGAAGGGTGTCCCGGCCGACTGTGTCTTCCTTGGAAACGGCAGCGATGAGTCTGTGGATCTCTGCTATCGTGTCTTCTGCACGCCTTATGTGGACAATGTGGTGGCCATAGAGCCCACTTGTGATATCTATAAGGTGCGTGCCGCCATCAATGGCGTCGGTTACCGCCCTGTGCTGCTTGATGACGGTTTCCAGATTTCGGCTTCACGGCTGCTGGCCGCCTGCGACAGTCATACTAAGCTGATTTGGATTTGCTCTCCCAATAATCCGACGGGCAACAATATGCTGTGTGAGGAGGTCGAGAAGGTGTTGCGTGGCTTCGACGGCATCGTTGTCATCGACGAGGCCTACAGCGACTTCTCGCGTCAGCGTCCATTCCGCAGTCGGATGGGCGAATTTCCCAATATGATTGTGCTCAACACGTTCAGCAAGGCGTGGGGATGTGCCGCCATTCATCTTGGCGTGGCCTTCGCTGGCAAGGACATCGTTGGGCTTTTCGACAAGGTTAGATGTCCTTGGAATGTCAATGCCTTGACGCAGCGGCAGGCCCTTGACGCTTTGGCCGACCGCCATCGGGTGCACGAGTGGGTGAACCGCCTGTTGCAAGAGCGTGCGCGGGTGATGCGTGCGTTCTGTGAGTTGCCGTTCTGCGTGCAGGTCTATCCTTCTGATGCCAACTTCTTTTTGGCTAAGATGGCCGACGCGCAGGCTGTCTACGACTATCTGATCTCGCTGGGCATCGTTGTCGGAAATTGCACGCGCGTGGCTCTTTGCCGCGACTGCTTGCGTGTCACTATCGGCGCAGTGGGCGAAAACACGGAACTCATCGGCGCGTTGCGCCGATGGAACCGGTAGGTTAGGGACGTGTGAGGGTGGCTGTTATTCCTTCAGCAAATCCTGACACAGCGCATAGCACTGGATCATCATGCGCGGAATGTGGAACGGCCCCTTGAAGAGGTTGCCCTTGGCGGGCTGGGCCACGGTGCCGTCGCGGTGCAGGTAGCCGTACCATTCGCCGCAGTCTGTGTCGGGGAAGTGGGCGTAGGTCCATTCGGAGATGAGCTTGTGGCGGTAGAGATACTCGTCGTCGCCGGTGCCCATGTAGGCATAGAGGGAGGCGATGATGGTCTCGCACTGGGGCCACCAGAACTTCATGTCTTGTGAATAGTCTTGTTGCGGCAGGTTCTTGCAGTCGCGGAAGTTGATGATGCCTCCGTATTGCTTGTCCCAGCCCCAGTCCCACGACCAGTCGAAGATGGTCAGGGCCATCTGCAGGATGTCCTTGTCCCAGTGGCGGTGGCGTGCCTCCTCCATGAGAAACCAGCTTGTCTCGATGCAATGGCCGGGATTGATGGTGCGTGTGAGATTGGTGTCGACGAACTCACCTTGCGGGCCGACGTTCTCCAGCAGGGCCTTGAACTCGGGGTGCATAAAAAGGTGCAGCTTGGCTATCGAGTCGTCAATCTGCCGTGTCAGCTTGGGGTCGTTGATGACTGCGCGCAGGCGTGAGCCTACGTTGATGAGAATCATGGTGATGCTGTGGCTCTCCAACTGCACTTCCGGCTCGAATTTAGGCTCCAGGATGCCTGGCGTGGTGAGGAAGCGCTGTGTGTCCTCAAACACTTTCATGGCCATGCGCGCGTATTTCTCGTCGCCTGTGGCCAGCGCGTATTCTGACATGGCGATGGCGGCGAAGGTCTCGGAAAATACGTAACGGCGCTTGCGTAAAGGCCGGCCGTCAGCAGTGACGGAGAAATACATGTGTCCGTTCTCGTCAAAACAATAACGCTGTATGAAGTCGAGGGTCGATTTGGCGGCGTCGAGCCATTCCGGATTTTTTTCCACGTTGTTATAGGCAAAGGCGCACACGAAGGCAAAGCGGCCTTGGAACCACACGCTTTTCGTGGTGTCCATCAGTGACCCGTCGCGGTTGAGGCAGGTATAGACGCCACCGTGCTCTTGATCCCAACCATGGTGCAGCCAAAAAGGCATGATGTTGGTTGTGAGGTCGTTTTTGTAGCGTTCGGCCCATTCTTGAAGGTATCTTTTCTTGTCCATGGATAATTTATTGTTTCTGTAAATACTGGATTTCCGGGAGGTACTCTATGCTTCTCGCCGGGCCGTCACCGTCGAGGGACAACAGCGCGTTGAGGAACTGATCATGAGGTATTTGTGCTCGGCGAAGACCTTTTTGAAAGTCAGGTCGGCTTTTGGGTCAAGATGCTTAGGCATAAGCCTGTATCCCTTTTGTTTAGCGCAAAGTTACGAAAAAAATGATAATGCGAACGTGTTTTCTTCTTAAATTACTTCAATAGCCGTAAAAACATGCTATAGGAGCGTACTATAACACGGAGTGCCGGTCATGTTGGTGACCGGCACTCCGTGTTAGGTTATTCTGTGTTTATAATCTTTTCGTTGTCTTTGGATAAATCATCAACCCTTGATTAGAGGTTGGGATTGTCGTTCTTCCATTGACAGGTCGGCGGAACGATGCCGAGCTCGATGACTTCCTGACGCATGTTGCAAAGATGCTCATACGACTTCTGAAGATCGGCCATCTCCTCCTCTGTTCCGGTTGGCGTGGTATAGTGTACGCCATCCTTGTCGATGGTTGTCGGCAGAGCCATCATCACATCCTTGAAGCCAAGCTCGGGAATGTCGGCATAGCAGCCTGCGGGCAATGTGAAGGGCTCGCCACCCATGGCAGCCTCAATCATCTTCACGGCGTTGTATGCGGGGCTCTGGAAGGAGCTGCGGCCACGGAGTTTGATGATGTTGGAACCACCCTGTACGGTCATGTGTTTGATCTCTTCCCAACGCTCCTTGCTCAGGCCCATCTCTGTCAGCGGCTTGCCGTCAATCTTGACCTGTGAGGCGAAGACAGCCATCTGCTCGCCGTGTCCGCCATAGGTGTGGGCACCGGTGACTTTGTCCTGCTGCACGTGGAACTCGTGAGCCAGAGCCTGCTGCAGACGTGTCGAGTCGAGGGCGGCCAGCGATGTCAGCTGGTTGGGTTTCAGTCCTGAGTGGATGAGGGCAGTCAGGGCGGTGACGTCGGCGGGGTTGAAGATAACGACAACGTGGTGCACGTCGGGGCAGTACTTCTTGATGTTCTCGCCGAAGTCGGCAGCGATTTTGCAGTTGCCTTTCAGCAGATCCTCACGTGTCATGCCTGCCTTGCGGGGCGCACCGCCGGAGGAGATGATGTATTTGGCTCCTGTGAATGCCTTCTCGGCAGCCTCGGCAACTTTCTCGGGGTCGTTCATGTCCTCTACGGCGGGGGCATAGTAGGTGATGTTGGCACCCGGGAAAGCGCACTGTTCGATTTCGTCGAACACGCCATGAACTCCTGGCTCATAGATGTCATACAGGCAGATGTTAGGAGTCAGCCCCAATGCGAGGGCCGTCTGAACCATGTTGGACCCGATCATACCGCCGGCACCGACGATAAGCAGCTTGTCATTCGTTAAATACTTCATAATATTGTTTGGTTTGAAAATTATAATTTCTCCGTCAATGATCACACAAATTCCATGCCAAAGTCACATCAGTTTGGTGTGCAAACTTTCTTTTTTGCGTGCGCTGCAAAATTAGCAAAAAAAAGAAAGAATACATCCATTTATTTTGCTTTTCTTTTGTTGTTTATTCTTAAAAAGTATTTTAGCCTTCCGCTCCTTTAGAGTTTTATTTTGTATTGTCTTCGGTTTGCATTATCTTTGTCTCAAGAAACTAAAAGTTCAGACCATGACCATACAGGAAAAGTTGGCTGCGCTGCGTGAGGTGATGCAGCGTGAGCATTTGGGGGCTTTTATATTCCCCAGCACAGACCCTCATAACTCAGAATATGTGCCCGACCGTTGGAAGGGACGCGAATGGATTAGCGGATTCAATGGATCGGCGGGGACAGCCGTAGTTACGATGCATTCAGCGGCTCTTTGGACGGATAGTCGCTACTTCTTGGCCGCCGAGGAACGGTTGAAAGGTACAGAGTATGAACTGATGAAGCTGAAAATCGAAGGCACGCCGACCATTGCGGAATGGTTAGGGCGGGAGCTTGCGGACAGCGACACCAAAGAAGTGGGGCTCGACGGGTGGGTCAACTCGTATGCCACGGTGCAGGCACTGACGAGTGAGCTGCGTCACCAGGGAGGTCTGACGTTGCGTGTCAACCTTGATCCGTTGGAGCTGATTTGGAAAGATCAGCCACAGGTGCCGGACAATCCGGTGGAAAGGCAGCCTCTGGAATATGCAGGCGAGAAGACCCGTAGCAAACTTGACCGTATACGCAAGGCCTTGCGCGGCTGCCACTGTGATGGCATGCTGATGTCGGCACTTGATGATATAGCCTGGACGCTCAATCTCCGTGGCAGCGATGTGCGTTGCAATCCCGTTTTCGTGAGCTACTTACTCGTCGGTTCCGACAAGGCCACCCTATATATAAATAAGGTGAAGATGCCGGCGGATGTCGAAGCCTATCTTGAAGGCGAGGGCGTGGAGGTCGCGCCTTACGAGGCGGTGGCCGACGGCTTGCGCAACTATTTTGAATACAACTTGCTCATGGACCCCAACGAGTCGAATGCCATGGTGGCATCGGTGAGGAACGATTTTGCCCATTGGGTCTTTGCCAAGTCGCCTGTGCCAGCCATGAAGGCCGTGAAGAACGACGCGGAGATTCGTGGCTATCGCAGCGCCATGCTTAAGGATGGCGTTGCCATGGTGAGATTCCTCCGGTGGCTTAAGCCTGCCGTGGAGGCGGGTGGACAGACCGAGATCAGCATAGACCGCAAGCTCACGTCCCTGCGCGCCGAGCAACCGCTCTTCCGGGACATCAGTTTCGACACTATAGCGGGCTATGGAGCTCATGGCGCCATAGTCCACTATGAGGCGACGCCGGCGACAGATATTCCCGTGGAACCGCATGGCTTGCTTCTTCTTGACAGCGGTGCGCAGTACCAGGATGGCACTACTGACATAACACGCACCATCGCCCTCGGTCCTGTTACGGAGGAGGAAAGACATATTTATACGCTCGTACTGAAGGGTCACATACAGCTCGAACTGGCCAAATTTCCCGATGGAGCCAGTGGCACGCAGATAGACGCGCTGGCCCGGGAGGGTATGTGGCGGGAGGGCATGAACTTCTTGCACGGAACAGGGCATGGCGTGGGCAGCTATCTCTGTGTGCACGAAGGCCCTCACCAGATACGCATGGAGTATATGCCGGCCCCGCTGCGGGCGGGCATGACGGTTACCGACGAGCCGGGTCTGTATCTTGAAGGGAAATTTGGCGTGCGCATTGAGAACACGTTGCTCATTTGCCCTTATATGGAGACTGCGTTCGGGCGGTTCTTGCAGATGGAGTCTCTCACGCTCTGCCCCATCGACAAAACGCCCATAGTGCGCGACATGCTCTTGCCGGAGGAGTTGGAATGGCTCAACCGCTATCACCGGCATGTTTACGATGTGCTGGCTCCGCATCTTGACGAGGACGACCGCAGGTGGCTGCGTGAGGCAACGGAAGCCCTATAAGAAAGCAGGAAAGAGAACAAGTGCGCGGAAAGCTTGCCTCAAGCGTTTGTGAATAAAAAAAATAAGGCGGGGCTCCCTACTGATGGGAGCGCCCGCCTTGTCAATGATAGATTGGTTCGGTTTTTTTCCTGTTAGTCCACTTCCTCGTCGCCCTCGTAGCCGCCCATCTCACGGATGGCGTTCTTGAGCATGGTGTACTGCTGGAAGAGGTCGTTGACAGCTTCCTCGCCTTGCGTGTAGTCATGCATCGGGCTCTTGAGGTAGAAGCTGAGGAAACGCTGAATGCCATAGCGGCCGGCGCGGTGGGCGAGGTCGCTGAGCAGTGCCAGGTCAAGCAACAGCGGTGCGGCGAGGATGGAGTCGCGGCAGAGGAAGTTGATCTTGATTTGCATCGGATAACCCATCCATCCGAAGATGTCGATGTTGTCCCATCCTTCCTTGTCGTCGTTGCGTGGCGGATAGTAGTTGATGCGCACCTTGTGGAAGATGTTCCCGTAGAGGTCGGGCTGCTCGTCCTTGTTGAGGATGGTCTCCAGCGTGGACAGCTTACTCACCTCCTTGGTGTGGAAGTTGGCGGGCTCATCGAGCACGAGACCGTCACGGTTGCCGAGAATGTTGGTCGAGAACCAGCCGCTCAGTCCCAGGTCGCGCACCTTGATGATGGGGGCGAATCCGCTCTTGACGAGCGTCTGTCCTGTCTTGAAGTCCTTGCCGGCAATGGGCAGCTTCTTCTCGTCGGCCAGTTGCCACATGGCGGGAATGTCGACGGTGGTGTTGGGAGCACCCATGATGAACGGAGCGTCTTCCTGCAGGGCAGCATAGGCATAGCACATCGACGGTGCCACGTGCTCGCGGTCGTCGGCTTTCATGGCCTCCTCAAGCGCATTGATATTTCCGTGCACCGGCTCATAGTAGGGCACGTAGATTTCCGTCGAGGCGGCCCAGATGACCACGATGCGGGCGCAGCCGTTCTTTTCCTTGAAGTCACGGATGTCTTGGCGCAACTGCTCCACCATGTCCCAGCGCGTGGCCGTGTCCTTGACGTTGTCGCCATCGAGGCGCTTGGCATAGTTCTTGTCGAAGGCAGCCTTCATAGGCACGATCTGTTCCAACTCGTCGCGCACCGGGTCAATGTCTTTTTGTTTCAGCACCTCGGCATAGACAGCGGCCTGATAGGCGTTTTGCGGATACACGTCCCAGCTACCGAACACGATGTCGTCGAGTTTGGTCAGCGACACAATCTCGCCAAAGTGCAGATACTGCTTGTCCTTGCCTCGGCCAACGCGGATCTTGTCATACTGTGTCAATGAGCCGATGGGTTTGGCCAAACCTTTGCGTGCCATGAGCACACCTGTCATGAAGGTTGTGGCGACAGCACCGCAGCCCACTACGAGAATTCCAAGCTTGCCGTCAGCAGGCTTCACATTTGTTTGTTTCATTCCTTTTATTTTTATATCAAAATAGTCTTTTGTTTCAGTCGGTGAAGTTTGATGGGGGCGTTTGCATTGCTTTTTGTAATTATACAAAGGTAACAATAATAATAGGAAGTGTCGAAGACTAGTAGTTTTTTTTTCTATTTTTTCATTTCTTTAAAAGAAGAAAGGGCGGTCGTGCTGTCTGCGAAAAGTCAAAAAAACAAAAAATGGCTCACTCTCCCTTGACATTTCCGCTCTTTTGTGTTAACTTTGTAACCTAAATCCAAATTATTACAGAAACCATTTTTTGACAAGATGAAAACAAAGACAATGTTGTTCTCCTTGCTGTTGGCACTGTTGCCCGCAGCCACATTTGCCGTCAACTTCGTGAACCTCACCCCAAAGCCGCTGTCGATGACGGTAGGCGAGGGCCGTCTTGTGTTGCCACAGGGCCTCACGGTGAGCACTCAGGGCATGCCCGACACGCTGGCTGTCGAGGCACAGGCCTTCGTTGAGGCGCTCAACCAGGCCACAGGCCTCAATGCCCAGTGCGCACAGCGGTCGGGCAAGGCGTTGGTGAAGATGGTGCGTGGCGACAAGAAGATGAACGCTGAAGGCTACGAACTCGTCATCAATAAGAAAGGTGTCGTGGTCAAGGCACGCACCTCGGCCGGATTCTTCTACGGCTTCCAGACGCTGAAGAAGCTCCTGCCCGCCAACGTCATGGCCGGCGTGAAGGATGCCACCGTAAGCGAGTATGCCCTTCCTCTTGTCACGGTCAAGGATGCGCCGCGCTTTGCCTATCGTGGCTTCATGCTCGACGTGTCGCGCCATTTCTTCAGTGCCGACGAGGTGAAGAAGATGTTGCGCGTCATGGCTGCCTATAAGCTCAACCGTTTCCACTGGCATCTCACCGATGACCAGGGGTGGCGACTGGAAATCAAGAAATATCCTGAGCTCACACGCCGTGGCGCCACCCGTCAGAACAGCTATATGACTGACATGAAGACCGGTCCTTATTGGACCAACCGGCAGGACGGTCCTTTCTACTACACGCAGGAGCAGGTGCGCGACGTCGTGGCCTATGCCAAGCGGCTGCACATCGAGGTGATTCCCGAAATAGACATGCCGGGTCATTTCTGCGCTGCCATGGCTGCCTATCCTGAGTTCAGCTGCACCCCGAAGGGGCAACACAATGTGTGGACAGGATGGGGCGTGTCGGAGGATGTGCTCAACGTGGCCAACCCCGGTGCCGTGCAGTTTGCCAAGGACGTGCTGAGCGAGGTGATGGATATGTTCCCCTATAAGCGCGTTCACATCGGTGGCGACGAATGCCCCACCAAGGCTTGGGAGAAGAACGAGGAGTGTCAGGCTCTCTACAAGGCTGAAGGCTTGACGAGCTATCGCCAGCTGCACAGTCGTTTCATCAAGCAGATGGCCGACTTCATGGCTCTGCGCGGCTATGAGACCGACGTTTGGAACGAGGCCATCACTGCTGAGGGCGTCGACCTTGATAGCGTCAAGGCTGCCGGCGTGGGTGTCTATGCCTGGTATCCCGCCAAGGAGAGCGCGAAGAAAGCCGCCGAGAACGGGCTCAACACGATCTATACTGAGTTTGGTCCCTACTATATCAACCGCAAGCAGAGCACCGCTCCCGATGAGCCCAGTGCCGCCGGCGACGGCAAGGACAACCTGAAGCGCGTCTACACCACCGTGCCTGTGCCCGCTGGCCTCACGCCCGAGGTGGAGCGTCGCTATATCGGCATTCAGGGAACGTTCTGGACAGAGCATGTGGGCGACAACGAATATATGGAATATCTCGCCCTGCCGCGTCTGCTTGCCATCGCCGAGGCCGGATGGACACCCGAGCGTCTGAAAAACTATGACGACTTCGTGCGCCGCGCATCGGCTGACCAGCGCTATTTCGACCTCGCAGGCTACAACTACTGCAAGCACGACTTGAACAAGTAGTAATCCGTCTGTGTCTATGGCTGCTCATCAGCGCTTGCTCTCCATCGACATCTTGCGTGGTATCACCATCGTGGGGATGATTCTTGTCAACAATCCCGGCGGGGGATGGACTGATGTGTTCGTCCCTTTGATGCATGCCGACTGGATAGGCCTCACGCCCGCCGACTTGGTCTTCCCCACGTTCATGTTCATCATGGGCATCACCACCTGCTTGTCGCTGCGCAAGTATGACTTCGCATGGTCAAAGGCCTGTGCCTGCAAAATAGCCCGACGCGCCCTCCTGTTGTGGGCCGTCGGGCTATTTGTGACCATGCTGTTTGATCTCGTAGGCTATTGGCTCTACTCCGACCACTCGCAGAGTCTGTTCGCGGCTGTCTTCGGTCACCTGCGCCTGTTGGGTGTCCTGCCCCGTTTGGGCATCTGCTATGGTCTGGCCGCCCTCATTGCCATCACGGTGAGACATCGGCTCATCCCGTGGCTCATCGTCTTCATTTTCGTGGGCTATTGGATTATCCTTGAGTGTGGCAACGGCTATGCTCACGATGCCACCAGCGTTCTGGCCGTGGCTGACCGGGCCGTGCTTGGCCCCAACCACGTTTTCCTTTGGGACACGCCCGATCCCGAGGGCGTACTCTCCACGCTGCCTGCCTTGGCTCATGTCCTCATTGGCTTCTGCGTGGGCCGCATGCTGACGAGCCACTGCGACCTTCACGACCGCATCGAGCGCTTGTTTGTCGTGGGTGCAGTGCTTATGACGGCCGGTGCCCTGTTGGCCTATCTCTGTCCTGTCAGCAAGAAGATCTGGACGCCCAGCTTTGCCATGCTCAGCTGTGGCATCGCGGCCACGCTGCTTGCCCTGCTCACTTGGATGCTGACGACGCTGCGCCGTCCGTCCGCTCCGTCCCCCTCTGCTTCCATACCGTCTCCGGGCCGCGTAGCCCGGTTCTTCCTGGTGTTCGGTGTCAATCCGTTGGCCCTCTATGTGCTGTCCGAGTTGTTGGTCATCCCCTTCGCCATGCTCCCTGTGTGCGGTGGTGAGACTGTGCAGCAGGTGGTCTTCAGTGCCTTCGCCGCGATGCTTCCCGTGAAGTGGGCCTCGCTCGTGTGGGCCGTGCTTTGCGTGTTGGCTTGCTGGGCTGTGGGCTGCTGGCTCCAGCGGAAGCAAATCTATATCAAACTGTAAGACCATTCCGGGAGGCACGTTCTTTTCAAGATAACAAGTTCCTCCAAAACGTTTTTTCTGCAAAAAAAGAACCCTATGAAAACGAGACCCCATTGTCTTGGCGCGCTTCTGCTCGTCCTGCCGTTGCTTGTCCCCGTCCATGCGGTGGCCGGCAGTGGTGTGGAGACCCGCATCCGTCATTATTTCGCCACTGTGCTGGCCGACACGTTGGCCGACTTTGGCACTGCCACCACTTCCACCTCGACTGCTGCCCCGGCCATATTGCCGCAGCGCTCGCTGAGCTTGCGTCATGTCGACGAGTGGCGTGCCCGCGTGTGGCAGGCTTGGCAGCAGACCATGGCGACGACGGTGCAAGGTCGGCCATCGTGTTCGTCGGCCTTGATGCCCACGCTTGTGTCGTTGCGCGACTCGGTTCCCCATGCCTGGAGCCTGCCTGAGCGGCTGGAGCCCCACGCCGTGATGAACTATTGGTGGGGCACCAAGGGTCAGCGGCCCGCTGCCGGTTGGCCGCTCTATCTCTATCTGCATGGCTCGGGCCCCCGCGACCCGGAGTGGCAATATGGGCGGCTGTGGGCTCTGCGCTTTGACGATGCGCCGTCGGCCTACTTTATTCCGCAGATTCCCAACGAGGGTCCGTGGTATCGCTGGTGGCAGCGGTCGAAGCAATGGGCCTTCGAACGGATGTTGCGCCGTGCCCTCGCCACAGGAGAGATTGACCCTTGGCACATCTATCTGTTGGGCATCAGCGAGGGTGGCTACGGCAGTCAGCGGCTCGCTGCCTTCTATGCCGACTATCTTGCCGCAGCCGGTCCCATGGCCGGTGGCGAGCCTCTGAAGAACGCGCCGGCCGAGAACTGTTTTGGCATCGGCTTCTCGTTCCTCACCGGCGCTGACGACGCCATGTTCAACCGCAACCGGCTCACGGCTTACACCCTGCAGGCTTTCGACTCGCTGCAGGCCCTCGCTCGCAGCGGAGGCGTCGACAGTCTCTACCGCCACCGCATAGAGCTTTTGCCCGGACAGGGTCACCACATCGACTACACCCGCACTACGCCTTGGCTGAAGACCTTCGGCCGCCAACCCTGGCCTCGTCGCCTTGCGTGGGAAGACTTTGCCATCGATGGCCGCCACCGTCGCGGGTTCTACAATCTGATGGTGGAGCGCATGCCCGCTGCCGACACCACCCCCGAGGCCGAGCGTCGTGTGCGTTATGACATGACCGTCGACGGCAATACCGTGCGCCTCGACGTGCGTCAGGTCTATTATGCCACTACCGAGCGCGACTCGCTCTGGGGCATCGAACTGCGTTTCGACCGAACTTACAAGCCCGCCACCAGCGGCCGCTTGCGCCTCTTCCTCGATGAGCGGCTCGTCGACATGAGCCGCCCCGTCACCGTCATCGTCAACGGTCAGCGTGTCTTCAGTGGCCGTCTACGGCCCAACGTGGCCGACATGGCTCTCAGCTGTGCCACCTTCTTCGATCCTCTCCGCCTCTTCGCCGCCAGCGTTGTCGTGGAGTGGGGAGAATGAGGAAGAGCAAAGAAGGATCCGGCAGGGGACGTGCCTCGTTTCTGTCCCCTGCCGAATCGAAAGTCAAAAGAACAGTCCCGTCTTGCAAGAGACCATCTCCAGCCTTTCAGAATGCCGTCTTTGATAGTGCAAAAGACCGCTTCCGACGCGCCAAACAACCATCTCTTGCAAGCTCGTCAGCCGCCTTTTGCTGCTGCGTCAACGACTGTCGCCCTGCAGACCGTCTGTTTCCTTTTTCCTTTGCCGTGTCGTTCGTCCGCACACCATTTGCAGAATATCGTCCGCACCCGGACGTAGCAAGGGAAAAAACTATGTTTTTTTCTTTGTCATGTCGTTCGTTTGCACTATATTTGCAAGCAAAAACCAGCAGGAAAGGAAAACGAGATATGTCATTGATTCATGTAGCCAATCCCATTTACGA
>CAYPJA010000046.1:0-14984 GCA_964411005.1 uncultured Prevotella sp. | reverse complement strand
TCTGTCCGCCAAAGCTCAACAGGATGCCATCAGGACGTTCCTTCTGGATGACCCGCTCCACAAAATAAGGCTGCACAGGGAGGACATAAATCTTGTCGGCCACACCCTCAGAGGTCTGCACCGTGGCGATATTGGGATTGATGAGCACAGTCTCAACCCCTTCCTCACGCAAGGCCTTCAACGCCTGCGAGCCAGAATAGTCGAACTCGCCGGCCTCACCTATCTTCAACGCGCCCGATCCGAGCAGCAACACTTTCTTTATATCAGCGTTTCTCATTTCTTCAATTTTTCAATGTTTCAATAAACTTGTCGAACATAAACATGGTGTCGACAGGACCCGAACAGGCTTCCGGATGGAACTGAGACGTGAACCAAGGGTTCGTCTTGTGGCGGATGCCCTCATTGGAACCGTCGTTCATATTGACGAAAAGTTCCTCCCAGTCGCTGCCAAGCGTCTTGGCGTCGACCGCATAGCCATGGTTCTGCGACGTGATGTAACAATGATCTGTGCCGACAAGACGCACCGGCTGATTGTGAGACCGATGGCCGTACTTGAGTTTGTAGATGCTGGCACCGGCAGCCTTGCCAAGAAGTTGGTTGCCCATGCAGATGCCGCAGATAGGCTTGCGGCTCATCGACATCTGCTTGCGTATGACATCCACGGCATCCGAGCAGGTGTCGGGATCGCCAGGGCCATTGCCAAGAAACAGACCGTCGAACTCCATGTCAGTATAGTCGTAGTTCCAAGGCACACGCACCACCTCGACTCCCCGGTTGATAAGGCAACGGATAATGTTGGCCTTGACGCCACAGTCGACCAGTACGACGCGCTTGCCAGCCCCTTCGTTATAACGAATGACCTGTTTGCACGAAACCTTATCAACAAAGTTGATTCCTTCGTAGTCGGCCTGCGGCACATTGTCAGGCTCGTCGTCAAAGATAATCTTGCCCATCATCACGCCATGCTCACGCAATACCTTGGTCAACTCACGTGTGTCTATGCCCGTGATGCCTGGCACGTGCTCGCGCTTGAGCCAGTCGGCCAAACTCTCCACCGCGTTCCAGTGGGAATATTGCTCACTGTAGTCGGCCACGATGATGGCCGAGGCGTAGATACGGTCGCTCTCCATGAACGTGGGCAAACCGTTTTTTTCAAAAGTGAATGGCGGCACACCATAGTTGCCCACCAAGGGAAACGTCATTGTCAGCAACTGTCCCGCATAACTGGGATCGGTGAGGCTTTCGGGATAGCCCATCATGGCCGTGTTGAAGACCACCTCGCCGGCCACAGGAGCATCATAGCCGAATGACTTTCCGTGGAATCGGGTTCCATCCGATAAGACTAATGTCACATTCTTCATGAGGTATGGTTGTTAGGATATTTATTATTCTATTGAAAAATTCTTCTCATAATAGTTGATGAACGCCTGGTTGCACTGTCGCGTGCCACCGGGCGTGGGATAATGGCCTGTGAAATACCAATCGCCACGGTGGTTAGGGATAGCCTCATGCAAGCCCTCTATGCTTTGGAAAACCAGCTCTATCGGCACATTGACACCCTCGGGGCGCAGCATATTGACAATTTCACAGTTGATTTCCTCTACAGAGAAAGGCTCATAAAGCTTCCTGACCGCATTATCCATTTCGGCCTTGGGCCTCGTCAGCTGTTCACGACAAGCCTCATACGTGTCACGTATGACATGATTCATGCCACGCTCACACAACAGCCGCATGGTGGCACGGAACACACAGAACTCTTCCAGACGCGGCATGTCGATTCCGTAATAGTCGGGATAACGTATCTGAGGCGCCGAACTCACAACAACGATTTTCTTGGGGTGCAATCGGTTGAGGATGCGCAGGATGCTTTCCCGAAGCGTCGTGCCACGCACTATGGAATCATCGATGATGACCAGATTGTCACGGAAAGGCTCCAGACTCGCATAGGTAACATCATATACATGGCTGGCCAGGTCGTTGCGTGAATTGCCCTCTGTAATAAAGGTGCGGAGCTTGATGTCTTTCCAAGCCACTTTCTCCATTCTCACGGCTTCCGAACTGATGATTTGCATCAGTTCCTCACGAGTGGGCCGATGGTCGAGCGCCATCATCTTATCGACCTTGCGCTCGTGCACGTAGTGGGTGAAGCCCTGAAAAAGTCCATAGAACGCCACCTCGGCCGTATTGGGAATAAAGGAGAGCACGGTATGCTCGGTGTCATAGTCGACAGCCTTGAGCACCGACTGCGTGAGCTGATAGCCAAGGCGTTTGCGTTCCTTGTAAATGTCGCAGTCGTTGCCCCGTGAGAAATAAATGCGCTCGAAAGAACATTTGGCTTCCTCCTGCGAGGGAAAAATCTGCTCAATGTGGCATTCGCCACTTCGTCTCACCATCAGCGCGGCACCAGGCTGAAGTTCCCGAATGTCGTCATACTCCAAATCAAAAGTAGTCTGCAACACCGGCCGCTCGCTGGCCACGACAACCAGTTCGTCGTTCTGGTAATAGAAAGCGGGGCGTATACCCCAAGGATCGCGCAAAGAAAACATCTCGCCCGAGCCCGTCAATCCGCACATCACGTAGCCTCCATCGAAGTCCTTCATCGACGTACGCAACACGTTGGCCATGTTAACATGGTCTTCTATATAGCGCGTGATGTCGCGGTCATGAAGCCCCAAGTCGCGCGCCTGCACAAAGTTGCGCTCCACCTCACGGTCCAGCCGATGTCCCATGAGCTCAAGCATGATGTAGGAGTCGCTATAGATGCGCGGACACTGCCCCTGACGCGTCAACTGACCGAAGATTTCCTCCAGGTTGGTCATATTGAAGTTGCCGCACAGACACAGGTTCTTGGCTTTCCAGTTGTTTCGACGCAAGAAGGGATGCACATATTTCAGTCCGCTTTTTCCGGTCGTAGAATAGCGCAAATGGCCCATATAGAGCTGTCCGATAAAAGGAATCTCCTTTTCTGCATAGGCAGAATCAGCCAACTGCTGTGGAGTGACGCCCTTGAAACTGCTGCTCACAGTGCCAAATATCTCCTGAATGGCATTGGCACCTTCGGCACGCTCACGGAACATGTATTCGTTGCCGGGTTCGGTATGGAGTTTCACACAGGCCATACCAGCGCCTTCCTGCCCACGATTGTGCTGCTTCTCCATCATCAGATAGAGTTTGTTCAGCCCAAACGTGCTCGTACCATATTTGCGCTGGTAATACTCCAGCGGCTTCAGCAGTCTTATCAAGGCTATGCCACAATCTTCCTTTATCTCGCGTTCCATAAACTTATATGTCCTTGTATACCCCTCTTTTTAAAGTTTTAGTTGAACATCCGTTTCCTTATACCCCGTTGCCGATTCTCACTTCTCAACAGAGATTCTGTCTGAACACAAAAAAATGAAAGAATGAGGGCGATGACGCTTCAAGCATCAAACCTTTCATTCTTTCATTCTTCATATCAATGGGTTACGGTATATTCTCTTATCGTTAGGAGTCTTGTCCAAGTAATTTTAACGAGTGATATTAACAATCAATGAAGCCACGCTGATGGCCACACTCATAAACGAGAACCAAATGGTCGTCGACTGTCCGATTGAAGAGTTTTGCGCCTTTACCTTGTTGGGCTCCACATAAAGGATGTCGTTCTGCTGAAGATAATAATAAGGAGAATTGATGAGGTTGGCATCGTTGAGATTCAGCCGATGCACGCTTTTCTCACCCACAGTGTTTTCCCTTATCAACATCACGTTATCGCGCTTTCCATAGATGGTGAGGTCGCCCGCAGAAGCCAAAGCCTCAAGCACATTCATCTTCTCTGTCGACACAGGTACGACTCCGGGCTTAGTGACTTCGCCCATGACCGTGACACGATAGCTGGCCATCCGCACCGTAACGATGGGCTTTTCTGTATCGGCGAGATAGGGCTTCACCTTCGAGAGGATGAGGTCCTCACACTGGGTCTTCGTCAGCCCCAGCACACGCAGTTTACCCACGATGGGGAAATTGATGTAACCTTGGTTGTCGACGAGATAGCCTTGCAGGGCACCTGCACCCGCATAGAGGTCACCACTCGTACCAATGGTTTTGCTCACCGACAGATTGAAAGGTGCCGATGCTTCCGGATTGGTGGTGACAACGGTAATGGTCAGCATGTCCTTAGGCATGATTTTGGCATCATAGAGCACACGCGATGCAGCCAAACTCACCGAGTCGGCATTCTTGAAATAGGGCACATCCTTATAGGAGCGGCAGCTTCCAAGAAGCAGTACCATCGCCATAACGACAAAAGGAATCAGTAATTTCTTCATCTTATTTTAATTATGCTAACTGTTAGCTTCGATAAAACAGTTGCAAAAGTAGCATTATTTTTTTGTTTTGGCAAAGAAAAGAATGATTATTTCACTCTCATTGGCAGAATTATCTAATAGTTTTTGTAATAGAGACACACATCAAGGATAGAGTCTCTCCACCATCACAGGCTAAAAACAAGACATCCAGGGGCCATTGAGGGGCTGAAACATGTGCTCCCACTTTGTATATAACGATAAAAAACGGCTTTTTATTTTGTATTGTCTCCGATTTCCACTAAATTTGCAAACACATAACGCATAAACTCAACAGAGCATCTATGAACGGTCCTTCAGGAACCACCCCACAAACAGCAGGAAGAGTACTACTTATCTATACTGGCGGCACTATCGGCATGGGCCGGAATGCGCAGACAGGAGCCTTGGAGCCTCTCGACTTCAACCACTTGGTAAGTGCCATGCCCGAGTTTCAGCTGTTGCAAACAGACATCGACGTTTACCAGTTTACTCCTCCCATCGATTCCAGTGATATGAGTCCACGCCTGTGGGCACACCTCGTACGCATCATCAGCAATAACTATGACAGCTATGATGGCTTTGTCGTCCTGCACGGCACAGACACGATGGCCTACACGGCATCTGCGCTCTCATTCATGCTCGAAAATCTCACGAAACCGGTCATCCTAACCGGTTCCCAATTACCCATCGGCCTACTACGTACCGACGGCAAAGAAAACCTGGTGACCAGCATCGAACTGGCTTCCATGCGCGACAACGACGGCCACTCGCCAATCCCTGAGGTCTGCGTCTATTTCAGCGGAAGACTGCTTCGCGGAAACAGGTCGACCAAGCAGATCGCCGTTGGCTTCAACGCCTTCGACTCGTTCAACTACCCTCACCTCTGTGACGCAGGTGTCAACTTCGAATTTCACCGACACCACATCCGCAAACCAGACTTCAACCAGCCGATGGTTCCTCACTTTAGCATGAGCCCCGACGTAATGGTCTTCTCCCTCTTTCCAGGCATACAGGAGAAAATGTTACGCAGTCTACTCGACATCAAAGGGTTACGCGGCATTGTGATGAGGAGTTTTGGCAGCGGAAACGCCCCTCATCATCCCTGGTTCTTGAAATTGCTCAAAGAAGCATCCGAAAGCGGAATCATTGTTGTCAACATCAGCCAATGCGTGAGCGGATTCGTCGAGATGAGCCGTTACGACGCCGGCTACCAACTACAAAAATGCGGCGTCATCAGCGGCCACGACGCCACAGTAGAGGCCGCCGTGACGAAACTCATGTTCCTGCAGGCACAATACAACGACTACCATCTCGTGCGCAACTACATGAGCAAGAATCTTGCAGGCGAGATGACGGTTCCGTTGTAATGTAAGCAAAAATCCGATTGAGATATTTTGTTGCTTCATGGGGATTTCGTATCTTTGCAACATGATATTCTATCTCTCTGGAACAGGAAACACACGATGGGCAGCGCAGCAGATAGCAGCAGCAACGGGCGAGGAGCTGATCTTCATCCCCAATGCCATGCGTGGGGATTGCACTTTCAGCCTGCAAGAAAAAGAGCGCATCGGATTCTGCTTTCCCGTACACGGATGGCGTCCGCCCAAGATTGTGCAAGACTTCATAAGCCGGCTCCACTTTGACAACGCTGGCGATAGCCATTATGCCTATGCCGTATGCACGGCCGGTGACGACATCGGCGAAACGATGAGAATTTTTGAGCGAGACCTTGCGCCACTGAATATCCATCTGTCAGCTGAATGGTCGCTGATTATGCCCGAAAGCTATGTCGGACTGCCGCTAATGGATGTCGACACTCCCGACCGTGAACTCGCAAAAAAGCGACAGGCAGCCATAGAACTGTCAGAAATATGCCGCTATGTGACCGACCGGGAAGAGGGCATCACACACCTAATCACCGGACGGTGGCCGCGTATCAAGAGTCGCCTGCTCGGAGGAGCCTTTCTGCGATGGCTCGTCAGCGACAAGAAGTTTCATGTTGACAACAGACGTTGCGTCAAATGTGGCATTTGTGCCGAAGTCTGTCCCGTCGGCGACATCAAGGGAGGGCTGGGACATGAACCGGAATGGATTCACAACGACAGTTGCCTGACATGTTTCAGCTGCTATCATCACTGTCCGCATCACGCCATAGAATTCGGGCGGCAGACAAAACACAAAGGACAATACTTTTTCGAGAAGAGAAACATATAATCAAAGATACAACAAACAACTACCATATCATTAAAAGACATGCACTTATGATGAAAAGACTACTATTTGGCTTATGCTTGTTCATGACCGTTTCGGCAACATGGGCCTCGAAAGTGCTTACCGGGCCTCAAATAGTGCGCCAACCCGACGGCACCGAACTGACCGTCTTTGCCCATGGCGACGAGCATTTCAGCTGGTATACCGCCAAAGACGGTGCTTTGCTTGCACATGTCGGGACAACCTTCTACGTCGCTCGGATTGACGCGCAAGGACAGCTAACTCCGACTGACATTGTGGCACACAATCCCTGGCGCAGGTCAGACAACGAACGCATCGCCGTCAAGGCACAGCAGCCACTGCAAGCTGCCTTCCTTGCTCAAGCGCAAGAACGCGTTGCCAATGGCATAGCCCAACGTGTCAGCATCGGGAGGAGCAGCCACTATTTCCCTCATGTCGGCTCGCCCAAGGCCATGGTCATCCTGGTCAACTTCGCAGACACCACATTCTCGGTTGCCGACCCTGTCAAGACTTTCAACCAATATCTCAACAGTGATTCGGCCCAGATAGACTTGGGCAACCGCGAAGACCGCAACCACGGTAGCGTGCGCAAGTATTTCTCCGACATGAGTTTCGGTCAATTCACACCTCAATTCGACATCAAAGGACCTGTGACTTTGTCGCATGGCCTGGCTTATTATGGAAGCGATGAGGGCGGTCGTGACAAGCGGTTCGCCGAAATGATTACGGAGGCCTGCACACTCATTGACGACACGGTCAACTTTGCCGACTACGATCAGGACGGCGACGGGCTGGTCGACCTCGTCTACATCATCTATCCCGGCTACTCACAGAGCCTGTCACAGAACTCTACCGACTGCCTGTGGCCTAAATCGGGCGCACAAAACCTGGGCACCTATGACGGCGTGCAGGTCTACCGCTATGGCATCAACAACGAACTGAATGCCTATCCCGGTGCATTTTCACGTCCACCCTACAAGCAAATCAATGGCATTGGACTTTTCGTGCACGAATTCTCCCACACTATGGGACTCCCCGACCTCTATCCCACGCGCTCCACTGCTCAAATAGACAACCAGGCCATGGAATATTGGGACGTCATGGACGGTGGCGAATATCTCAACAACGGATGGCGCCCCACCCCCTATACCCCCTGGGAACGCGAGACCATGGGCTGGATGACCATCGACACACTCGACAAGGCACAGATGGTCAAGCTCGCTCCCATCGAATTCGGTGGAAAAGCCTATAAGATTCTGACAGGCACCCCCAACGAATACCTCATCGTGGAGAACATACAGCAAGCCGGATGGAACCGGTCACAGAAGGGGCATGGCATGATTGTATACCGTGTTGACTACCCCTACTCGACCGTAAACCTCGGCGACTACCCAAACAACACGGCCGGAAAGCCCGCCCTAACCATTGTCCCTGCAGACGGACTGCTACTGACGAGCTACCGCATCAACGGCACCACTGTCACACAGGACGACTACTACAACAGCATGGCCGGTGATCCGTTCCCAGGCACAAGTAATGTCAGCAGCCTGGAAAGCGTCGTGCTCAACGAGTCAACTCTCACCGACAAGCCGCTCTACGACATCACCGAGACTCCGGACGGATACATCACATTCAAGTTCATCGATTCCAGCATTACCGATGACATCCAAACCATCAGCACCGACAAACCAGCATCCGACGTCTACAGCATCGACGGACGCTACATGGGCAACACCCTGCAAGGATTGCAAAAAGGTATATATATAATAGGTGGAAAGAAGATGGTTGTGAAATAACCAGAGAGAATCTAACGCCGTTTGTATTTCTCAATATTCTATATATATTCCCCCTACCCGCACATGGCGGATAGGGGGAATATGTATTTAGTGTATGACAAATATGGAAGGGAGACAGAAGAAAGTCAATAGACCCTCGGTCCGAAGATGGCCGTACCCACACGAACCATCGTCGAGCCATGTCTCACGGCTATCTTGTAGTCGTGACTCATGCCCCAAGAACGTTCCTTGAAGCCCAGGTCGTCGGGAAAATAATGTCCCTTCACCTCGTCAAAGAAACGACTCGCCGTCTCAAACTCAGAGGCGATTTGCTGCTCGTCGTCCACATTCGATGCCATCATCATCAGCCCGGATATATGGACATGCTTGAGCGAGCGCCACTCACCGTCGGCAAGCAACTGACGGCAAGCATCCAGCGTGAAACCATACTTGGTTTCTTCCTCAGCAATGTGCAGCTCCAGCAACACATTGATGACTCGGTCGTGCCTCGCGGCCTGCTTGTCGATTTCCTTGAGAAGCTTCAGCGAATCGACAGCCTCCACCATAGTGATGTAAGGCGCGATGTATTTCACCTTGTTCGTTTGCAGATGGCCAATGAAATGCCACTCAATGTCAATCGGCAACGTCTCCACCTTGCGGGCCAGCTCCTGCTCATGGCTTTCGCCGAAGACGCGCTGTCCAGCCTGATAGGCAGCCTCAATATATTCACTGGGATGGAATTTGCTGACAGCCACAAGCCGGACGCCTGCCGGGAGACCGTTCCGCACTTCTTCCAGATTCTTTGCTACATCAATCATTGTCCTATGAAATTCATTTTCTCCGGGCCGTCCATGCCCCGGACATCCTCATCAAGCCGTGTCTGAGAACCTATCCCTCAATCACTTTGCCTCATACTCAGGCACGTCGTTGACCTCCGCCTTCGGCGCCTCCTTCTTGGCATGATGCTCAAAGACATCCATAATCTGCGTTTCCTGCACGCTGACAATGACATAGTCTATCATTGTCTCGCCCATCACCTCGTCTATATGCTTGACAGCCGTCGGCAGTGAGCCGGCCTGCACGAGATAATTGACATTGGACCGCTTCTCCTTCTCTGTCTTCTCGTCGATGGTGATAAATTGCAACTTGGCACGATACCATTTATCATCCTTGTCGAGGTCAGAAAAGAAAATCTCAGGGTAGGTGGCTGGTTTAATATCCGTAATCTTAAATTCGCCACTGATGTAAGCCGACATTTCCTCGATGATGCTGTTTTCGGCCTCCGTAAAGCTCAGTGCGTCAACTACATACTGCTCGGTGACCTTCTTCTGCATGCCGTCCTCCATCGTTTTCTCATACCTGATCTTGGTCTCAAACCAGTTGGATGTTCTTGATCTCATAATAGTATAGTCTGTTTATACGGTTTATTATCTTATGTCATGCAAAGTTAATAAAAAGTTGCGCTTGGCGCACAGTCTTCCATCTGTTTTTTCCACTTTCCTGCATTTTTTCATTTTCGCCTTTCCTTTTTCTCATTTTAATTATTATCTTTGCACATTGAAAACAACGATAAAAAGCATGCCGAAGATATCAGTCCGTGGACTTGAAATGCCGGAGTCGCCCATCCGAAAGTTGGCTCCGCTTGCCGTTGCCGCAGAAAGCAGAGGCGTGAAAGTGTATCACCTGAACATCGGGCAGCCCGACGTGGCCTCTCCCCAGTGCGGTCTTGACGCGCTAAAGAAGATTGACACGAAGGTGTTGGCCTATTCGCCCTCGCAGGGATTTAAGTCGCTGCGGGAAAAGCTCACCGCCTACTATGCCAAATACGACATCCACGTCACCGCTGACGACATCATCATCACATCGGGCGGATCTGAAGCTGTGCTCTTCGCCTTCATGAGCACGCTCAACCCTGGCGACGAGATTATCGTTCCCGAACCAGCCTACGCCAACTACATGTCGTTTGCCATCTCCTGCGGTGCCCGCATCCGCACCATCGCCACAAGCATAGAGGAAGGCTTCGCCCTGCCACGCGTAGAGAAGTTTGAGGAGCTCATCAACGAGCATACCAAGGCCATACTGATCTGCAATCCCAACAACCCCACCGGCTACCTCTATACGCGCCGGGAGATGAACCAGATACGTGACCTGTGCAAGAAATACGACCTCTACCTGTTCTCCGACGAGGTCTACCGCGAATATATCTATACCAACTCGCCCTACATATCGGCCATGCACCTGGACGACATGGAGCAGAACACCATTCTCATCGACTCTGTATCGAAGCGATATAGTGAATGCGGCATACGTATCGGTGCCCTTATCACCAGAAACGCTGAAGTGAGACAGACCGTGATGAAGTTCTGTCAGGCCCGTCTCTCACCCCCTTTGCTGGGGCAAATCGTCGCTGAGGCATCCATTGACGCCCCCGACTCTTATTTCCGCGACGTCTACGACGAATACGTGGAGCGCCGCAAATGTCTCATCGACGGGCTCAACCGCATTCCGGGCGTCTACTCACCCATTCCGATGGGTGCCTTCTACACCGTGGCCAAACTGCCGGTCGACGACTCCGAGAAGTTCTGCCGCTGGTGCCTCAACGAGTTCAGCTACGAGGGCGAGACCGTCATGATGGCTCCCGCCGCCGGTTTCTACACCACACCGGGTGCAGGACGCAATCAGGTACGCATAGCTTATGTGCTGAAGAAAGCCGACCTTCAGCGCGCCCTCTTCGTGTTGCGCAAAGCATTGGAGGCCTATCCCGGCAGAGACGACAGCGAAGAATGACTACCACCGCATGAGCCTGCCCTATTTCATAGCCAAGCGCATCTATGCGGCTGAAGGCGACGATAAACGGAAAGTGTCGCGTCCGGCCATCCGCATCGCCACTATCGGTGTGGCGATAGGTCTCGCCGTGATGATTGTGAGTGTCAGCGTAGTACTCGGCTTTAAGCACACCATACAGAGCAAGGTCACGGGATTCGGAAGCGACATCCAAGTGGCCAACTTCATGACACAGCAGTCGGCTGACCAATATCCCATCCAGATGGACGACTCGATGATGAGCGTGCTCCGGCACACGGCAGGCGTGAGCCACGTGCAGCGCTTTGCCTATAAGGAAGGCATCCTCAAGACCGACAACGACTTCCTCGGCGTCCAACTGAAAGGCGTGGGGCCAGAGTTCGACTCCACGTTCATCCACGCCGCCATGGTCGCCGGATCCATTCCCTGCTTCGACGACAAGGCCAGCCACAACCAGATTCTTATCTCACAATCGCAAGCCAACAAGCTCAAGCTCCAAACGGGCGACCGCGTCTTTGCCTATTTCATTGACCGCAACGGCGTACGCGCGCGCCGCCTCACCGTGAAAGGCATCTATCAGACCAACCTGTCACAATACGACGACATCATCGTCTTCACCGACCTCTATTCCGTCGTCAAACTCAACGGCTGGATGACCGATCAGGCATCGGGAGCCGAGATCACCGTCGCCGACCCAGCCCACATCATGGCGACCTACGACGCCCTCATCGACCATGTCAACCGCACCACAGACCACTATGGAGAGACTTACTCTTCGAAGACCGTCCGCGAGATCAATCCTGCCATCTTCGCATGGCTCGACCTGCTTGACATGAACGTGTGGATCATCCTCATCCTGATGATGGCCGTGGCCGGTGTAACCATGGTCTCGGGCCTGCTCATCATCATTTTGGAGCGAACCACCATGATTGGCATCCTGAAAGCACTGGGAGCACGCAACCGCACGCTGAGACACACCTTCCTCTGGTTCGCCGTCTTCATCATTTGGAAAGGCCTGCTCATCGGCAATGCCATCGGCCTCGGCCTCGTCGCGTTGCAACGGCTCACGGGCCTCGTCCACCTCGACCCTGCAACCTATTATGTCAGCACCGTGCCTGTAGAGATCAACCTGCCCTTGATTCTACTGCTCAACGCGGCCACCCTCCTCGTCAGCGTCTTCGTACTCACGGTGCCGAGCCTCATCATCTCCCACGTCCATCCCGCCAAATCGATGAGATATGAATAAGGGGAAAAGGCCACTGCACATCCGATAAGTAAGTACAGAAACCGGGAGAAACAGAAAAAGTGAGGGGTTGAGAACAAATTACTGCACAAAAAATTTTCAGATGTGCAAATTTGATATTACCTTTGCACAAAATTTTGAAGTTTGTGCAATGATTTCAACACCAAGCTTTAATTCGATTGTAGAAAAAAGCATCATCGACAACTGGGACAAAGACGCTCTCACCGACTATAAAGGCTGCACACTGCAATATCACGACGTGGCACGCAAGATAGAGAAGCTGCACATCATGTTCGAGAGTAGCGGTGTCGAGAAAGGCGACAAGATTGCCCTTTGCGGACGCAACAGCTCAGCATGGGCCGTGGCCTTTCTTGCCACACTCACCTACGGTGCCGTTGCCGTACCTGTGCAACACGAGTTCACCCCCGAACAAATATACAACATCGTCAACCACTCCGAGTCGAAGCTCCTCTTCGTCGGCGATGTCGTGGCCACCACCATTGACGCCACCCACATGCCCCATCTCGAAGGCGTCATCTACCTGCCCGACTATTCGCTCCTCGTCTCACGCACCGAGCGACTCACCTATGCCCGCGAGCACCTCAACGAGATGTTCGGGCACAAATATCCCAAGTTCTTCCGCGCCACCCACATCAGCTATCATCATGATCAGCCAGAAGAACTGGCCATAATCAACTACACCAGTGGCACCACCGGCTTCTCCAAGGGCGTCATGTTGCCCTACCGCGCCCTGTCGAGCAACCTCGAATGGGCCTTCACAGCCATCGGCGTGCACCTGCGGAAAAACAGCCCCGTGCTCGCTGTGTTGCCCATGGCCCACATGTTCGGGCTGATGGCGGAGTTTCTTTTCGAGTTCACTTTCGGCAACCACATCTACTTCCTCACCCGCCTGCCCTCACCCACCCTCATAGCGCAAGCCTTCGCCGACATCCATCCCGTGTTGGTGGTCAGCGTGCCCATGGTGATTGAGAAAATCGTGCGCAAGAAAATCTTTCCACAGATACAGACCAACCGCACACGCTTGCTGATGAACACGCCCGTGATCAAGCAGAAGGTAAAAGAAAAGATTCGCGAACTCGTTGTCAGAGAGTTTGGCGGCCAGGCCTACGAGATTTTCACCGGCGGCGCGGCCCTCAACCCCGAGATAGCCCAGTTCTTCCTCGACATCGACTTCCCTGTCACCGAAGGCTACGGCACCACCGAGACCGCACCCCTCATCACCTATTCCGACTACCGCGACTACGTGCCCGGCTCCTGTGGCCGCGCCGTCGTCAACATGGAGGTTAAGATAGACAGCCCCGACCCCGAGCACATTCCCGGCGAGATTCTCGCCCGCGGTGCCAACGTGATGCTCGGCTACTACAAGAACCCAGAGGCCACCCACGCCGTGATCGACGCCGAGGGATGGTTCCACACCGGCGACCTTGCCACCATCGACGCCAGCGGACATGTCTTCATACGCGGCCGCATCAAGAACATGTTGCTCGGCTCCAACGGACAGAACGTCTATCCCGAGGAGATCGAGAACAAGCTCAACACCATGACCATGGTTAGCGAGAGCCTCATCGTGCAGCACGGTGACCAACTCATCGGCCTCGTACATCCAGACTTCGACGAGGCCCACGCCCTTGGCCTCACCGACCAGGATCTGCAGAACATCATGGAGCAGAACCGCCTGGCCCTCAACGCCCAGATGCCACCCTTCTGCAAGCTCGCCCGCATAGAAATCCACAAGGACGAGTTTGAGAAGACACCCAAGAAGAGCATCAAGCGATACCTCTATCAGGACGTGGTCTGAGAGCACGTCACACCGGAGCAAAAAGTACATAATATATTCACACGACAATCATACACACTAAATCATAACTTATGGAGAAGATACCAAGTTTCAACCGATGCATACAGCAGAGCATCACAGACCACTGGGACCTCGACGCCCTGACCGACTACAAGGGGGCCACGCTCCAGTATCATGACGTGGCGCGCAAAATCGAGAAGCTGCACATCCTATTCGAGAGTAGCGGCGTCGGACGGGGCGACAAGATAGCCCTCTGCGGACGCAACAGCGCCCACTGGGCCGTGGCTTTCCTCGCCACGCTCACCTATGGTGCCGTCGCCGTGCCCATCCTCCACGAGTTCACGGCCGAACAGATACACCACATCGTCAACCACTCCGAGGCCCGCCTGCTCTTCGTCGGCGACGTCGTGGCTACCGAGATCGACGCCACCCAAATGCCCCATCTCGAGGGCATCGTCTATCTGCCCGACTTCTCACTCCTCGTCTCACGCACCGACCGACTCACCTACGCTCGCGAGCACCTCAACGAGATATTCGGACAGCGCTATCCCAAATACTTCCGCAAGGAGCATGTGAGCTACTACATCGACGAGGATCCCGAAGAGATGGCCGTGCTCAACTACACCAGCGGTACCACCGGCTTCTCCAAGGGCGTCATGTTGCCTTACCGCGCCATGTGGAGCAACTCCGACTTCGCCAACCACGCCCTGGGCCGTGAGATCCACAAGGGCGACAGCGTCATCAGCATCCTGCCCATGGCGCACATGTACGGCATGTCGTTCGAGTTCATC
>CAYPJA010000045.1:0-15221 GCA_964411005.1 uncultured Prevotella sp. | reverse complement strand
AAGATCATCAACATCTGCTCCATGATGAGCGAGCTGGGCCGCGAGACCGTGTCAGCCTATGCCGCCGCCAAGGGCGGACTGAAGATGCTGACGAAGAACATCTGCTCGGAGTTTGGCGAGTACAACATCCAGTGCAACGGCATCGGTCCGGGCTATATCGCCACGCCGCAGACCGCACCGCTGCGTGAGCGGCAGGCCGACGGCAGCCGTCATCCCTTCGACAGCTTCATCGTCTCGAAGACACCGGCCGCACGCTGGGGCACACCCGAAGACCTCATGGGACCCGCTGTGTTCCTCGCCAGCGACGCGAGCGATTTCGTCAACGGTCACATTCTCTATGTCGACGGCGGCATCCTGGCCTACATCGGCAAGCAGCCCAAATAGTCATGGAGCAACGCTTCTTCGACCTTTCCGTCTCCTGCTACGGCGCGGCACGGCAGCATCGCTACGATGTGGCCCTGCTGCCTTGGGGGGCGACGGAGGCTCACAACCTGCACCTACCCTACCTCACCGACTGCATCCTCGCGCACGACATCGCTGTCGACGCCGCCAGGGCATTGCATGAGCGTCACGGCCTGTGGGCCATGGTGATGCCGCCGGTGACCATGGGTGCGCAAAATCCCGGTCAGCGGCAGTTGCCGTTCTGCGTGCACGCACGCTACGACACCCAGCGCGCCATCCTCACCGACGTGGTGACATCGCTGCGCGAGCAGGGACTGAACAAGCTGCTCATCGTGAGTGGGCACGGCGGCAACAACTTCAAGAACATGATCCGCGACCTCGCTGTCGACTATCCCGACTGTTGGATTGCCTCCAGCGAGTGGTTCAAGCAGGCCAACCCACATGACTTCTTCGACCGTCCCGACGATCACGCCGACGAACTCGAGACCTCGGTGATGATGCATTATCATCCCGAGCTGGTCCGGATCAGCGAGGCGGGCGACGGCCATCACGGTGGCTTCGCCATTCCGGGCCTCAACGACGGCACAATATGGATGCCGCGCAACTGGTCGATGGTGTCGCACGATACGGGCATCGGCGATCCACACGCGGCCACAGCCGAGAAAGGACGCCGCTTTGCCGCCGCTTGTGTCGACAAGTATGTCGACTTCCTCGCTGCCTTCGCCAAGGCGGAGAAGGAGGAGGATTTATATCTTGATTACTAAGTTCGCACATCGCCACAGCAATATAAACCTGCGCGATGCCTGTTTCGCCACGGACGGCACAGACTTCTCACGGATTTTATTCCGTCTATGAAGGCTCTGTGAGGTCTGTGGCGAAATATTATCGACCACAAACAACACCATAACAAGAGCCGCAGACGCATGGACGCGTCTGCGGCTCTTGTTATGATGAATAATTGAATCTTACTCCATTTGCATGCTTCAGTCGTTGACTTACTTCTGCACGCGCTTCTGGCCGTTGACAATCACGACACCCTTGTACGACTTCGTGACACGCTGTCCGGCGAGGTTGTAACGCGGAGCGTTGCTGTCGAGGTCAACGTTGCCGACGAGCTGGTCGAGACCGGTCGACGTACCGAAGTCGAAGACGTAACCCTTGGCGGAACCATCCTCAGCAGTGCCGGGCAAGTAGGCCTTGTTGGTGATGTAGCTCGTGGAAGTGGTCTTGTAGAAACCCGGAACGTTATCAGACTGACCAAAATAGTAATTGGTCTCGTTCATCTGCGCTGCCGTGGCGACACCCTGCAGCAGGTTGTCTGTCGACGCAGTGCCGTCAACGGTCGTCACCGTGGCGGTGACAGCGTCCGACTCGCCGATGAGCACGACAGGCTCCTGTGCGACTACTGCGCCGTCGATGGAGGTGAGCTTAACGCTGTTCTCGGCGACATCCTTCGAGGTCACCTTGTAGGCAGTGGCACCACTGACGTTGACAGCCTTCGGGAGATACAGCGTGGCATAATACTTGCCATCACCTGCCTCATGCATGGTCACGGGGAGTTCGGTCACCTCTTCGAGGTTCCAAGCATAGGCCACGTCAGTAAGGTCGGCATTGCCCTTCAGAGCCGAAAGCGTGATGTTTTCATCTTCTGTCTGACTCTTCAGATACCACCAACCACTATTCCTGTTGTAAATGACGTATGTGCCCAGATAATTGGGATTAGGAGCAATAACAAGTCCCTTAGCGGTAGTAATTATGCTCGTATTCAAGAACAAGGGGTTATCATTATTAGAGGTTATATACTTTCCTGAATTGTAAGAAAGCAATCCACCATTCTTTCCATCATCTTCTTTTTGGAAATACCAAATGGAAGGAGCTGCTGTCGATGTGCCAGTCTCAACACTCAAGGATTCTCCGCCATTGGCATCGGGAGAAGTGACGAAAGCTTGAGTAGACGCACTCTTCAGACGCAGATAGGTTCCATCTGCAGGCATATTCAAGGTAAAGCCTGCAACGACTGCAGTCAGCCTATCCGTGGCGGCATCGACCTCATCCTGCGTGTTTCCCTCGCCCATGTTGCCATTGGCAGCGATAACAGCCGCAAGTTCTTCCTCTGTAGTTCCAGCTTCATTAGAATACTTGCCCAGTCCGGTGCCAATCAATCCCTCGTAGCTCTTTGCCTTGGCAAGAGCCGCATTGTAAGCGGCGAGATTAAGCTCAGTCGAAAGTGTCACAGGATAGAGTTGCCATACATTGTTGCCCGTAGTGCCTGTGGGAACAGTGGATCCCCAACCTGCAACAGTGGATTCCCGTCCATTGTTATCAACAATGACGCCATCGTTCGACTGCATGTAGAAGAATCCACCGCTGCCTTCAGAAGTGAGGGCTACAGTGTAGGGAGAGGGCGTAGCAGAAGCGGCTAAATTGGTATTGCCCGTGAGTTGCGGGAAGAACTTACCGTTTGCATTCTGAATGAAGTATTTTCCATCATCAGTAGCAATGAAACGGAAAAGATAGCTTCGGTTCCCTTCTGTCAAAAGAGTGCCAGAAGGCATATTGGCGACATCTCCCATATTATAAGTGCCGTTGGCGTCGTAGACATAGCTATCACCACCACGTGTCTGAAGGAGCAGATACCACTTGTCGGTTTCAACAGTTGTTGCTCTCTCTTCGCTTATCCGAGCAGTCTTTTCTATGACATTAGGCACGAAGTCGACGATGAAAGTAGAGCCGCTAAGTGTAACGGTATAAGTATATCCTTCGGGAGTGCCCGTAACCGTCAAATCGGAAACATCCTTGGTTCCTGTTACGGTCGTTGTAGTCGTGCCGTCGGCTGTCATCGTTTTCCCGTCAAGGCTGTAAGTGATGGTTGCGCCCTCAGGTACTGTGTAGGCAGAAAGCGTGTAATCGCGTTCAGGGATACCAGATGTTATGGTTGCCGGATACAGCGTATATTTTGACCAGTCGCCAGCACCACCAGTCCATCTTAGCATACCGCCTGAAGCACAATTGAGGAAAGGCGAGCCTCCGCCTTCCGGATTCTTGAAATAAAAAGCAACACCTCCCGACGTAGTTTCTTCTGCATTGAAAACAAATCCGGTATCGCCCGGCGTATTTCCAGACGTGGACACTGCTGCTAAATACTGTCCATTATAACCTTTTATCGTAACAGTCCTTTTATTGTCGGCAATCTCTCCTGCCGTAATATAAACAAGGTTATGATTGGTTATGGTCGTATAGGCAACCTTTTGTCCTTCCCTTTTAAAGATTCCATCTGTCTGGTCTTGATAGATGGAATTGCCATCCTCATTGAGGCAATTCACGCGCATCACATAATAACCAGTATTCAAGTCGGCAAGCGACGCGACTTTATTCTCACTGACAACGAAAGACTGTTCGTCCGTGATTAGGTTATCGGCCATCGCCGTCGTTGCGAAAACGAACAACGCAGCGAGTAAAGTATAGATTTTTTTCATTTTACTTTGTGTTTTTAGTGTTGTTAATCATCGTCTTCGTCTTTGTCAATCCAGATGTTAGTGGGTTTCGACCATCCGATGTCGTTCCCGTGTTCGGGATCTGGGATGACAACGTGGCTTTCGCCACCGATGGCGATAGACGTCGTGGTCATGAGTTGTTCGCCCATGGCTTTCTCGGCCCACGTCTGGGGTCGTGAATAAACTTTCTTCTTCATAAGCTAATAATATTGTTAATAGATGTACTGATATTTCAGTGTCCATGGAAGCATGGGGGTTTACGCCTCTTCTTCTTTTTGGGCTCAAAAATAATTATTTTTTTCCACCCGTGCAAATTTTCATTCCGTTTTCTTTGCTTCTTTTGCCAAAAAGAGAACAAATATCTCCCCGTCGCATGTTTTTCACAGGAGCACGAGGCCCGCCCCTGCACGGCGCACGTTCGCAGAGCCGTCATATGGCGGGGGATAGATAATATCACAGACTTCACAGACTGTTCACAGACAATCAAAAAGTCCGTGCCCGTCCATAGCAGAAACAGCCATCACGCCTAACGATTGCTCTTGACAAGCTCCTCGCACAACTTACGCTGCAACACATGAGCATCGAGCACGGACATCTCGCTGTCCATGATGGCGAAAGCAAGGAGATGACCATTGGGGGCCTTGCAGTAGCCGGCAAGCGAGCTGATGCCGTAGGGATGAGAGAGCGTACCCGTCTTGGCATGGATGCGGCCACGCAGACCGGGCCGGTTCATCTGGCGCACCAACGTGCCGTCGACACCGGCGATGGAGAGCTGATCATAGAGTATGGGGAAGATTTGCTTGTCACGATAGGCATAACGCAGGATGGCGACCAGCGACCGGGCCGAGAGCCGATTGTAGGTGCAGAGGCCGCAGCCGTCGTGCACGACGAGACGCTTGTCGGCCTCGCCGATGTCGTTCTTCAAGAACCAACGCAGGTATCTCACGCCTGCGGCCGTGGGCGACTCGTGCGGACTGACACGATGGCCGATGGTGTAGAGCATGGCCGTGGCCTGTGTGTTGGAGCTGTTTTTCCACATGCGCTGCGTAACGGTGAGAATGCTCTGATAGTGTCGATAGACGACCCGGCTGCCCCGTGGCACATGGGCCAGCACCATCTGGCTATCGCGCACGGCGATACCCTGGGCACGCAAGGCAGCCTTCAGCTCTCTGACCACGCGCGGCGCCCCCTTGTAGAGCAGGCCATAGCGCGAAAACGAAAGGTCCCACGGATACCAATGAGCCTCGCTGGTGACGGGATTCTTCAAGGCCAGGTCAACATAGCACTTGCCTTTGACGGCACGAATGCCCTTGCCGCGCAAGGCCTTGGCATAGGTGGCCAAGTCGGAGGACATGAGCTGCGGGTCAAGACCGGCACGGAAACCGATGTCGCCATGCAAAGTATCGCCACGCAGCCGTCCGCGCATGTAGACAGACACGGGATAGGCATAGTCGGTACCCATGAGATGAAGTCCCGCCACCCCCGAAAGCAGCTTCATACACGAGGCCGAAGGGATGGGCTCGATCTCATTCATGGCATAGACGGGCTTGTCAGCGGTGAGGTCGTAGACGTAGAGGCCGAACTTGCCCTTCACGCGCGGCCGGGTGGCAAAATCGCCAAGCCGCTGACGCAGGGTATCGTCGATGGCGATGGCCTGCTGCCGTGCCGCCGGAGCGGACTGTTTGTTCTTGTCCTTGTCACCGCAAGCAGCAAGCAGCAGGACCGACAAGGCCGCTGCAAGGTATATGGATTTTCTGATCATATTCTCTGTATTAATATATTATAATAAAGTCGGTAAAGCAAGCTACTGCCATGCCAAGCCCCTCGTCGCCAGTCTTCCAACTGACAGGCCAGCACACACTGTACTCCTCGCTCTCCCGAAAGCGCAATGTCGGCCGATGCGCCAATCAGCACATCGGCTTAATATCGATTTGATTTACCACCCATTGCCATTCTGATAGCAAAAATACAACTTTATCCCGACATCCACAACGGTTAAGCATCACTATTTGCAATCACAAGGGACGTTGAGCGTTAAAATAAAATAAAACAGCAAGAAAAAGGTTGTCATGCGCCTGCCACGTTTACGCAAATGACTACCTTTGCAAACAACGCTTTAATCAAGAAAACGGGCTCAACGCACGACAAAAAGAAAGCAGACTACAATGATCAAGATTTATGGAATGGAGACCTGCCCCTATTGTTCGTATGTGGAACGGCAGGTGGAGGGCGATGACCAGTTCAAGGTGATAGACATCGGCACCAACGTGCGCTACATGCATGAGTTCATGGAGCTGCGCGACCACAATCCAGTGTTCGACCACGCCAAGGGCATCGGCGACATCGGCATTCCGTGCTTCGTGCTCGAAGACGGGACCGTCACTCTCAAGCCGGAGGACGTGGGACTCACAGAATGGGACGGACACAGCGATCCACAGGCTCCCTCATGCAGCATCGACGGAAGGGGATGTTAAAAGCCCCCCTATCTTTGGCTCACTCTCAATATATATACTCTATCTTGCCCTCATCCCTTGGTTTGGCCTCCGGCTGTTCATCGGGATAGCCGACTGCGATGATGAATGAAACCTCGTAACCATCGGGAAGGTTCAACTTGTCGAGGTACGGCTTACAATCGGCATTGGTGTTGAGAAAGCGGACAGGACCACCAAGACAACAGGTTCCCAAGCCGAGCGACTGCGCGGCAAGCATCATGTTCTCGCCCAGCATTCCTGCGTCAACAGAAGGTTCGCCATTGAGAGTTGCCACACATATTATATTAGGGGCATTGCGGAACATATTCTTGAAGTTCTTGTCACGCCCTGCCATATTGGGATTGGCTTTCTTGAAGATGGCAGTAGTACCGTCAACCCAATCCTTGCTTTCAACAACGCGCACAGCCCATCGCTGACTGTTCATGCCATTAGGCGCATTGACTCCGCATTTGGCAATCAGTTCCAGCTTCGCATGCTCAACAGGCTTGTCAAGATACTTACGGATTGAGCGGCGAGCCATAATGGTATTGATGACATCATTGTTGCAAGATGCCTTTGTTTTGCAGCAGCCCTGTGCGTTGGCACCCATTGTCGCGAGCGCAAGCGTCATTGCTAAAAGTATTTTCTTCATGTCGTTCTGTATTTGGTTCATTCACTATTTCTATTTTCCATGCAATACAGGAGAAGCTGAGTCTTTCCGATGTCCTTTCTTCTCACTTGATGCAACACCGCTTGGCTGTGAAAGCGTTCTTGATGTCAGGTTCGGGTCGCTCCTGCCACATCCTGTCATCAAGGCTCTTTGTAAAGCATTGGCAATCTAAGCTCATAGCGATTCCTTACTTTTATCAAAAGTAAAATCTATGGCAAAGATAGGCATTTAAAATGATATAAAGGAGAAAACACGGCAACTTTGCAAGTTATTAACAAGTCCGGATAAGCCCATCCTCTTCCGAATTACAAATCAATTTGCTTACACCCCTGAATTCCTACTGACCCAAAGATTGGTTTATTTGTATCCCTATTGTACCCTGTAGAAATAATAAAACCTGTAAATCAAAGATTTACAGGTTTTCATTTGTAGCGGGGGTGGGACCCGAACCCACGACCTCCGGATTATGAATCCGACGCTCTAACCAGCTGAGCTATCCCGCCAAACCAAACGTTACTCTTATTGAGGGAAGCGATGTTCCCAAAAGCGAGTGCAAAGGTAATGCTATTTTTTTAAATTCCCAAAAAATATGGAGTTTTTTATTCTTCTTTGCCAAAAAATCGCTAATTTTGTAGGCGAAGGGAGGAGTAAACAGTTTTATTAACGATGTCAGAAAAGAAAATGCCCGATGAAAAAACAAAAGCTCAATATCGAATATGAACTGCAATCACGGTCCATCGCTATCATCTGGGACCTAATCAGTACACCTGAGGGGCTGTCGAAAT
Organism: uncultured Prevotella sp.; assembly: GCA_964411005.1. GTDB lineage: Bacteria > Bacteroidota > Bacteroidia > Bacteroidales > Bacteroidaceae > Prevotella. The sequence continues at coordinate 7,399 of CAYPJA010000045.1, read as the reverse complement.
GGTTGGCCGACGAAGTGCAGCAGCACGGCAACACGCTGACTTTTCAATGGGGCGAGCTTCACAGCGACCATGAGATACGCACGGCAACCATCACGCGCAAGGTTAAGAACCGCTCACTGCAGTTCCACTGGAACGACGAGGAGGAGAAGGACGACTTCGTCGAGATTTCCATCATTCACTTAGACCTCACCGACAGCTACTTGCTCTCCATCACCGACTTTGCTGACGAGGATGAAAAGGAATCGTTGCATGACCTGTGGGACAGCAACATGGAACGCCTGCACCGCAACACCGGCATATAGAAAGACAAGAAAAAAACGGTGACAACACTTTCTGTCGTGCTGCCACCGTTTCTCTGACACACCGTCACGTGCTGCCGCGCAGACGAGACGGGGAAGAATGTACTGCCTCCTACATCTGAATAGAACGACAGCAATTCCTCATTTCTTTTTCTGCGACCGCCGGTTGGCCCGTTGTTCCCGGTATTTGGCTTTCTGACGTGCCGAGCCGGAACCGTGGGCGCCGGTGATATACTTTTTCTTCTTGGCCTTGGTCTTCACTTTGCCGTCGTCGCTCTTCACGCCGGACGGCCCTTTCCTGAAGACTATGCCACCTTCCAGTATTTGCTCGAAATCGTCCATACGGTTTTAAAAGAATAGTTTTATTCTGCTGCGTCTGCAACAGTCTGTCGTTTTAATGATGGAAGAGTCTGACGCCAGTGAAGGACATCGTTATGCCGTACTTGTCGCACGTCTCGATAACATTGTCGTCGCGGATGCTGCCTCCGGCCTGCGCGATATATTCAACGCCGCTGCGATGCGCGCGCTCGATGTTGTCGCCAAAGGGGAAGAAAGCATCCGAACCGAGGGCCACCTTCGTGTTTTTGGCTATCCATTCCTTCTGCTCCTGACGCGTGAAGGGCTCGGGCTGCTCGGTGAAGAACTGCTGCCAGGCACCGTCGCGCAACACGTCGGCACACTCCTCAGACAGATAGACGTTGATGGCATTGTCGCGGTCGGCACGGTGTATGTGCTCCTTGAACGGCAGGGCAAGCACCTTCGGACTCTGACGCATCCACCATTCGTCGGCCTTGTTGCCGGCAAGACGCGTGCAGTGGATGCGGCTCTGCTGGCCGGCACCGATGCCGATGGCCTGTCCGTCCTTGACATAGCACACCGAGTTGGACTGTGTATACTTCAGCGTGATGAGCGCAATCTCCAGGTCGCGGATGGCTTCGGGCGTGAAAGTCTTGTTCTTGGTGGGAATGTTCTCAAAGAGTTTGGGGTCGTCGAGGCGCACGTTGTTGCGTCCCTGCTCGAAAGTGATGCCGAACACCTGCTTGCGCTCAATGAGATCGGGCACATAAGTGGGGTCAACCTTGATGACGTTGTAGGTTCCCTTGCGCTTCTCCCTAAGTATGGCCAAAGCCTCGGGAGTATAGTCGGGGGCGATGACACCGTCGCTCACCTCACGCTTGATGAGGCGTGCCGTGGCCTCGTCGCAGGTGTCGCTGAGGGCGCAGAAGTCGCCATAGGAGCACATGCGGTCGGCACCGCGGGCCCGTGCATAGGCATTGGCAAGCGGCGTGAGCTCGAAGTCGACATCATCGACGAAATATATCTTCTTGAGCGTATCGCTCAGCGGCAGACCGACAGCGGCTCCGGCAGGGCTGACATGCTTGAACGAGGCGGCAGCGGGCAGGCCTGTGGCCTCACGCAGCTCCTTGACAAGCTGCCAGGAGTTGAGCGCGTCGAGGAAGTTGATGTAGCCGGGGCGTCCATTAAGCACCTCCACGGGCAGCTCCCCATGCTCCATATAAATGCGGGCTGGTTTCTGATTCGGATTGCAACCGTACTTTAAAGCTATTTCTTTCATAAAGGCTGATTTGTTACTTGAGTTGCAAATTTACGAAAAAACAATGACTTAACATGCACAAGTCACTATTTTTTTGTAATTTTGCCGCGCATAAACAGAAACATCGACATTCGTATGAAGAAGAAATTGCATTCCAGCCGTCACTTCGATTTGCATGCCGTCTCGTTGCGTCGCGTGGAGGATTTTCTCAGCGGAAAGAAGAATCCGTCACGCCACATGCTTGACCGCCTGTCGCTGTTGGCAGGCTTTCAGAGTTGGCACGACCTCAAGGAGGCCATCCATGGTGACGCCGGCGCGAGCCTCAACTATGAGGAGGAAGCAACCGGAAAGAGCAAATGAAATCAATAAGAAAAGGGGAATGCGGCCGGAACGAACCCAACCACATTCCCCTCTATTTTTTCTAAAATTGCTTTTTCCCGTCTCTTACTCCGGCAGGCTGATAGCCTCGTTCGGGCAGACAGAAGCGCAAGTGCCGCACTCGGTGCACACGTCCGGATTGATGGAATACTTGTCGCCTTCAGAAATTGCGCCCACCGGGCACTCGTCGATACATGTACCGCATGCGATGCAGTCGTCACTAATTACGTAAGCCATAATTCTTAATCTTTACAATTGTTTTATATGTTTTTGTACTATGCAATAATGGGGTCGATACCTACATATTGTAGACGCAAAGGTAAGAAATAAATTCGACATACCTACAAATGGTGATGTCTTTTTACATTATTTATATGTTTTCTTTTTCAGCAATATATTCGACATCTATCCGTTATTATATGTAATTATGAGACGCTTATTGTCCATCATCATTGTCTGCCTGGCAGGCCTGCAAGCCGTGCTGGGACAGGAGCGGAAGGTTCAGAACCGCCCCTACACCGACTTACGCCCATTCCATTTCGGCATTCTTGTAGGCACCCACCTGCAAGACTTGGAGTTTGTCAATGCCGGACCACAAATCATCACCAGCGAGGACGGCACCACCTTCGAATCGCTCGTCACCACCGATCAGGACCGTTGGGACGCGGGCTTCAACGTGGGTGTGCTCGGCGAGCTGCGACTCAACGAGAACTTCCAGCTGCGCGTGGCCCCAGCCATGTATTTCGGCACACGACATCTGACTTATCACAACTTCAGCAAACTCAATGCCAACGGCAAGGCGACCGAAGAGCGGCAACTCATGAAGACGGCCTATATCTCCACGGCAGTCGACCTCATCTTTGCCGCCCCCCGGTTCAACAACCACCGCCCTTACATCATGGCAGGCATCAACCCGATGATCAACCTCAGCGGCAACAGCGACCAGTATGTACAGCTGAAAAAGTATGACGCCTTTCTGGAGGTTGGCGCGGGCTGCGACTTCTACCTGCCTTTCTTCAAGCTGCGGCCGGAACTCAAGTTCCTCTATGGCCTGACCAACAGCCTCGACAAGAACCATCAGCGCAACGTGCGCAACGACGGCATGCGGCCCTACGCACAATCGGTCAGCGAGGCACGCTCGAAGATGATTGTACTTACCTTCTATTTCGAATAAAAGACTACTCGATCTTGATATGTCGCATGATGAAAGAGGGACATTTTCTGTCCCTCTTTTTATATGGCCGTCCGTATGCGTCGCCGCAGCAGAACAGCATCAAGCTTTTCAAAAGACGACCAACCGACTTGCAAAAGATGGCTATCGGCAACGTCGGAGATGGTCTTTCACAAAGCAAGAGATGGCCTTTCGCAAAGCAAAAGGCCATCTCCGACAACGTAGGGGCGTCTTCACAAAATCTGCAGCGAGCTACTTTCCCATTTCCACAGTCATCTTGCCGATGTAGATGCCACTCTTGCCGTTCTGATCTACGGGCACGGGATGGCCGTCCAAGTTGTTGACATAACGCAACGTCTCGAAATTGGTATGACTGTGACCGCCCAACACGAGATCGATGTAACGAGAGCGGCTGATGAGTTTCTGATCGTCCATGACCGAGTCTTCCCAGCCGAGATGCGAGATGAGGATGACAAGATCGCACTTTTTCTCCTTCTTCAGCAGCGTTGCCATCTTGTTGGCCACGGTCACAGGATCGAGGTAACGCACCGTCCCATAATTCTTCTGCGACACCAGTCCCTCCAGTTTCGGATCGAGGGCAAAGACACCAATCTTGACGCCTTTGCGCTTGATGATGGCATAGGGCTTCACGATATTCTCCAACACGGTGCCTGTGAAGTCGTAGTTGCTGCACAGAATGGGGAAATTGGCCATGCGGAAAAGCCGTGCCATGTTGTCGAGTCCGAAATCGAACTCATGGTTTCCGATGGTCGATGCGTCGTAGCCCATGCGGTTCATGAGGCCAATCTCAACATCGCCCCGGAACATGGTGTAATAAGGTGAGCCTTGCGAGAAGTCGCCACTGTCGAAAAGCAGCAGGTCGGGATCGGCCTTGCGCTGCTCTTTCAGCATGGCGATGCGACGCAAGAAGCCGCCCCTTCCGGTGGTCATGGTGTCGGCCAAATGCTCGCTCAGCGGCAATATGCACGAATGGGTGTCATTGGTATGAAGGATGGTCAGCGTCTTCTGCGCCATCGCGGGCGTGGCCATGGACAACATGGCTGCCGCCAGCACCGATAGGAAAAACTTCCCGGCCGTCACGTGGATGCTATTCATAGTTCTCATTGTCTTTCTGATGGGGGTTCTCTTTAAAATTCATGATAGGCATTCAAGGGTGTCACTGGGTCAAACTGATTCTCCCCTCTACCCTACTGTCGACCACTTTGCCCTGGCTCTTCATCCAAAGGAAATAGTCACGAATGATGTAGCGCGTATTGTTCTTCGCCTCCTGTGGCGACACCACATCCGAGCCGCTGCGGAAAGCCATGAGTTTGTCGTTGCCCTGAGCCAGATAATCAAGCGTGGCCACCCGGTAGCGGGCCGCCGGATCTACGGGCTTGCCGTTGAGCTCTGCACTGACGAGCCGTCCGTCCTTTGTGATGACAAGTCGCACACCATGACTGACGCCCTCGCCACCAACGGCCGCTATCTGACGGAAGAGTTCCAAGAGCTTCTCGCCTGTAAGCGTAAGAAAGCAGATCTTGTTCTCGAACGGAGCCACATCAACCACGTTGCCATAGGTGACAGGCCCCTTGGCAACTGCCGCACGGATGCCTCCCATATTGTAGACGCCTACATCGGGACGTTCGCCATAGGCACGTCCGGCCCACACCATGATATCGGCCAGAAGATTGCTCAGATTGCTCTCAGGCCGCTCGGCCCACATATATTCTGCCACCTCACCGACGACAGGAGTCATCACCGAGTCGATGCGCTGCGTATAAGGGGCCAGGAAAGCGGCCGCCTCGGCATCGGGACGGGCATCATAGCGCTTGTCAATGAGGATACGTGTGCGCGACACGCCATGCACCTCATAATGGCTGCGGCACGAGGTCATGCCTGTCGCCAGCACGGCGACCGCTGCCAAAATCATTGTCGTTTGTCTCATAGAGATTACTTTTTGAGTTTGCAAAGTTACGGTTTTCTTTTGGCACCAGCAAAAAAAACGCTGAAACCATAGGCTGTTTGCCAAAAAGTTAGTAACTTTGCACCGCTTTCTGGCCTAACCGCTGGCTGATGGAAGAGTCATTAGGCTATGTTGGGTTGGAACGACAAACAACCATTCAAAATCAAAAAAAACAAAATGGATTTATTGAAAGTTGCTGAGGAAGCATTTGCAACCGGCAAGAAGTTCCCGGTGTTCAATCCGGGTGACACCATCACTGTCGCTTACAAAATTGTCGAGGGTAACAAGCAGCGCATTCAGCTCTACCGTGGCGTAGTGATTAAAATCTGCGGACATGGCGAGAAGAAGCGTTTCACCGTGCGCAAGATGTCGGGAACAGTGGGTGTAGAGCGTATCTTCCCCATCGAGTCGCCCACCATCGACTCCATCGAGGTGAACAAGCGTGGTAAGGTGCGTCGCGCCAAGCTTTACTATCTGCGCAAACTCACCGGCAAGAAGGCCCGCATCCAAGAGAAGCGCACTATCACCACCGGAGAGTAATCGGCTGTCTCGCTTGCTTTTCTCAACAAGCAGAAAACAAGCTAACACGCCAAATACAAAAGCCGTTGCACGATGCAAGAGCATCAGCAACGGCTTTTGTCGTATCCATGACTGGCATGAAAAGGCCCCGCCCGTGAAAATAAACGTAGCCGACTTCAGTATAGAATCGGTAGAAAAAGAAAGAGGGACTCCCTCACGGGAACCCCTCTCCATTTCATATAAAAAACTTTAAACTTCTATTTTCTTACTTACAGAGCCTGCACCTGCTTGGCAATCTCGTTCTCGGGATCAACCTGCAACAACTTGGCAGCCCACTCCTTGGCACCGGCCTTGTCTTGCTTCACATTGTAGGCATAGACGATCAGATAGGTATAGGCTTGCTTCAGCATGGCCTTCTCGCTGGTGTTGAGCTCGGCCTTCTTGCTCAAGGCATCGGCCAAAGCCTCATAGAAAGGCTTGGCAAGCCCCTGCTTGCTGTCGGGATCAAGATTGGCATTGATCTGACCACGCATGTAGTTGCAATAGTTCTCATAATTGGGATAGGCAGCCTGCATCTCGCCATAAATCTTGTCGGCCTCCTTAAAGGCTGCGGCAGCGTCGGCAGCGGCAGCCGACTTGGCTGCTGCATCAGTCTCCTTTTCGGCAGCCTGTGTCTTCTTGGCAGCAATGTCAGTATAGATGCTGGCCAAATTCTCAAAGTCATCCATCGACGGTTTCTCCTCAAACGTCTTGCGGAGATAGCTGATAGCGTTGTCATAGTCTTCCTCCGCCAAATAGAGATCGGAAATGTGCTTGTTCAGAATGTTGAGTTGCTTGCGGTTGTCCTTGTTGAAATCGATGGCATTCTTGAAGGCCTCCATGGCCTCGCCGTTGCGGTTGGCCAACTTCAGAGCCGTTCCATAATAAGTATAGTCCTCACCCGTGAAGTGAGCCGAGTCACTCTGATGGAAGAGTTTGTCAGCATAGGCAAGCGCATTGTTAACATCCTTAAGGTCCGTGTAGTTGTAGAAAGCCACACGGTTCCAGGCTGCACGACGCGGATCCTTTGACAATCCCTGCTTACAGATTTCGATGCTCTTCTCGCGGTTGCCGAGGAGCCACTCAGAGATGGCATAATAAGTGATGTCCTCATCATTCATGCTCTTCACATCGGCCACCTTCGAATAAGACTCTACAGCCTGCTCAAACTTACCGGCATTGTAATAGATGCGTCCTGAAAGCTGGTCAACAGGATAGTCGGGACGGTTCTCACGAAGTTTCTCCAATGTCTCGACAGCAGTCTCAGGGCTCACGCCACGCATGACAAGCGCATACTTGTAGTAGCCTTCCGGCTCCTTCGGATCATAATACATGGCGTTCTGATAGTTGGTGGCAGCCAAACCGCCGTCATCCTCCAACACGGCAAAGTCGCATTTCAGAATCCACGCCTTGGCAAACTTGGAATCACGCTTGAGCGCATAGTCGGCATAGAGCGTGGCATTGACAGTGTC
>CAYPJA010000044.1:0-15596 GCA_964411005.1 uncultured Prevotella sp. | reverse complement strand
AACCTTCTTGATGCTGGTCTACTTCCTTCCTATTGTTGGAGGGGCCGTGGCCGACAAGATTGGTTTTGGCCGCTGTGTGACGTTTTGTGTCATCGTCATGTTTCTTGGCTATCTGCTGCTTTCCATTCCGGCCGGTGCGGGCACGCCTGCCGTCGTCATTATGATTGCTGCTCTGCTGATGGTGTGCATCGGTACGTCGCTCTTCAAGGGCAATCTGCAGGTGATGGTCGGTAAACTCTACGATGATCCTCAATATGCAGACCGTCGTGACTCCGGATTCTCTATTTTCTATATGGCTATCAACATCGGCGCCCTCTTTGCGCCCACTGCCGCTACCAAACTCATGGCTTGGGCGCAGACTTCTCTTGGTTCCACCGAGCAGGATGCTTATCACTATGCGTTTGGTGTGGCCTGCCTTTCGCTGATTGCGTCGATAGCCATCTACTATGGCTTCCGCAATACTTTTGCACAGGTCGATAATACGGCCAAGAAGCAAGAGACCGTTGCTACGAAAACGGAAGAGAAGAAGGTTGTTGCAGAAGATCCCGCCGACACTCACAGTCGCCTTGTCGCTCTGTTCCTGGTCTTTGCCGTGGTCATCTTCTTCTGGATGGCCTTCCATCAGAACGGCCTCACGCTGACCTATTTTGCACGCGACTTCACGCAGACAGCCGCAACGGGTGCTGTGGCCATGCTTTTCGACGTGACCAACCTGTTGGCTATCATTTTCATCGTATATGCGCTCTTTGCCCTTTTTCAGAGCAAGACCCCGAAAGGAAAAATTATTGCTGGCATCATTATCATTGCAGCCTGCGCTTTCCTCGGTTATAAGTATGGTCAAAACATCGGTATGGAGACCTCCATTGACGTGCCTCTGTTCCAGCAGTTCAATCCGTGTTTCGTCATCATGCTCACACCTGTCAGCATGGGCATCTTTGGATGGCTCGCCAGTCGCGGCAAGGAGCCCTCGGCACCTCGTAAGATTGGTTATGGCATGCTGGTGGCCGGTGCAGGATTCGTGGTCATGATGGTGGCTTCCATCGGTTTGAGCTATCATCTCAATGACGCGCAGCGCGTTTCACCGATGTGGCTTGTCTCTACCTATCTGGTGCTCACTTTTGCCGAGTTGATGCTCTCGCCTATGGGTATTTCCTTCGTCTCGAAAGTGGCTCCGCAGAAGTATCAGGGCCTGATGATGGGCTGTTGGTTCGGTGCTACCGCCATCGGCAACTTCCTCGTGCAGATTCCTGCCTACCTCTGGAACAACGTGCCACTGACTGCTGTGTGGGGCGTGCTTGTAGCCTTGTGCTTGGCCTCGTTCATCTTCATCTTCTCCGTCATGAAGAAGTTGGAGAAAGTGTGCTAAGCCAAAGAATGGAGCGTCTCTTCCTTTCCTTTCAAAGGTGAGGGAGAGACGCTTTCCTTTCAAAGCGACTCTTCAAAAAAACAGGAAACCTAAACATTAGCCTATAAAAAATATGAACAAAAACAGAATTGTTTTGCTTTTGGCCCTGTTTCTCACTGCAGCAGTGACGTGGGCCGACAACAATGTCTACACCATTTATCCGGTGCCCCAGCAACAGACGGTGGGAACGGGTGTAGTGACTTTCTCGGCCAACGTAACTATCGTTGCCGACTCCATCATCGATCAGGCCACACTCAATCGGGCCAGTGACGTGCTCAGCGAGGCTGGTCTGAAGGCCATCGTGGCCAAGACCCCTTCGTCGACGGGATCCAATCTCTACATCGGAGTGTCGGGATCCGGCGGTCCTGCCGACCAGCAGGCCACGGCATTGAATCTCAGTCGTGACGTGCTTAGCACTACCGGCAAGTATGATCGCCATATTCTTCATCTCTATGGGACGGGCGAAACGGCTCAGTGTGTAGTACTCGGCGAGACCGTCGATGCCGCTTTCTGTGGGCTGGCTTCCCTGGAGCAGATGCTTGAAGCCGGCGTGACCAACATGAAGACCGTTACCATCAACGACTATGCCGACCAGCAGATACGTGGTCTCGTTGAGGGCTATTATGGATATCCCTATAGCGTAGCGGTGAAGAAGCAACTCATGCGCTTCATGATGCGCATGAAGATGAATACCTATATGTATGGTGCCAAGTCGGATCCTTATCACTCTGCCAACTGGACCGACCCTTACCCCTTGACCATCACTGCTGAGCAGGAACGCAATGGATTCCTCTCGCAAGCCATGGTGCGTGACATCACGGCTACGTCGGCAGCCACGAAGGTTAATTTCATTTGGGCCATCCATCCGGGCAACAGCTTTGTTGGCGATGCCAACATCGTCTCGAAGATTATGAACAAGTTCGCCAGCATGTATGATTTGGGCGTCCGCCAGTTCGGTGTATTCGTTGACGACGTAGGCATTCCCACTACCGATGCCGACTGTAAGACAAACGCCGACCACCTTACTGACCTCCAGAATGCCGTTGACGCCAAATGGAATCAGCAGGCGGCTCGCGCCGAGGATCAGGTGCGCCCCATTCATTTCGTGCCACAGGTCTACACGTTCAGCTTTGCCAGCGTGGAGAACCGCAAGCGCTTCTACAAGTATCTTGGTGCCATTCCCGAGAAGGTCATCGTCTATATCACTGGCAATGGCGTTTGGTCAGTGCCTAACACGGGCGATCTCAAGACGGTCTCTGACGAACTCGGACGGCAGGCTGCCTGGTGGTGGAACTATCCTTGCAACGACAATGCCGACGGACAGATCTACACCTCTGACATGTATTACAACTTCGTCGAGATGCCTGCCGTGGGCAGCAGTTCCCGTCTGCCCGCCAACCTCACGGGTGGCCTCGGTATAGTTTCCAACCCTATGCAGGAAGGCATGGTGTCGCGTACGCCCCTGTTCTCTGTGGCCGACTATGCGTGGAACAACGCGGCCTTCCAGAATCAGCAGTCGTGGGAGGCCAGTTTCCGCTTTACCATGGACTCTCCCGAGAAGCGTGAGGCCTACAAGACCGTGGCTCCCTATCTGCGCTACAATGAGCCGGAAGAGATGCAGACGGCTGTGAGCAACTATAAGAGTCGTCGCACCACTGCTTTCATGACGCTTTTGGAGAAACTTGTTCCGGCAGTGAAGGTCATGCAGAACCTGCAGACCTCCGATGTTGAGGCTGATCGTCTGCTCTACAAAGACATTGCCCCCTGGCTTAACAAACTTGCCTCGATGCTTCAAATAGGCTCTGACATGGCCACATCGGTTGTTCGCAAGAATGACGATGCCGACCGTTGGGCCAGCTATGCGGCAGGCATGCCCTACATCAGTTTGCTCGAGACCGACACAGCCTTCACAGCCTATGCCCTCGAGGGCAAGGGCTACGGCATCAGCGTCTCGGAGCGGCAGGCACAGACCTCTCACAAATATCTCTATCCGCTCATGGACTGGTTGCGCACATCGGCCCTTGAGGCCAACTTCCTTGGCCGCGTCTCCACTGCACAGGCCTCCAAGATAGCCAGTTCGCAAGACTTGCGCAGCCACTTCTCTTTGCGTGCCAGTGCCAGTGCAACCTCCATCATCACGAATGGTCTGTCGCTGGAGCCAGGCGCATGGGCAGGCGTTAGTTTTGCCGAAGCCTTCCGTCCGGCCTCCGTCAACATTGCCGACACGCTGATGCAGCGTCACTGCGTGCTCTATAGTGCCGACGGTAAGCAGTGGAACCGTCTCACCACGCCGCAGTTGTCTGACAGTGCCTATATCAAATATATTGTGGTGGCTAATGAGGGCGTGTCTGCCGTCACTCTCATTATCCCTACCGGTACTTTCTCCCTCACCAATCCTGTGCAGACGACTCTCGCCTCCATCACTATGCCCAGTGCCACGGCTGGTGCCCAGACGGGCAACAAGGGCGTGACCAATGCCATAGACGACGATCCCGAGACCTTCTTCGCGCCTAAGCACAATCAGGCCGTTGGTGACACTTACACTGTGACGCTTGGCGAGACAGCCGATGTGCACGATGTCCGCATCTATTTTGGTACTACCAACGGCGACTATCTGGAGGAGGGCCGCGTCGAAGCCAGTGCTGATGGTAAGCGCTGGACACCGCTTCACCTGAAAGGATCGAAGTCGAGCGTTGGCGGTAATGCGCAGGCCAAGAGCTATAGCACCGACATCAAGTATCTTGACTTTGAAGGCAACGTACCGGGTGCTAAGCAAGTGCGCCTCTACGTGACACGTATCCCCGGTGTCAAATGGCTGCGCCTCTATGAGTTTCAGGTTAACCGTCAGTGGTATCGCCAACAGTTCCAAAGTGTAGCTACCTCTGTTGACGGCATTGCCGTCGATGTTCTCACCGACAAGTTGCCCTATACGGGCATGGAACTTTCTGGAACCATCGACTATCGCTTCACAGAGATGACTTATCCAACGGCTGTCAATATTTTCTGGGCCCCCGGCATTTGGACGGGTGCGGCTCCCACCGTGGAGATTACTACCGATGGCCGCACATGGACTACGGCCGGGCAGCTCGCCGATGCCCTTACAACCATTGCCGTGCCTAAGGGGGCCATGGCCATGCGCATTAGTGCCGCAGATGCCGATGCAGTGTTGCCGGTCTACGAGATTTGTGAGGTGGCTGGCGAGGAGACAGCTCCCGTCACAGGTATCGACGTTGTCGGCATCGGAACCCGTCACTCGGTTGCTCGTCAGGTGGAATATAATCTGTCCGGTCAGCGTGTCGGTGCCGGCTATCGCGGCATTGTCATCTCAGGCGGAAAGAAGGTGAAGAGATAAGAAAATCTTTCTTATGAAGAAGCCTTCAGCAACGAGGGGGATGAAAATCCCCTTTGCGAGCAAACATTAACAAGAGCCGCTTCTCGTTTAATCAACGGGAAGCGGCTCTTTTACGGTTATATGGTTTCTTGTTAACGCCTTTTTAGTGCGCGTTTAGTCGCCAAGTGAGCGTGGCGAGTAGGTAACGATGAAGCACATTACGCCATACTTCCCGTTGCATCTGTGCGTCGATGGTATAGCTGTAGGCAGCCATGCGGTTGAGGAGGTCGAATCCTTCAATGGTGAGTTGTAGTTTGCTGCCAATCAGATTTTTGCGCAGGCTGGCGTTCCAAATGAGTTGGTTGGTACAGAAGCGGCTGTCAGCATAGCCATGCCGACTATACATGCGTAAGCTTGTGCTGAGCCTAAAGCCTTTAGGGAACCTTATGTCGGCCTCGCCACCATAGCGGATGTCGAAAGCGTTCATGGTGTCGTAGCGATCACTCTCGGCATGGTTCCATGTGAGCACTGACGAAAGATCCAGCGAAAGCGGTTTCCACTCCAGTCTGAGTCGAAGACTTTGTGTGGTGAGCGTGCGTCTCACGCCGTTTCTGACTGATGAGACCGATTCAGAGAAAGCCACCAAATCATCACTGTTGCGATAGCTGACGGTGGTACGGCCATCAAGGGAGAGACGGTTGTCGGCCATCAGCTGTGTGTAGAAGTCGAGTTGTGCGGCCAGTTCCCAGTTGCCGTCGATGGTTGCAGGTCGATATGAGCGCACGCCCGTATGCGTGTCGTAGGTCATACCCTGACAGAGCATGTTTTGTCACAGTCGCCAGTCGATGCGGGCATTCCACATCATCCGGGAAGGCGACTGATGGGCGAAGCGACGATAGGAAACGTAGGCGTGATGGCGGTGTTGGTCGGCGAGGTTTCCGTTGCCATAGCGTACGACGAGTGGGGTGGCGTCGTCACGGTAGTCGACAAGCCATGTCATCTGTGGCGATGCACTGTTCAGGTCGTAGCCGAGTCGGAAGTGTCGCTCCACGCGTCCGTTATTGTGGTCGTAGGCGAAAGTTGCTTCGGGATTAAAGAACCACTTGTCACGGTTGATGATCGTGTCGGTTGTGGCGCGTAGGTAGTCGAGGCGGTCGTGATTGCCCTGTATGGGTAAGTCGAGATCGAGAGTCATGTCGCCATGTTCTGTCCATGGGCCCTTGAAGCGAATCGTTATGCCGAGTCCCAAATCATGGATGCGATTCCATTGTTTTGAATAATAGGTGTTGGAGTAATCTGCCATTTGGGCGATGGTGTCTTTTGATGAACTGAGCCGGTCGAGGTCCATGCTTCCATATCGGTTCCTTCCAGACGATAATAGGGGCGGTGGTCGGAACGGTAGGCCTGTGTGTAACGGTAGTGCGGTCGCAGGTAGAGATCGGTCGTCGGCATGTCGAGTGCATAGGTGTAAGCAGTCTGCGCATAGTATCGGTAACTGCTTGTGGGGTGCTCGCTATAGCGGCTTTGCCGGTTGAGGTTGTATGCATCAGCCGAGGTGTAGCGGCTCCATGAGCGTTCGTACTCATAGAATCCACCGAGACTGATGTCGAGTCGGTCTTCAGCCATATATTTGACGGCACCTGTTGCGTCGCCGCCGAGATGCCATTGATGCCATTGTGAGCGGGATTCGTAGCGGAGTGATGAGAGCAGGTTTTGGCGCCAACGCCCTTCACTGTTTGGCAAGAAAAGGCTGTCAAGGGCTTCGCCCATATAGCTTTCTGTGAGTTGTTGGGTATAGTCGGCACTCAGTTCATGGAGGAGATTATGAGCGTTTGTATAGTTCAGATTTGGTTTCAGTTCAAAGAAAGAGCCACGTCGTGGGGTAAAACTATTGGTTCCTTTCAATCCAAGTGTCCAAGTGCGCTCTTGAGATGACGTGCCCCGTCGGCCAAACACGCTCGCCTTGGAATCGGCGAAGGTCACAGAGGATTCTTTTTCTTCACTGCGTCGGTGTTTCCATTTCCAAGATGCGTAGTCGTTGAATTTCCATCTCTTCTTTTTATCGGTATAAAGCCAGTCAATCCGTGTCTCGTGGGTGGTGATGTCGTCGGTGTCAGCACCGGGGCTTTGCCAGTTGCCGTTTTGATCGTAGTAGCTGTCACAACGGATATCGTTGCTGTTGGCGATGATGGTGAAACGTGAGCGATCAGTGAAACGCAGGGCGAAAAGACGGCCCTCATAGTGGTTTGACGTACCATAACCTGCGGTGGCATTGGCAATGAGACCGACACTGTACTCACGTTTCAGGCCGACATCGACGACAAGAGGTAGTTTCTGACCGTGCGTGGATCGATGCCGAGGGCAACGAGCTTGTCGTTAAGACGGCCGTAGACTTTCACCTTGTCTACCATATATGCAGGCAGGTTGTCAAGGGCTACTTTGGGGTCACCGTGGAAGAATTCCTCGCCGTTGACAAGCAGGCTTTGAACTTTCTCTCCATTCATGAATATCTCCCCATTTCCTTCCAAGCGCATGCCAGGAAGTCGCTTTAGTAACTCATCGAGCATGGAACCCTCCGAGAGTTGGAAGGCATCGGCATTGTAGACAACAGTGTCACCTTTCATCACCATCTTTATTTTTGTGGCTGTTACCGTTACTTCTGGCAAATCAATCGAGTTGCGGCGTGGAAGCTTACGCATGAGCACTTCGCCAAAGGTGCCGCTTGTACGGCGGTATTTCTGATATTTGAAGTAGACATTCTTGAATGTATCCTCATAGCCGTGGCGGCTAAAGCGCATGATGTAGTGGCCTGGCCGTTGTATGTTCTGATAGCTCTGCCACACGCTGCCGAGCGGTCGGGCGTTGAACTCTTCTTGAACTATGCTGTCGGGGGTCATCAGTGTGATATGGACGGAGTCGAGTTTCTCCCGTGTGAATGCATCCAGGATGGTGCCCTCAATGTGATAGGTTTGGGCGTGGCAGAAGATGGGAGTCAAAAGAACCGCTACGCATGTTAGTCTGATTACTTTTGTCATTGTTTATATGCTGTTGATATTCAATATCTCAAACATTTTTTTTAGTTTTTCGTCGCACTTGGCCTCTTCACGGAGAGGAGTTAGGTGGTTGGCTTGTTGTTGGCGGTAGATGGGCTGCAGGTTGTGATCGGCCTCAAACTGGATGAGGCGAAGCAGAGTTTCGGCGAGGGCTGCACGCAGCGTGCTGCCTTCGGGGGCTCCCAGATAGTCGGTGGTCAGGCCTAGGAGCAATTCGCTGATGACAGCGTGTGGCACACCGTCTTGTGACATGAGTGCCAGGCGGCCACCGTAGTGGCGGCGCAGCTCGTCTACCTTGCTGCTGTAAGCATTTTCGTCAGCACCTGCGTCTTTCAACTGACGGGCAGAGAGGCTGTCGAGGGCTTTCACGTAGCTGTCGGCAGCGGCACGAAGGCGGCGCGTGTAGATGTCGGCTGTGATGCGGCCGTCGTCAAATTGTTTTCGAAGTTGTGTTTTCTCTGCGTCATAGTGGCTGCGCAGACGGCTACTCTCTGCAGCGTTTTGCACTTTCTGCGACGTGAGAAGCTGGCTGTAACTCTCGTTGATGGCCTTCAGTTCATCGTTGTAGAGTAGGTTGTAGGTCTCGAGAGTTTGCTGCGCGGTGGCGATGCGGTCTCGGTAGGTCTCCATGCTGACGGGCGACTGGCGGAAGTCGAACAGTGTGTCGCCAAGCTGTCTGAAGTCGGAGAAGATGTCCTCAAAAGCATCTGAGGGGTTATCGCGCTGTGGTGAGGCCTCTATGGTGAAGAGTTCGTCTGTGTCGTTGTTGATAAGGATATATCCGGTGTATGTTTTCAGTTGAAGTTCGGAAGTGCCATCTTGACTGTCTTCGGTGTCGTAGGTGGGCGCATAGAGAAGGTTGTAGTTTACAGGACGATTGCCGAGATGCCTGTCGGGAACACTTGTTCGCCAGATGTTTACGCTGGAATAAGGAGGAAATACCATTAGTTGTCCATCTCCCATGGACTGTCCGTCGAAGTGAATGTTGAACATGCCACTCCGCCCTCTGTACCCTTGCCATGACGAATGGTGGAGGGCGTGGGGGCGCATGGCAGCGAGGGCCTTTCCTGCCTTTTCCAGTAGGGCTTTCGACCGGGGATTGTATGGAAGCGTGAATTTGATGTAATCGACATACGACAGCGAATTGGCGGATCGGGCGATGTGGGTGGAGTGGCGGATATCTGCCTCACGGTCTGCCAATATATCTTTGATGGTTTGAAGAGGCTCCGGCTGGTAACTGGATAATGGCGTTTTGTGCGGATTCTCTTTTGCTCCTTCTTTGCAGGGAATACGCCCCCAGACGAGTCGAGCCATGCATTTTCCATCGGTTGTAGGTCTCCACGAGATGGCGTAGCTGTACTTGTAGCAGCCTTCAGCGGAAGGATTTTCATAAATCGCCAACAACATGTTCTCATTGGATTTTCCACCCATGGCAGCCTTGTAGTAGTAAAGATTATTGGCAACATCATAGATGAAATTGTTTACGCCGCCAGCATCCTGACGTATATAGAAGGTGGCTTGTGGAGCCGCTTCATCGGCAGCTTGATAGAATGCGTCGATGTCATTCTGGCTTACGGTAATAGAACGGTATTCCTTGCAGAAACTGTTGTCGATGGTTCGCGTCCGCACATGGTCGGGGGAGGTGATCATGAAGGGACGGTCTTGATTTCACCATACGTTTCTTTTTCACTGTTTATTTCTTTCTCGTCCTTTGTACAAATGGCAATCATGCTGTCTGCTTGGGCGAGAATGACATCGCCATCATCGGGGAAATCTATTTGCAGCAAAGCTAATATGGCTTCCTGCTCTTCGCTTAATGAAGGTAGCTGGAGCAGGCGCGACAGAAGCAGGCGTTCGCCGTCAGCGTCGAGCGTTGCGTTGAGATATTGCTGACAGAGCAGTTTGGTGGGAGGGTTGTAGTTCTGTTTCATTGCTGTTTTTGGTTTCGATGGATGTATTCTAGTGTCAGTTGGCGACGTGCCTGTGCTATGGCATTTTGTACGGTGCGTGGTGATATGCCGAGTATTTGAGCTATTTGGATGGTGGTAAGTTGGTCTTTCTGTTTCATTTTCCACATGCGTCTAACGGCTTCGGGCAACTTTTCTACACGTTGTGAGAGCCACAGGTCGTTGTCGGCTGTCTCCAGCGGCTCATCGGTGGTCTCACGGGTGGCAGTGCTGTCATCGACTATGCTATTGAGTGGTTGAGTGAGAGGTGATGGATGCAGCAGGTCTAGACAGCGGTAACGCAACAGCGAGAAAGCGAGCCGTTGTACGTCATCGGTACTATCCACCTTATCGTGTACTTCCCAAAGCCGCAACAACGTGTCCTGCACGGCATCCTCGGCTTTGGATTTGTCGTGGAGAAGAGTCAGTGCTCGTTGGAGTAGTTGCGCGCGGAGCCTGCGAACATTGTGTTCAAATGTGGCCACTTTCATCTTTTTATATTAGTAGCACGGGAAATAGGGATTTTTCACATATAAAGAAAGTTAAAAATGAAAAAGAGAAACTGAAGAAAGGAAAAGTAGGCGGCAGCCTCTCTTCTCTCTTCAGTTTCTCTTCGCTTGATTTGTCCTCTATGTGTTAATCGGGACGAATCAGTGTTTTTTCTTAATTATTTGATGTTGGGTTCTTCGAGGCCGTAGTGTCCTTTGCGGTCGATGGCCTTGAGATAGAGGCCGAGCAGGAGGGCTGCGACGCCGAGGCTGGCAAAGACACACATGGGGGCTGTGTAGTCGTAGCGCAGGGGATCGGTGACGCCCGGATTGCTCTTGGTGAGCACGCTGCCGATAATCATGGGGAAAGCGTAGAGCCCGATGTTCTGAATCCAGAAGATGAGGGCATAGGCAGAACCGAGGAGCTTAGGCTCGATGAGCTTGGGCACGCTGGGCCATAGGGCTGCGGGCACAAGCGAGAAGGAGATGCCGAGGAGGATGATGGCGGCATAGGCGATGATGACGCTCTGGGTGGCGGGCAACACGAATGCGAACACGAGGTGGCAGACAATCATGAGCAGGGCACCGAGGATGAGCATGGTGGCTCCCTTGCCGCGGCGGTCGAGGAAATTGCCCAGGAAAGGGGTGACAGCGGCCGCGCCGAGGGGGAAGACAAAGAATACGTAGCCAGCCTGTTCGGCTGTGAAGTGGAGGTTGCATTGGAGCATGTTGATGGCATACTTCTGAAAGGGGAAGATAGCACTGTAATAGAGCACGCAGAGCAGGGCGACAACCCAAAACATGCGACTGGTGAGAATGCTGCCGATGTCTGTTATGCGGAAGGGATCATCTTTCTCTTCGACAGCTCCTTGTGCGTCGAGTTTGCGGTCCATGAAGCCGTAGGCAATGAAGCTGATGAGGCCGATGCAGAGTAACAGGAGTGCCATGGCGACAGGGCGGCTTACGCTGACAGGAGCAATATTGGCGATGAGGGGGGCGCCTATCATGACGACAGCCACGCCGATTCGGGCAATGGCCATCTCGACACCCATGGCGAGAGCCATTTCGTGGCCGGTAAACCACTTGACAATGCCGCGGCTGACGGTGATGCCTGCCATCTCGGCACCGCATCCGAAGACCATGAAGCCGCAGGCTGCGAGCTTGGCCGAGGCGGGCATGCCAGCATACCAGGGTGTGACGTTCCACCATGATGACGGGAGGTTGAGGTGGGCGGTGAACCATGCCTCTGCAGCACTGCCGGTAAAGGCGTCGGTGACAGCATAATAATTGATGGCACCACCGATAAGCATGACGGCACCGGAGAGGACTGCGGTGAAGCGCACGCCCATCTTGTCGAGGATGATGCCGGCGAAGACGAGGAAGAATACAAAGACATTGAGGAAGGTCTCGGAGCCGGCATAGTGGCCGAAGGCCTCAGGAGTCCAACCACGTGTGGTCTGGAGCAGGGCTTGCATGGGCGAGAGAATGTCCATGAAGATGTAGGCGAAGAACATGGCACCGGCAAGCAGCACGAGGGCGGTCCAGCGCATGGCCTTCGAATCGCTCAATTTCTTTTGGATGGTTTGTGTCATTTTTTTGTTTGGTTTTATTGCTTTTTGTCTTTATCTTGATTTGTTTACTTGAGCCACCTGTCGAGCCAGTTGAAGAAGGTGCGCTGCCAAAGGATGCCGTTCTGGGGTTGGAGCACCCAGTGGTTCTCGTCGGGGAAGATGAGAAGTTCGGCGGGTATGCCGCGCATGCGTGCGGCATTGAAGGCACCCATGCCCTGATTGGCGTTGATGCGATAGTCTTTCTCGCCGTGTATGCAGAGGATGGGGGTGTCCCAACGGTTGACGAAGCGGTGGGGGGAGTGGTCGTAGGTCTTGACGGCGGCTTCGGTGCGGTCAGAGTTCCAGTAGGCGTCGTCGTATTCCCAGTTGCTGAACCAAGCTTCCTCAGTGTCGGTATACATTGACTCGAGGTTGAAGGCACCGTCGTGGGCGATGAAGCACTTAAAACGCTTGTCGTGATGGCCGGCCAGATAGTAGACGGAGAAACCGCCGAAGCTTGCTCCAACGGCACCGAGGCGATTGCGGTCGACGAAGGGCAGGTTGGCGACGGCATCGTCGATGGCACTCAGATAGTCGGCCATGCATTGGCCTGTCCAATCGCGTGACACGGCTTCGTTCCACTGACTGCCGAAACCGGGCAGGCCGCGACGGTTGGGGGCCACGATGACATATCCGTGTGCGGCCATGATAGAGAAGTTCCACCGATAGGACCAAAATTGGCTGACAGGGCTCTGGGGGCCTCCCTCACAATATAATAAGGTGGGATATTTCTTGGTGGAATCGAAGTGGGGCGGAAGGATAATCCACACGAGCTCTTGCTGGCCGTCGGTAGTGGCGACCCAGCGTTGCTGGATGGTGGGCAGGGCGAGTTGGTCGAAGATGTGTTTGTTCTCGTCGGTGAGCCTGTCGATGCGGGCCGTGAGAGGCTTCTTGCCGGGGGTGATGGCATAGAGGTCGTCAGGGTGGAGCATGGAATGGCGTGTGGCGAGGAGCTGCTTCGTCCCCAGCCGTTGAAGGCTTCCGTAGTCGTACCAGCCGTCGTCTGTGATTTGCTTGACTTGACGGTTAAGAGTCACCTGATAGATGCGCTCTGTGGCATGCCAAACGCCAAGGAAGAAGAGACTGCGGGAGTCGGAAGCCCAAATGAAGGCATCGACATTGGAGTCGAAGTTGTCAGCGGCGGTGACGTAGTTTTTTTGGCCTGTAGCGAGGTCGTAGACGCAGAGGCGGGTGAGATCGCTTTCGTAGCCGTCGCGCTCCATGCTTGTCCAGGCGAGGTAGCGACCGTCGGGGGAAAATTGTGGGTTCTGGTCGTAGCCAACGTTGAGGTTGCTGAACTCGGCACTGTTGACTCGCTGTTTGCGCAGGCTCTTTGTGAAGTCGGCCTCACGCAGGGCTGTCTCGAAGGCGTGCTGCTGTTGTTCGCTCTCAAACTGTTTACAGAGATTGCGTGTCTGGCCTGTAGCGAGGTCGTAGAGGTAGATGTCTGTGTCAGTGGAGTTGGCGTAGGCCGTACCTGTGCGTTTGCGGCAGGTGTAGGCGATGGTCTTCGAATCAGGACTCCAGTCGAGCTGTTCTATTCCGCCAAAGGGTGCAGTTGGACATTCGTAGGGCTCACCGTTGAGGATGTCTGTGGCCGTGCCGATATAGCCTTCGCGGCAGTCGGCCACAAAGGGGTGGGCGATGGTTTCAACATAGTGATCCCAGTGGCGGTAATTCATATCGGTGACAAGACGGCCTGTGGATAGAGGGAGGTCGTCAGGGA
Source organism: uncultured Prevotella sp. (assembly GCA_964411005.1). Classification (GTDB taxonomy): domain Bacteria; phylum Bacteroidota; class Bacteroidia; order Bacteroidales; family Bacteroidaceae; genus Prevotella. The sequence continues at coordinate 2,037 of CAYPJA010000044.1, read as the reverse complement.
GCTGACGGATGGTTCCGTGATAGGGAATGCTTTGAATAAGGATGACTTTCTGGCCGTCTGGCGAAAACTTGAAGCCCTCGATGTCGGCCTCCGTTTTACTCACCTGTGTGCGCTCTGTTCCGTCGGGGCGCATGGTCCAAATTTGTCCGCCTCGTAGGAAGGCAATTTTCTGTCCACCTTCTATCCAAGCTGCGTCGGTTTCGCTTTGTGCGTCTGTGGTAAGCTGGCGCTTGTGGCTGCCATCGGCCTGCATGATGAAGAGCGTCTGGTGGCTCTTGTTCTGCTTCACGCTGTAGTAGCCCACTTGATAGACTATCAGTTTGCCGTCCGGGCTGGGAACTGCACTGCCGATACGCCCCATGGCCCAAAGAGCTTCGGGAGTCATCAGGTCGGTCTGTAGTTTGATGTCGTTTTTACTGATCATCGTCTGTGAACTGATGGGACTGCAAGCCAAGAGGGCGGCTGCGGCCAGAGTGATGGTTCTTATCATCTTGTCGGGGGATTATCGTTATTTTCTTCCTTTTTTTCTATTGAGTTCTTCCTGCTGACGTTGCAATTCAGCGGCCTGTTGCTGCATGGCCTGCAGACGCGCTGCCAATCCGGAAGTCTTCTTGGGATTGGCTTGATTCTCCTTGTAGCGTGCCTCAAGGATAGCGAGGAGCTTGGCGTCGTTGGTGGTCTTGCGGAGCGCAAACATGATGGCTGCCGACATAATGAGGGAGATAAAATAATAGAAGTTGAGACCAGACGAATAGTCGTTGAACATGAAGAAGAAGAAAAGAGGCATGAGATACATCATCCACTGCATCATCTTCATCTGTTGCTGCTGTTCGGGGCCGCCCATCATTTGGTCTTTCTGCATCTGCATGGTGAACCAACTGTAAATAATCTGTGAGGCACAGAAAAGAATACAGGTGAGGCTTAGATGGTCGCCGATGAGCCAATAGTTGGTGCCCCACTCCCAAATGGGATCGTAAGTGGAGAGGTCGTGCATCCAGAGAAAACTCTCGCCGCGCAGCTGGATGGCGTTGGGCACAAAGTTGAACATAGCAATCCAAATAGGCATCTGCACGAGCATGGGCAGGCAACCGCTGAGGGGGCTGACCCCATATTTGGCATATTCAGCCATCATGGCCTGCTGTTTCTGCATCTGATCTTCGGGCTTGTTGTATTGTGCTGTGGCGGCATCAAGCTTAGGCTTGAGTACGCGCATTTTGGCCGAACTCATGTAACTGCGCTTGACCATGGGGTAGGTGATGAGCTTCAGCAGGAGCGTAATCAAGATGAGCACGACGCCCATGGAGAAGCCCCAGTCGGTGAGCCATGTGAAGACGGGTAGCGTGAACCAGCGGTTGATGTAGCGGATAATGGGCCAGCCAAGATAGACGATGCGTTCCATGTCAAGCTGCTTACCGAAGGTGCTTTGCTTCTCGACGGCTTTAAGCACGTAGAAATCGTTGGGACCGTAGTAGAACTCAAACTCAGAAGGCTTTTGTCCGGAAGGATCGAAAGCTGTCTTCATGTCTGCTTTGAACTCCTTAAGATAGCGTACGGGACAGTCTTCCTGTGCTTTCTTGTCATAGACGGTGCTCTTGAGATAGCCGCCTTTATCGAAGCCATCTTTCGAGATCATTACAGCCGAGAAGAATTGGTTTTTGTAAGCTATCCAGTCGATGTTCTCTTCTGTGGTTTCGTCTTTGGTGGATGCCTCGTTGAGATAATCGGTGCCGCCGTCTGTCTCTTTCCAGTCGAGACGGGCGTAACGATTTTCGAAGGTGAAGCCACGTTCTTGCTCACGCACGCGGTCACGCCAGTTGACGTTAAGTCGTGAGGTAGAGGGATCGAAAAGTCCAGCCATGCCGACAGCGCGAAGATTCATGTGGAGCATGTAGTCGGATCCGAGTCGGTAGGTGAGGATGACTGCTTTGCCTGGGGCGGCCTCGGCGGTGAAGGTGACGGTGGAGTCGGTGACTTGTGAGGGGGTGAAGAAGAGGTCATCGGTGTTGATGTTCATCTCCTTGGCCACCAGGGTGTAGG
>CAYPJA010000043.1:0-16415 GCA_964411005.1 uncultured Prevotella sp. | reverse complement strand
CAAAAGCGTTCGCGGCGGCCGGTCAGAATTTTGTGGCCATAGGCCTGATGCCCCTCATACCAGACAATGCGGTCTTCGGGAGTGTTGAAGACGTAGTGGAGGGCTACGGTGAGTTCTACCACGCCTATACTCGACGCGAAGTGTCCTGGATTGACCGACACCTCGTCGATGATGTCCTCACGGAGTTGGCTGCACAATTCGGGCAGTTGGTCCACGCTCAACAGGCGCAGGTCTTGTGGGTATTTTATCTGGTTTAAGAGGCTATATTTGTCCTTGTCCATCTTCAATACATGCGATAAGATATGCAAAGGTAAAACAATTTTCCGGTATATTAGGTTAAGAAAGGAGAAAAAAAGGCATAAATTGCAGTGTCGTAGGTGTACGTTTGGTTGCCTCTGTGATGGCAGAATGCGTCCGGATGACAGACAAATATGACATAAAAGGAGGTGTTTTGGGTAAAGATCCGAAAAAATATTGTATCTTTGCATCAAACTTATTACATCAAGAATGAACCATAAATTGTATCTCGTGAGTCTCATGCTGGCCGCGTCGGCCACGCTGGGCGCCCAGACCAAGGATGGCGGCATCTCGCCCGCCATGTTGCAGCAAATCGAACAGTCGCAGCAGAAGAGCGGCTTCAACAAGGCTCTCTTCAATGCCATTGCCTCCAACAACATTGACGACCTGGCCAAGAATTTCAGCAATCAGGGCCCCGTAGACACCCATTTCAGCGTGGAGACGCCCAAGCAGAGCATCCACGATCAGCAGAGTTCCGGCCGTTGTTGGCTTTTCTCGGGACTCAACGTGCTGCGTGCCAATTTTGCCAAGGAGCACGCCGACACGCTTTCGGTAGAGTTTTCGCAGGACTATCTGTTCTTCTACGACCAGCTGGAGAAGGCCAATCTCATGCTTCAGGGCGTCATCGACAACGCATCGAAGCCCATGGACGATACGCGTGTGCAGTTCTTCTTCAAGAATCCTATCAATGATGGCGGCACTTTCTGCGGCGTTGCCGACCTGGTAGAGAAATACGGCCTTGTGCCGATGAGCGTACAGCCTGAAACCTACTCGGCTGAGAACACCAGCCGCATGGCCAAGATGGTAAGTTCGAAACTGCGTGAGTTTGGACTGGAACTGCGCCAGATGGCGGCCGACGGCAAGAAGTCCGGGGCCCTCAAGGCACGCAAGACGGAGATGCTTGCCACCGTTTACCACATGCTCGCACTGACGCTCGGTGAGCCTGTCAAGGAGTTTACCTATGCTTTCCGTGACAAGGACGGCAAGACCGTCGGCGAGCCCAAGACCTACACACCGAAGACTTTCTATGAGGCCACCGTCGGCCATGCTCTCAACGGCACGTTCCTCATGCTCATGAACGACCCACGACGCCCCTACCACAAGACCTATGAAGTGGAATATGACCGCCATACTTACGACGGTCACAACTGGCGTTACCTCAATCTGCCGATGGAAGAGATAGCCGCCATTGCCGTGGCCTCGCTCAAGGACGGGCGTAAGATGTACAGTTCCTATGATGTGGGCAAGCAGCTTGACCGCAAGCGGGGCTACATGGATCTTGACAACTACGACTATGCCTCGCTTTTTGGTACGACGTTCGGTATGGACAAGGCACAACGAATTGCTACTTTCGACAGCGGTTCCACTCATGCCATGACGCTCACAGCCGTCGATCTTGATGCTGCCGGTCAGCCTGTCAAATGGAAAGTGGAAAACAGCTGGGGCCCCACCTACGGACAAAGCGGCTGCCTCATCATGACCAACCGCTGGTTCAATGAGTACATGTTCCGTTTGGTGGTCGACAAGCAGTATGTCAGTCAGGAACTTCAACGTGAGGCTGAGCAGAAGCCGCTCATGGTCATGCCCGAGGATCCGTTGTTCGGACAGGACGACTGAGAAAGTGAAAGGACAATTATAAATATCATAAAGGATGAACGATTATCGCCCTGAGGGATCGGCCTTGCAAGTGCTGAGCTCGCTCCACATGAGACTACGTGTGTTTCTGTTCTCGGTACTGGCAGCTGTCATGCTCGTCATTGGCATTCTTTTCGATGCTTGGGGCGAGCCACTCAGTGCCGATCTCATCGGTGAGGTGGTTGACGAGTGCATAAATCTTTTCGGGATTTGTTTCTTTTGTGGCTGGCTCGGCGATGGTGCTTATCTCGATACGCGGTTTGGGAAAGACGTGGCTCCGCCGCGTCCACAGGTGCGCTACACGGCTTTGCAGCTGTTTTTTTCCGTCGTTCTTCCTGTGGTGATACTGGCCACCATCGTTGTAGTCGCACTTGCCTTTTATGCCGTTGGCACCTCTCACTATGGGGCAGCGTTTGCCCCTCTGGTGTCGTCGTGGTTGACGGGACATACTGTCGTCGTGGCCGACGAGTTCTTTGATGCTTTCCTCTTTTATTATACGGCAGGGCAGGCGGTCTTCAGCTACAGGCTGACCAAGCGGCTCGGCTGGCCACCGTTCCGTCAGTGGAAGGCTGCTGCCGTGTATGTAGTAGTGGTGTCTGCCGCAATTTTTCTGAAGGACAGTCATTTCTTTGGACACGACCTGCTGCAATGGCTTTGCGGAACCCTGTTGTGGATAGCCGTGCTCGTGGCCATCATCGTCATCAACCGTCGGCTCTTCTGCGCTTATGTCATCTCCCATCCTGTCCCGACGGAGCAGGAATGAAGATGGGAAAAACATGAAAGTCCCGGCCTGGAAGCTTGTTTTTGCTTCTTGTCCGGGACTTTTTCATGCTTCTGCTCTTCCCGTGGTTTAGGGAAACAGCGTTTCTTACTATGAACTTTCTTTGGCTATTTCCTGCATTAGGTCGATTTTACGACTTCCTGATAAGGTCTATAACCGATGACCTTTGCAGGCACGCCGACGGCAGTCGAGTCGTCGGGTATGTCGTGCGTGACCACGCTGCCTGCGCCGATGATGCATCGTTTGCCGATGCTGACACCGGGACAGACGATGACACCGCCGCCAAGCCACGTGTCGTCGCCGATGGTGATGGGGTAGCTTGTCTCACGTGTGCCGCGTCGTTCCAGATGGTTTTTCGGGTGTTGTGGCGTGTAGAGCTGGCAGTTGGGGCCTATTTTAACGTCGTTTCCGATGGTGACGGTGGCGCCATCGAGGATGGTACAGTTGTAGTTGATGAACGAGTTCTCGCCCATGTGGATTCCGTTGCCGTGGTCGCAGAAGAATGGCGGACAGATCTCTGCCGACTTCGGAATGCCAGGAATGAGCTCCTCGAGCGTTTCGCGGTAGCCTGCGGAGGTGATGGTGAGGCTGTTCAGGCGCAGGCACACCTCCTTGGCATGCCTTAGGCTGCGGTCTATCTCGGCGTCACTGAAGTCGTAGAGTTCCTGCGACCGCATTTTCTCAAATTCTGTTTTCATCGGCTGATGGCTCTTCACAGCAGTTTCATCTCCTTCATTTTCTCATAAAGCGGCAGGGCCAAAGCCTTGGCGTCAGGATGTGCCGGGCCGGTCTTGTCGAGGGCACGCAAATCGAAGAAATGCTTCCAGTCGCTCGTGAAAGCCGTGTGAACGAGTTCGGTGTTAGTATCCAAAGGCAGCACGACGCGCGCCTCCTGTGGCTTGCGACCTGCGGCGGTGAGGTTCAGGTAGGCTCGTTCGGCCGCTATGTTGGCGAAGAGCCAGTTCTCGTAGTCGTTGGCTTGCCCGTCGGCCACCTTCCGTGCCAGTGCTGCAAACGCTTCGGCCGCCAATGTGACGGATGTCTCGCTGTCCTTGCCCGTTGTGTTCCGCATCAAAGGTGCCACCCATTCGGGACAGTTGACGGTGATTTCGTTGCCAAACTTCGCTTTCGAGTAGTTGCAGTAGCGTGTCGACTGTTCGGCGACGGAGTCGACGCGGTGGCGGTTGAATTCGCGCGTGATGGCTATCTGCGTGGTGAAGTGCACTGTGACGCGCCGCTCATGGTGCGCTGTCGGTTCGCAGAGATAGCGTTCCAGGTTGGCCATGACACCGTTCTCGGCCAGTACGCGCAGGTTGGTGGTCACATAGGCCATGGCGTCGAGCAAGTTTACGTGTGTGAAGCGGTTGTTCTGATAGAAAGTCACTGTGTCGCGCGTGTCATCGGTCAGTGGCACCAACAGGTAGACGGTGGCATGTTCGAGCATCGCCGTGTGCTGATTTCTGATCATGCGCTCCACAAAGGGACGTGCCGATTCGGCCGTGACGTGATTCTCGCTCTTGTAGCAGACGCGTCCGCAACGTTCCACCTGTCGGTAGATGCCGTCCATGCCCGGTTCTTGCATCCATATCTCGAAGGATGGTTGTTTGATGTTCATTATCCTTTCTTATTGTAATATGTAATTATAAATTTTATCCGGTTCCGGTTCCTTCTACAATCTTCCTATCTCTGAGGCGGTAAGTCCCGTAATCTTTTGGATGGTGGTTGTATCTAAGCCCATCGCCTTCATCGCCTTGGCGTTTTTGAGCCTTTCGTCTTTGGCTCCTTCGGCCTTGCCCTTCTCCATGCCTTCGGCCAATCCTTCGGCCCGGCCTTGTGTGAGCCCTTCGGCCTTGCCTTCTGCTCTGCCCTGTGTGAGTCCCGTCAGCTTGGCCGATTCGAGCACGTCGTTCTGAGTCATCACCGCGTTGACATGCTCGTCGTAGGCATGTCGTTCGGCGGGCGTCATCAAGTAATAGCGCAGCTTCTCACGCGCCTCCTGCAAGCCCGGGGCCGTGGTGTCCTGTCTGATCACGCCGTTTTTGAGATAGTCGATCCATTCCTCCAAGGGCGTCCTGGCTACCTTGTTGAACTCATTGACGCGGATCAGAATGTATTCGGGGAAGATGTCGGCGGGACTCTTGCGCACGATCGCGCCGCGCTCCTTGGCGTCGATGACGAGGTGGTCGTGCGTGTGCACGCCGACGAAGTTGTTTTGGCCCACGTAGAGATAGTCGGCACCCTTGCCCAAGTCGAAGTAGAGGATGCTGATGGAGTAGACTTTCCTCACCTCCCGGTAGCTGTTTCCGAGCTTAATGTGCTCTGTGATGGCCTTGGCTACGTCGTAGAGAGTGCGCTCCAGGTAGTAGGGCTCGCTGGAGTTCAGAATCTCCACGATGATAATCTCGCCCTTGCTGTCCTTGGCTTGGATGTCCACGCGGTTGAACTTGTCGTCCTCCGTCTCCTGTTTTCCCTCGCTCTCAAGTATCTCCACAATCTTGATGGGCTGTCCGAGGAAGACGGTGAGGAAGCCCTCCAGCACGCCGAAGTTGGCCTTCTGCCTGAGCAGACGCTTGATGGCCCAGTCGAACCGGATGTACTTCTCTTGTAGTTCTGCCATAATGAAATCCGCTGTTTCGTGGCAAAGATAAGATTTTTTTTGCAACCTGCAAACGTTTCCCTGCCTTTTTCTTGGCAGAACAGGCGTGAATCTACGGTCGCGCATCCGGGGCGTGCGTCATGCGTGCGCGACCCTCGTGGTCGTCCGGACGTTTCGCGGAAACGTTTTTTTGTAATATACGATATGGCCCGGTGGGGCGTCCGGACGGCTTCTAACCCTGTCTATTCGCTTTTGGTCGCGCACGCCATGGCTATGGACTTTATCAGAGTTGTTCTTTGGGTTTGCAAGAACAGGTCTTTTACAACGTCGGAGATGGCTTTTTGCAAGGCGGAAGGCCGCTTCCTGCACGCTGAAAAGCCATCTCTTGCAATAGGCTTGACGCACACAGACGGCTACGGGGGGCTCCTCCGTTCCCGACATATATGAAAAACATTAGCTAACGAAAGGGCTATCTATACAATAATCGGACAGCAGGAACGTTTTATTAATGTTTATAAACAAATTTGGAAAAAGAACATTCATGATAGAGTATATCAGGGGCGAACTGTGTGAACTCACCCCTGCGCTTGCCGTCGTCGAAGCCGCAGGCGTGGGCTATGCGCTTAACATTTCGCTCAATACTTATACTGCCTTTCAGGGCAAGAAAGAAGTGAAGGTCTATGTGCATGAAGCCCTGGTGACGGGCGGCCGTGACGACAGCTTCTCGCTCTATGGCTTTGCCACGAAGAAGGAGCGTGCGCTCTACCGCCTGCTCATCACGGTCAGTGGGGTGGGGGGCAACACGGCGCGCATGATTATGTCGTCGCTCACGCCGGCTGAGCTGGCCGACGCTGTAGCCTCGGGCAACGAGCGACTGCTGAAGAGCGTCAAGGGCATCGGCTTGAAAACAGCCCAGCGCATCATTCTTGACCTCAAGGACAAGGTGTTGCAGCTTGGCATCACAGGCGAGGTGCAGGCCGGCAGCCAGGCGGCAGTCGCCGTCTCGTCGCCGGTTAAGGATGAGGCTGTAGCGGCTCTCGTCATGCTCGGCTTCTCGCCGGCGCCGTCGGCCAAGGTGGTCGCGGACATTCTCGAAAAGAACCCTGACGCGCAGGTGGAGGAGGTCATCAAGGACGCGCTGAAGATGATAAAATAAAGACAAGACAGAGAGAGGTAACGAGATTGAATCCTAAGAGAGACATAATTCAACGTTTCATACGGTTGGCCTGCCACATGGGAGGCGCGCTGTCAGACATGCGGAGTATGACAGGACCGTTGTTGCTGACACTCTGTGCCGGCTACAGTTTGGCCATGCCTTATTTGCAGGACGACCGGACGCGTCGGCAGGGGCAGCAGAACCAGCGACAGGGACAACAGGACGACCAGAAGACGAACGTCGCGGCGCAGCCCGTGCTTGACAACGAAGACTCGATTCCCGACTCGCTGCGTCATCCACGGTGGAAGATACAGCGCACCGTGCCCGTCACCTACGACGACCTTGACCAAAACGCCACCGACCTGCAACGGCCCGACAATCTGAAGCAGGACGTCAGCTACAACGACACGATTGACCGCTATATCATCGGCTCGAAAATCGGTGACAGCTATATAAATGCGCCCATCATGATGACGCCCGAGGAATACCGGGCGTGGAGTGAGCGCAAGGCCATGCGCGAATATTTCCGCTCCAAGAACGATGAGATCTACAAGGCCAAGGGCAAAGAGAAGTTCGACTTCACCGACATGCACTTCGACCTCGGACCGGCCGAGAAGATTTTCGGCCCCGGAGGCGTGCGCATCAAGACGCAGGGAACGGCCGAACTCAAGTTTGGCGCCACCTTCAAGAACATCGACAACCCGTCGCTGCCCATCCGGAACCGCAAGACTACGCAGATGGATTTCGACGAGAAGATTAACCTCAGCGTCAACGGAAAGGTGGGCGACAAGGTCAACATGAACCTCAACTACAACACCGACGCCACCTTCGACTACGATACGCAGAACATGAAGCTCAAGTATGACGGAAAGGAGGACGAGATTATCAAGCTCGTCGAGGCTGGCAACGTCTCGTTCCCCGCCAACTCCAGCCTCATCAAGGGTGCCACCTCGCTCTTTGGACTGCGCACTGACTTGCAGTTTGGCAAGCTCAAGCTGCAGACCGTGGTCTCGCAGAAGAAGTCGAACACCACCAGCGTCTCGTCGAAAGGCGGCGTGCAGCTCACCCCCTTTGAGATTGATGCCGCCAACTATGAGGAGAACCGCCACTTCTTTCTTTCCCAATATTTCCGCGACCGCTATGCCGCCGGCATGAGGACACTGCCCAATCTCACTACGGGAGTGAAGATCAACCGTGTCGAAATCTGGGTAACCAACAACACCGGAACGACCAGCAACACGCGTAACATTATCGCTTTGACCGACCTCGGCGAGAACACGAAGGTGAGCAATGCTATGTGGAGTCTGATGGGGGCTGTGGTGCCCTGCAACCAGGCCAACAGCGAATATGGTCAAATGGTCAACGCCTACGGATCGGCACGCGACATCGACCAAGTGTCGTCGACGCTCGATGGCGCAGGTCTCGTCGGTGGCAGCGACTATGAAAAACTGGAGAAGGCGCGACTGCTCAATGCTTCCGAATACACCGTCAACACGGCTTTGGGCTATGTGTCGCTCAACTTGACGCTGCAGACCGACCAGGTGCTTGCCGTGGCCTATGAGTATACCTACGGCGGCCAAACCTATCAGGTGGGTGAGTTCGCGTCCGACATCACAGACGTCAACCAGGCTTTGTTCGTCAAGGCGCTCAAGAACACGAGCAACAATCCGCAGCAGGGCAACTGGGACCTGATGATGAAGAACGTCTATAACCTCGGATCATCGTCGATGACGAAAGACAAGTTCCGTCTCGATGTCAAATATCAGAGCGACACCGCCGGCGTATACCTATCTTATATACCCGAGCCACAGGTGAAGGCGCAGACCATCATCAAGTTTTTGGGTGCCGACCGACTCGACAATAACAACAAGGCACATCCGAATGGCTATTTCGACTACGTAGAAGGCTACACGGTCTCGAAGGGTCGTGTCTTCTTCCCCGAGCCTGAGCCTTTCGGCGATTATATGTACCAACAGCTTGTCGCGGCAGGCGTCAGCGCAGAGAAGGCCGCGCAGTATGCCTTCACCGAGCTCTACGACTCGACCAAGACCATAGCCCGGCAGATAGCCGAAAAGGACAAGTATCAGCTGGTTGGCCAGTTCAAGGGAACGTCGGCCAACGTCATCTCCCTCGGTGCTTATAATGTGCCGCAGGGATCGGTCACGGTTACTGCGGGCGGCATGACACTCACCGAGGGTTCCGACTATACCGTCGATTATGGCGACGGCACCGTGACCATCCTCAACCAGAGCATTCTTGACGCGGGCACCAATGTCAACGTAAGTCTGGAGAGCAATACCGACTACGGACAGGAGCGCAAGACAATGTTTGGACTCAACTGGGAATATGATTTCTCGAAGAATTTCCAGATGAGCGGTACGTTCCAGCACCTTTCCGAGCAGGCACTCACCTCGAAGGTCACGATGGGCTCCGAGCCGCTCAACAACACCTTGTGGGGACTCAACCTCAACTGGAAGAAGGAGAGCCAGCTACTCACCAATCTGCTCGACAAGATTCCGTTGCTCCATCTGACGCAACCCTCGCAGATTTCCTTCACTGGCGAGTTTGCTCAACTCATTGCCGGACAGAGTCATGGCACGCAGGACAACGCTTCCTACATCGATGATTTCGAGAACACGACGAGCAAGATCTCGATGCTCACGCCCACCTCGTGGGTCATGTCGAGCGTGCCATCGATGTTCCCGGAGCATTCAGACAAAACCACGCTGGCCAGCGGATACAACCGTGCCATGATGTCGTGGTACACCATCGATCCGCTTTTCACGCGTCGTAGCAGCTCGCTCACGCCGGGGCACATTAAGGGTGACCTCGACCAACTGTCGAACCACTATGTGCGCGAGGTCTATGTGCGTGAGCTCTATCCGAACCGCGACCAAAGCAGCTATAGTGGTGCCACGTCGACGGTGCCGGTGATGAACATCAGCTTCTATCCCAACGAGCGCGGTCCCTATAATTTCTATCCGGATCTCAACGCCGACGGTACGCTCCCCAGTCCCGCTAAGCAGCACTGGGGAGGCATGATGCGCAAGATAGACAACAGCAATTTCGAGGAGAACAACATCGAGTATATCGAGTTCTGGATGCTCGACCCATTCATTTATACGCGTCGGCAAGGTACGGCCAGCCAGTATGGTGGCGACCTCTACTTCAATCTGGGTGAGGTGAGCGAGGATGTTCTCCGTGACGGCAAGAAGTTCTACGAAAGTGGCATGCCTGTCGACGGCAGTCAGGCTTGGACCACCACGCAGTGGGGACGCATACCGACGCAGACCACTGTCACCTATGCCTTCGCTACGACGAGCGGAAGCCGTGCCTTGCAGGATGTCGGTCTCAATGGCTTGACCGATGAGCAGGAGCAGCAGTTTGACTCCTATCAGGAGTTTCTCTCTGCCATACAAGGCAAGGTCAATCCGGCTGTGTGGGATAGCATCTGGGCCGATCCTGCCAATGACGATTACCACTACTTCCGCGGACGTGACCTCGACGACATCCAGGCCTCCATTCTGCGCCGCTACAAGTATATCAACAATCCGCAGGGCAACTCGCCCGACAACGACAGCCGCACGGAGGGCTACGACACATCCTACAAGACTACGCCCGACGTGGAGGACATCAATCAGGACTATACGCTCAACGAGTATGAGAAGTACTACCAGTATCACATCTCCATTCGTCCCGAGGACTTGAAGGTGGGCACCAACTTCATCGTCGACAAACGCGAGACGGCACCCAAGCTGCGAAACGGAAACACCGAGGAGGCCGACTGGTATCTCTTCCGGGTGCCTGTGGACGAGTTTGAGCAGAAGGTGGGTAGCATCAGCGACTTCTCTTCCATCCGTTTCATGCGTCTTTTCCTGACGGGCTTCGAACATCCTATTGTGCTCCGCTTCGGTTCGCTCGACCTCGTGCGTGGCGACTGGCGTGTCTATGAACAGAACCTCGACAACACAGCGGCACAGACGGGAACGATGACGACGGCTTCGGTCAACATTGAGGAGAACAACGACAAGACTCCAGTCAACTATGTCGTGCCGCCCGGCATCTCGCGTGTTACCGACCCGCAGCAGCGCCAGCTCGTGGAAAGCAATGAGCAGGCCCTGCAGATGAGCGTCAACAACCTGAGCTCGGGCGAGTCGAAGGCTGTCTATAAGAACACCACACTCGACCTCCGACAGTATAAACATTTACAGATGTTCATCCATGCCAACGCGTTGGAGCAGAATACCACTAACCTGCAGGACAACCAACTGGCCGCTTTTGTGCGTCTCGGATCCGACTACAAGAACAACTACTACGAGTACGAGATTCCGTTGAAGCTTACCGAGCCAGGCATCTACGATAAGTATTCGACCTCTGACCGCCGCATTGTGTGGCCAGAAGACAACATGCTCGACATTCCGCTGAGTGTCTTCACCAATCTGAAGAAAGACCGCAACAAGGCCAAGGCCGAGGGAACGGCCAGCTATAACCGTGTCTTTACGGCCTACGACGAGGCACATCCCAACAATAAGGTGACCGTGATGGGTAATCCGTCGCTCGGCGAGGTCAAGACGATGATTATCGGCGTGCGCAACCTGTCGGCTGTGCAGAAGAGTGGTGAGGTGTGGTTCAACGAGTTGCGTCTGAAAGAGTATGAGAACGAAGGCGGATGGGCTGCGCAGGGCAACCTCAACATCCAACTCTCTGACTTTGGCACGCTCAATCTGCAGGGCAAATACATCAGCAACGGCTTTGGCGGACTGGAGGAGGGCGTGAGTCAGCGCTCTACCGACGACGACAAGAGCTACACCTTCACGACGAATCTGGAGCTGGGCAAGTTCTTCCCCGACAAGGCCAAGGTGACAGCTCCGCTCTACTATAGTGTTAGCAAGGAAGAACTTCGCCCCAAATACAATCCGCTTGACACTGACATGAGGCTTGACGACGCCCTTGATGCCGCCAGTCCCCGCGAACGCGACAGCATCGAGCGCATTGCCGTCACCAAGCGTACCAACACCAACTTCTCGCTCTCGAACGTGCGTTTCGGCGTAGCCACCAAGCGGCATCCTATGCCTTACGACCCCGCCAACTTCACTTTCTCCTACAGTCACTCGCACAGCCATACCAGTGGCGAGACCACAGTCTATGAGAATGAGGATGCCTGGCGTGGTTCCATGACCTACAGCTGGACACCAGTATACAAATCGTTGGAACCGTTCAAGAAGATTAAGTCGAAGTCGAAATGGTTTGACATCCTCAAGAAGTTTGGTTTCAACTGGTTGCCGCAGAATGTTGGCTTCAACACCGAGCTGACACGCAACTACTATGAGTTGCAGGAGCGCGATATGGAGGCCACCGAGAACAGCGCGTTGCCGCTGACCTTCTCGGAGCAGTTCCTGTGGAATCGTGAATTCCAATTGCGCTGGGATTTCACCAAGAACATCCATATGAATTTCCAAAGTGCCACACATGCTGAGATAGAGGAACCCTACACGCCCGTCAACAAAGACCTCTACCCAGACCGTTACGAGGCTTGGAAGGACTCGGTGTGGCACAGCATCCGGTCGTTTGGAACGCCTCTCGACTACAACCAGAGCTTCCAACTCAGCTATCAGTTGCCGCTCAACCTCCTGCCCGTCTTTGACTGGGTCAATGCCGACGCTTCCTATAATGCCACCTATAACTGGGCACGTGGTACCGACCTGGAGGACGGCACGTCGCTGGGCAACACTATCACCAACAACCGCACGCTGAACATCAACGGTACTTTCAACCTGGAGAAGTTGTACAACCATGTGCCTTTCCTCAAAAAGGCTAACGAGCGGTTCGACAAGGAACCCTCGCGCGCTGAGCTCCTGAACCGTCAGCAACAGCGCCAGCAGCAGCGCATGAAGGAGAAGGCGCAGCAGGAACGAGAGAAGGCGCAGCAGGAAAAGAACAAAAACAGCAAAGACGGTGACGCCCAGAAGGACAAGCAGGCTGCCGCCGACAAGAACAAGAAGGCCGACAAGCAGGCAAACAAGCAAAAGCAGCAACTGCCGAAGAACAAGAACTCCTTCGAGCAGGAGGTGACCCTGCAGCCCGATACAACCATCAGCGTCAGTCATGGTAAGAAGACCAAGCGGTTACGCGTGACTGCCAAGACCGAAGAAGGAAAGACTTTCAAACTGAAATTTCGCAAGAAGGACGACAACACTATCGTCATACGCAACAAGGTCGACTCGGCCCTGAAGGTGAAGGTCAACGTCATGGCACTGGAGCCGCTTGACAATCAGGGCTGGTACAAGACGGCGCAGACTGTGGCCCGCGTGTTGATGATGGTGCGCAACGTCAGCGTTAGCTACACCAACAAGTACTCGATGTCGTTGCCGGGCTTCATGCCTACCATCGGAGATGCCTTTGGACAGACGCGCGGTTCGGGCGTGCTCTCACCGGGCCTCGACTTCGCATTCGGCTTCATCGGCGACAGCTATATTGACAAGGCCCGTCGCAATGACTGGCTGCTTATCAACGACAGTGTGGCCACGCCTGCCACTACTAATAAGAATGAGGACTTGCAGTTGCGTCTGACGCTGGAGCCGGTCAAGAATCTGAAGATAGACCTTACGGCTTCGCGCTCGGTCACTCGTGCCAAGAGCATCCAGTACATGTATCATGGCAATCCTACCACCGAGAGTGGCTCGTTCTCGATGACGACCATCTCCATCGGTTCGGCCTTCGAGGGCATCGGCGATGCCAACAACGGCTATCGCAGCAAGACCTTCGAGAAGTTCTGCCACTCGCTTGACGGCTACCGGGCACGTGTGGAAAGCCAGTATGCAGGTGTGCCTTACCCGGATGGATCGACCTTGGCCGGACAGACGTTCAGTGCCTCCAATGGTGGCGTCAACCCGTATAGTGCCGATGTCATGGTGCCTGCCTTCCTCAATGCTTACACCAGCATGGGCGGCAACTCGCTTGACATCTTCCCATCTTTGTCGCGGCTGCTGCCCAACTGGACGCTGCGTTACAGCGGACTGGGAAAACTTCCGTGGTTCCGCGACGTCTTCAAGAGCGTCAACATCAACCATTCCTATAAGAGTGTCTTCGCCGTTGGTGCCTATAACACTTACTCCACCTTTATGGAGTATATGAACGGGTTAGGCTTCATACAGGATGCTACCACGGGTAATCCCATTCCCAACTCGATGTACAACGTCTCTACGGTGAGCATTAACGAAGCTTTCTCACCGTTGCTTGGTGTCGACGTGACGCTGCAAAACAACCTTACGGCAAAACTAGAGTATCGTAGCACACGCGTGCTGAGCCTCTCGATGACGAGTGTGCAGATCAATGAGGCCACGAGCCACGACTGGGTGGTTGGCGCAGGCTACAAAATCAACAATTTCAACATCTTCAACCGACGTAACCACCGCAGGGTGCGCAGTTCGGGACGCAACAATGACACGCAGCAGAACGCCAACAACCGTAACCGTACCACGCAGGCCAATCACGACCTCAACCTGCGGCTTGACATGAGCTACCGCAAGCAGGCGGCCATCACGCGAGACATCGCCACTGTCACCTCGACGGCCAGCAGCGGCAATACGGCGTTCAAACTCAGTTTCTCGGCTGACTATACCGTCTCGAAGCTCCTCACCATGAGTTTTTATTATGACCGTCAGACCAACACGCCGCTGCTCTCTTCGTCGAGCTACCCCACAACGACGCGCGACTTCGGCCTGTCCATCAAGTTCTCGTTGACAAGATAGCGGTTTTTCGATAATAATTTGTAATTTTGCAAGCAGTTATGACAGACCGTACGTTCCACCGCAAGTTTACGCCGACGGCTAAATTGGGCCTTGTTGTCCTCTCTGTGCTCATGTTCTATTGCTTCTGGGTCAAGGAGGTGCTCATAGCTGTGTTGTGTCTGGTGCTCGTAGTCTTTGCCATTGAGAAGGTGCTTCACGCCGAATATGTTTTTCATGATGGCCAGCTCATCGTACGCAAGGGACGATTCCGCAAGCCCAAGGTCATCGACATCGTCGAAATCGTGAGATGCACGCGTATGACGACGGCGTTTGGACTGGTTAGCTATCTGCTCATAGAGTATGGTCATCAGCATCTGGAGGATGTGGAGCCCGACAATGAGCAGGCGTTTATGAAAGAGTTGAAGAGGAGACAAGATGAGATTGCATAGCCTGTTGCTGGCATTGCTGCTAGTGGCCGTCTTGCCATTGGGTGCCCAGCATGATTACAATATTGACAATGACGACTCTGAGACGGAAGTCGTCGACACGCTTGCGGCCGACTCGGTCGGCAACGACGACGCTGATTCTGCGGCAGTGTCCTTGCCGTGGCCGCAGTCGATGCAGCATCACATTGACCGATTGCTGCAAGCCGACATGTTTCAGACATCCCAGTTGGGGATGATGATTTGGGATCTTGATGCCGACAGCGTTCTCTATGCTCACAACGAACGTCAGCTGCTTCGTCCGGCCTCCACCGAGAAAGTCATCACGGCCATTACCGCTCTCGATCGCTTGGGTGGCGGTTATCAGTTCAAGACCGAACTATGCTATACGGGCGAGATTAGTGACAGTGTGCTCAACGGCGACATTTATGTCGTTGGCGGTTTCGACCCCCGGTTCAATTCTGATGACATGAAGGCCTTTGTGGAAGGCCTTGTCAAGATGGGTGTCGACACCATCCGCGGTCATATCTATGCTGACAAGAGCATGAAGGACGCCAACCTTCTGGGCGAGGGGTGGTGTTGGGATGACGACAACCCTGTGCTTTCTCCCTTGTTGTTTCAGCGTAAGGACAAGTTTATGGAACGCTTTCGCAGTGAGTTGCAGGAAGCCGGCATTTACGTGGATGCCTTCATTGCCACCGACCGCAAGCCGCAGGATGCCCATTGCATCGTGCGCCGCTTTCATACTATAGACCAAATCTTGATGCGCATGCTCAAGGATAGCGACAATCTTTATGCCGAAGCCATGTTCTATCAGATTGCCGCTTCGACCGACGAGCGTCCGGCCACGGCCAAAGACGCGCGCGCCGTCATCAAGCGGTTGGTGCACAAAATAGGACTCGATCCCAATCGCTATATGTTTGCTGACGGGTCGGGACTCTCCTTATATAATTATGTGTCTGCGGAATTGGAAGTGAAGATGTTGCGCTATGCTTATCAGAACAACAACATCTTTCTGCATCTCTATCCCTCGTTGCCCATTGCGGGCGAGGATGGCACGCTTAGCAAGCGGATGCAGGGTGCCTTTACGGCCGGGAACGTGCATGCCAAGACAGGAACGGTGACCGGTATCAGTTCCCTTTGCGGCTATTGTCGGGCCGCCAATGGCCACATGCTTGCCTTCTCCATCATCAATCAAGGCGTCATGCATGGCAAGAACGGTCGCGCCTTCCAGGATAAGGTGTGCGAGGCGATGTGTGAGCCGTAGGATCAGGTTAGGCTGTCCAACTGCGTTTTCAGTGCTTTCAGCTCGTCGCGCACGCTGATGAGTGTGTCGAGCACGGTTGCGGAACGGTCGAGGCCATGGCGGTTCTCAGCCAGCATCTTGCGGGCTGCTGCCAGCTTGAAGCCGCGCACTTTCACCAGATTGTAAATCACTTTCAATTGCTCGATGTCGGCTTCGGTGTATTGGCGCACCTTGGTGCCGCCTTGCGTGCGTGGGTGCAGCTGCGGAAACTCTGTTTCCCAGTAGCGCAGCGTGCTTTCGTTGAGGCCGAACTGTTTCGCCACTTCCCGGATAGAGTAGTAGAGCTTCACATTCTTGTCTGTCTTCAATGCCATGACTTAATCTGCTTTTTTGTCGAATAACCATGCAAAGTTAGCAAAAAGTTTTCTTTCTGTGGTCGTTATATGTGGTTTTTTAGTAACTTTGCAACTGAAAATCAATGAACAAGCATAATACAAAAGATATAACTCATGATGACAGCAAACGAAATCC
>CAYPJA010000042.1:0-16688 GCA_964411005.1 uncultured Prevotella sp. | reverse complement strand
CGGGAGAGTAGGAAGCCGCCTTTTTTGACCTTCGGGCCCCGGACTCACGGAAGAGGACGGGGCCCGTTCTTTTGTTGTGTGCTAAGGCTTATTGGCATTGGCGCAGTTAATCCTGCCCTCAGAGATACTTTCAAATTTTGAAGTAGTAGGTATAGAAGAATACTCGTCCCTTATTCGCATTCATCTTGGTGAATCGGTTAAGGATGAATACACGGAGCCTCTTAAGACTGAATCCAAGGGGGCTGTGCTTCCATAACCATCCGTGACTTCCCAATCCGTAACAAAGGTGTTGACTTGATGGTCAGAAGATGCAAATAGGGTGGTTTAAGCATATAGTTTTATAGGTCTGAAAAGAAAGTATCTTATATCCGTTACCTCTCTCAAAGCAGCTCCATTGTTCATGCTCTTATATAATATTGTCACCATTTTGGCGTTTTATCTTAGGTATGATTAGATTAGGCGTTTGTCTTTTCCCTTCGCTTATAAGCAGGTTGCTGATTAATAACGATCAGGGCGGGATGTATTCTTTACCTGGGGTTAAAACCTAAGTTGACAGGAGGTTGGCGCACATAGTACTGCTATCCCAAATATTTGATTATTTTACAGTCGTCGGAGTGTCGCGGACTGCAACGGAGATCCACATCAACCTCGACGAGAATATGAATCCGGAACTAAGTGGCGATGTCACTTCGAGTCGAAAGGCTTTATGGAGGCTGTCAACGTCACGGACTTCCCGATAAGAGACCACAAAGTGATTCTTCGGATAAGACGCAGACGTTGGACTGATACCCGTACGGGCAAGAGTTTCATCATCCCGATAGATCTTGATGTCGTAGCCTAAGGCACACGTTACTCCAAAGAATTTGGAGCTTTTTTAAAAGAGACGTATGGAGACGTCCCCCGTGACCTGCCGTACGCTTGAGGATTTTTATCATATTGACGGTCATACGTTTGAAAAACAATACAAAGAGGTGCTGAGCGGATTCCGTCAATGGGAACAGCTGGCTCACGCCGATGAATGGCTGTTGTTTTCTGACAATATAGGCCCGAGGTTGGCAATCGATGAGTCCTCGTTGTCTAACGGTGAACTTTACACATTCTAAATCGGTCAACAAGTGGACTGACAAACATCCCCACTAAAATCTACTGAGCCACTACTGAGCCAAAATTCTGGCGCAGATTTGACGTAGCCTAAAACGAAAATCAGCGTAACTTGTTACTCTTGTAACTTGTTACGCTGACCTTAGTTGCGGAGGCAGGACTCGAACGTGCGACCTCCAGGTTATGAGCCTGGCGAGCTACCAACTGCTCCACTCCGCGATATTCAAATTAAGGAGAACGTTATTGCTTCTTGTAAGGAGCTGTATTGTTTCAATCCTTATTTGCGACTGCAAAGGTACTTCTTATTTCTGAAATAACCAAATGTTTTTCCATATATTTTGCTTTTTTACCTGATAGGTTGCTTTTTTTGTATAATCTTTTGGCCATGTGAAATAAGTTTTCTACTTTTGCACAGTCTACATTGATGTGCAAAAGCAGAAAAATAAGGAGGGAAGATCAGATGTCTATATCAAAGACAAGACAGAAACTGGTAGATGTGGCTCGTCAGCTGTTCGCCAAGAACGGACTGGCAGGTACGACGATGAACGACATTGCCGTGGCATCGGGAAAGGGAAGACGTACACTTTATACCTATTTTAATAGAAAAGAAGATGTCTATTATGCGGTTATAGAGTCAGAGTTGGAACGCCTTAGTGATAAACTCGATGAGGTGGCTGCCAAGAAAATACGTCCTCAAGACAAAATCATTGAGCTCATTTATACTCATTTGAGTATGATTCGTGAGACAGTAGTGCGCAATGGTAACTTGCGTGCCGAGTTTTTCCGGAATATTTGGACTGTGGAGAAGGTTCGCAAGAACTTTGACGAGGAAGAGATAGAACTATTCCGTAAGGTTTATGCGGACGGAAAGGCTGATGGTGAGTTCGATATTGAAGATGTTGATCTCGTTGCGGACATTACCCATTATTGTATCAAGGGGCTTGAGGTGCCGTTTATCTACGGCCGACTTGGTCACGGTTTGACAGAGGAGACAAGTAAGCCGCTTGTGGCCAAGGTTGTCTATGGGGCCTTGGGAAAGCGCAGATGATCGGAATCTTATTTATAAAGAAGACAAGAAACATACTTATATTATTATATACAAGAAAAGATTATGGGATTATTAACAGGTAAGACAGCGCTTGTCACTGGTGCTGCCCGTGGCATTGGCAAGGCCATTGCTATGAAGTTTGCCCAAGAGGGCGCCAACATTGCTTTCACCGATCTCCTTATCGACGAGGAGCATGGCGGACTGGCCACTGAGCGTGAACTGGCAGCCATGGGTGTGAAAGCCAAAGGCTATGCCAGCAATGCCGCCGACTTTGCAGAGACAGAGGCGACTGTTCTGAAGGTGAAAGAAGACTTCGGTTCTATTGACATCCTTGTCAACAACGCCGGAATCACCAAGGACGGACTGATGTTGAAGATGACGGAACAGCAGTGGGATGCCGTTATTGCGGTTAATCTGAAGAGTGCATTCAACTTCATTCACGCTTGCACGCCTATCATGATGCATCAGAAGAGTGGCTCCATTATCAACATGTCATCGGTTGTAGGTGTCCATGGCAATGCAGGGCAGAGCAACTACGCAGCCTCTAAGGCTGGCCTGATTGCGCTGGCCAAGAGCATAGGGCAGGAGATAGGCCGTCGTGGCGTGCGTTCCAATGCCATTGCTCCTGGATTTATTGAGACGGCCATGACACAGGCTTTGCCTGAAGATGTCCGCAAACAGTGGATACAAAACATTCCGTTGCGTCGTGCCGGCAAGGTGGAAGACATAGCCAATGTGGCTTTGTTCCTTGCTTCCGATCTTTCGAGCTATGTCACTGGCCAGGTTATACAGGTCGATGGTGGCATGAATATGTAATCCCTATGAAACCCATCTACGAGGATAATCATCTCATCATCGTCTTCAAAGAGGCTGGCGAAATCGTGCAAGGCGACAAGTCGGGCGACAAGCCCCTCTCTGAAACGGTGAAAGACTATCTGAAGGAGAAGTACCACAAGCCGGGGAATGTGTTCCTCGGCGTGGTGCATCGCCTTGACCGTCCCGTGGCGGGGCTGGTAGTCTTCGCCCGTACGTCCAAGGCATTGTCGCGTTTGAACGACATGTTCCGCAACGGACAGGTGCATAAGACCTATTGGGCCATTACCAAGGAGACTCCTGCGCAGTCCGAGGGGACATTGGACAATTGGTTGGTGCGCAACGAGCGTCAAAACAAAACTTATGCCTACGACCGGGAGGTGCCTGGTTCTAAAAAAGCAGTTTTAAAGTATCGTGTGGTCAATCGCAGTGAACGCTATACTTTGTTGGAAATTAATCTGCTCACGGGTCGCCATCATCAGATACGCAGTCAGCTTGCTCACATGGGATGTCCCATCAAGGGTGATCTTAAATATGGAGCCCAGCGCAGCAATCCCGATGGCAGCATCTCGTTGCTCAGTCGATATGTGGAGTTCGTTCATCCCGTGTCTAAAAAGCTGATTTCTGTCGTTTCGCCCCTGCCCGACGACCCATTATGGCAGGCTATCTCATCTTTTTGATGAAAAAATTGGGTTAATTCCATTTTTTTTGTTTACTTTGCACATGATACACACCATGTATCATGCGCGCGTATGAGGAAAACCTTCAAATGGATAGGAATCGTTCTGCTGACTCCCATCCTGTTTTTCATGATTCTTGCATTGTTGCTTTATAGCCCCCCCGTTCAAAATTGGGCTGTAAGGCATGTTGCGTCATACGCGTCAGAGCAGACAGGCATGGACATTCGTGTCAGTCATGTCAACCTTGTGTTTCCGTTGGATTTAGGCATCGATGGCATCAAAGTCATTCAGCCCAACGACTCACTTCCACAAGTCAGGGACACTGTGGCCGACATT
The DNA here is from genome assembly GCA_964411005.1 of uncultured Prevotella sp. Taxonomy (GTDB): domain Bacteria; phylum Bacteroidota; class Bacteroidia; order Bacteroidales; family Bacteroidaceae; genus Prevotella. The sequence goes on along the minus strand of CAYPJA010000042.1, from coordinate 12,710 downwards.
GCCCACATTCGTGTTGACGTGCGGTTGCTTCCTCTCTTTCGGAAAAGGGTGGAAATAGACGGCCTTGACCTGCGCAATGTGAAGGTCAACACCACCAATTTCATCCATGAGGCCCGCATCAAAGGAAATATCGGGCGTCTTAACCTGCAAGCACACGGCATCGATCTCGATGCGGAGGATGTGCTTGTAAATCATGTCATGCTGGCGGATGCCTCTTTGGACATAGAACTCAGTGACACCGTACCGCCCGATACGACGCCAAGCACCAACTTTTGGAAAATTGATGTCGACCAGTTGCGACTTGTTCGCACGCGTCTTGACCTTCATTTGCCTGGCGACACCACTGAAATCAATGCCTACATGGGGAACGTCTTGGCCCGGAGTACTTATCTCGACTTGCATAAAGGACTCTATCAAGTGGGCAGTCTCGACTGGGCGGATGGCTCTTTAAACTACGACTTGAATTATGTGACGCGGGTTAAGGGGCTTGACTTCAATCATTTGGCTTTGGATAAGTTGGCTCTGAGAGTTGACTCGTTCTATTATTGCGGTTCGGAATTGAACCTGCTTATCCGTAAATGCAATTTTCAAGAAAGGAGCGGGCTGTCCGTCGACGAATTTACGGGGCCGTTCCGCATGGATTCGGTATCGCTGTCGCTGCCCCAGTTGTGGCTGCGAACTCCCGGAAGCATGTTGAAAGGGTCGTTTCGAATGGCTCTTAATGCCTTCGATAACATCAATCCGGGCACCTTCACGGCCGTTGTCGGACGTGCCAGTCTTGACAAACGTGACATCCTGCACTTCGTCGACCTGTCGGAGCCTCTGCGCAGCAAGTGGCCGGAGCGTCGCCCGTTGACCGTTAGCGGAACCGTGCGGGGCAATCTGCGGTGGCTCACTCTCAGCCAACTGAGTGTGTCAATCCCTGAGGCTTTGAGTATCAATGCAAGCGGCACTCTAAGGAATCTCACCGATGCCAAACATATGAAAGCCCGCATCGATCTCGATGCGCGGACTTATGATCTTTCCTTTGTGGAGGCTATGCTTGACCGCGACCTACGTCAGACCCTCCGCATTCCGCAAGGCATCGGCTTCAAGGGACAGGTAGAAGTCGACGGAACAACCATAGGCTCTAATTTCATAGCTGCGCAGGGAGGCGGAACTTTGCGCGGCAAGGTGCAGGTTGATACCGAAAAGATGCGCTATAACGCCCGTTTGTCTGCGCTTCATCTGCCATTGCATCATTTTCTGCCTCACATGGATTTGCACGCGTTCAGCGGAAAGATAGAGGCCGACGGACAGGGCACCGATTTCATGTCGCCCCGTACACGCTTGGACTTAAAGGCGGACGTTGACCAGTTCCGTTATGCCAACTACGACCTCAGCCATGTCAGAGCCTCGGCCAAAGTGGGGGGCGGTCATCTTCATGCCACAGTCAATGCGCAAAACACCTTGCTGAAAGGTCTCGTCAGCCTTGACGCGCTGACCAGTGGTCGGCTCATGCATGGCACGATTGCGGCCGACTTGGCTGATGCCGACTTGAAACGCCTCGGCCTTGTCGACGACACGGTTCATGTTGCCGGCTGTGCTTACGTCGATTGGGCTTCCGACTTTAAACATTATTATAAGGCGCAGGGAATGCTTGGCGACATGGTCGTCACCGACAGTGGCAGCGTCTACCGTCCCGACGACATCGTCATGGACTTGCTTACGACACGCGACACCACCCATGCCGTCGTCGATTGCGGCGATTTCCATCTTCTTTTCGATGGGCAGGGGGGCTATGAGCGGCTTATCCGGCAGGTGGAAGGCTTTACGACTGAGTTTCAGGCGCAGCTGAAGGATAAGATGATTAACCAGCTCAAGTTGCGTGAGAAACTGCCTGTGGCCCGTATCGACTTGAACAGTGGAAAGGATAATTCCTTTGTGCGCATGCTCAACAGCTACGGGTTGCAGTTTGCCCGTGCCAACATGCATCTGACTTCATCACCCGTAAACGGCTTCAATGGACACGTCGAGGTCGACTCGCTCTTTGCGCAGTCGGTCTTGCTCGACTCTGTTCGCTTGTATGTGCGTTCTGACGCAGAGAAAACGCTGTATTCGGCACAGATACGCAACAACAAACGCAATCCTCAGTATGCTTTCAATGCGCTCTTCGACGGTATCATCCATGAGACAGGAACCGCCCTGACGGCTGCCGTCTACGACCGCAACGACAGCCTTGGTGTCAAGCTCGGACTTTCGGGCAGTATCGAGACAGGCGGCTTCCGAATCAGCATGTTCGGCGACGACCCCATACTGGGCTATAAGCAGTTCCATGTGAACGACAGCAACTATGTCTTTTTGGGCAACGACCGCCGCATCTCTGCCGACATGAAGCTGACTGCCGCCGACGGCATGGGTGTTCAGGTCTATTCCGACGACACCCATGAGGAGGCTTTGCAGGATCTCACCGTCAGCCTCCATCGGTTCGACATCGAGAAGATCCTGTCAGTGTTGCCCTATACGCCGAATGTCAAGGGCGTGCTCGATGGTGACTTCCACGCCATACTGACTGAGAAGCAACTCACGGTTTCCAGCTCGGTCAACGTCACAGGCATGTCCTACGAGAACTGTCCAATGGGTGACGTGGGCACTGAGTTTGTCTATACGCCTCAGGGTGACAGTCTGCATCAGGTCAACGGCTTCCTCTTCCACGATGGAGAGGAGGTGGCCACACTGTCGGGCACCTACCGCAACGAGGGTGATGGCTATCTTGACGCTACATTCGGACTGGATCGGTTGCCCCTGTCGATGGTTAATGGCTTTGTCCCCGACCAACTTTTGGGTTTCAAGGGCTATGCCGAAGGCAACTTGTCCGTCAAGGGTTCGTTGTCGAAACCCGATGTCAATGGTGAGGTTGTGCTTGATTCCGGCTTTATCTTCAGCGAGCCCTACGGCGTGGAGATGCGTTTTGCCGACGATCCTGTAACCATCAGCGGCAGCAAGTTGCTCTTTGAGAACTTCGAGATGTTCTCCCACAACGACAGTCCGCTTGACATCTCCGGCAGCTTCGACTTCTCCAACCTCGACCGTATGATGCTCAACATCCGCATGCGGGCGCAGAACTTTTTGCTCGTCGATGCCAAGGAGAACAGGCGCTCAGAGGTCTATGGCAAGATGTATGTCAACTTCTTCGGCATGATGGATGGGCCCGTCGACGCCCTGCGCATGCGTGGACGCCTCGATGTGCTTGGCTCCACAGATATGACCTATGTGTTGCGTGACTCGCCGCTCTCCACTGACAATCAGCTCGACGAGCTCGTGACGTTCACCAACTTCAACGACTCAACGCCCGAGACCGTGTCGCGCCCGCCCTTGACAGGCCTCGACATGCAGCTCAGTATTGGCATAGATGAGGGAGCCCAAGTGATGTGTGCCCTCAATGCCGACCATTCCAACTACATCGACATCATTGGCGGCGGCGATCTGACGATGACCTACAATGTCGTCGACGACTTGTTGCTGCGGGGCCGCTATACCATCAACAGCGGTCAGATGAAATATGCACTGCCCGTCATACCGCTCAAGACCTTCACCATTCAGGACGGTAGCTACATTGAGTTCAAGGGTACTCCTTATAATCCGACGCTCAATATCACGGCGACGGAGCGCATGAAGGCATCCGTTTCCACGGATGGCAGCAACAGCCACATGGTTAATTTCGATTGTGGCGTCGTCATCACGAAGACACTGGATGACATGGGACTGGAATTCATCATCGACGCACCCGAAGACATGACCATGAGCAACGAGCTCAACACCAAGTCGAAGGAAGAGCGCGGCAAACTGGCCGTCACCATGCTCACCACGGGCATGTATCTGGCTGACGGAAACACGTCGGGATTTTCCATGAACTCTGCTTTGAGTTCCTTCCTGCAGAGCCAGATCAACAACATTTCCGGTTCGGCGTTGCGTACGCTCGACCTGAGTTTTGGCGTCGATAATGCCACCAACAGCAACGGCACCATGCAGACCGACTATTCGTTCAAGTTTGCCAAGCGCTTCTGGAACAACCGTCTCAACATTCAGGTGGGTGGTAAGGTGTCGACCGGTGCCGATGTCAGCAATCAGAACGAGAACTTTTTCGACAACGTCACTTTCGAGTACCGGCTCAATCAGAATGCCAGCCAGTATGTCAAGCTGTTCTACAACCGCGACAGCTACGACTGGCTCGAAGGCAATGTGGGCGAATATGGCGCAGGATTCATCTGGAAGCGAAAGCTACGCCATTTCCGCGATTTGTTCCGGCTGAAGGAAGAAAGTGGGCTCCTACCAATGCGCAAAGACTCAACCCAAAAGAAATGAAAGCAAGCAGAACTCTATTTCTGATTCTCCTGGCGGCCGTTCTCCTGGCTTCGTGCAGTTCTACCAGCGGCGTGCCCGATGGCGAGCAACTCTACACGGGGCTCAAGAAGACGCGTTATCTCGACTACGATGACAACGACCACTTCCGCAGTGTGCAGGAAGAGGTGGAGGCGGCTTTGGCGGCAGCCCCCAACGGGGCCCTGTTGGGCAGCAGCTTCTATCGCACGCCGTTCCCACTGCGGTTGTGGATATGGAATTATTGGCACGACAAAGACAACGCCTTGGGTCGGTGGCTCACGCGCAGCTTCGGCAAGGCACCGGTGCTGATGGGCCAGGTCAATCCGGCCTTGCGCGCCAGTGTGGCTCAGAGCGTGTTGCGTTCGCACGGCTATTTCAATGCGTCGGTCGACTACGAACAGCTCACACAGAAGAATCCGAAGGAAGGTAAGTTGCAGTATGATGTCCATATGAACCACCTGTTCACCCTCGACACCATCCGTTATGTAGGCTTTCCGCAGCATGCCGACTCCATCATTGCCGTCAGCATGCCGAACACATGTTTGCATCAGGACGATGCTTTCGATGTGACAACCCTCGACCAGGAGCGCCGACGTATCTCCACGCTCTTCCGCGACAGCGGCTACTATTATTATCAGCCTGCCTACGCATCCTATCTGGCCGATACCGTCAGCGTTCCCGGCAAGGTGCAGCTGCGCTTGCAGATGGCCGACAGCATACCCGAGGAGGCCAAGCGGCAGTGGTATATCGGTCGGGTGGAAATGCAGTTGCGTAAGGATTACCGCGACTCGCTGACCGACACGATGCGGTGGGGCCGTCTGGCCGTCACCTATCGGGGCCGCCACGTGCCTCTTCGTCCCAGTGTCATTCTGCGCGAACTGAAGCTTTGGCCCGGACGGTTGTACAGCTATCAGAACCATCTGGAGTCGGTCAACAAGCTCACGGCCAACAATCTCTTCAGTTCGGTCAATTTCCTGTTCACGCCCCGCGACTCGTCGGCCACCTGCGACACGCTCGACCTCAGCTTGCGTTGCCTCTTCGACAAGCCTTACGACTTCTATGTGGAGACCAGTCTGACGGGTAAGACCACCGGATGGCTGGGCCCCGGCGTCACCATCGGTTTCACCAAGCGCAACGCTTTTCGTGGAGGCGAGACCTTCGATCTCAATCTTTTCGGCAACTATGAGTGGCAGACGGGGCACAAATATCAAGGCTCATCATCGAAAGTCAACAGCTATGAGTATGGAATGAGCGCGTCTTTGGAGTTTCCGCGGCTTCTTTTGCCCGGTTTCCACATCCGCCGCCGGTGGTACACGGCCCCTTCTACGGTGCTTAAGGCGTCGAGTGAGGTCATTCGTCGTGCCGGTTACTTCAAGCGTCATATCGTATCGGGTGAGCTGACCTACAAGTTTCAGCCGTCGGCACAGTCGATGAACGAGTTCTCGCCGCTCATCCTGCAGTACGACTACATGACCAGCTCTACTGCCGATTTCGACTCCATCCGACAGGCCAATGCCTATCTCGACGTGTCGATGCGTGACCAGTTCATCCCCAAGATGCGTTACCGCTACACCTATACCTCGCCACTCACTTACCGTAACCCTATCTACGTGCAGGCCACGCTGTCGGAGGCAGGCAACCTGTTGTCTTTGGTCAACATGGCTTTTGGCAATCAGTGGAGCAAGCGCGGCAAGGAACTCTTCAAGAATCCCTACGCTCAGTTCTTCAAGGCTGAGCTGGACTTTCGCAAGACGTGGCAGCTCACTGGGAAGAGTCAGTTGGTGGCCCATGCGGCCGGTGGCGTCATTTGGTCGTATGGAAATTCCACGGCATCCCCCTATGTAGAGCAGTTTTATGTGGGAGGTGCCAACAGCGTGCGTGCGTTTAACATCCGTTCCATCGGTCCGGGAACCTATCATGCTCCCAACAGCCACCTGTCTTATCTCGACCAGACCGGCGACTTGAAGCTGTTGGCCAATGTGGAATATCGTTTCCCGCTTATCGGCAGCCTCTATGGGGCCACCTTCATCGATGCGGGCAACGTCTGGACGCTCCGCAATGCCGACGGACGCGAGGGAGGCAAGCTGCGTCCCGCCCATCTGCTTGACGACCTGGCCCTTGGCACGGGCGTCGGTTTGCGTTACGATCTCGACTTCTTTGTCATACGTGTCGACTGGGGTGTCGGTCTGCATGCCCCCTATGACACGGGCCGGAGCGGCTATTACAATATGCCCTCTTTCCGCGACAGCCAGACGCTTCACATTGCCGTAGGCTATCCGTTCTGATATCTTTGCAGTGCAGGAGGAGTGGGAGGCTTCTCCTTTTTTCATGCTTTTCGGTGAGAAAACGGCTGGGGTGGGGAATTGTTGGCGGATGTTGGGCTTGTAAAAGATAATTCCAAGCGTTGCGTTCAGCCACCTTTCGAGTATCAAGTAACCGTTTTTCGAGTATCAAGTAACTGTCTTTCGAGTTGCAAGTAACCGTTTTTTGGGGTTCAAGTAGCTGTCTTTTACGGCTTGGAAAACCTTTGTTTGCAGTCTCGGAGGGCGTTGCTGGCAGTTGCGGAGGGCGTTGCTGGCGGGCGAGCGGTGTGCTTTGGGAGGACAAAGAGTTGTGACGGGGCTTGGAGCTTGTCGTCTTTTCTTACGAAAAATCCTCTGTTTTGCTTTTTAAGCGGTCGGCCAAGGCATGGCTGCTCCGTGGCGTTGGGGACGCGTGGATGGGAGAGAGGCGGCGGGAAAATGACCATTCGCGACCGGGCGAAGATGAAATAAGTGGGAATTTTATTTTGTCATGTCGGCCGATTCGTGTAACTTTGCAAGTAGATAAGGATTAATCTTTTATAAACACATCAGTTATGAAACCAACATTATTGCTCCTCGCTGCCGGCATGGGCAGCCGCTATGGAGGCCTGAAGCAGCTCGACGGTCTGGGCCCCAATGGCGAAACCATCATGGACTATTCGATCTACGATGCCATTCAGGCCGGCTTCGGCAAGATCGTCTGGGTGATTCGCGAGGACTTCGAGCAGGAGTTCCGCGACAAGATTCTGAAGAAATATGAGGGCCACGTGCCGTGCGAGCTGGTCTTCCAGTCGCTCGACAAGCTTCCCGAGGGCTACAGCGTTCCCGAGGGCCGCACGAAGCCCTGGGGCACCAACCATGCCGTGATGATGGCCAAGGACGTCATCAAGGAGCCGTTCTGCGTGATCAACTGCGACGACTTCTACAACCGCGACTGCTTCCAGGTGATCGGCAAGTTCCTGTCGGAGCTTCCCGAGGGCAGCAAGAACACCTATGCCATGGTGGGCTTCCGCGTGAGCAACACGCTGTCAGACCACGGCACAGTGTCGCGTGGCGTGTGTGCCAAGGATGCCGCCGGGCTTCTCACGTCTGTCGTGGAGCGCACGGAGATTGAGCGCAAGGACGACGGCAACGTGGCCTACAAGGACGAGAAGGGCGAGTGGGTGTCGATTTCTGATAACACGCCGGTGAGCATGAACGTCTGGGGATTCACCCCCGACTATTTCGAGTACAGCGACCGGTTCTTCAAGGAGTTCCTCGACGCTGACACGACGAAGGCCAACCCCAAGGCAGAGTATCTGATTCCATGGGTGGTCGACAGTCTCATCCACAACGGCACGGCCACCTGCGAGGTGCTCGACACGACGAGCAAGTGGTTCGGCGTGACCTATTCGGCCGACCGTCCCAGCGTGGTGGCGAGGATCCAGCAGCTCGTCGACGAGGGCGTCTATCCCAACAAGCTGTTCTAAGAGCCGCTCTCTGAGAACCGATTTATGAATTGCGAATCGCTAATTTCGAAGTAGACAATTAGCGATTCGCAATTTGTAATTTATTAAATAAGGTGTCCGCCGTCTCCCATCTTTTTACTACCTTTGCACCCATTATGAATATCGACATTTTAACCGACGGCCAGCTGGCCCGGCTCAGGGACTTGCTGGACGGCGCGAGCCGCATTCTCGTGCTTGGACACAAGAGTCCCGACGGCGACGCGATAGGTTCCTGCCTCGGCTGGGCGGCCTATCTGCAGCGGCAGTGGGGCAAGCAGGCACAGATAGTGGTGCCGGATGCCTTCCCCGACTTTCTGCGCTGGATGCCTGGCACGCAGACCATTATGCGCTATGACAAGCGTCCCGACGCGGTGCGCGCGTGCTTCGATGAGGCCGACCTCATTTTCTGTCTCGACTTTGCCGATGCCGGACGCGTGCAGGACATGGCGCCGCTGCTCACGGCAAGCAAGGCGCGCAAGGTGATGATAGACCATCATCTGAACCCCAGCCTTGACGATGCCGCGCTCATCGTGTCGCATCCCGAGGCCTGCTCCACGGCCGAACTCGTGTTTCGCGTGGTCTGGCAGCTGGGCGGATTCGACGCCATGGACCGCCAGACGGCCGTGCCGCTCTATACGGGCATGATGACCGACACCGGCGGATTCACCTACAACTCCAGCCGACCCGAGATATACTTCATCATCGGGCAGCTGCTGACGAAGGGATTCGACAAGGACAAGATCTACCGAAACGTGTTCAACAACTACAGCGTGTGGGCCATCCGCCTGCGCGGCTACCTCATGAGCCAGAAGCTCAACTACCTGCCTGACTATCATGCCGCCTACTACAGCCTGACGGTGGAGGAGATGAAGCGCTTCCACTATGTCAAGGGCGACCAGGAAGGCATGGTCAACGAGCCGCTGCGCATCAAGGGGCTGAGGCTCAGCATATCGCTGCGCGAGGACGACCACAAGGACAACCTGATCTGGGTGAGCCTGAGGTCGGTCGACAGTTTCCCTTGCAACGAGATGGCGGCCCGCTTCTTCAACGGCGGAGGACACCTCAACGCCAGCGGCGGGCATCTCGACTGCTCGATGGAGGAGGCCGAACAAAAGGTGCGCGAGGCTCTCAAAGCCTATGAAGATTTGTTAAAAGCATGAGAGCCAAAACCGTTTGTGCTTTCTTTTTATTAACTTTGTAGGAAAATTACAGGATATGAGAAATTTAACTTACATGGTGATGCTTCTGCTGGGGCTGGCCGTCATGGCCTCGTGTGACGACGACGAAACCTATGCCGACCAGAAAAAACGGGAGCGTTCGGCCATCAACCAGTATATCGCCGACTCTGCGGTCAACGTCATTTCGGAAGCTGAATTTGTCGCCCAGGGCAACATGACTGATGTCTCGCGCAACGAGTTTGTGCTCTTCGAGTCGTCGGGTGTCTACATGCAGATCGTGCGCAAGGGCGCAGGTCGCCCGCTGCAGGACGGCGAGACCGCCATCGTGCTGTGTCGCTTCTCTGAGCGCAATCTGCTCACCGACTCGCTCCAGCTCACCAACAACGTGCCCTATTATGCGTCGATTGCCGAGCAACTGACTGTCACCAACACCTCGGGCACGTTCAGCGGCTCGTTCATCACGGGCCATTCGCTGATGTATTCGAGGTATGGCAGTGCCGCCGTGCCCAACGGCTGGCTGGTGCCCTTCACCTATGTCAACCTGGGACGGCTGGTCAACGACGGCGACGAGACGGCGAAGGTGAGACTCATCGTGCCGGCGGAGCAAGGGCAGCGCTATGCCTCGCAGAACGTCTATCCCTGCCTCTACGACCTCACTTTCCAGAAGGGACGGTGAGGAAAAACCGAAAACATATCAACCTAAAACAAAAATATGACGTTAATCAAATCTATTTCTGGCATTCGTGGAACGATTGGCGGTCACACCGGTGACACGCTGAATCCACTCGACATCGTTAAGTTTACCACTGCCTATGCCACCTTCATTCGTCGCAGCGGCAAGTCGAAGAGCAACAAGATTGTCGTTGGACGCGACGGCCGCATCTCTGGACTCATGGTCAAGGATGTGGTGTGTGGCACGCTGATGGGCATGGGCTACGACGTGGTGAACATAGGTTATGCCACGACCCCCACCACGGAGCTGGCCGTGCGCATGAGCGATGCTGCCGGAGGCATCATTATCACCGCCAGCCACAACCCGCGTCACTGGAATGCCCTCAAACTGCTCAACAACGAGGGTGAGTTCCTGACCAAGGACGATGGCAACGAGGTGCTCGACATTGCCGAGCGGGAAGACTTCGACTACGCCGACGTGGATCACCTCGGCTCCTATACCGACGACGATACGTTCAACCAGCGTCACATCGATTCGGTGCTCAATTTGGAGCTCGTCGACGTGGACGCCATCAAGAACGCTCATTTCAAGGTCGTCGTCGACTCGGTCAACTCGGTCGGTGGCATCATCTTGCCAGACCTGCTGAAGGCTTTGGGCGTGGAATACAAGATCCTCAACGCGGTCTGCAACGGCGACTTTGCCCATAACCCGGAGCCCATCGAGAAGAATCTCGGCGGCATCATGGGCGAATGTGCCAAGGGTGGCTACGATCTTGGCATCGTCGTCGACCCGGACGTGGACCGTCTGGCCTTCATTCAAGAGGACGGAAAGATGTATGGCGAGGAATACACGCTCGTCACGGTGGCCGACTACATCCTCGGCCACACGCCCGGAACGACTGTCAGCAATCTTAGCTCTACCCGTGCCCTGCGCGACATCACCGAGAAGCACGGCTGCAAGTATTATGCCTCTGCGGTGGGTGAGGTCAATGTGACGACGAAGATGAAGGAAGTGGGTGCTGTCATCGGCGGTGAAGGCAATGGCGGTGTGATCTATCCTGCCAGCCACTATGGCCGCGACGCTCTCGTAGGCATTGCGCTCTTCTTGAGCCATTTGGCTCATAAGGGCTGCAAGGTGAGCGAGCTGCGCAAGCTCTATCCCAATTATGCCATCGCCAAGAACCGCATCGACCTGAATCCGGACACGGATGTGGATGCCATTCTGGTGAAGGTGAAAGAGCAGTTCGGACATGAGCAGGGCGTGCAGGTGACCGATATCGACGGTGTGAAGCTGGACTTCCCCACCAAGTGGGTGCATCTGCGCAAGTCGAACACAGAACCCATCATCCGCGTCTACAGCGAGGCTGCCACCATGCAGGAGGCTGACGAGCTCGGAAAGCAGCTGATGCAGGTGGTCTATGACATGCAGAAATGAGTTGAGCTATCGATATAGCAAGAAAAATCAATCCGCAATCACTGTAAGGGTGGTTGCGGATTTTCATTGCATAGAAAGTTCCTATGGTTGCATGAAAAAACTGTCACGGTGTCCTGGGATGGATGCTGTGACAGTTTTTTGCTATAAAGAGGCTCGTTGATGTTGTCTGTTAGAACTGTTCGAGGATGGCGATGCGCTTCTTGGTGTCGGGATGGGTGGAGAAGAGCGAGTTCATGAAGCTCATCAGTCCGACGTTCATCTCGTCGGGCTCGCAGATGAACAGCTGTGCCACGTCAGCCCGATTGACGTTGTCGAGTCCCGGATCAGCGGAGATTTTCCTCAGTGCTGAAGCCAGTGCCAATGGGTTTCCACAGAGTTCGGCACCACCGGCATCGGCCATATATTCGCGTTTGCGGCTGATGGCGAAGCGCGTGATGAGCGTGAAGAAATAGGCGATGGCGCAACATATCAGACCGATCAACAGAATGGCAATGACCGAAAGGTTGTTGCCTTCTTTCTCGTTGCTCGACCGTCGGCTGCCTCCGCCGCCGAACAAAAACACGTTATACATCGTTCGCACCACCAGACTCATCACCGTGGAGATGATGCCCACGAAGATGATGCTTGTGATGAGCAGTTTCGTGTCGTGGTTGCGGATGTGGGTGAGCTCGTGACCGATGACGCCGGCCAGCTCATCATCGTCGAGCAGGTCAATGATGCCACGCGTGAGAGTTACCGTGTAGGTCTTCTTGTTGATGCCGCTGGCGAAGGCGTTGAGCTGCGGGTCGTCGACAATGTTGATTTTCGGCATGTCCATATTGCAGGTCATGCAGAGATTCTCCACGATGTTGTAGACGCGTGGGTTCTCCTTGCGTGTCAGCGGGCGGGCGTGCACGGTGTGCTGAATCATGCTGACATTGCCGAAATAGGCAATGGCGAACCAAACGGCCACACCGCCGACGACCCATGGAAGGGCCTGGAGAAAATAATAGTTGACGTTGGCCACGTTGAGTTGGTGTACCACGTTGCCCTGCTGGTCATAGTAGCCTCCGCCGAGATAGTTGAGAAGTGCCAGGAAAATCCAGACCGTCGTCAGGAGGATGACCGGGAACATGATGAGCAGGATGATGCTCATCATGTTGTTGCGACGAATCTGGGTCAGCATGCCTACATACTGCATGGCTTAGAAGTTGATGTCGGGAGCTTTCTCAACGGCGGCACGCTGGTCGGCGGCCACCTCATACATGGTCTCTTTGCGGAATCCGAACATGCC
>CAYPJA010000041.1:0-16869 GCA_964411005.1 uncultured Prevotella sp. | reverse complement strand
CTTCCATCCCATGTATCTCGAAACGCTACAAGACATGGTCGACGCCAAGGCCAGCACACGTCTCGACTACAAGAAATACTACGACCGCGAGCTGCGTCGCGCACAGAAATTTTCCATCGTCCTGGAGCGATTCATCTCGCCTGAGGGCACGTTCCCCGTCTTCGGCCGTTCCACGCCCTACCGTCTGGCCGCCATGCAGCCATTGGCCCTGATGGCCTGGTATCAGAAGTTGCCCGCCGACCTCAGCAACGGTCAGGTGCGCGCAGCCCTGACCCAGGTCATGCACCGCATGTTCGATTATCAGAACAACTACAACGCCGGTGGATTCCTCACCATCGGTTTCTGCGGCTCCCAACCCGCCACCGCCGACTGGTACACCAACAACGGCTCGCTCTACATGTGCTCGCTCAGCTTCATGCCGCTCGGCCTGCCTGCCGACGCTCCCTTCTGGACCGAGGCCGCGCAGCCCTGGACGCAGGTCAAAGCCTGGGGCGGACAGCCTTTCCCAAAAGACCACGTGTGGAAAGACCAGATTACAACCAAAGATAAATGGTAGACTGCAATTACAAATCACGAATTACGAATTATGAAAAAGACATTGCTTGTTGCGCTCGTTCTGCTTGGCGTTGTCGCCGCTGAGGCAAAGAAGTGGACGCCACGCGAGGTGAGCGACATTATCGTCAAGGTGAACGACACCTGGCAGCAGAACCATCCCCGGCAGGAGCGTACCTTTTGGGATCCCGCCGTCTATCACACCGGAAACATGGAGGCCTACCGCCTGTTGCGACATGCAGACTGGTACGACTACAGCCGTGCCTGGGGCGAGCACGGACAGTGGATGGGGGCCAAGGGACAAGACCGCTCCAAGTGGGGCGTCTATACCCAGTATGGCGAAGGCAACGACCACGTGCTCTTCGGCGACTGGCAGATTTGCTTCCAGACATTCATCGACCTCTACACCCTCGCCAACGTGCGCGGCGTACAGCCCGACAACCAGTGGGTGGCACGCGCCAAAGAAGTGATGGGCTACGAGGTCGCCAGCGATAAGGACGACTATTGGTGGTGGGCTGACGCGCTCTACATGGTCATGCCGGTCATGACGAAGATGTACCGTCTCACCGGTGATGAAAGCTATCTCGACAAGATGTATGACAACTGGCAGTATGCCAACAACATCATGTACGACAAGCAGACCGGACTCTATTTCCGCGACGGCAAATATGTCTATCCCAAGCACAAGACGGCCTCGGGCAAGAAAGACTTCTGGGCCCGCGGCGACGGATGGGTCATGGCCGCCTTCGCCAAAGTGCTGCAAGACTTGCCCAAGAACGCCAAAGGCCGCAAGCAGTATGTCAAGTTCTACAAGAAGATGGCCACGGCCGTGGCCGCCTGCCAGCAGGACGAAGGCTACTGGACACGCTCCATGCTCGACCCTGAGCAGGCTCCCGGACGCGAGACCTCGGGCACGGCACTCTTCACCTACGCCTTCCTTTGGGGCATCAACAACGGCTACCTGCCAGCCAAGAAGTATGCGCCCGTGGCCGAGAAGGCCTGGAACTATCTCGCCACCATCGCCCTTCAGCCCGACAACACGGTCGGCTATGTGCAGCCCATCGGCGAGAAGGCCATCCCCGGACAGGTGGTCAACCAGAAGAGCGTCACCAACTTCGGCACCGGTGTATTCCTGCTTGCCGCCTGCGAATACTACCGCTATCTCACCCGCGGCCTCAACGCCATGCCCGCCGCGCGCGTCAAGGCCCAAGGTCAAGGTGCTTTCGTCTCTGTCGGCGCGGGCTTCTGAGAACCCGTGGCGTCACGCATGCGAAACCCCGAGTTTCTTCCCATAAGCATCTAACGTTTCTATCATAAAAAGATGAAAAAGCAACTTTTATTCACCGCCCTGCTCGGCCTTGCCCTGCAGGCTACCGCCAACGAGGCGGCACAGCCCACGTTCACCGAATGGCACGACCTGCAGGTGAACGAGGTCAACCGGTTCCCGCTGCACACCAACTTCTTCTCCTACGAGAACGAGACCTTGGCGCTGCGTGGCGAAATGAAGGCCTCTGCCAACTACCTCTCCTTGGAGGGCACATGGAAATTCAATTGGGTGGCCGACGCCAACCAACGTCCCACCGATTTCTACAAGACCGACTACGACGACTCTGCCTGGAAGACCATGCAGGTGCCCGGCATCTGGGAGGTCAACGGATACGGCGACCCCGAATATGTTAACTCGGGCTTCGCCTGGCGCTACATGTTCAAGGACGGCAACTACTTCAAGGGTTGGAAACCTGAGTTCAAAGTCATCGGCGAGAAAGGCGTCGAGGTGCCCGTCACCGACAACCACGTAGGCACCTACCGCCGCGTCATCGAACTTCCTGCCGACTGGAACGGCAAGCAAGTCGTAGCCCACTTCGGCTCCGTCACCTCCAACATCTATCTCTTCGTCAACGGACAGTTTGCCGGCTACGCCGAAGACGCCAAGGTAGCCGCCGAGTTCGACATCACCAAACTGCTCAAGCCCGGCAAGAACCTCATCGCATTCCAGGTCTTCCGTTGGTGCGACGGCTCGTGGGACGAGGACCAAGACTTCTGGCGCCTCTGCGGTGTTGCACGCGACTGCTATCTCTTCGCGCGCAACCAGAAGACGCAAATCACCAATCTACGCATCACGCCCGACCTCGTCGACAACTATCAGAACGGAGTGCTCAGCATCAAGACTGACGTGGAGGGTACGCCCACTGTCGAATACACGCTCTACAACGAGAACAACCTCGCCGTGGGCAAGACCACGGCCAAGTTCAACGGCAAGCGTGAGGTGGAAGTCCGCTTCAACGTGAAGAACGTGAAGAAGTGGACTGCTGAGACACCTTATTTATATACGCTCATCGCCACAGTCAAGGACAACAAAGGCAACGTCGTGGCCGTCGTGCCACAGAAGGTGGGCTTCCGCAAGGTCGAGATCAAAAACTCGCAACTCCTCGTCAACGGACAGCCCGTCCTCATCAAGGGTGCCAACCGCCACGAGATGGATCCCGACGGCGGCTATGTGGTCACGCGCGAGCGCATGATTCAGGACATCCAAATCATGAAGCGGCTCAACATCAACGCCGTGCGCACCTGCCACTATCCCGACGATCCCATCTGGTATGACCTCTGCGACGAATACGGCCTCTACGTCACCGCCGAGGCCAACCAGGAGAGCCACGGCTTCGGCTACAACAACGACTCGCCCGTGGTCACCAAGGCCTTTGCCAAGCAGATCATGGAGCGCAATCAGCACAACGTCGAGATGTATTTCAATCATCCCTCCGTCATCGTATGGAGCCTCGGCAACGAGACCGACAACAGCCAGAACTTCGTCGACGCCTACAACTGGATCAAGACGCAAGACCAAAGCCGCCCCGTGCAGTATGAGCGCGGCCTTTGGGGCAAGGGTGACGACAGCGACATCTTCTGCCCGATGTACTACAGCCACAAGGCCTGCGAGGACTACAGCAAAGACTCCAAGCAAACACGCCCCCTCATCCAGTGCGAATACAACCACACCATGGGCAACTCGGGCGGCGGCCTGCTCGAATACTGGGATCTCGTGCGCAAGTATCCGAAATTCCAGGGCGGCTACGACTGGGACTTCGTCGACCAAGGCCTGCACCGCAAGCCTGACTTCAAGGCCTCACGCACCGTGGCCGACTACGACGCCATCTCGGCACGCTACGAATATGGCACGGGCAACATGAGCCCCGTCTATACCTACGGCGGCGACTACAACAACCACGACGCCTCCGACAACAACTTCAACTGCAACGGCATCATCTCACCCGACCGTCAGCTCAATCCCCACGCCTACGACCTCGCCTATGTCTATCAGGAAATTTGGGCTGAGCCCGTCGACCTCAAGGCCGGAAAGGTGAGCGTCTATAACGAGTATTTCTTCCGCGACCTAAGCAACTACAAGCTCGTCTGGAACCTCACAGCCGACGGCAAGGTGGTGAAGAGCGGCGAGGTGGCCAGCCTCCAGGCAGGCCCGCAGCAGACGGTCACCCTGACCCTGCCC
Organism: uncultured Prevotella sp.; assembly: GCA_964411005.1. Lineage (GTDB taxonomy): Bacteria > Bacteroidota > Bacteroidia > Bacteroidales > Bacteroidaceae > Prevotella. The sequence goes on along the minus strand of CAYPJA010000041.1, from coordinate 12,812 downwards.
TATGCCGACGCCATCCCCGCCGGAGCCAACGACGTGCTGCTCAACATCGAGTTCAAGACCAAGCAGGCCGAGCCCCTCATCCAGGCCGGACAGACCGTAGCCTATCGTCAGCTTGCCGTCAAGGAGGGCAAGCCCACATTTGCCACGACCGGACAGCCTGCAGGCAAGGCAAAGATGAAGATTGAGAACAAGAAGAAAGACCCAACCATCAAGATCGCCTTTGCCGATCGGGTCAGCGTCGAGTTCGACCGCGCCACCGGCCTGCTCACCAAGTATGTCGTCGACGGCACGAGCCTTCTCGGCGAGGGCGGCACGCTGAAGCCCAACTTCTGGCGCGCCCCGACCGACAACGACATGGGCGCCGGACTGCAACGCCGCTTCAAGGCTTGGAAGAATCCCAAGATGAACCTCACCTCGCTCACCGTCGAGAAGGAAGAGGAGAACGGCGAGAAGGTGGCTTCCGTCAAGGCTGTCTACGACATGCCCGACGTGCAGGCCAAGCTCACCATGACCTACGACATCGACGCCCAGGGCAACATTGACGTAGAGCAGGAGATGGATGCCACCGACGGCGCCAAGGTCACCGACCTCTTCCGCTTCGGTGTCGTCATGCAGCTGCCCTACGCTATGGACAAGACCACCTATTATGGTCGCGGACCCATCGAGAACTACATCGACCGCAAGCAGAGCCAGCCCATCGGCATCTACACGCAGACCGCCGACCAGCAGTTCTTCCCCTACATACGCCCGCAGGAGACCGGCACCAAGACCGACGTGCGCTGGTGGCGCCAGACCGACGCCCAGGGCAAGGGCTTCCAGGTGAGCAGCGACGAGACCTTCTTCGAGGCCAGCGCGCTCCACTATAGCATCGATGAGCTCGACGACGGCGACGACAAGGACCAGCGCCACTCCACCGACCTCAAGCAGAGTCCCTACACCGAGTTCGTGCTCTCGCTGGCACAGTTTGGCATTGGCGACGAGAACTCATGGGGAGCCTGGCCGCTGCCGCAGCACCGCCTGCCCTATGGCGACAAGACCTTCTCGTTCCGTATCAGCCCGCTGAGATAAGCCACATCGGCAAGAAGCCCCTCTTCCCGCCTCACCCTTCCTCATGGGAGGACGGCCGGAAGAGAGGCTTCTTTCTTTTTTAAAACTTTCTCCACACCATTATTTTTATTTAGCACTCATGCACAGAATCACACTTTCATCACTTCTGCTCCTCTTCGCCCTCGCGGTCTCCGCGCAGCGTCAGCTCACCGTCAGCACAAAGCCCGGAGCCGTGATACAGCCCACCATGTACGGCGTATTCTTCGAGGACATCAACTTCGGTGCCGACGGCGGCCTCTACGCCGAGCTCATCAAGAACCGCTCCTTCGAGTTTCCACAGCGGCTCATGGGCTGGAACACCTTCGGCAACGTCAGCGTCAGCGACGTCAAGCCTGCCTTCGACCGCAATCCACACTATGTCACCCTCATGCCCTCGGGGCACGACCAAAAGTTCACCGGACTGGAGAACCGCGGCTTCTTCGGCATCGGCCTGAAAAAGGATATGCAATATGACTTCTCCGTCTATGCCCGTCTCCACAACCTGCAGGGCAAGCAGGCCAGGATGCGCGTCGAGCTCGTCGGTGACGACGACGTGCCCATCCACCGTCAGACCATCACCGTCGGCGAAAACCAGTGGCACCGCTACACGGCCACGCTCACCTCGACGAAGACCGTGCAGAAAGCTCTCGTACGTATCTTCCTCGAAGGAGGCGAGGGTGTCGACCTCGACCACGTCAGCCTCATGCCGCATGACAACTGGAACGGCCTGCGCGCCGACCTCGTAGCCGACCTGCGCGACCTCCACCCCGGCATATTCCGCTTCCCCGGCGGCTGCATCGTCGAGGGCACCGACCTCGCCACACGCTATCAGTGGAAGAACAGCGTGGGCCCTGCCGAGAACAGACCCCTCAACGAGAACCGCTGGAACTACACCTTCGCCCATCGGCTCTATCCCGATTACTATCAGAGCTACGGCCTCGGCTTCTACGAGTATTTTCTCCTGAGCGAGGAAATCGGCGCCGAGCCCCTGCCCATCCTCAACTGCGGCATGGCCTGTCAGTATCAGAACAAGGATGAGGACCAAAACGCCCACGTCAGCCTCGACGACCTGCAACCCTACATCGACGATGCCCTCGACCTCATCGAGTTTGCCAACGGCGACACCACAACCACCTGGGGCAGCCTGCGTGCCCGCATGGGCCACCCCGCACCCTTCGGACTCAAGCAGATCGGCATCGGCAACGAGCAGTGGGGACCGCTCTATCCCGAGCGTCTGGCCCAGTTTGTCAGCCAGATCCGCGACCGCTATCCCGACATCAAGATTTGCGGATCGGCCGGACCATCGGCATCGGGCAAGAATTTCGACTACGGATGGGAGCAGATGCGACGCCTTCAGGTCGACCTCGTCGATGAGCACTACTACATGAATCCGCAATGGTTCCTCGACAATGCCGGCCGCTACGACAACTACGACCGCAAGGGCCCGAAAGTCTTCGCCGGCGAATATGCCGCCCACGGACAGGGTCAGCACAACAACTGGGAAGCCGCCCTCGCCGAGGCCTGCTTCATGACCGGCCTGGAGCGCAACGCCGACGTGGTCTGGCAGGCCACCTACGCGCCGCTCTTCGCCCACGTCGAGGGCTGGCAGTGGCGGCCCGACCTCATCTGGTTCGACAATCTACAAAGCGTGCGCACGGCCAACTGGCATGTGCAGGCACTCTATGGCGCCAACCGCGGCACCCACGTGCTGAGCCTCACCGAGAACGGAAAGCCCGTCAAGGGCGACGGCGGCCTCTATGCCACCGCATGCTATGACAAGCCTACAGGCCAGTATATCGTCAAGATTGGCAACAACGCTGACCAGCCTCAGCAGCTCGCCATCACCTTCCAACGGCTGAAGAAGCCCGTCAGCGGACAGGTCACCCTGCTCCGGGCCGACAGTCCGCAGGCTGAGAACACCCTGAGCCATCCGCAGGCTGTCGTGCCCCACACCGAGGCCTTCAGCACTGATGGCAACGTACTCACCGTCACCGTTCCCGCCAAGACCTTCGCCGTCTATCGGTTCTGACCCCGCAATCTCTCTCACCACCACCCCTGCACCGTCCGTGAGAAGTCTGTGACGTCTGTGGCTATAATTCTTTTGCCACAGACAAACACGGACTTCTCACGGACTTTCTTTCTATAAACGGACTGGTTCCGATGTCCATCCGACGTGTCCGTGAGAAGTCTGTGACGCCTGCGGCCATAATCTTTTGCCACAGACAAACACGGACTTCTCACGGACTTTCTTTTCTGCCTACGAATGGACGTGATGAGCTTTTGGTGTGTAAGAGATGGCTAAATGGAGTGTAAAAGATGGCTGTTGACCTTGCAAAAGACGGCAAATTGGAGTGTCGGAAATGGCCTTTCGCATGACTGGCGAAACGCCTGCCAAGTCCGTGTTGTCCGTGGCAAAACATCAACCACGGACAAGAAAAAACATATCATCGGTGGCGGCCATTGGCTTACCACCCTTTGCAAAGCTGCGGTCAGCCCTTCACGATCTCCCTGATTCGCTGCATTTTCTGCAGCCTCGACAACGAGAGCGTGTTTCCGTTGCTCTCGATGTAGTCGAAGAGGCGGTAGGCTTTGTCGAGCAAGAGGTCACGCAGGGGCGCGCTCTTATAGGATCCCTCGGCATAGAGTAGCTCGGCAAGCATGTCAAGGCGTTGCAGCCGCTCGTCCTCTTTCCACTGCTCGCGGGCATAAAGCATCGTCTCATCGACCGACAGATTGCGCAAGACATCATAGTTGCCCACATACTGGCGGTAGAGATCGCGCAGGTCGTCGTCGCTGCGGCGGTCGATGTCTTTTTCGAGAAAGCGTGACAAGGCTGCGGCAAACTCTTCTATGATCCGGATGAAATAATCGCGTTGTAACATTTTTTCCTAATGTTTGTTATTCGTGCAAGCTCCTCACATATTCGTAGAGCTCCCGATAGAACGGGTGACGGGTGAGCGTGGCGGCATCGCCGATGATGATGAGCTTCATGCGTGCACGGGTGATGGCCACGTTCATGCGGCGCAGGTCGCGCAGGAAGCCGATGTCGCCCCGGTCGTTGGCCCGCACAAGCGAGACGATGATGACATCGCGCTCCTGCCCCTGAAAGCCATCGACGGTGTTGACCGTGACGAGCTGGCGGTAAGGCTTGAAGAACTCGCGCTGGCGGATGAGCCGTTTGAGATATTGCACCTGCGCCCTGTAAGGCGAGATGATGCCCACATCGATGTGCTCGTCGAGCACGCGCTGCTTGCCGATCTTTGTAAAATAGCCTTGCAGGGTTTGCAGCGTGAGTTGGGCTTCGGCCTTGTTGATGCGTCCGAAGGTCTCGCCGACAAACTCTTCGCCGACTGCCGGGAAGGCGTTTCCGGAACGGTCATCCTCTCCGACAAGGCCGGCCGCGTCGAGCCATTCGATGGGAAAGTCATAATCGAGGATGCCACGGTGGCGTATCTGCGGCGCGGTGGTCACCTCTCCGCCATAGAACCAGCGGCTGGAGAAGCTCATGATTTGGTCGTTCATGCGATACTGCACTTTGAGCAGCGTCACCACTTCCGGCTTGTTCTTGACGATGCGTTCCATGAGTGTGGTGCCGAGTCCGGCCTTGAGCGCGGCTATCGACTTCACCGTCGGCGGCAACTGGCAGTGATCGCCGGCCAGGATGACACGCGAGCACCGACGGATGGGAATCCACGAGGCCGCCTCAAGGGCCTGTGCGGCCTCATCGATGAAGAGCGTGCCGAACTTCATGCCCTCCAGCAGCCTGTTGGCTGAGCCCACGAGGGTGCAGGCGATGACACGGGCCTCATCCATCAAGTCAGCATGGATGCGCAACTCCAACTCTGTGGCACGGCTTTTGAGGCGGTTGAGCTTCTGATGGCGCGCCTCACGGCTGCCTTGCCGCCGCACCTCTCGCATGGCCTTGCGCACGGCCCACAGTTCGGGATAGTCGGGATGAGCCTCGAAGCGTCGCTCATAGGTGAAACCAAGCATCTTGTCGTTGACGCGTGTGGGATTGCCAATGCGCAACACGCTGACACCACGGTCGACGAGTTGCTCGGAAATCCAGTCGACGGCCATGTTGCTCTGCGCGCACACGAGCACCTGACTCTCGCGCCTCAGCACCTCATAGATGGCCTCGACGAGCGTGGTCGTCTTGCCCGTGCCGGGAGGCCCGTGCACAACGGCCACATCCTTGGCCCGAAGCACGCGGTTGACGGCCTCTTCCTGGGTGCCATTGAGCCACGGAAAGCGCATGGGCTCGAAGTGAGACTCCTGCGCAGGCCTCTTCGAATAGAACAGGTCGCGCAGGTAAGCCAGCCGCCCCGTCTTGGCCCGCATCACGCGGTCGAGCGCGTCGAACATCATGTGGTAAGAGGTCTCGTCGAAGAAGAGCTGCACGCCAATGGGCAACTCGCTGCTCTGCAAGTCGAGCGCATGGCCTTCGGGAACGGTGACCACCATGCGATCGCCGTCGACATAGCTCACCTGGGCAGTGAAAGGGAAAAAGGAAAAATCCGACGGAGACATCGACTTGAAGAACACCACAGGCTTTCCGTACTCGAAGTTGTGGTCTATCTCTGTGTCCTCGGTGCGGAAGACCTCCAAGGCCAACTGGTTGAGCGAATTGTAATAGGTACGTCCGACGCGTAGGGGAAACCACGCGTCGCCCCGCTTGACCTTCCGCGCCAAGCCCATGGTTTCTGTCTGCTTGCGGAAAGCCTCTTTCTCGGTTTCATATTCCAATTGGAGCAACAACCGTTGCTGCCGGAGCGATGCGATAGGTGATGTCTGATTCACGGTGCAAAGGTAACAGAATAGCACAAAAAGGGCGTCACGAAAAAGGTTAATTTATCTTTTACCTTTTTATATTTGCAGTTTTTATTGTTCCTGTTTGTAGTTTTTGTTGTAACTTTGCCCAATCAAACATTTTTACCTGAACAAAAAAATGACCAAGATTACCCTTCGGAAGTTGCTTGCAGGACTGTTGCCGATGCTTGTCGCCGCACCCTTGTCCGCGCAGACCGACACCCTCTTTGTCCACATGAAGAGCGGAGCCATGTATGCGTTTCCCACTTCCCTCATCCTCAATCAGGAACAGACAGACCACTACCTCTCGCTCGACCTCGTGGGCGACACCACGTGCGCCTTCGCCCTCGACGACATCAAGCAACTCTACAACAGCCAGCCCTACGCGCTGCCCTCGTTCACCTCGTTCAAATTCAACAACAAATACAACAACGAAATCTACCAGGACGTGGACGCCGTCATCGGCGAAGACAGCGTGACGGCATCTGTCGCAGCCATCGGAAAGACGCTTGTCCCGTCGTTCCGCATCAGCGACGACGCGGCCTACGCCTACGTCGGCAACACGTGGCAGCGCAGCAAGGTGAGCCGGCAGGACTTCACCAATGACGTCACCTACGTGGTGGGCTATCCAGAGCACTATGTCTACGGCATCGACACGCTGAGCATCACCAACGACACCACCTCACGCATACTCATGACACCGGTAGCTCTCACCACCGACATGATGAGCAGCAACCTGCCCGGCGATGAGGGCGAGAGCTTCGAGCAGATGCTCGACGGAAACCCTTCGACCATCTTCCACAGCACCTGGAGCGTGCCCGACGAGGAGAAGGAGAAAGTGTACCACACGTCACCCTACATCGACTTCGCCATCGGTGACACGTTGCGCAACATCCAGTTCTCCTACACTACACGCAACCGGGGTACCTACTGGCCCATCACGCTCGTGCTGCTGGCCAGCCACGACGGTGAGACATGGGAGGAGAAGCGCGTCTTCACGGCCGACGACGACGGCCTGCCCATGCAGGCGGCAACCTCCTACACATCGCCAGGCATCGACCTCGGCGACGAGTATGAATATCTGCGGTTGCGGCTCGACTCGGCAGGACACCGACGTTATCTCGTGTTGGCCGAGTTTGCCCTCTACAAGATAACCCCCAACCCCGACTACAACCCGAATCCTGTCATAGAGGTGGTGAAAGGCATGCGCCACTACGGACACCGCTACACAGCACATATCGACTGGCTGACGGACCGCATCGCCCAAGTGCCCCGCATCGACATCAACATTGAAGGGGGCAAGATTGTCACCTCGAAGACCGAATATCTCAACGCTGAAATCATCATCGACGGACGCGGTATCTTCCCCAGCATGACCGACTCGGTCAAGATCAAGGGACGCGGCAACACCTCGTGGTCCAACCCGTGGGTGGATGAAAGCTATGGACAATACAACGTATGGTACAATCCCAAGAATCCATACCGACTGAAATTCAGTGAGAAGAAGAAGCCCTTCGGACTGAAGAACGGCAAGAACTGGGTGCTGCTGGCCAACTCGCAGAAAAACTCGATGATGTCTAACGCCGTGGGCATGAAGCTCGCCAACATCGTCGGAACAGCTGCGGCCAACCACATCGTGCCCGTGGAGCTCTATATCAACGGCGACTACCGCGGCTGCTACAACTTCACCGAGAAAGTGGGCATGAGCAACAACAGCATTGACATCAAGAACGAGATTGAGGCTGCCTTGCTCGAACTGGACACCTACTATGACGAGGTCAACAAGTTTAGGGATTCCAACTACCGGTTGCCTGTCAATGTGAAGTTCCCTGAGTTTGGAGCCGACGAGTCGCACCTGTCAATGACGACCTTGAAAGAGGCCTTCAACCGCATGACCTCCACCATAAAGAACGGCGGTGAGGTGAGCACGGTTGTCGACGTCAATATGCTGGCACGCTACCTCATGGTGAACGAACTCATCTGCAACTTCGAGATTATGCACCCCAAGAGCACTTACCTCTATTGCACAGACGTACTCAGCGACACTGCCAAGTGGGTGCTCGGCCCCGTTTGGGACCTCGACTACGCCTATGGCTACGAGCACAGCAACCAATATGCCACCACTGACATGAAGACGGACTTCTACACAGGCGTCAGCTTCAGCGGCGACAACGGGCGCGGCATCAACTTCTTCCATGACCTGAGATACACCTGCGAGAGCGTAGACAAGGCTTACTACAAAGTGTGGCATGACTTCATGGAAAATGGCGGCCTCGAAGAGCTGCTGTCTTACTGCAACTCCTACTATCACTTCGCCAACAGTGCCATGGTCAACGACTACGACAAGTGGCAGAGCGGTGACCGCGACTATTCGGCCGTGGCCGCGCGCATGGCTTCCTGGCTGAGCGGCAGGGCACAGCACATCTACGCCAACCTGACACCCTATGAGCTCGACGACAACGAGCCGGACGAGCCGGTGGCTGACGGCATCGAGAATGTCGGCCACAGTAGCGAAGACCGCTCACAGCTCGTGGATGTCTACACCGTTGATGGCATCCGCGTGAAAAGCCGTGTCGCCGCGGGCGACATACGCACAGGCTTGAAGCCCGGCATCTACATCGTGGGCGGCAAGAAACTGCTCATCAAGTAAAACGGAACAGCTGAAACGACAAAAAGTAAAAAGGCATAAAGGCTTTCGGGTGACTTGCTCAAGCCTCATGTGCCTTTTTACTTTTTTGCTTTTTTTGATGTCCTACCGCGCCGTTGCTTCCCTCTCCCCTTCCAGTTACCCATCTTTTCCCACCTTAATTGATATGTTATCGTTCCAGCAACTTTCCATCGGATACAAGCACAACACAGTGGCCAGAGGCCTCAGCACGTCGGTTCCACCAGGAGCCCTGACATGCCTGCTGGGCCGCAACGGCATTGGCAAGTCGACGCTCCTGCGCACGCTCTCGGGCTATCAGCCCCCTTTGTCGGGTACCGTCCTCATCGACGGGCAGCCCTTGCAGGAAATCTCACGGGCCTCGCAGGCCCGCCTCATGGCTATCGTACTCACTGGGCGCCCTTCCGTCTCCCACATCACGTCGGCAGAACTCGTCGCGCTCGGCCGCTCCCCCTACACCGGATTCTGGGGTACGTTGCACGATTCTGACCGCGCCGCCGTGGACGAGGCCCTGCGGCAAGTGGGCATGGAGACGATGGCCGACCGCCAAATACAGACACTCAGTGACGGTGAGATGCAGAAACTGATGATTGCCAAGGCTCTGGCGCAAAACACGCCCGTCATCCTTCTCGACGAGCCGACGGCCTTCCTCGACTTTCCAAGCAAGGTGGAGACCATGCAACTGCTGCACCGCCTCGCCGAGACACAGCAGAAAACCATCTTACTGTCGACCCACGACGTGGAACTGGCCGTACGATATGCCGATCACCTAATGCTGTTTGACGACAGCGGCATCCATGCCGTCACGCGGCAAGACGTGCTGAACGACATCCACCAACTGACAGATGGCCATGCCGCAAGCCGGGCAAATAACACTTTTTTCGCCGAAGGTTCCCGTTATCCGAAATAATTTGTGTACATTTGCAGCACTATTCATCATTTTTCATTATACACACTATGGACTCATTGAAAAAAACATTCGCAGCCAGTCTGCTTCGCGTCAAAGCCATCCGCCTGCAACCCACCGAGCCTTTCACGTGGGCCAGTGGCTGGCTGTCACCGATATACACCGACAACCGCATCGCCCTCTCCTATCCCGACGTGCGCTCGTTCGTCAAGCTGGAGCTCTGTCATGCCGTTCTGAAGAATTTTCCCGAAGCCGATGCCGTGGCCGGCGTAGCCACAGGAGCCATCGCACAAGGCGCGCTCGTGGCTGACGAGCTCGGTCTTCCCTATGCCTATGTGCGCCCGAAACCGAAGGACCACGGTACGAAAAACCAGATAGAAGGCCGTCTGCCCGAAGGAGCGCGCGTAGTGGTGGTGGAAGATCTCATCTCCACAGGCAGCAGCTCGCTCAAGGCGGTCGCAGCCCTGCGCGAGGCCGGCTATGAGGTGGTCGGCATGGTGGCCAGCTACACCTATGGATTCCCGGTGGCCGAAGAGGCTTTCCGGCAGGCTGGCGTGACGCTTGTCACCCTTGGCGACTATTCCCACACCATCGAAGTGGCCGCTGAGACCGGTTATGTCTCCAAGGACGACCTCAAGGTGCTCCACGAATGGAGAGAATGTCCCGAGAAATGGGGGAAGCAATGATTCCCGTCATGAGTTATCAATTGCAAACTACTGATTACCGATTATGACCACATTCGAAAGTAGCATCCGGCAGATTGACTATCCACAGCAGGCCGTCTATTGCATGCTGAGCGACATGAACAACATCGAAAAGGTGCGCGACCGCATACCTGCCGACAAGGCCGAGGGACTGGTCTTCGATCATGACAGCATCGGCATCACGACACCCATGGGAGCAGTCAGGCTCAACATCGTGGACCGCGAGGAACCGAAGACCATCAAGTTTGCCACCACCGACAGTCCCATCCCGTTCAATTTCTGGATTCAGCTGTTGCCCGTCACCGATACGGCCTGCAAGATGAAGCTCACCATCAAGGCCGAGCTCAACCCCTTCATCAAGGGCATGGTGCAGAAACCGCTCCAGCAGGCCATCGAGAAACTGGCAGATGCCCTGCAAATCATCCGCTACGAATAACGCAATCACAATGGCACACAAACTTTGGGAAAAAGACTTTGAGGTAAACCGCGAGATTGACCGGTTCACCGTGGGGCGTGACCGTGAGCTTGACCTCTATCTGGCCAAGTATGACGTGCTGGGATCGATGGCCCACATCACGATGCTTGAGAGCATCGGACTACTCACCCGCCCTGAGCTCACGGTGTTGCTGGCCGAGCTTCGCAATATCTACAAGACATGCGAGGAGGGCCGCTTCTGCATCGAAGATGGTATCGAGGATGTCCACTCGCAGGTGGAGCTCATGCTCACGCAGAAGCTCGGCGACGTCGGCAAGAAGATTCATTCGGGCCGCAGCCGCAACGATCAAGTGCTTGTCGACCTCAAGCTCTTCACACGCCACGAGCTGCACGAGACCGTCGATGCCGTCAAAGTGCTCTTCGACGAGCTGATTGCCAAATCAGCACAGATGAAGGACGTGCTCATGCCCGGCTATACCCATCTGCAAATCGCCATGCCCTCAAGCTTCGGCCTTTGGTTTGGTGCCTATGCTGAGAGCCTGGCCGACGACATGCTCTTCCTGCAGGCCGCCTGGCGCATGGTCAACCGTAACCCTCTCGGCTCAGCGGCAGGCTACGGAAGCTCGTTCCCGCTCAACAGGCAGATGACCACCGACCTGCTCGGCTTCGACTCCATGGACTACAATGTCGTCTACGCGCAGATGGGACGCGGCAAGATGGAGCGCAACGTAGCCTTCGCTCTCGCCACCGTCGCAGGCACTCTCTCGAAGATGGCCTTCGACTGCTGCCTCTTCAACAGCCAGAACTTCGGGTTTGTCAAGTTGCCCAAGGAGTGTACCACGGGTTCCAGCATCATGCCCCATAAGAAGAATCCCGACGTATTCGAGCTCATACGTGCCAAATGCAACAAGCTCCAAGGGCTGCCCACACAGGTCACGCTCATCATGAACAATCTGCCCACGGGCTATTTCCGCGACCTGCAAATCATCAAGGAAGTCTTCTTGCCCGCCTTCGACGAGATGCTCGACTGTCTGCACATGGCAGCCTACATCATCAATAAGATGGAAGTGAACCGACACATCCTCGACAATTCGATGTACGACCCGATGTTCTCGGTGGAGGAAGTCAACCGCCTCGCCGCCGACGGCATGCCGTTCCGCGATGCCTACAAGAAAGTGGGACTGGAGATTGAGGACGGCACCTTCAAGGCCGACCACCATATCCATCACACCCACGAGGGCTCTATCGGCAACCTGTGCAACGACCGCATCGCCGGACAGATGAACTCGGTGCTGCAGGGCTTCTCCTTCAGCCGTGTGGAAGAAGCCGAACGCAAGCTGCTGGCCTCTGAGTAGCATCATGACTCATCTCCCAACACACTCAAGACCGATGAGAATCTTTAAGCACATCACGTTTCCTCTCTTCCGTCTCACGATGGGGCTGTGTCTTCTGCCCCTTGCCCTCAGCTCCTGTGACGACGACGTGCAGAACGAATATTCGTCAGACATCAGCTGCGTGTTCAACTTCGACATCACGCGCCATGCCGCTACAGCGATTGCCGCTGCCGTACAACCGCTCAACTACGGCCAGTTCGTCTTTGTCACGACCGAGTTGCGCACCGTTGGTGCCAGTCCGACTACAACGGGCTACACCGTGCGCTACGTCAACTCTGAGCGCCCCACGGGCGAGAAAGAGGCCACGGCCATCACCGCAGCCGACGAACTGCGCGTCAACTATGTGCTCGGAGCCATGAACGGGCTCATCATCGGCCGCTCGTCGGGCGTCGACAACACGCTCTATGCCTACGACCGACAGTGTCCCAACTGCATGAACCAGTATGGCCTCTACCGTTACGCCATGTCGTTTGCCAACGACGGCCACTGGGTGCACTGTTCCAACTGCCGTCGCGACTACGACCTCAACAACAACGGATATCCTGTCAGCGGGGGCGGACGGAAACTCGTGCGCTATGTCGCAGCACTCCTCACCAACACCAATACCAACACACAATATCTGTCCGTACACAACAGATAAGCGGAAAAGACAGCAGAATCAAACGGAAAGGAAAAGAACAAAATTCTTAAAATAGTGCAAAATTCTTGTTTAATTGAAGATTAAGCCCTACCTTTGCACTCATATTTTACGATTCAAGCGGCAATAGCTCAGTTGGTAGAGCGCGACCTTGCCAAGGTCGAGGTCGCGGGTC
>CAYPJA010000040.1:3763-17499 GCA_964411005.1 uncultured Prevotella sp. | reverse complement strand
CAACTGACTCTTAATCAGTGGGTCTAGGGTTCGAGTCCCTAAGGGCGCACAAAGACATTTGAATTACCCCTGTTTGCACGGAGCGCCCTTAGCTCAGCTGGTAGAGCAACTGACTCTTAATCAGTGGGTCTAGGGTTCGAGTCCCTAAGGGCGCACCAAATAAAGGAGAATCTTTCGGGGTTCTCCTTATTTTTATTTGGAATCTTTTATGGCATAAAGGAAATGGGGAGATGGTTGATTGTGGCGATGCTGATGTTGTTGCAGATTCATGCAACAGCCCAAACTCCCATAGCCAACCGAATCAAGGCCCGCGCTGCACAGATGGGAAACGCCGAACACGTCGTGGCCAAATACACCGACGACCGCCGCCACTGTCTCTACTATACCAAGGGAGAACGGCTCTATCTATATGACGCCATTAAAGGAAAGTCGCGCGAGGTGAGCTTCTCAACCAACAGCTACGCCCACATCCTGACCACATTCAGAAGCAGCGACGGCAACCTGTTGTTCATTGTTGTAGACCGCAGACACTATTCCTCCTTCTTTTTGAACGACCGCATGGAAGTATGGCGCATCAATTCTTTCAGTGGAAAAACTGACAAAATAGCCTCGGGCTTTGGCTTCAAGCTCAAGAAAGACCACTTCATGCTGACCAAAGCCCATCGGTGCCTCAATCCCAAAGCACCACTGGCACGACAGAAATGGACTGTAAGAGACCACTCCTATTACCTAAGCGGCAAGCCCTTGTGGATTAGCGATGAATATCCGTGGACAAAATAGCGATAGACAGTAGCCTCAATCTTTCTGTTTCAGTTGCTCCTGCAGACGTGCAATCTCGTCACGATACTGAGCCGCCTGAAGGAAATCGAGGTTTCGAGCCGCCTGTTTCATGAGAGCCGTAGTGTCGGCAATGCTCTTCTCAAGTTGCGGACGCGTCATCCGTAGAACTATCGGGTCGGCCGCGAAAGCACCGTTGTCGGGCTCCAAATACACCTGCGGCTTCAATGTGCGCTGCATGCTGGTTTGTTCGGACGCCTCCTTGCCCGTAGGCAGCGAGCTGCCGATGGCTTTCACTATCTGCTTGGGCGTGATGTGGTGTTCCTCATTGTATTTCAACTGAATGCTCCGCCTTCTCTCTGTCTCATCAATGGTTTTCTGCATGCTCTCCGTGATGACATCGGCATACATGATAACCTTGCCATTGACATTGCGAGCGGCACGCCCCGCAGTCTGAGTCAACGAACGGTGACTGCGCAGAAAGCCTTCCTTATCGGCATCAAGAATGGCGACAAGACTCACCTCGGGAAGATCCAGTCCCTCACGGAGCAGATTGACACCCACCAGTACATCATAAACACCGGCACGCAGGTCGTTCATAATCTTCACACGGTCAAGCGTCGCCACATCGCTATGGATGTAGGCGGCACGCACTTCATGGTTAAGCAGATATTCCGTGAGCTCCTCGGCCATGCGTTTAGTGAGCGTCGTCACAAGCACACGCTCCGACCGATGGCTGCGCGTCAGTATCTCGTCGAGGAGGTCATCAATCTGATTCTCACTCGGACGCACCTCTATCTCCGGATCGAGCAACCCTGTGGGCCGGATGAGCTGTTCAACGACGACACCTTCAGACTCGCGCAACTCATAATCAGCCGGCGTTGCGGAGACATAGATGACCTGATGAATCATCTGGTGGAACTCATCAAACTTCAAGGGGCGATTGTCGAAGGCAGCAGGAAGACGGAAACCATATTCGACAAGGTTCTGCTTCCGCGCACGGTCGCCGCCATACATTGCGTTGATCTGCGGCACACTGACATGACTCTCATCGATAACCATCAGATAGTCGTTCGGAAAGAAATCGAGCAGACAATAAGGACGCTCACCCGGCTGGCGGCCGTCAAAATAACGAGAATAGTTTTCAATGCCCGAGCAGTGGCCCAGCTCCTTAATCATTTCCACATCATACTCAACGCGTTCCTTAATGCGCTGCGCCTTGATGTCATCGCCAAGCTCCTTGAAATGCTGTTCCTGTACGACAAGGTCATCCTGAATCTCACGAATAGCACGGTCTGTCTGTTCTTGTGTGGTCACGAAAAGGTTGGCTGGATAAATGTCATACTTCTCAAAACCACTGATGCGGTGAAAGGTAACACTGTCCACCTCCTCAATACTGTCAATCTCGTCATCCCACCAGGTCACACGCAACACATTGTCGGAATAGGCAAGAGCAATGTCGACCACATCACCTTTCACCCGGAAACATCCCCGCTGCAAGTCTATGTCATTCCGTACGTAGAGAGCACCCACCAGCCGACGCAGGAAAACATTACGGTCCAACTTCATGCCTTGATTGATGGAGATGATGCTCTCATGCATAGCCACGGGGCCTCCCATACCATAGATACACGACACCGACGACACAACAATAACATCCTTGCGGCCAGAAAGCAATGCCGAGACCGCGCTCAAACGCAGTTTGTCGATGTCCTCATTGATGGCAAGATCTTTCTCTATATAGGTATCGGTCGTCGGAATGTAGGCTTCCGGCTGGTAGTAGTCGTAATAAGAAACATAATATTCAACTGCATTCTCGGGGAAAAAGCCTTTCATCTCTTGATAAAGTTGGGCTGCCAAAGTCTTGTTGTGGCTCAGCACAAGCGTTGGCTTACCCACATTGGCTACGACATTGGCCACCGTAAAGGTCTTTCCTGAACCTGTCACGCCAAGTAGCACCTGCGCAGGATCGCCACGCAGAACGCCGTCGGTGAGCTGACGGATGGCTTGCGGCTGATCACCGGTAGGCTCATATTTTGAAGTAAGTTTGAAATCCATGATTATCCCTCTTGTCGCTAATTGCGTGTCATGACTTGCAAAGATACTAAAATTCTACTAACAGAGCGGCTTGAAACGTGATTTTTTACAAAAAAACGCTCCTTCAACTTTGCAGATAGAGAAAATATGTGTATTTTTGCATTTCAAAGTTTGACGTATGAAGAAATATGCTCTCCTACTTCTGACGGCCATGCTCTTTTCCGGCTGTGCCAGCGAGTTCAACCGCATCTACAAGACGGATAACATTCCCTATAAATACGAATATGCCAAAGAATGCTTTACCAACGGCAAATATCAACGTGCCATCACGCTCCTGCAAGAGCTGGTGACAGCCGAAAAAGGATATTCGAACGGACAGGAATGTCTCTACATGTTGGCGATGGCCGAGTATTGCGCCAAAGACTATGAGACAGCAGCCGAATACTTCAAGAAATATTATTCGTCGTACCCCAAGGGGCAATATGCCGAATATGCCAAGTTCTACGTGGGACAAAGCCTGTTCATGAGCACACCGGAACCCAGACTCGACCAAAGCGGAACCGTGGCCGCTATTGCGGCCTTTCAAGAATATCTGGATCTATATCCGGATGCAAAGATGAAAGAGCAGGCACAGAACCGACTTTTTGAGTTGCAGGACAAGCTGGTCATCAAGGAATTGCACTCTGCACAACTCTACTATGATCTCGGGCCTTACTTTGGCAACTGCTTCAATGGCGGCAACAACTACGAGGCTTGCGTCATTACGGCAGAAAACGCACTCAAAGATTACCCTTTCACCAGCAAACGAGAAGATTTCTCATTGCTCATCATGAAGAGCAAATTCGAGTTGGCCAAGCAGAGCGTGAATGAGAAAAAGATGGAACGTTACCAGAACGCAGAAGATGAATGCTACGGATTCATCAATGAATATCCCGACTCCAAGAACCGCGCGCTCGCAGAGAAATACATTGAAAAATGTAAAGAGTATACAGGTAATTGAGTATTCATCTGTAAAAAGGATCTCTCAACAATAAAGAAATTATAAGATTAAAAGAAGACATAATGGATTACAAGAAATAAAAGGCTACGGTGAACACTATCACACGAAAAACCATCGAATTGTGGAAGGACACCGGCAACATCTACGAGACAGTGGCCATCATCGCAAAACGCGCCAATCAGATTGCAGTCGAAATCAAGCAGGACTTGAACAAGAAGTTGTCCGAGTTTGCTTCCTACAACGACACGCTGGAGGAAGTGTTTGAGAACCGCGAGCAGATTGAGATCAGCCGCTACTATGAGAAGTTGCCTAAGCCGGCACTGTTGGCCACACAGGAGTTTGTTGAGGGCAACGTCTATTGGCGCGACCCTTCCAAGGACAATGAGAAAGAGGAGGACGAAATCTGATGATACAGCGCAAGCAAACCATCTTCATGCTGCTTGCCGTCATCTGTAGCATTGTCAGCCTCTGCATGCCTTTGGGCGAACTGCTGCCACAGGGCATGGGAGTCAGCGATACCGTCTACAACTTGTGGGTCAAGAGTGGAAGCGGAAGTTACTCCTACGGCGTATTGCCGTTGTTCGTCCTCCAACTCATCACTGTTCCTGTCGGCATTGCAGCCATTTTTCTATATCACAAGCGCTTGCTGCAAGCACGATTGTGCCTTATCAACATGTTCCTGCTGGTGGTATGGTATATCTTTGCCGTGATCAAGGTGACAGGAGTCTCTACGATGTCATTCGCCCCCAACTTTGCCTTCTGCCTTCCTTTGATAGCTGAAATTCTTTGGTTTATGGCACGCAAAGGTATCATTAGCGATGAGAAAAAAGTCCGGGCAGCTGACCGTATCAGGTAAGCAAACGCCCTACTCTATCACGGCACCACACAAGACAAACATAATTTAAAAGAAGAAAGAGACCGCATCCACCAAATGGGAAATGCGGTCTCTTTCTCTTTTCCTAAGTTCTATGTCGCATGCCTACAACTAAACATCGACACAGAAAGTATTCTTTACTTACCAAAGACTTTCTCCAACCCTTTATTAACAGCGTCATTAGCCTTCTTTTGGGCGTTAGTAACGGTCTCGTTAGCCTTCTTTTGAACCTTATCCACTTCCTGATTGGCTTTTTCCACCGTCTTAGCCTTGGCAGTCTCCACAGCATTATTGGCTGCATTGGTAGCCTGATTGACGGCGGTCTCCTTGGCAGAAGATACGGCATTGTTAACCACACTCTTTGCGGCGTTCTCTGCTGCACTCTTCACTGAAGCCGGAGCATTCTTGATGAGGTCGGCTGCGGCAGCGGCTGTAGAAACTACAGTCTCACCCTTGGCAATGGCAGGCGAAGCCAAATTGACAACATCAGAAACGACCGCAGCCTTGGCCTGCTCGGCAGTTGTTGCGGCTGAAGTAGGAAGATTGTTGATGCCCTCTACCAAACTGGCTATAGTGGCATTACCGGAAGTATAACCCTTGATTTCCTCTGAATGCTGACTGATAAATTGCTGGATAGCAGAGGCATAGCCTTTGGCCTCATCCAGCTTTCCAGTCTCGACCAAATTCTTATAGACGGTCTCCAAATTAGCCAGCGTTGAGATAATCTGTGTCTTGTCCTTCGTCTGAAGAACAGACTGCAACTGAGATGTCAAACTCTTGACAGTCGACTGAGTCGCTGGTGAGAGTTTGGTAGCAATGGAATCGGAGATCACAGCAGAATCAACAGCAGTAGAATCAGCCCCATTGTCATTAGCAGGTTTGTTACCTCCAGTGCAGCTTCCCAATGTAATGGCACAAACTGCAAAAGCCATCATAAATACTTTCTTCATAACTAATCTTGTTTTAAATTCAACAAAAAATCTATTGCAAATATAACGCCATTCCCGATAGCTTGTTATTTCTGTTAACGTTATTTGGCTTTTCACGGTGACCGCCCTTGCAAAACTACAGAAGACAGATGCCTTTTAGTTTTTCCTTTTACCACTTAAAAGAGGATCCATGATTCTGTAGCCCCTCCTTAAATGACAGCATACACGTTTCAATAATCAAGCAACTGCCTTGGCTCGTCAAGGAGTATAATTGCACCGTGGTCAACGAGAAATTGGCGGTCTCGGAATCCCCACGTAACACTGAGACAGGGCATGTGGCTGTTACGGGCCGTAAGAATGTCTACATCACTATCACCGACATAGACAGACTCACCGGACGAAACACCAAGTTGACGCATGGCTTCGATAATTGTGTCGGGGGCCGGCTTCTTGCGGATATCGTCGCGCTGTCCAATGGCAACATGAATCAAGTGGCCAAAGAAATGCTCGACAAGCACCTGCGTGGATGCATCAAACTTATTGCTGACGACGGCCATCTTCGCACCACGCCGACTCATCTCGGACAGCACAGGAAGGACACCCGGATAAGGCTGAGTAGTGTCAAGACTGTGAACAAGATAATGTTTGCGGAATTCCTCATAAGCGGATTCGAAGTCGGGATTACTCTGCCCGCCAGGGACGGCCCGCTCCATAAGTTTCTTCACGCCGTTACCCACCATCATACGCACCTCCTCCACAGAACGCTCAGGCATGTTATGGATGCGCAGGGCATAGTTGCAACTGGCCGTCAGATCGCAGATCGTATCGAGCAAAGTACCATCAAGGTCGAAGATATAAGCCGAATATTTCATCTGACATCACTTTATCCCACGCTCATTAAGGGCCTTGCTATAGCGCGCAGCATTGTCTAAATGTTCTTGATAAGTGCGTGCAAAATTGTGCGTCCCGCTGAAATCCTCCTTGGCACACATATAGAGGTAATCGTGGTGCACATAATTGAGCACAGCGTCGATGCCTGCCACAGTTGGAATGCGGATGGGACCGGGAGGCAAACCGGTATTCACATAAGTATTGTAAGGACTGCGAATAGTGAGCAAATTGTGATAAATGCGCTTCAGATTAAAGCGTTTCCAAGCAAATTTGATGGTCGGATCAGCCTGTAACGGCATACCGTTGGGATACTCTGCATCGCGGAAACGCAGACGATTATAGTACATGCCCGCAATCATCGGCTTCTCGGCATCATTGGCCGTCTCCTCATCGACAATGCTGGCCAACGTGATGACCTCTACAGGCGTAAGCCCCATCTGACGGGCCTTAGCCTGCCGACTGTCGTTCCAAAACTTGCGACTCTCCTTCTGCATGCGATCGAGGAAATGACGGGGCGTGATGTTCCAATAGATATCATAGGTATTAGGAATGAATATACAGGCGACGGTAGCCGTGTCATAACCATACTGCTCGCAGACTGACTCATCCTTTAGCAACTTCATGAGTGACGTAGAGTCCATCATGAGCTTCTTGCTGACTTCTTCCGAGAGACGCTCCAGCGTACGCACACTGGGAACAGTCAGATTGACAGGACTTTGGAGGCCATTGCGCATATTGCGAAAGAGTTGCAACGCGCCAATGGACGAACTCACCTCGTAGCGACCGCTACGGATATGATCACTGTAGCCAAAATGGCGCGCCAGTGTGCTGAAACCATGCAAACCATGAGAAGTGGCAACCGGCTTGAGCTTGGCAAAAACGGAATCTATATTGTCGTCACCGTCAATATAGACATAAGAGGTCTCTTTCTGTGCGGAAAAGCAACTAAAGAAATAATAATAGTTGAATCCTACTATAAACAACAACACAACAAGCGCTGCCAAAATATATTTTTTTCTTTTTTTCTTGTCCATTCTATTTGTATCAAAATCGGGTACAAAGTTACTTATTTTTTTTGTAACTTTGCCAAAGAAACCAATATTAAAACCGCGTATGAAAATCAAATTCAACCTTCACTACTATACCAATTGGGGGCAGCAGGTGGAAGTGTCAATATCATTTGTCACCGACGACGGCCGCGTGAAGACTGAGATACAACCCATGGCTTCACGCGACGGCTGCAACTGGACATGCACAACCATTACCATGGAAAGCAAACAGCACCGCACCGTAGCCCTCTATTATGTCTACCAAATTGTAAGAGGCGAGCTCATCGAACGATATGAATGCAACACACAGCCACGTTTTGTGAGCGTCAGCGACGTGAACAACTACGAGTTTTTCGATGAATGGGACGATGAGCCGCTCCAGTTCAGACTCGATGGCATCAGCCGCTTGCACGTAGTGCCCACAGAGGTGAAAGCTCCACGTCTTTCCATCAGTCGCAGAACCATTGTTTTCCGAGTGAAAGCGTTCGGTTTGCAACGAGGCGAGTCGATAGCCATACTGGGGAACAATGCGGCAACAGGAAACTGGGACGTACGCCGCTACTTGCCCATGCAGAACATCTGCGGAAACATCTTTCAACTTACCATGAATGCTGATGTAATCAGTGGTCTCCCCATTGCGTACAAATATGTCATTGTGGACACCCATGCCCACAGCATGACTTACTGGGAGGCAGGAAAAAACCGACAGACCGGAAACATCGAAGAGATTGAAGATGGCAAGGTTATCATTCTCAACGACACTCCCGTCCGCATCATCCGACAGAAAATGTATGAAGCAAAGATATAGCCCATACCACTTTTCCTAAAAGCCTCCCTACCAAACAAAAAGAAGAGCCGCTCCTCTATACAAAACAAGGAGCGGCTCTTCTACTTCTTAACTTTACTTCCCACAGGAAGCTTTCATAAAGGCTAAATAATCTTCACCTTAGAAGAAAATATATCGATTGTCAACCACCTTGGCATCAAGCACCAGCTCACTGCCATAGCCCTGCATGATGGTCTGCATAGCCATCTGACGGCAGCGCATCTCCTGCTGCTTTTCGTCAAACTTCACAGGACGGTTACTCTTATTCGTCACCTGGAACACGTAAACACCATTCTCGCCCTTCACAGGAGTCTTCGAGAACTGTCCCTTAGCTGTTGCAGCGACTGCACCACTCAAGGCATACTCACTGGCGCCAAGCATCTGCACCGTTACCGGCGAAGAGAAAGTTATCTGATTGACGGTTGACACCTGAGCACCCTTGGCCTTTGCCTCATTGACGCTCTTTACGCCATCCATCTTAGCCATCAGCATTTCTGCCTTCTTGTCCTTCAGCACTTCAGCACGTACAAAATCCTTTACTGTGGGGTCGGAAAGATCGCGGTAGCCCTGTGGGTGAATCTTGTTGAGGACAACGATGAGCAGATGGTCACCATTATTGCCGACCTCGAACATCTTGGAAACTTCTCCCTCCTTAGCCTCGTTGAAGGTCCAACGCAAAGCCTCGGTCGTACCAGAAATGCCTGCTAAATAATGCTGACTGGACATGCAATCCTTCTGATCAAGATACTTATAGCCGTTCTTGGCTGCATTCTTAGCCAAAGCCTCAGCAGTCTGATTGGCACTGAAAAAGCTACTGAACTTGTTAAAGATAGCTGTACGCGTGTCACGCGAATAGTCGATAGTCTTCTTGACAACAGCAGCAGTATACTTGTCGCTCATAGCCTTACGATCAGTTACCTGCAAGATGATGTTACCCTGTGTAAGCGTAATATTCTTAAACTCATTTACGCCCGCAGTAAACAGTGTCTCAATATAGTTCTTACTGTCTTGATCCATTGACGGTGTCTGCTCATACTGTCGGGTCGTCATCCAAGTTTTCTCACCGGTCTGACCATACTTCTTAGCCAAAGCCTCGAACTGCTCGGGGTTGGCCTGCAAAGCCATGTAGATGGAATCTGCAGAAGCATGGGCCTTAGCGGCATCCTGATCGACTACATTAATTGCACGGAACTGGACAGAATCAGGAAGATTGGTCTTGGCAACCAACTTCACGATGTTCAGCGTATTGTCCTGAGTATTCTCAAAGATGGTTGAAGTCTGGCCGACAACCATTGAATCAAGCTTGATGGCGATGTCAGAAGGATAGGCATCCTTGTTCATCGGAAGACCAAGATAAGAAACAAGCGAAGTGCTCTTACGAACAATCTCGGAAGGATCGGCTGCACCAGCCAACTGCTGCGCATAGTCTGCAAACGTCTTCCGCAAGGCTGCGCGGTCGGCAGCAGAAGCCGTCACGGATACGTCGATATAGCTTATATCTCGGGTCTCCACGTTCTGCTTGATGCCATAACGACCATTATAGTAGACATTCTTCAGCTCATTATATTTCTTCTTCATATCAGCATCAGTGATTTCCACCTTGCTATCCTGCACGGTCGTGTAGGCCAAAGAAGCCAACTGAATGGAACTTTCCTCATTTTCGTCCTTGAATGCCATCTTGGCCTCTATGGGATTAGAGAGAATACTTTCTTGAATCAGGCTCTGGTATTTCTGTGCCAAAAGCGTCTGACGGAGATTGTGCTCCAAATAAGTCCAGTACTTGTAAATCTGTCCATATTGCTCAGCCACCTGCGGATTGTTCTCGTTCTTCTTGTACTCAGAAAGAAAACGCTGCAAAGAACTGGCATCGAAACGCCCTGTCTGCTGATTGGTAAACGGTGTCTGCTGGAGCATGGGATGCGTACCTTCCTTGAGCACATTCTGAAGCTCGGTATCGGTAACGCGAAGCCCCAACTTCTCACACTCGCTCTCAATAATCTTGTTCTGAACATACTGCCCCCAAATCTGATCACGAACAGACTGAAACTGCTGGTCGTTCAAATTTTCAATGCCCTGAGCGACTTTCAAGAAGTCAACATACTCCTCTACTTCTTTCTGAAAATCCTGTGCATTGACTTTCTTTCCTAACACCTCACCGATTTGTTGACGCTGGTCGTTCTTCGTGGTCTCACAAGAACGAAACATCTCTTCGGCAATGAAAGCAAAAAGGCCCAATCCGATAATAACAATCAGAGTGACACCTCTCTTTCTGATTTTTCCTAATGCTGCCATTTTAATATTTGTTTTATTTTGTTCTTTTTCCTTGTTGTAAAGTCAAACAATATGAGGCTATGACACAGCAAGCCCACACAAATTGCGCACAAATTTACTAATAAAATAGGAAATAACGGTATATTTCATACGAAATTTTATGAAAAGTCTTCATTTATGACTCCACATGCAATCTCACAAGCTCTATCTTCGTTGCCATACTCTTGATGATCTTGAAATGGAACTTACCTATTTGCACAATTTCGTTGAGTTTCGGAAAACTTTGGTAGTAATTCAGAATCATACCACCAATGGTCATGTAGTCATCGCTTTCTGGCAAATCAAGGCTAAACATCTCGTTGACCTTTCCTATTTCCAAACGGGCAGAAAGTATGTAATCCCCATTATCTGTCTTTTTGGCAACATAGTTCTCGCTGTCATGCTCATCCTGGATGTCGCCGAAAATCTCTTCTACTATATCCTCCAAAGAAACGATACCACTCGTGCCACCAAACTCATCAACAACAACACCAAGACTTTTTTTCTGCTGCAAGAAAATCTGCATGAGTTTCTGAGCCGCCATGGTTTCTGGCACAAAAGGAATCTCGCGAATACGATCTTGCCAATTATCTGGATTACGGAACATCTCTGAGCTATGGATGTACCCTATAATATGATCTATGTCTTCTTTATAGACAATAATCTTAGAGTTTCCGCTCTCAATAAATTTTTGCATCAACTCCTCACGAGTAGAATTGTAGCAGACAGCATTGATTTCTGTGCGTGGAATCATACAATCACGTACCTTCAAATCGGAAAAGTCAAGGGCATTCTGAAAGATACGCACCTCATCGTCGACTTCGTCTTCATCCTCGGCATTATCAATACTCGACTGCACAAGATAGTCAAGGTCTACCTTCGAAAATCCCTCATCATCGGTCTCCTTGTCCATATGAATACCGAAAAGTCGAAGTAGCCACTTAGACAACAGAGTGGAAAACTTACTAATGGGCCAAAGTATGATATAGAAAAGATAAGCTAAAGGCGCAAAAAGAGTCAGCAACCGATTCGGATTACTCTTGAAAAGCGTCTTTGGCAGGAACTCCCCCGTAAAAAGAATGATAAGCGTTGAAAGTATAGTGTCGGCTGTCACCGTAAACCCTGGATCCATACCATGCCAAATGGTGCTATCGAAAAGACGCGCTATAAGTATGCCATAAACAACGAGTACGATGTTGTTGCCAACAAGCATTGTAGAGACAAAACCGTTGGGATGGTGATAGAAGACAGAAAGTATATTCTGCGTCAACCCATTCTTATCCTTGTCCATCTCAGCAAGCATGCGATTACTCGACACAAAGGCAATCTCCATACCAGAAAAAAAGGCCGAGAACGCCATCATCACTAATATGCTGATAATAAGTAAAATCAATGGTCTATAAAATGATTTTGCCCGAGGGGAATAGAGTAAGTCTTGGGACGTGGCACCGTCGGCTGGATGATTGGCTCCTGCACACTGTCAGCAGAAGTAGGTGCAGAGGAACTTCCATCTTCCAAATCACCCTTCTCAAAGCCCCCCTTGGAATTTGAAACATAATATCTTGTCATCTTCTCATCACTACGGAAACAGGTGCCTTGAAGCGTCCGTTCCGGGGTAACAAGACGTGAGAAAACATAAGAATAGAGTTCGTGCTTCGACTCATCCCAAAATAGTTGCTCACTACTAAAGCGCAACCCGTCTTTCGTCAAGATTCGGACACGCCCCCGAAGTTCCCACAGACGTTCCTGATCATAATAATAGGCGGTATCGCACTGAATATAAGAATTGATATGGAACTTCTGGTCGAACTGGGTAAGAAAAACACCCTTGTCGAAAATCCATCGGGAAGGCCTTACATTTTGGTTGATTTCCCATCGTTCAGTGACAATACGATATTTGATAACGCCCGAGTCAGAAATGAGAGTGTTAACACCATAACTTGTAATCAAAGGCACTGAATCACGGTCGTGTATAGCAGGAGCTGTATGCTCTACCTGCTCCTGGCAACTAACAGTCACGCCAAGAGCAAGAGACAAACCTACAAAAACCAACAACCCTTTCACCTTTAATTATTTATATGAGAACTATTGCATTTATTTATATGGATACACTACTGAACTTTCCACTTTTCAAACCAGCTCTCATTGAATGTCAAGCCTATATTGATTCGAAACATATTCTCCGTAATCAACCCGGTAGCAGCGTTATGTACCCACTGTGCACTAACATTCAATATTGAGCGGTTATTCCAATAATTAGTGATAGGAATACCAAAACCAATGCTTGCACTAATCTCTTTAGGGCCATCCTTACCATTAATCTTCAAATAAGGATAAGCATAAGCAACGCCCGCACGATAATGGACGCGTGAGAAAAACTTCTTGCTATCGGCATCTGGCAATAATTCAGCTCCAACAGTCACCTTGTGGCGGTCCTTAAAGTAATCTGACACAGGCTCATAGGAAGCTGATGTCTCGTTTATAGTCGTATAAACGGGAAAATCTATGTCACCCCATTTCTGCAAGTTATAATCAACACCAAAACGGAACTTATTGGAATGATTGAACATGAAACCGATACCGAAAGTATACGGCACCTCTAACTTGATACCTGACCCACCATAAGACGATGTATCAGCCACCGCCGTCTGCGCATTGGTAGAAAAGACCTGACATGTAGGATTACCTCCTATTTTATGTCCCAGGCCATAGGTTACACCTAACGTCAACTCATCATCCTTGCCCAAACGCAGAGAGTATTGGACACCTGCATTCAACATATAACTGGCCACACTGGCAGAATAATACTTCGAAAGCGTGTTGACAGAACGATCACTATAGCTGTTAGAAGCTGAACGCACGAGTTTTCCCCACAGGTACCCACCATTCACACCTATAGATAAATTCTTGAAAGGCTCAACACCCACTCCAATATAAGCCTGATGAAGTCCTCCTGAACCAGAATAAGTATTGGTGAATGTCATCGTATTGTGTGAATTGACATATCCACTCGTCGAATAGTCAAAGCCTACATTGGTATATG
>CAYPJA010000040.1:0-3753 GCA_964411005.1 uncultured Prevotella sp. | reverse complement strand
CAAAGATCATACCCACATGCCGGAAAAAACGAAAGCCAGCCACTGCATACTAAAAACTTGCATGATTGGCATTCAAACGTTTTCCACCTTCCTTAAAATTGGTAATCTGCCCACTCAATCCCATATCAAAAAGAAATGTGAGCGAGTCCATTCTTGCATAAGAAGCTGGATTCATATAATTGACTTGATTGCCATCATGGAATCCATACGACAACCCGTTCATGCCACGGTTGAACCCCGTGCTTTGGTCGGCAAGCGTGCCAAGGCCATACTGGCTGTATGGCGAGTTTGTACCGCTTTGGGCGTAACTGCCTAAGACTATCACCGTCAACAACAAAGCAGCAGTCAGTATTTTTTTCATCAATTAATAATTATCTCTTTTCTTATTTCGTATTAAATCGTTGTCTTGGAACAGCCGTTCAAGCCCATTTAAACCCTTCCAGCCTCTCCACCGTGCAAAATTATCAAAAAAAAAAGAAATAAAAGAAGGATAAATGCGAAATATAAGTTATTTTTGCATCGTGAAACATTTGAATATCTTTTTCAGAGGATTCTTCCTACTGATTTTTGCTATAATCGTCACATTGACGTATGCCAAGGAGAGAAACGACTCCCTGCAACAGGCCATGAATCAAGTGGAGATATCTCTCATCACCTGTGGTCCCGGCGAAGAAGTATGGTCTCTGTATGGCCATACAGCTATCCGCATCACTAATCTTACCACTGGTGAAGACATTGTTGTCAATTATGGGATGTTTTCCTTTAAACAACCTTACTTTATACCACGTTTCATTTTCGGGCGCACTGATTACCAAATGGGTATAGAGTCTTTTGACAACTTTATTACAGAATACTCGCAGGAAGGACGGTATGTCATACAACAGCCACTTGCCATCAGTGCCGAGGGGAAATGGAATATCTTAAGAGCCATTGCCACCAATTATCTCCCACAAAACAGAACGTACAGATACAATTTCTTCTACGACAACTGCACAACACGCGCCCGCGACATGCTGATGGATAATTGTATAGGAATTGTCTCATATCCAACTTCGGCAGGGCATGGACAATCTTACCGTACCCTCATCCATAAAATGAACAGCGCACATCTATGGGCAAGATTCGGTAATGACCTCTTACTCGGCTGCCAAGCTGATAAGATCTGCACACAAGAAGAATCGCAGTTTCTTCCTCTTTTTTTAATGGCTGATATGCAAAATGCCATCATAAAGGAAAGCGGAACGGGGGCACACCGACTAACTAAAAGTACTTATTTCCTCCTCCCTCCACAAGGAATGGACAAAGCATCGAAAGTTATTTTTTCCGAGCTAATCAAGCTATCAGCCCAAGGCTTAGATAAGACAAAGATCAATAGTTCTACAAATATTCAAAAAGAATTATTATCACCCAAGGCAGTATTCACTCTGCTACTGTTTGTTACGGTCTTATTAGCCATTTACGAAAGAAAAAGCAATAGGTATGTATGGCTCTTTGATACGGTTCTTTATGCCGTAACAGGAATAGCCGGTCTGTTGCTCTTATTCATGATATTCTCAAAACACCCTACTGTACAAGTCAATTGGCAGATACTGACACTCAATCCACTATGGTTGGTTTTCCTATGCCCCATGATCAGGAGCATAAAAAATAAAGACATCTATCATTATCGTCGGTGGGCTATACTCATGGCTGTCCTCATCATAATGTCAGTTCTTCTCAGTTTGGCCTTCTATCAAAAATTCGCAGAAGGCATCTATATCTTGGCATTGATTTTGCTCATACGCTTATCGACACCACTTTTAATAAAAAAACATAGCCAATACCCCACAAGGGAATTCAAATAAGAACAGAATGTCGAAATGCAGAAGAAATAGCACCCTTGGTTATACCAAGTATTCTCCTTTAGAGAAGGCTTGGTTAGGGCTTATCGTTGTCCTGCTATCAACCACTGAATTACAGGCCCAATCAATAAAGTCAGCCCCACGTCTGGTTGTCAATATCACGATAGACCAGCTACGAACCGATTTCCTCGAACAGTTTGCCCCTTTATATGGAACAGACGGATTCAAGAAATTGCTCAGTGAAGGAACTGTCTTTGAGGCAGCAAGCTATCCTTTTACACCTGTTGATAGAGCTTCGGCCATTGCTGCCATTTCTACAGGCACTGTACCTTATTATAATAACATCGTCTCTACGCGCTGGCTCGACCGCTTAACACTCCGGCCGACAGGCTGTGTCGATGATAACAAATATGCCAATGCACCTACAAAACTCTCCACCTCTACTATTGGAGATGAACTGAAAATTGCCACTAACGGCAACGCACTGGTATATGCTATTGCTCCATGGCGAGACGCTGCCATTCTGTCAGCAGGACATGCTGCCAATGGCGCTTTTTGGAAAAATGAGTTGAAAGGCAATTGGGAAACTTCGTCATACTATAGTGCAGGAGCACGTACATGGATTAATGCTTACCAGCAAACGGTAGGTACGACTGCTACTTCCAACAAAAAGGAGAAAAGCATCAAGAACGAAACTTTTCAGACTATTGATAATCAAGAAATCACAAAAATCGCACTGGCTTGTATCAATGGTCAAGTTCTCGGAAAAGACGATATCCCAGACTATCTCGCAATCACATTGTCAGCCGAGGAATCGCAATCGCTTGCATGGCAGGTTGACATGGAGGCTACTTACCGTCAACTCGACCGCACACTGGCCAACTTTATCCAGCAGGTAGAGGCGCAGGTTGGTAAGGAGCACGTACTCTTCATAGTGACCAGCACAGGTTATACGACAGACTGTGATATAGATTATAGTCAATACCACATACCAACAGGCACTTTCCGAATTGACAGAACAGCCAACTTGCTCAATATTTATCTGAGTGCTATCTATGGACAAGGACGATACGTCGATAATTGCTTCCGCAATCAAATATACCTCAACCGCCAGCTTATCGAGCAGAAACATCTTGGCATGGGCGAACTATTGCAACGCTCACAGGAATTTCTCATTCAAAATGCAGGCGTACGTGACGTATTCACCTCAGAACGGCTACAACGTGGAGGCGACGAAGTGCGAAAAATTCGCAACGGCTACAGTGCTGATACAAGTGGCGATATTATCGTAGAAGTAGCACCAGGATGGCAACTCCAAAATGAAGAAAACGGTGACCATTATACCTCACGCGCTTCTTTCGTACCTTTCCCCATCATCTTTTTAGGTGAAGGCATCAAAGCACAACGCATCAACACTCCCGTCACCGTAGACCGCATTGCGCCTACAGTGGCTAAATCCATTCGTATTCGAGCACCCAATGCGTGCAAAGCTGAGCCTTTATTCTGATTCTATTGCTCTTTTAGATAGTTTCAAGTCTGAAGGCTCACGTATTTTTCCCCTTATTATAATTTTATTCTATATCAACACCAATTACGAATTAATTTTCGTAAATTTGCAGTCAATTATCCATCAAACAGAACAAATAAAATAAAACATACAAATGAATTTTAACAAGATTTTGAAATCATTATTCGGTGACAAGAGTACCCGTGACATGAAACTTATTCAACCAATCGTTGAGAAAGTCAAGGAGAAATATCCCGAAATCAAGGCACTCAGCAACGACGAGCTACGCGCCAAGACTAAAGAGTTACAACAATACGTAAAGGACTCGGCCAAAGAAGAGAAAGACAGAATCGTCGAATTGAAAAGTAAGATAGAAGACACCCCTATCGACGAACGTGAGCCTAT
>CAYPJA010000039.1:0-18071 GCA_964411005.1 uncultured Prevotella sp. | reverse complement strand
ACTTACAACTCGTCACCAAGGGCAACGACGGCATCCGAACGGAGGTGGAACGACTGCGCGGGATGGGCATCGACGTGGTGAGCTATCCCAGTCGTCACACGGTGTTCTTCGAGAACCGGTATGGCGCTGACTCCAACAACCGCACCCAACGCGTACTGGCCAAGGCCGACCCGTTCACCTTGGAGGAGATGAAGCCTCTGGAGGCCGGCATCTTCCATTTGGGCAGTCTGCTGGCTGACGATTTTCCGCCGGAGGTGGTGCGCTATCTGGCCACAAAAGGACGCATCTCCATCGACGTACAGGGCTATCTGCGCGAGGTGCGAGGAACGGATGTCTTTGCCACCAGCTGGAAGGAGAAGGAAGAGATACTGGCCTGCACCGACATCCTAAAGCTCAACGAGCACGAGATGGAGGTTGTGGCCTCATCGTCCGACCCACGCACGGTGGCGCGCGAACTTGCCGCACAGGGCGTCAAGGAGGTCGTCATCACCTTGGGAAGCTACGGGTCGGTCGTCTATGCCGACGGCAAGTTCCATGAGATACCGGCCTACAAGCCACACCGGGTCGTGGACGCCACGGGCTGTGGCGACACCTACTCAGCCGGCTACCTCTACATGCGCTCACAGGGGGCCGCATGCGAGGAGGCCGGACGCTTTGCCGCGGCCATGTGCACGCTCAAGCTGGAGCACTCGGGACCTTTCGACGGAACGGCCGACGACATCCTGCGACTGATGAAGGCATGAGACGGGACGGCGGAAACGCACCGCCAATGTCTGACTGAATAAAACAAGAAAGCATGAACATGATAGAATATGGATTTGCCGAATCGCCTTTCGGCCCCATCATCGTGGCACGCACCTGGAACGGCGTGTGCGACCTACAGTTTCTCGGTTTCGACCGCATGCGCGTCATACGCGAACTCGGCGCACGCTGGGGACAGTACACGCCAACCACACAGAGCGACACCATGGCGCATACCGTGGAACGCGTCCTCTTTGAGGGCTACGACCATCCGGTGTCCCTCGACGTGAAGGGCACGGCGTTTCAACGGCAGGTGTGGGAAGAGTTGCGCAAGATTCCATTCGGTACCACGGTCACCTATCAGCAGATAGCCGAGCGCATAGGCAAGCCCAAAGGCGTGCGGTCCGTGGCATCAGCCATCGCCCAGAACCCTGTGGCCATACTCATTCCCTGCCACCGCGTCATCCACAAGGACGGAACGACGGGCGAATACCATTGGGGACGCGATCTCAAACGCCGTCTGATAGCGTGGGAACAGGCAAAGACGCAGGAACAAAAGCACGAATCCGGAAAGTGAAAAGAGAGGAAAACAACTGCCGATGATTCATCCTGCCGAACAACTTTTCGGGCGTGTCGCCGCCATCGTCGATGCTCCCGACGCCGCCAACGCCGGACGCCAACTGCACGAGACGCTGGCGCTCTGCTGCGACGAAGCCCTGAAAAACACATCGGGGGCTTTCGGCAACCTGTTCTCAAAGGTCTCCGCACTCTGCCGGCAACACCATATCGGCCCCGCCGACACGGCAGCCATCCAGAAAATGCGGCGCGACGGCAACCGCAGCGACACGCTTCTGCCCGAAGACGTGCTCTACGACTGCCGCGCCCTGGCCATCTTCATCTCCGCCGTCTTCGATGCCGACGTGCCCTCGTCGCTCACGGGGCGCATTCCGGCCGTTGGCAAACCTGTGGATTATCACCACATCGACTATAAATATATAAGGTGCATCGTGGAAAAGACAGACGGCACCACCTTCACCGCCCATACCGACAGTGGTGGAAGCCGCACCATCAAGGCAGACATCAGCGATGCCTCGCTCAGCTATCTGGCCAAGATTCTGCGGCCGGGCATGCAGCTCAACCTGCTCGACTGCACCACCGAAGACACGCGGCTCGTGCCCGGACTCGTCATCGTGGAGCCCGACTACCTGCTCGACATATCGTCAATAGCGGCTTGCTTCGAAGACTATGGCCACCACCCACTCACGCTCCTCGTGCGCCGCATGACGCCAGCCGCCAACAGCCAGGCCATCCTCGTGGGCAATTTCGCCGGATCGGCACTCGACGACATCGTCAACGCCACAGCACCCTATCACTGGCAAGACACCTTCAAGGGCAGTTTCAAGGAACGGACTCTCGAATATTGCACCTGCCCCGACCTGCAACCGGCACAATTCCGGCAAGACATTCTCACACAGACCGAGAACATCAGCGCGGCCGTCAAGCAGATTGCCGACGACGCGGCGGCTGCCTCACAAGCCGACCGCGGCACGGCCGACCTCATCCTGGAGCCTACCTTCGTGTGCGAACAGCTCGGGGTGCAGGGCCGTGTCGACCTGATGACTACCGACTTCCGCCTGCTCGTCGAGCAGAAAGCCGGCAAGAACTACAACTTACAGACACGACGGCCGGGGCATCACGGCTTCCAAATCGAAAAGCATTACGTGCAACTGTTGCTCTATTATGGCGTGCTGCGCTACAATTTCGGCCTCGCACGCAACCACACCGACTGTAAGTTGCTCTATTCGCGCTATCCCATGCCGCTGACACTTCTCAGCGTCAACTTCTACCGCGACCTTTTCCGCGAGGCAATCCGTTTCCGCAACCAGGCCGTGGCCACCGACCTGCTCGTGGCCCGTGAGGGCTTCGGTCGCATTCTGCCGCTGCTTCAGCCGGACACATTCAACGTCACCCACGCCTGCGACCGTTTCTTTCAGCAGTACCGCTACCCACAAATAGCCGCTGTCACCGCGCCAATTCACCGTCTATCGCCCGTAGAAAAAGCCTATTTCTGTGCCATGGCAACGTTTATCATGCGCGAG
This sequence comes from uncultured Prevotella sp., assembly GCA_964411005.1. GTDB lineage: Bacteria > Bacteroidota > Bacteroidia > Bacteroidales > Bacteroidaceae > Prevotella. Next base: position 15,231 of record CAYPJA010000039.1, on the reverse strand, counting down.
CAGGCCGTCGCCAAGATGGGTGCCCGCGAAGGCTTGGGCAACTGTGCCGCCGACCTTTGGAACATGCCGCTCGCCGAGAAGAAGGAGACAGGCAACATCTATACCGGTCTCACCATCATCCGGAAGGAGAGAAGCAACGACTATAACGGCTTCGACACCATCACGCTTAGCGTGCCCGACCAGGGCGACGACTTCCTGCCCAACTTCCGACCGGGCGACATGATTTACCTCTACGCCTATGCCGACGACAGCGAGCCCGACGTGCGCCGCGCCTTTCTCTTCAAAGGGACGCTCGTCGACATCCACACCGACCGCCTCGTGGTGCATCTCAGTGACGGCCAGCAGAACGCGCACGTCTTCGAGTCGGCCGCTCTCATGGGCCGCAAGCCCATTCCCTACAGCTACGCCGTTGAGCACGGAAACAGCGACATGGCCGGCACGGCCGCCCTACGCTCGCTCCACGAGTTCATCTCCGCACCACAGGCGTGCCGCGACTTGCTGCTCGACCGGCGGGAGCCACGCGCCGACACGTCACTCACGCTCAGCCGCAGCTATATGGACACCTACGACGACATCATCCTCCGCGCCCTGCAGGCCACCGACTATTTCCTGCTCGTGGGGCCACCCGGAACGGGCAAAACCTCGATGGCCCTACAGTTCATGGTCAGGGAAGGTCTGACCAGAGCCGACGACATGTTGCTCATGGCCTACACCAATCGGGCCGTCGACGAGATTTGCGACATGCTCGACACCAACGGTATCGACTTCGTGCGCATCGGCAGCGAATACACCTGCGACCAGCGTTTCCGCAGCCACCTGCTGTCATCCATCGTCGAGCGTGAGCCACGTCTCGACGCCGTCAGGCAACGTCTGCTCGACGCCCACGTCATCGTGGGCACCACGTCCACCATCCAAAGCCACAGCTATCTCTTCGCGCTGAAACAGTTCGCGCTGGCCATCGTCGACGAGGCCGGTCAGATTTTGGAGCCCAACCTCGTAGGCCTGCTCTCACGCGTGCCCAAGTTCATCCTCGTGGGCGACTACAAGCAACTGCCCGCAGTGGTGCAACAAGACGCCTCGATGTCGGTCACCGACGATCCGCTGCTGCACGCCATCGGTCTCGCCGACTGCCGCAGTTCGCTCTTCCAGCGCCTCGTGGCCACCGAGTCGCGCCATGGGCGCACCGCCTTCGTCGGCATTCTCAACCACCAGGGACGCATGCATCCCGACATAGCCGAATATCCCGACACGCGGTTCTATCCGCGCGAACAGCTCCGATGTGTGCCCCTGCCGCATCAGGTGGCCGTCGACATCCATCCCGCTGCCGACAAGCAGGGAGCCAATATGGTTGCCGACGCACTTCTGCTGCAACATCGCATGGTCTTCATTCCGTCGCCCGACTGCCGCCACCCCGAACTGTCTGACAAGGTCAACACGGCCGAGGCCGACATCGTGGTGCGCTTGCTCGCCGACCTCTACCGCCTCTACGGCCCCGACCGCTTTGACGCCGCACGCACGGCAGGCGTCATCGTGCCCTACCGCAACCAGATAGCCATGATTCGCCGCGGACTGGAGGCATTGCAGATACCCGCCTTGACGCAGGTCAGCATCGACACCGTGGAACGCTATCAGGGCTCGCAGCGCGATGTCATCATCTATTCGTTCACCGTGCAAAACCCGTGGCAACTCGACTTTCTCACCGCCACCACCTTCACCGATGACGACGGGCGCACCGTTGACCGCAAGCTCAACGTGGCTCTCACGCGGGCCCGCAAACAGCTCATCATGACGGGCAACGAGCGTGTGCTGCGGATGAACGCGCTTTTTGCCGACCTCATCGACTACGTGAAGGTTAAAAAAGGTTATATAAACAGGGGTTAAGGGAATTCCCTCCCGTAAAATAGGGATTTTCCTTTGCCGTTCTCAACCGAAAGACCTATTTTTGCACCTGGAGTCGGAAAGAAGACTTCAGCGAGTTAATTAAAACCTCAATCATTATTCTTTAAATCACTACAATTATGAAGAAAGTATTGTTAGTCGCAGCCATGATGCTCTCGTCAGCTGCCATGTTTGCCCAGCACGCCGTGGGCTCGTTCACCTTGCAACCCAAGGCAGGTGTGAGCATCGCCAATCTGACGAATGTCGACGACAGCGATCCCCGCTGGGGCTTGACCGCTGGTGCCGAACTCGAATATCAAGCCACCGACATCTTCAGTGTCTCCGTGGGCGCACTCTACTCCACACAGGGCTGCAAGCCCGGCGAAGGCACGACCATCAAGGCCGACTATATCAATGTTCCCATCCTGGCCAATGTCTATGTGGCCAAAGGTTTTGCCGTGAAATTCGGTGTACAGCCCGGCTTCAATGTCAACAGCGAGTGGAAAGTGAAGGGGAACGGAGTCAGTGCCTCTGCCGACCTCGATGCCAAAAGCGTCGACTTCACCATTCCCGTGGGTCTGAGCTATGAGTTCGCAAGCCTGCCAGTCGTTGTCGACGCCCGCTACAACTGGGGAGTCACCAAGGTCTTCGATACCCCCGACGACACACCGAAGAACAGCGTCTTCCAGGTTACTGTCGGCTATAAGTTCGAACTGTAAAACCGGAAAGGAAACCGAAACGACAACGAATCTGATGAGACACGTTGCCGACAAGACAAAGAAAATGTGTCTATAAGAGCACACAAGCAACGCGCCCCAAAAGTCAGACAGAACTTTTGGGGCGCGCTTTTTATGAGCTTCTGTCGCTTCAAACAATTCGCGACAGGGTTCCGTCCGATGCTTTCCTACAGCTTCCATGCGGCTCCTGCCATCATCCACAGGCCCGGCTGACGCACGCTGCCGAGGTCGTAATAGCGGTGACAGGTGAGGTTATCGGCTTTCAGATAAATCTCATAGCGTCTGACCGACCACATCAGTTTGGCGTCAAGCTTGGCATAGGGGTGATAACCGTTCATGCGCTGCTGCCACCGCAGGGCCCATTGGGCCGAGAGATGACCGCAGACCCGATGATCAAGCTGCACCACAAGCTTATGCCGCAGGTATTCGAGCGCATAGAGCGAGCGGTAGACGGCATGCTCGGTCTCATGCTTTTGGCGGATGTAGGCATAGCCCACCTTGAGCGAGGTGACGCAAGCCAGCAGGCCGCGCGCCGCCCCGGTGCCGTCGGCGAGATCTGCCGGACGCAGCGTGAAGTCGACAGTGTAGCCCATGTTGTCGAGTTTTCCAATGTTGAGTGCCTGATATCTCGATGCACCCTCCGTCTCATAGACCCAGTCTATCATGTTGGTGCCACGGCTGTAGAAACCGCTGACAACGGCCTCCATGCCTGTCGCGCGCCAGCGGGCCCCTACCTTGATGGCAGAGTTCCTCTCCGGCTTCAGATGGAGGTCGCCCTGCTGCACGCTGTTGAACGTATAGAGATCTGTCCATGTAGGCATACGCAACGCCTTGTTCCAGCTGGCGTAGAGTTTCCAATGGCTGCCGGGACGCCAACTGACGTCTACGCCCGGATAGAAACGGAAGTCGTGGTCGAGACCAGTATTGCGGTTGGCGAGCAGTCCGGCTGAGACGGTAAGTGCGCCGAGCATGAGGTCGTGCTCCAGAAAGAGGCTCGTGTTGGTGCGCCGGCCGTAGTGGGAGAGCTGCCGGTCGGTGCCGCTGATGTCTTTCCAGTCGCACTGAGGCTGCTCGTCGCCATAGGCTGTGCTCCAGACGGTCTCGCGGCGCACGTCGCCGCCAAGGGCCGTGCGTCCGAGCAGCCAGTCGAAGTGGAGATTAAGACCGCCTCCATAAGCGCGCGTACGATGATAGTTCTCGCCGTTGGCGGCACCTTCCAGCCCGCGCGTGAGTTGATAGTGGTCGTCAAAGCGATTGTAATAGACGTTCGGCGCGATTTCCAGCGAGGCGAGGAAGCGTCCGGTGCCCGGCGCTGTCCATGGCCGGACGACCGCGCCGAGTGAGGCCAAGGCGTGCGTGGTCATCTCCCACTGGTCGTCGAACCGTGCCGAATAGAACGTATTGGCCCCATAGCGCTGGCGTGCCACGCCCATTTGAAGGTGCATGTCAAGGCCGCGCGCGCTCAGGCTGCCGCTGTAGAAATAGTGACGCTTGCGGAAGTCGGAGTTGGTGGTGCCTCCGTCCGACCGTGTGGCGCCAACCGAGGCCGCCGACCGCCACAGTCGTCCTCCTCCCCCCAGGCGCACGTCGCCGCCCACCGTGCCAAAGCTGCCCCCTTCGAGGCGCGCCACCAGCGAGGGCTCACGGTCGCGCCGCGTCACGATGTTGATGGCGCCGCTGAAGGCCGACGTTCCGTAGACACGTGCCGAGGCTCCCTCAAGCACCTCGATGCGCTCGATGTCGTCGATGGAGACAGGAAAGTCGGAAGCATTGTGCCCGGTCTGAGGGTTCGAGATGTTGACACCATTCAGCAGAATGGTGATTTGGTCGAACGTGCCGCCATTGATGGAGATGTCCGTCTGTACGCCAAATCCACCGCGCTGACGGACATCTACGCCGGTGGATAGTTTCAGAATGTCATTGATGGTCTGCGCCTCGGCACGATGAATGGCGTCGCGTGTAATGACGCTGACGATGCGTGGCGACTGCGAGGCCGTCAGTGGCGCCCGCGAGCCCATGACCTGCACCTCGTCGAGCTCCATGCTCCGGGACGCTACGGTGTCGGCGGGCAGCGGATCCGTGGCTATTCCGTCGGCCTTGGCATGAGTCAAGACCGGCACTTGCAGCACGCCAATCACGACCACTTTGCCCAAAGCGGCAAAGAGACTGTAGTTGCCGTGCGCGAAATGCTTGAATACCATGGGTGGGCGCCGGTTGAAACGTTTTGTTTTGTTCATAAGATGTTAGTGAAAACGGCGCAAAGATAGCATAAAGGGACGGCATGGGCAAGAAAAAGTACATTTTTCTCGCCCATGCCGCTCTGGCGTCAGCCCTTTCCCACGGCCGGTTTCCTCATCCGCCCCAGGCCGAGAGGGCCTGTGGCGGGGTCATACGCTCCCCTGCCGGAGCCGCTCCGCCAGCTCTCTCATGCCCGCGCTGGCTCCCTGCCGGATGTGCACCACGCCGGAACCGGCATCCACCACGTTGGGATCGATGAGATAGACCGGGCAACCGGCAGGCGCATAACGCACCAGCCCTGCTGCCGGATAGACATTGAGCGACGTGCCGATGATGACAAAGAGATCGGCCTTCGAGGCCTCAGCGGCCGCCGGCTCAAGCATCGGAACCGACTCGCCGAAGAACACGATGAACGGTCGGAGCAGGCTGCCGTCGCCGGCCCGTGTGCCGGGCTCCACCTCACAGTGGCCCTCGGGCAGTTCGCGGATGTATGCCGGATTGTATGGATCGCGGCTGGAGCACACTTTCGACAGCTCGCCATGCAGATGGATGACGTGCGTGGAGCCCGCTTTCTCGTGCAGGTTGTCGACGTTCTGCGTCAGCACCGACACGTCATAGTCGGCCTCCAGCGCGGCAATGAGGCGGTGGCCCTCGTTGGGCTGCGCCTGATAGAGCTTCTTACGCATCCCGTTGTAGAAGTTGGTCACCAGCGTCGGGTCGTTCTCCCAACCCTCGTGAGAGGCCACCTGCTCCACAGGATAGTTCTCCCAAAGACCGTCGTTGCCGCGGAAGGTCTTGAAACCGCTCTCCACCGACATGCCCGCACCTGTCAAAAACACGATTTTCTTCATCTCTTTTCCTTTTGTTTGTCTCAGCGCTCGGACCCGCCGTGCCTGCCCATGGTCTCCGGCTGCATCAGGTCTTCTGCTCTAATAAAATACAAAAATAGTATTTTTTTGGCAATTGAGGAAAACGATTGCCAAAAAAACATTACCTTTGCACATTGATTATTAGAACGTAACAATAAACAGAAAGAAAAGAATGGACAAAACAGCTTACGCCTTAGGCACAAGCATCGGCGCCCAGCTTCATCAGATGGGTGCAGAGGAACTGAACATCGACGATTTCGCACAAGGCGTGAAAGACGCGCTGGAGGGCCATGTGCAGATGGATCCCAACGACATACAGGCCACCGTCAACGCCTACTTCCAGCAGAAAGCAGAGCAACAGGCCTCCAAGGCCAAGCAGGAGGGACATGACTTCCTCGCTGAGAACGCCAAGAAAGAGGGCGTCGTCACCCTGCCGTCGGGACTTCAGTATCAGGTGCTGCAAGAGGGTAACGGCAAGAAACCGAAGGCCACCGACCAAGTGAAGTGCCACTATGAGGGCACGCTCATCAACGGCACCGTCTTCGACAGCTCCTATCAGCGCGGCGAGCCCGCCACGTTCGGCCTCAACCAGGTCATTGCCGGATGGACCGAAGGCGTGCAGCTCATGCAGGAAGGCGCCAAATACCGCTTCTTCATTCCCTACAACCTCGCCTATGGTGAGCGCGGAGCCGGGCAGGCCATCCCACCCTATGCCGCCCTCATCTTCGATGTGGAGCTGTTGCAGGTGATGTAAAGAGAAACGCTCAGACAACTCAGAAACCCAATTTATCACGTAATAGACAAATGAAAAGTTTGAAGATTGCAGCCTCTATGGCTGTCGCAGTCGCCGCGCTCGCTTCGTGTGGCAACTCTGCACCGAAAGAAAACTTAAGCAATGATGTCGACTCACTGAGCTATGCCGTCGGAATGACACAGTCGCAGAACATGCGCATGCAACTCGTACAGGGCAACGCCATCGACACCACCTACATGGACGAGTTCATCAAGGGCCTCAACGAGGGTGCCAAGGTGGGCGACGACAAGAAGAAGTTCGCCTACTATGCCGGCGTCAGCGTAGGCATGGGCATCTCCACACAGGGCGTGAAGCAGCTCAACTACATGGTCTTCGGCGACGACAGCACCAAGACCATCTCGATGAAGAACTTCATGGCCGGATTCTCCGAGGGCGTGGCCGGCAAGAAGACCGCCTTCACCATGGACGAGGCCATGCGTATTGCCGAGCAGAAGGTCAACGACATCAAGGCCAAGACGGCCCTGAAGAAATATGGTGCCAACAAGACCGCCGGCGAGAAGTTCCTTGCCGAGAACAAGAAGAAGGAGGGCGTCGTCACGCTGCCATCCGGTTTGCAGTATAAGGTCATCAAGGCCGGCGAGGGAAAGACCATCGCCGACTCCACATGGCGCGTCACCTTCACCTACGAGGGCAGAACCATCGACGGCAAGGTCTTCGACTCTTCCAACAAGAACGGTAAGGAAACGCCCATCACCGTGCAGGCTTATCAGAACATCCCCGGATTCTCCGAGGCCCTGCAGAAGATGCCTATCGGCTCCACATGGGAAATCTACATCCCGCAGCAGCTCGCCTACCAGGCCAACCAGGCCGGTCAGATCCAGCCCTTCTCGACCCTCATCTTCAAGGTGACGCTCGTCAAGGCTGAGCCCGCTGCCACGGCTTCCGCCCCCGCTGTCCCACAGCGCTAAGGCGAACACACATTCTTATCAACTTCAAACAATGAAAAAGATACTTTTATTCGCACTGATTCTCTCTGCCGCCAACACCACCGCGTGGGCCGGCAAGAAGAAAGACAAGAAGAAGGAACCGGTGAAGCTGGAGCAGATCGTGCTCCAGACCACCAACGACTCGCTGAGCTTTGCCTCCGGCATGGCCGCCACACAGGGGCTCATTCCCTATCTCCAGCAGCAGCTCAACGTTGACACAGCCTACATGGCCGACTTCATCCTCGGCTTCCGCGAGGCCGTCAAGAAGCAGAACGACCCTCACTTCCGCGCCTATGCGGCCGGATACCAGGTGGCATCCATGACCGACCAGCGCATCCTCCCCTCCGCACGCCGCGACTTCGAGGGCAGCCCCTACAGCATCACCGACAGCATCTTCCACGCCGGCTTTGCCGCCGCACTGGCCAACGACACCGCCATCTTCACGCCGCTGTCTGGCTATGAGATGGTATCAAAGCGTGCCAAGGAAGTACGCGATGCCGCCAACGCCAAGTATAAGGCCGAGAACGAGGCCTGGCTGGCCGACAACAAGGGCAAGGATGGCGTCGTCACGCTGCCTTCGGGTCTGCAATACAAAGTCATCACCATGGGCACAGGCGCCAAGCCGACGGCCACTGACAAGGTGAAAGTGAAATATGAGGGCAAGACCATCGACGGCAATGTCTTCGACAGTTCCTACAAGCGCAACCCGCAGACCAGCTCCTTCCGCTGCGACCAGGTCATCAAGGGCTGGACTGAGGCCCTGACCTTGATGCCCGTCGGCTCGAAGTGGGAGCTCTACATCCCGCAGAACCTCGCCTATGGAGAGCGTCAGGCCGGTGCCATCAAGCCCTACTCCACCCTGATCTTCACCGTCGAGCTCGACGACATCGAGCCGCAGGAGACAAAGGACAAAGACAAGACTCCGGGCGAAATGAACAAGATGGGTCTGGAGAAGAACGCCAAAGGCAAGGCTCCTATCCAGATGAACAAGATGGGACTGCGGAAGAACGCCAAAGGCAAAAAGAAATAATCCCTCAGCCCAACACAAGGGGAAAAACCAAAAGCGAGGCCCCGGCAGGCCCGCATAACAGTCAGATGCACGGATAACGTCAATTATCCGTGCATTTTTTTGTGCATACCCTTCACCATCTTTTGCCACATCCCACGCAAGCCGCCATCCGCGAAAAGCCGGCGGCCGTAATCTTTTGCCATGTATAAAGATGATGGATTGGCGTGTAAGAAATGGCTAAATGGATTGTGAAAGATGGTCTTTGACCCTGCAAAAGATGGCAGATTGAAGACAAGAAAAGAAACAGACCATTACAAAATGCGCGGATAGGGCAAATTTTCCGTTCATTTTGTTGTCCATATCAATTATAATCATTACTTTTGCTTACATAATGTAACCAAACTAAAAAATATCTATGGACAAGATCGATTTGCTTGATAAAAAGATTCTGAACATCCTGTCACGGAACGCGCGCATCCCATTCAAGGACGTGGCTGCCGAATGCGGCGTTTCCCGCGCGGCCATCCACCAACGCGTGCAACACCTCGTTGAAAACGGCGTCATCACCGGAAGCGGCTTCGACGTCAGCCCCAAGAGTCTCGGCTATTCCACCTGCACCTACGTAGGCATCACGCTGGAACGGGGATCACTGTATAAAGAGGTGGTGGCAAAGCTGGCCGAGATACCCGAAATCGTGGAATGCCACTTCACCACCGGTCCCTACACCATGCTCATCAAGCTCTACGCCAAAGACAACGAGCAACTCATGCACCTGCTCAACAGCAAGATGCAGACCATCGAGGGCGTGGTGAGCACCGAGACGCTCATCTCGCTGGAGCAGAGCATCAAGCGCGAGATTCCCATCAGCACCGAGGAGTGAAGACCGACATGCGCTTCCACATCGATTCCTGTCTGGAGCCTGCCTACCACCGCTTCCCCGAGGCGGGCGGACGACCGCTCATCGGCCTCACGGCCAACTACAGCGAGCCCGACATCAGCCTGCGCGACCGCTACCATAAGCAGATTCTCGCAGCAGGGGGAACGCCCGTCGTGCTGCCGCCCATAGCCGACACGGCCGTCATCGCAGACACGCTGGACGCCCTCGACGGCATCGTCTTCACCGGCGGTGCCGACTACAACCCGCTCTGGGCAGGTGAAGAGCCCCGTCCGGGACTCGGCAACATCAACAGCGAGCGCGACTGCGCCGAGCTCATGCTTTGCCGAATGGCCTACAACCGGCAGGTGCCCATGCTCGGCATCTGCCGCGGCATACAGACGCTGGCCATGGCCCTCGGCGGCCATGTCTGCCAAGACATGGCCAACCCAACAATCAAACACAGCCAGAATGCCGACCGCAGCGAGCCCACCCACAGCGTCAACATCGACAGTGGGTCGACGCTCCACGACATCTATCAGGCCAGCCGCATCTGCGTCAACTCGTTCCACCATCAGGCCGTAGACGAGGCAGGGCCGCACCTGCGCGTCGTCGCCAAGGCTCCCGACGGCACCGTTGAGGCCATAGAGAGCAATGAGCTGAAGTCGATACTCGGCGTGCAATGGCACCCCGAATGGCTGCACGAGGAGGGATTGAGAGTCTTCCGCTGGCTCACCGACGAGGCCAGGGCGTTCCGCACGGCCAAGAGCCTGCACCGACGCATGCTCACCCTCGACACCCACTGCGACACGCCGATGTTCTTTCCGCAAGGAGTGGAGTTCGCCCACCGCGACCCGCGCATCCTCTATGACCTCCACAAGATGACCGAGGGACGCACCGACGCCGTCACCATGGTGGCCTATCTGCCGCAACCCAAACCCGGCGAGACCTTCTCCGACAACATCGACCTGGCGGGCATCAAGCGTTTCAACCCCACGTTGGCCGACCGCTACATCACCTCGAACGACGAAGACGGCACCACCCGCCTCTCCATCACACCCGACGGATATGCCGACCTCATCTTCGACAAGATAGAGCGCATCGTCAACGACAACAGCGCCTACGTCAGTCTGGCCCGAACGCCGGCTGACCTCTGTGAGAACAAGCGGCTCGGACGCAAGAGCATCATGCTCGGCATTGAGAACGGACTGGCGCTCAACCACGACCCGGACAACGTGAAGCGCTTCGCGCGCCGCGGCGTAGTCTACATCACGCTCTGTCACAACGGCGACAACGACATCTGCGACAGCGCGCGCGGCTCCGGCACACACAACGGCGTGAGCGCGTTCGGCGAGAAGGTGATTCGCGCCATGAACGAGTGCGGAATCATGGTCGACCTCAGCCACGCCGCCGAAAAGAGCTTCTACGACGCGCTCGACATCAGCAGTACACCCATCGTCTGCTCGCACTCCAACTGCAAAAGCCTCTGCGACGTGCCGCGCAACCTCACCGACGACCAGCTGCGGGCCCTCGCCGCGAAAGGTGGCGTGGCCCATATCACGCTCTACCACGGATTCCTGCGTCAGGTCGGAGAAGCTGACATCATGGACGCCATCGCCCATTTGGAACATGCCATCGCCGTGATGGGCATCGACCACGTGGGACTCGGCACCGACTTTGACGGCGACGGCGGTGTCTGCGGACTGCGCGACGCCTCCGAGCTCATCCAGTTTACCCGTCAGCTGCTCAGCCGTCACTACAGCGAGCACGATATTGCCAAGATATGGGGCGGCAACTGGCTGCGCGTCATGTCACAAGTAGAAAACATGAAAACAACCAGCATATGAAAATGAAGATTCTTATAGGCATTTTTGCCGTTGCCGCCATCGGCATCGGTGCCTATGTCGTCAGCCATGAGCGGGCCAAAGCCGAAAGTCCGGAGGCCATGGAAGAGGCTGCCGAAAGGCTCAACCCCGTAGGCCCCTCCTTCAATGCCGACTCGGCCTATGCCTTCACGGAAGCGCAATGCGACTTCGGGTCGCGCGCCATGAACACCGAGGGACACGAGCGTTGCGCCCAGTGGATCATCGGGAAGTTTAAGGCCTATGGCTGCGAGGTGACCACCCAGAAGGCCGACCTTACCGGCTACGACGGCACTACGCTGCATGCCACCAACATCCTGGCACGCCACAACCCACGCGCCACAACCCGAATCCTGCTCTGCGCACACTGGGACAGTCGCCCTTGGGCCGACAACGACCCCGACTCGACCAACTGGCGCAAGCCCATCCTCGCCGCCAACGACGCCGCCTCGGGTGTGGCTGTGATGCTGGAGCTGGCGCGTCTGCTGCAAGCCAACGCACTCCCGATGACGACACTCGGCATCGACTTTGTCTGCTTCGACGCTGAAGACTGGGGCACGCCGCAATGGGCCGACAACCAGGAAGGCAGCTCCGACAGCTGGGCTCTCGGCGCACAATATTTTTCCCGCAACCTGCCCGAGGGCTATGAGGCCCGCTACGGCATCCTGCTCGACATGGTCGGAGGCAGCGGAGCCCAGTTCTATCAGGAAGGCATATCCATGCAATATGCTCCCGACGTGGTCAAAAAGGTATGGCGCGCCGCACGGCAGGCAGGCTATGCCAGCTTCTTTCCCAAGCAGCCGGGCGGCATGGTCACCGACGATCACCTTCCTCTCAACCGGAACGCGGGCATAGCAACCATCGACATCATTCCCTATTATCCCGACTGCGCACAAAGCTCCTTCGGGCCCACATGGCACACCATGGCCGACGACATGCAAGCCATCGACCGGAACACGCTCAAGGCTGTCGGTCAGACCATCGTGCAGGTTGTCTATACAGAGGAATAAGGAGATGCTGAGGACGCGCTAAATCCAAGAGCAAAAGCAAAGAAATAGCCCGAGGCGGTACCCCGACATGGGGTCGCTTCGGGCTATCTTCATGAGTGGCTCCTGCATGGAGCCGGCCGGGGCAATGCTTAGCCGACCACTGTGATGAGATAATAGTTTTTCTTACCGCGCTGCACAAGGAGATACTTGCCGTCGATGAGGTCGTCGGCCGTGACAGGCTGGTCGAAAGCCTGGAGTTTCTCCTTATTAAGACTGACGCCTCCACCCTTGACCAGCTTACGCATCTCGCTCTTGGAAGGGAAGATCTGCCAACCGTCCTGACAGAAGAGGTCGACGGCCGGGCCGCCAAGCTGATCCTTGGGCAAGTCGTAGTGGGGAACATCCTTGAAGACATCGTTGAGCGTAGCCTCATCAAGCTGTGCCAGTTGGTCTTTGGTGGCCTTGCCAAAGAGGATGGCAGAGGCAGCAATAGCCATGTCGAGGTCTTGCTTCGAATGAACCATAGTGGTGACCTCGTCGGCAAGCCGGTGCTGAAGGATGCGGCGTCCGGGATCCAGCTTGTGCTCAGCCACGAGGGCTTCGATGGTCTCCCGGTCGAGGTCGGTGAATATCTTGATATAGCGCTCGGCATCGTTGTCGGTGACGTTGAGCCAGAACTGATAGAAAGCATAGGGCGTCGTGCGGTTGCGGTCGAGCCATACGTTGCCGCTCTCGGTCTTGCCGAACTTCTTTCCGTCGGCCTTGGTGATGAGCGGACAGGTGAGGCAGAAGGCCTGAGTCTCGTTGCCAAGAGTGCGGCGTATGAGTTCCGTTCCCGTGGTCATATTGCCCCACTGGTCGTTGCCGCCAAGCTGCATGCGCACACCGTGCTGCTGATAGAGATAGAGGAAGTCGTAGCCCTGCAGGAGTTGATAGGTGAACTCGGTGAAGGAGAGTCCGTCGCGGGCCGTACCATTGAGCCGCTGCTGCACGCTGTCCTTGGCCATCATGTAGTTGACGGTGATGTGCTTGCCGATGTCGCGCACGAAGTCGAGGAATTTGTAGTCCTTCATCCAGTCGTAGTTGTTGACCAGCTCGGCCTTGTTGGGCTCGTTGCCGTCGAAGTCGAGGAAACGGGAAGCCTGCTTCTTGATGGCCTCCTGGTTGTGGCGCAGGGTGTCGGCATCAAGGAGATTGCGCTCCTGACTCTTGCCCGAAGGGTCACCGATCATGCCAGTGGCACCACCGACGAGCAGGTAGGGCTTGTGGCCGCACCGCTGGAAGTGGCGAAGCATCATGATGCCGCAGAGATGTCCGATGTGGAGCGAGTCGGCGGTGGGGTCAGTACCGAGGTATCCGGAGGTGAGATTCTCATTGAGATAATCTTCGGTTCCAGGCATAATCTGTGCGAGCATGCCGCGCCATTTCAGTTCTTCTACGAAATTCTTTGTCATCGAATGAATAATAAAAAGATTTATTTTGTTGGGTTGGTGATTAGTCGGTATTGCCGGCATTGGCGCATGCGGTCAGGGCACGGGGTCGTATCCGCTTCCTCCCCACGGGTGGCACTTGCAGAGGCGCTTGATGGCGAGCCAAAGTCCCTTGATGGGACCATACTTGATGAGTGCCTGCCGGGCATATTCGGAACAGGTCGGCGTGAAGCGGCAGGAGGGCGGCGTGCAGGGGCTGACACATCTCTGATAGAACAGAATGGGCAACAGGAGAGCCCACGTGAGCAAGCGGCCCAACAAGCTGAACGGCCGGCGCGAGCCTTGTCGTGACGAATCACGTGACGAATCAGCCGATGGCATGGCCGTCCCCCTCTTCTGCTGTTTTTGCAGCTGCGGTGCTGCCGCTACCGCTCTTGGCGGCTACGCGCTCGCCGATGCGCGTGAGCAGACTGTTGACGCTGCGCGCTACGCGCGCCGAGCTGTGGAGATTGCCGTCAATCCAGATGAAGGCCACGCTGACGGTGAGTCCTTCTGCCACCGCGATGCCGGCCAACGACCGCTTGTGGCAACGGAAGGCCTCGCGCACCTGCCGCTTGACGCGGTTGCGGCCGACGGCATGGTGAAGCAACCGCTTGGGCACGCTGACAAGCATTCGCACGGGAGGCTCACCGGCGATGGCGTCGCTGACCAGGCACACGGCCCGCAGCGGGAAAGCCGAAAGCGACAGGCTCTTTCCCTCAAAGAGCCTGCTGACGGTGTCGCGGCCATGCAGCCGCTCGTCCTTGCAAAGGGTGTTGCCTGTCATTGATGGATGTATCAAGGAGGGTGGGAATCAGCGCTTGTTCTTCTTGAGGAAGTCTTCCAAGGCAGCCGTCATCGACGGGTACTCCTTCGAAGGAGCCTCCAGGTCAAGACGCAGCCCCTCGTCGGTGATGGCCTTGGCGGTGGCGGGGCCGAAGGCGGCAATCTTGATGTCGCCCTGCTCAAAGTCGGGGAAGTTCTTCTTGAGTGCCTTCACGCCGGTGGGGCTGAAGAAGACGAGCATGTCGAAATCGAACCGCGCCTTCTGCTCGTCGGTGAAGTCGTTGCTCACCGTGCGATACATCACGCATTCGGTGTGGCTCAGCTTCTTGCTGTCGAGCACATCCTTGATGCTGTCGTTGTGGACGCTGCTCAGCGGAACGAGGTATTTCTCGTCCTTATGACGCACCATCTGCGGCAGAAGGCTGTCTATCTTGCCTGTCGTGCCGAAGAAAACCTTGCGCTTGCGGTACTGAATGTATTTCTGAATATACAGGGCGATGGTCTCTATGACGCAGAAATACTTCATGGTCTCCGGTATGGTGACGCGGAGCTCCTTGGCGAGGTTGAAATAATTGTCGACGGCATGACGCGAGGTGAAGACCACGGCCGTATAGTCGAGCAGGTTGATGTGCTGCTGACGGAATTCCCTCGCCGAGAGGCCATCAACCTTGAAGAACGGGTGAAAGACGCACTTCACGCCAAATTCCTTTTCCAAGTCATAGTAGGGAGATTTCTCACTGGCCGGTTGCGGCTGCGAGACAAGAATCTTCTTGATCATCT
>CAYPJA010000038.1:0-18123 GCA_964411005.1 uncultured Prevotella sp. | reverse complement strand
CTACTACACCGTGAAAGACTGGAGCAATCACAAGGGATCCGCCACACAGTTTGACAATCAGGAATACTATTGGACACTCAGCAAATGTCTGCAAATAGAATAAGTCATCAAGAAGCACTGCGCCATCATGGACAAGAAAGATCCGCAGAAGAGAATAGGTCTGCTCGTTGACGAATGGGGAACATGGTGGGACGAAGAGCCTGGCACGATCAAAGGTCATCTATATCAACAGAACTCCATGCGCGACGCCATGGTGGCGGCACTGACCCTAAACGTCTTCCAGCGCCACACCGACCGTATACGCATGGCCAACATCGCGCAGGTGGTGAATGTTTTGCAGTCGATGATTCTTACCGACACCAAGGGAACGGGACACATGGTACTGACACCCACCTACTATATATTTAAAATGTACAAAGGATTTCAGGATGCAACCTACCTTCCTTTCGACATTCAAGAAGACTCCATCACTGTAACTGGAAACAAAATGTATAGGGCCACCGACTACAAGATCCCAAGCGTATCGGTATCAGCAGCCCGCAAGACTGACAACGGAATTATCGTTTCACTCGCCAATACAAGTTTGGACAAGGCGCAAGAAGTAACTATCAGTTTCGATGGAACGGATGTGAAATCAGTGACAGGCAGTATTCTGACCTCTAAGAACGTCACCGACTACAACGACTTCGACCATCCAGAGACCATCAAGGAAACCGTTTTCAACAAAATGAAGTTGAGCCGCAACACACTGAAAGCAAAGATACCAGCCAAGTCTGTAGTGGTTCTAAACTTGAAATAACCACATCAAATAAGGCCTACTGCTCCCTGCCAACTAAAATTTAGAGACAATTTGTTTTGTATTGTCTACGGTTTGCAGTACCTTTGCAACAAGCAATTAATTTAAGACACCATAAAATGAATGACGTAAAAGTGATGAACCATGCAGCCGACAATATCCGTATTCTCGCTGCCTCAATGGTTGAAAAGGCCAACTCAGGCCATCCCGGTGGTGCCATGGGTGGTGCCGACTTCATCAACGTGCTGTTTTCTGAGTTTCTAGTCTATGACCCAGAAGCCCCCACATGGACAGGCCGTGATCGGTTTTACCTTGATCCCGGCCACATGAGTCCCATGCTCTATGCTGGACTCACGCTCCGTGGCCATTTCACGATTGATGACATCAAGCAGTTCCGCCAATGGGGATCTCCCTGTCCTGGTCATCCCGAGTTGGATGTGGCCCACGGCATTGAGAATTCATCAGGCCCACTCGGTCAGGGACATGCCATTGCTGCCGGTGCAGCCGTAGCCGAGAAATTTCTGGAAGCACGGCTTGGCAAGACGATGATGCAACATAAGATCTATGCCTACATCTCCGACGGTGCCGTTGAGGAAGAAATCTCACAGGGAGTGGGACGCATCGCCGGTGTACTGGGACTGAACAATCTCATCATGTTCTATGATTCCAACGATATTCAGCTCTCCACCGGAACCGACGAGGTGATGAAAGAAGACACTGCTGCAAAATACAAAGCATGGGGATGGAATGTCATAGAGATTAACGGAAACGACGTTGAGCAAATCCGAGGCGCACTCCGTGAGGCTCAATTGGAAAAAGAACGTCCGACGCTCATCATGGGCAAGACCATCATGGGCAAAGGGGCACTAAAGGCTGACGGCACAAGCTATGAGCACAGCATCAAGACCCACGGAGCTCCATTGGGCGATGGTGCCTACATCAACACCGTCAAGAACCTCGGTGGCAATCCTGACAACCCGTTCGTCATCTTCGACGACGTAAAGCAACTCTATGCCAACCGCCGCGAAGAGCTCAAAAAGATTGTAGCTGCACGCCGTGCCGAAGAGACAGACTGGCGCAAGCAGAATCCGGAAAAGGCCGCTCAGATGGACGAATGGTTCTCAGGCAAAGCCCCCCAAGTTGACTGGAGCAAGGTCGTACAGAAGGAAGGATCAGCCACACGTGCCGCATCGGCAGCTTGCCTCTCCGAATTGGCCAAACAGGTACCCAACATGATTTGTGCATCTGCAGACCTTTCCAATTCAGACAAGACCGATGGTTTCCTCAAGCAGACACACGCCTTACAGAAAGGGGACTTCACAGGAGCTTTCTTCCAGGCCGGTGTTGCCGAACTGACCATGGCCGACATGTGTATCGGCATGATGCTCCACGGTGGTGTCATTGCTGCTATGGGTACATTCTTTGTCTTCTCCGATTATATGAAACCAGCCGTACGTATGGCTGCCCTAATGGGTGTACCAGTGAAGTTTGTGTGGACCCACGATGCCTTCCGCGTCGGCGAGGATGGCCCCACACACGAACCCGTGGAGCAGGAAGCACAAATCCGACTGATGGAGAAATTGCAAAACCATAAGGGCCAAGACAGCGTACGTGTCTTCCGGCCGGCCGATGCCGATGAAACCACCGTGTGCTGGGCCATGGCCATGGAGAACATGGACACGCCGACAGCACTCATCCTCTCGCGTCAAGGCATTGCCAAACTGCCTGAAGGCAACGACTATGAGCAAGGCCGCAAAGGAGCCTACGTCGTAGCAGGTTCCGACGAGCACCCAGATGTCATTCTGGTGGCTTCGGGATCAGAGGTGTCGACACTTGAAGCCGGCGTACCTGCTCTCCGCAAGGACGGCTACAAGGTGCGTATAGTCAGTGCTCCCTCAGAAGGACTCTTCCGCCGCCAGTCTAAGGAATACCAGGAAGCCGTCCTTCCTTACGATGTCAAGAAATTCGGCATGACAGCCGGACTGCCTTGCACGTTGGAAGGACTGGTTGGCATCGGCCCCAACAGCAAGATATTCGGTATGAAGAGCTTCGGATTCTCGGCACCCTACAAGGTGCTTGACGAAAAACTCGGCTATACAGGCGAGAATGTCTACAAGCAAGTAAAGGAATTTCTGGAGAAATAAGAATATGGATATAAAAGTTGTAGGCTTGGCCAGCGACCATGCGGGGTTCGCCTTGAAGCAGTATGTCAAGCAATACCTTGACGAAAAGGGCTTGCCCTATAAGGACTACGGTACGTATTCTGCCGAGAGCTGCGACTATACCGACTACGCACATGCACTCGCCGAAGGAATTGAGAAAGGCGAGGTCTATCCGGGCATTGGCATCTGCGGATCAGGCGAAGGTATTGCCATGACTCTCAACAAGCATCAGACAATACGAGCAGGGCTGTGCTGGATGCCGGAGATAGCACATCTCGTGCGCCAACATAACAACGCCAACGTACTGGTCATGCCCGGTCGATTCATCAACAATGACATGGCACGCCGCATTATGGACGAGTTCTTCTCAACCGACTTTGAAGGCGGGCGCCATCAACGGCGCATTGACAAAATGCCTGTCAAGTGCAAATAAAATTAGAACATCAAGGGTGACTCTCTTACCGGATATGCTTTACACATGTCCGAAAAGAAAGTCACCCTTTCTTTTTCAAAAGCTATTCTGGCTACCTCAAAACATCATCAATAAGACATGAAACAGTTGCTATTACTCATCACTCTGCTGCTGGACGCAGCGTCAGTCATCGCCGACAATCACTTTATCACCGACGACAACTACCGCAACTCTGTTGAGGAGGCTTTCACAGAGAAGATAAGACTTATCGGACAACAATTCTATCATCCAACTGATGCCACCATCAGTATAGAGGAGACGGAAGCCGTGAAATTCCTCTATGCCTATATGCCGCTGGCTGATGCCACCGACTATACCACCGATTTCTACGTACAAAACGTACGCATGAGTTTCCTGGCCCGGCAAGAAATGACATGGGGCAAAGACGTACCCGAGTTACTTTTTCGCCATTTTGTCCTGCCCGTACGAGTCAACAACGAGAACCTCGACTCCTCACGTACCGTGTTTTATCGTGAACTAAAAGAGCGTGTCAAAGGCATGACCATGCAACAGGCCATTCTCGAAGTAAACCACTGGTGTCACGAGCACGTCACCTACAATCCGTCTGACGCCCGTACGCTGTCACCTTTGGCCTGCGTCAAAAACGCACTGGGCCGCTGCGGCGAGGAATCTACCTTCACGGTAGCCGCTTTAAGAGCCATTGGCATCCCAGCCCGACAAGTGTATACGCCCCGATGGGCACATACAGACGACAATCATGCTTGGGTGGAAGCCTGGGCTGACGGTCGGTGGTGGTTTCTCGGGGCCTGCGAACCAGAACCCGTACTGAATTTAGGATGGTTCAACGCACCCGCCTCGCGGGCCATGCTCATGCACACACGCGCTTTCGGCGACTATCGAGGACCGGAGGAAGTGGTGTTACGCACCAGTAACTTCACAGAAATCAACCTCATCGACAACTATGCCTCCACCGCACGCATTGACTTCCATATCGTTGATACCCAAAACAATCCTGTCGACAAGGCAAAAGTAGAATTCAAAATATACAACTATGCTGAATTTTACACCGCCGTAACAAAATACACAGACGCACAAGGAGCTACATTTCTCACCGCAGGCAAGGGCGACCTCATCGTCTGGGCCAGCAAGAACGGACATTACGGCTTCACCAAAGCCAGTTTCGGCAAAGACAAAAACATCACAATTCGCCTTAACCGATTCCAGCAAGAATTCACCCCGCTCGACTCCTTCGACATAGTTCCGCCCGTCGAGCATGCCGACATGCCCGCTGTAAACGACGCTCAAGTCGCAGCCAACAAGATGCGGTTTGCACGCGAAGACTCTATTCGCAAGGCCTATGAGGCTACATTCTACCATCCAACATCCAACATCAAGACAACACTTGATACACTACTCGTCACCGCCCGTGGCAACTGGCGTACCATCCGGGATTTCTTCAACAAATATCCGAATCAGCAAGAACGCGCGATAAAATTGCTGAAAAGTCTTTCCGACAAGGATTTACGTGACATGTCGATGGACATTCTCGACGATAACATGACGGCCGAGAGTCCCCAGCTCTGCCCGCGTGTAGAAGACGAGATGATTATCCAACCCTTCAAGCACTTATTGCAGGGTGTCTTCGACAATGCCACAAAAGACGCTTTCAGGAAGAATCCGTCCCTGCTGGTCACATGGGTGCAGAAGAATATTCGTCTAAACCCCGACACCAAGGCCCTGCGCATCGCTCAGACTCCTGTAGGTGTATGGCGCAGTCGGATAACCGACAGTCGCTCACGCGATATCTTTTTTGTCGACATAGCCCGTTCCATCGGTATAGAGGCACGTAAGGATATCATCACCTCTAAAGTGCAATACCGACTGAACGGTGAATGGGTGGATGTCAATTTCGAAGTCAGCGAGCAAAAAGCGGCTCCCACGGGAACGCTCGTACTACGCTATCAGCCTACAAAATATCTTGACGACCCGAAATACTATTCCCACTTCACCATCTCCCGCATCGTAGACGGCCAAGAACAACTGCTCAACTTCGATGAAGGACAGGTCGACATGGGAGGCGGTACCAGTTGGAACAATACCTTCCGAAACGGCACACGCCTCGACTGCGGAACATATATTCTGGTCACAGGAACACGTTTGGCCAACGGTTCCATACTGTCAGCCAACCAAACCTTCACCATACGTAAAGGCCAGACCACTACACTTGACCTCATCCTCCGCCAGAACAGCGATGAAGTGAGCGTCATCGGTACCTTCAACAGTGAGTCGAAATTTCTGAAAAGAACCGGCAAGCAAACAGACAATGGCATATCGACCACAAAAGCTCAGGAACCCGTTTCCATACTTTCACAGACCGGCCGTGGCTATTTCGTCGTAGGAATTATCGGTGTCGGACAGGAACCCACCAATCACGCCCTGCACGACATTGCAAAGGTAAAGCAGTCTCTCGATGATTGGGGACGACCACTCGTACTTCTTTTTGAGAGTGAGGAAGATGCAAGAAAATTCAACTCACAGGAATTCGGACAACTACCCACAAAAACAATATTTGGTATTGACCCAAATGGAGAGATCCGACATCAAATAGCCGTTCAGATGAAGATGAAAAACGAACGACAGTTACCTATATTCATCATTGCAGACACCTTCAACCGGGTTGTATTCTCGTCACAAGGCTATACCATCGGTCTCGGTGAGCAGATGGAAAAAGTAATCAGAAAACTGCAATAAAACATCATTTATCAAGCCTGCAAGCCTTTTTGCAGGCTTGTTTTTTTTTCCAAAATATAGTTAAATGCTTGCCTCTTTATCAACTTTTGGCTAACTTTGCACAATACAAGGTATCTATTAACTATTTACGTACATCAATGTTTAAAAATTACAAGCTATTATTGGCCGCTCTCCTGGCATTCTCGGGACTCAATGCCCATGCCGAGGACATTAACATGACGACCAGCAAAGCCGTTGGCGAGACTTTCACACTGGCACTCAATGCCGGCGTGCACGCCACCATTACATGGGCCGACGGAACAACCGATGAGTTTCTCTCCCGTGCTATTCCTGTTGAGCTGAAGTTGAAATCGCAGACCTTCACTCTATCGAGTCGCGACAACATCACCGCCATCTATGCACCTGATGACGGCCTGACAGATATTGACTTGAGCAAGGTACGCACAGGCCTGCAGAGACTCTATGTTGCCGGCAACGAGCTGACCTCACTCAATCTGCGCAACCACACAGCCTTGGCTGAACTCGACGTGCAAGGAAACAAGCTCACAGACCTCCGTCTCCGGGGAAACGTGTTGCGCTATCTGAACTGTTCCAACAATCAACTGGACGCCATCACTCAGACTCTCTCCAGCAGCATGGTATGCCTCAGTTGTGCCAATAACCAACTGAAAGAGCTTCCCAACGCCTCCAACATGTCACAACTGCAGACATTGTTCTGCCAGAACAACCAGATTTCCAGCCTTAACATCGCTGGAAGCACCCTGCTGGAAACAATCGTCGCCACACAAAACGAGATTGAGACATTAGATGCCTCAAAAATGTCGCATCTGCGTGATGTATGGTTGGGCCACAACAAACTGGCTACACTCGACATCTCACAGGCTCCTTACGTCGAAAGTGTCATCGTCAATAACAACGAGCTCGACAACATTACATGGAACGACGAAGCCGACTCCACCCTGTCCTACATCTGTCTGTCTGACAACAAGTTGTATTTCAAATCGATGCCGACCATCTATAATACGACCTCACGTGACTACGTTATGGACGTTCATGAGATTGGAACTCAACAACCTTTCTTCCTGTCAGAAGATGTCAACGTGAACGAGCGTCAAGACTGGCGTGATTTCTTGGCACGCAACGCCTGGAATGCCAACATCACACCACAGGTGACCGTCACTAATGGTGCAGGCGAAACCCTTCAGTCTGGCACCGACTACAACGTCGCCTCCAACCGTTTCACGTTCAAGAACGCACAAAAAGGCGTCCAACTCCATGTCACATCACGCTATTATCCCAATATCGAGCTTGTCTCACAGCCGTTCAACGTCGTCGACCCGACTGGCATTGAAAACATACATACAGACTCTCCTGCCTCCAACGGAGACTGGTACACACTTCAGGGAGTCCGTGTGACTGCCCCCACAAAGGGTATCTTCATCCATAATGGAAAAAAAGTTATCATCAAATAAATATATAAGGAAATGAAACTGAACTATATATTACCCGCCCTTGCGCTTGCATTGGTCACTGTTCCGGCTAGTGCTCAACTGAAACTGGACGACGGAACAGCGCCTGCACCTTATATTATAGCCGGCAATGACACCGTCAACCTGACCTGCAACAACGACTTCACCACTATTCCCGTGGCATCCAATGCTGACTATGCCTTCTCCTTCACTAACAACGCCGACTGGCTCACTGTGAAGAAAGAGCCTAATGGCAACCTTGCTCTCTTCAGCGACTTCAACTATCTGCTTGCTGACCGCTACGCAAACATCATCCTCACCAGCAGAGATGGAAAAACCATACGCAACCTGGTCATACGGCAGGCAGCCAATGAGGCTACAGATGCCAATTTCTCCTCCGACCGCGACTACTATTTCGCTGATAAACTCTGCACGCAGTTGCTGCCATTCGTCACGAAAGATGATCTCTTTGCCATCAAGAATTCAGGATTGCGAGCCGTTGCCGCGCAACTGCTCGACGGTTCCTATGATATGAAATATCGTGTCGATACCTTCAAGGCTTACTACAATTATTCGGCCTTGCGCGAAGAACTGAAGACAAGCCACTCCTACAGCAACCGCGAGAACCCAACCGGTATCTACTTCAGAAAAGGCATCGCCACAGGCATTGTCTGTCAAGGCATTGGCGACAAGAATGTAAGGCTGCAAGTGCGCAACTTCGGACCTACTGAATACGAGCAAAGCACCTATGCATTGCACGACGGTTTGAACATCATCACACCGACCAATAACGGAAATGGATACATCAACTATTATGACCAGAAAGCGCTCTATGCCTCCGATCCCAAAGTGGCCATCCACTTCCTCAACGGCACCCAAAACGGCTATTTCGACTTAGCCGGCGGTGAAACCAATGAAGATTATCTTGCAGAAATCGCCAAAGCACCGGGCGACTGCTTCGACTTCCAAGGCAAATATTGCCAGGTAGTGTTCCCACTTGACAAACTGCGCTCGTCCTGCCCTGACGGCTATTGGAACGCCTCCACCTTCGACAGCATAGTCTACTATGAGCATGAACTGCTTGGATTAATCAAGCACAACCGTGAATATGGCAACCATCAGATGGTTACTACTGTGGCTACGAGTGGTGGTCTCTATCATGCCAGCAATGACGGATGCTGCATTCCCTACAGCGCCCTGGCGCAGGCCATCACCTCTACACCGTCCTACTTCGATTTTTGGGGTATGGCACATGAGCTGGGACACAACAACCAGACCACCGGCATGCTTTGGATTGGCCTGACCGAGGTGACCAACAATATCATGTCAGCCTACGTTGAGCACAAACTGCGCCCAGACGGCTATCACCGTTTGGAAAATGAGTCGAACGGATTCCGTTACTATGACTATTTAGAGAAAGGCATCATGAAGAAACACACCCTTATTCCATCGGTCAACAATGATGTCTTTGTCACACTCTGCGCGTTCTATAACCTGCTCTGCTGGTCGCGTTTCGCAAACCAGTGCTACGACGCTTATCCCGATATCTATGAGAAAATGCGCACAGACAACGCCGTCAACAGCATGAATGACGGGCAAAAACAGATCAACTTCTGCAAGGCTTGGTGCGATATCACCAAGACCGACTTCACCGATTTCTTCGAGCAGACAGGTTTCCTGTTGCCCGTCGACGAGATGATCAACGACTATGCCAACCGTCAGCTCACCATTACACAACAGATGATTGACGACGCCAAAGCTTACATTGCCTCTAAAAACTATCCAAAGGCACCGGACGGAATCTTCTACATTGACTCACGCAACGCGTATGCTTTCGAGCAGCACGCTACAGTTCCCACAGACATCCCCGTGGGAACGGGATGCTCGGTGAGCGGCAGCAACATCCGCATCGAACACGCCAGCTGGCCCAATGTAGTAGGTTTCAAGACCTATGATTCCAACGGCAAGCTCCTCCACATGACCAACTACGGACACGGCTATCGCGGATCCAGCGGCAACTACGCTCCCACCTACACGCTCTGCGTATGGAATTCATCCGAGAAGCCTGCTTACATCACAGCCGTAAGCTACGACGGTTCTGAGGTGAAATGCTATGGCAATTAATCCCAAGACTATCGGTTCATTAAGCATCCGGAAATAACTATATAGCAGACAACTGCTTAAATGAAAAAGCGACTCGCCAGAAGTATCCACTTCTTGACGAGTCGCTTTTCATATTCACCCATCTTTTCAGGTTAAGGCCATGCGTTCCTTGCTCTGCAAACTGCCATTACTTGTCCCGCAATTTACCACTACCTGCTCTGCAATTTGGCATTACATGCCTTATAGATTGTCAGGTTTCATGAAACCGAACACAATCCATCAAGCCATCACCACTGCGGCATCCGGAATATCTTTGAATTATCCAAGACATCTCTCACGCAGTTGATTTCAAGGAAATTGGTTCCACCACCTTCTCCAAAACTGCCGCTCAGATAAGCAATGTTGTCATCCTGACGGATATAACCCTTCTGCCGGAGCATACGCAAAGCCGCCGTATACAGATATTGCCCACTCACATGCTCCTTCTGATAGATAGGTATTACGCCATACGACAAGTTGAGCCACCGCTGCGTTTTTTCGCGATAACAGATGGCCAACACAGGAGTAGGCCCGCGGAAAGCCGCAATGTCGCGTGCCGTTTGGCCAGTCTCTGAATCGGTAATAATGCCTGCCACGCCCAACTGGCGTGTTGCCTCGATAGCCGCATGTGCCAAAAACTCACGCCGCGTGACGCATACCGGAGCAGGAACCCCACGGCCACCAACCTGCCGACAGTCGTTCTCCGCCTGTTCAGCTATGCGCGCCATGGTCTCGACAGCCTCCAACGGATATTTGCCAGACGCCGTCTCACCACTCAGCATCAACGCATCGGTTCCCGAGAAAATAGCATTGGCTATATCAGTGACCTCAGCGCGTGTGGGGCGCGGATTTTCTATCATGGTATGCAACATCTGTGTAGCCACAATTACTGGCTTCTTCTTCTCCATGCACTTACGAATTATCATACGCTGGATGCCGGGAATGCGCTCCATGGGAACTTCTATTCCCAAGTCGCCACGAGCCACCATAATACCATATGAGGCATCGATGATCTCGTCTATGTTGTCTACACCTTCCTGATTCTCTATCTTTGAAATGATTTTGATGTCACTGTGATGTTCGTCAAGCAATTGTTGTACGGCCTTTACATCTGCCGCATTTCTCACAAACGAATGGGCAATGAAATCGACATCCCGTTCGATGGCAAAGAGAATGTTGCGGCGGTCTCGCTCTGTCAAGGCTGGCAAGTCAATATGTTCTCCCGGAACGTTCACGCTCTTGCGGGCACCTAACACGCCATCGTTCTCCACCCGCGCTACCAACATCGGCCCTTCATTCTCTATCACTTTCATTTCGATGGCTCCGTCATCGAAAAGTATATTATCCCCGATATGCACGTCTTGGCAAATGTCGGGATAAGTGAGATTGATAATATCATGAGTGGTCTTCATATTCGGGCGACCGAAAATCTTAACAACATCGCCCGCCTTATATTCGATGGGGCTATCCACATCCGTCGTGCGCACCTCCGGCCCCTTGGTATCGATAAGAATGCCAATATGGGGAGAAACGGCCCGTACATTATTTACAATCTGTGTCATGCCATCATGAGTGGCATGGGCCGTATTCATACGTACAACGTTCATTCCCGCAAAGAAAAGAGACCGAAGAAAATCTTGGTCACAATGGCGATCACTAATAGAACATACAATCTTGGTTTGCTTCATATCTGCATGATTTATAGAGGCGCAAAGTTACTAAAAAAGTGATATAAGAACAAAAATTCGGCAAAACATTTTCTTATCCGCCAAAAAACTCGTATATTTGCAAACCGAATAAAGGAGAAAGTAAAATAAATCAACACAAAGCAACATCTCAATATGACGAAGGCAGATATAATCAGAGAGATTTCAGAGGCCACCGGCCTGCAGAAGAACGAAGTGTCCGTAGTGGTAGAGAGCTTCATGGATCTCATCCGAAAAAGCATTTTGGAAAATCGAGAGAATGTTTATCTCCGTGGTTTCGGTACATTTGGCATCAAGCACCGTGCCGCCAAGACAGCCCGCAACATCACAAAGAATACAACTATCACCGTAGCAGCTCACGATTTGCCCAATTTCAAACCTGCAAAGAGCTTTGCTGACGCATTAAAGAGTACTTCACAAGAATAGAAAAAATTCATATAGATATTCTAATTATTTAAAATTATCAAAACTATGCCAAACGGTAAGAAAAATAAAGTCCACAAGATGGCCACGCATAAGCGTAAAAAGAGATTACGTAAGAACAGACATAAGAGCAAGTAAGGCTCCTTGCCTATTCTTTGTAAGGGGGTGTGCTTGACTGCATACCCCTTTATTGAAACCCAAGTCAGAGAAAGATAATGACAAGCGAAATTGTAATTGACGTACAACAGAAAAGCATTTCCACAGCTTTGCTGGAGGACAAGTCATTGGTAGAATACCAAAACGAGCCCCGGGAGGCCTCCTTTTCTGTTGGCAACATCTACATCGCTAAGGTTAAGAAGCTCATGCCGGGCCTTAACGCATGCTTTGTGGATGTAGGTTATGAGCGCGATGCCTTTCTTCATTATCTCGACTTAGGTAGTCAGTTCAATTCCTATCAAAAGTACATCAAACAGGTTGAGAGTGACCGCAAACGGCTTTTCCCATTTGCAAAAGCCTCTCATCTGCCCGACCTAAAAAAAGACGGCAGCGTGCAGCAGGCACTCACGGTCGGTCAGGAAGTGCTCGTACAGATTGTAAAAGAGCCCATTTCCACCAAAGGACCGAGATTGACATGCGAGCTGTCATTTGCAGGAAGGTTTCTTGTGCTGATTCCTTTTGGAGATAAAGTTTCTGTATCTTCAAAAATCAAGAGCGGTGAGGAACGCGCCCGACTGAAACAACTCATTAACAGCATCAAGCCCAAAAACTGTGGCGTAATAGTACGCACGGTGGCTGAGGGCAAGCGAGTAGCAGAATTGGATGCTGAAATGAAAATACTTACGAAGCGTTGGGAGGACGCTATCATAAAAGTACAAAAGACTCAGAAACGTCCACAACTCGTTTACGAGGAGACAGGACGTGCTGTAGCTATGTTGCGCGACCTGTTCAATCCCACTTACGAAAACATCTACGTCAACGATGAAGGCGTTTACAATGAAGTGAAAAACTATGTTACCCTCATTGCGCCGGACAAAGCAGGCATCGTAAAGCTCTACACAGGCAAGGTGCCCATCTTCGACAACTTCAACGTGACGAAACAAATCAAATCGAGTTTCGGAAAAACCGTCAACTACAAACACGGTGCTTATCTCATCATCGAGCATACCGAAGCCATGCATGTTGTGGATGTGAATAGCGGCAACCGCTCACGCTCTGAGAACGGACAGGAACAAAACGCACTAGAGACCAATCTCGGTGCCGCCGATGAATTAGCAAGGCAGTTGCGCTTGCGTGACATGGGCGGTATTATTGTGGTTGACTTCATTGACATGAATCTGGCGGAAGACAGGCAAATGCTTTATGAACGCATGTGCAAAGACATGCAAAAAGACCGTGCCCGTCACAACATCCTACCACTGAGCAAGTTTGGTCTCATGCAGATTACGCGTCAGCGTGTACGTCCTGCCATGGATGTCAACGTTGAGGAAACATGTCCCACTTGCAACGGTACAGGAAAGATCAAATCAAGCATTCTCTTCACAGATCAGTTGGAACACAAGATTGACTACCTCGTCAATAAGATTGGCGTCAAGAAATTCACCCTTTACGTTCACCCCTATGTAGCCGCCTACATCAATCAAGGTGTAGTATCGATCAAGCTGAAATGGCAATTCAAGTATGGACGGGGCATAAAGGTGATAGCCTCACAAAAGCTCGCTTTTCTTCAATATGAGTTTTACGACTCAAAAGGCGAGTTCTTAGACATGAAAGAGGAAATCGAGACAAAATGAAAAGCGGGTTACCATTATAGGGTAACCCGCCTTTTTTTGTGCATTATCCATTAGACTTTTTCATTATTCGCTCTCTCACAAACCCGCCTAAGGAACAACCTTGAACCTTATTCTGAATGAATGTTTCTCTTGATCCCAGTTGGTACCCAAGAGTTCAAAGCGGCCTATCTGTGATGTAGAACGCACATGCTTGCCAATGCAAGGACACACATCAAAGTCACCGATGCGTACCAAACGTATCGTATCGCCTGCACTGTCGGGCAAACGATCAAGTTTGATACAGCTGGGTATATGATTACGGTCTACATACTCATAAGTAACGGGCAAGTCAGCAGCGATAAGTTCGTTCATTTTGTCGACAATGGCTTTCTCCTCCTGTCGCGTCGGCTTATGGTCGAGCGTATAAGAAATCTTACTCTTCTTGCGCTCAATATGGGCATTACTGCTTCGCTCACAACCAAACATACGCACCATAACCTGATTGAGTAAGTGTTCAGCAGTATGGGCAGGCGGAAATTCTTCTTTGTTATGGTCATTGAGAACCACACCTTTGTCTTCCATTTTAATATTGAATTTAATCACGCATCCACTATAAGGGAGCAAATCCACATGAACAACACCATCACGCTTCAGTTCCAACACGGTCTGCACGCCAGTGAGCAAGTCTGTTCCCGTCACCTTTTCTTCTGGCAACTGGAAAAAATCAAAAACATGACCTGGCAAAATCACACCCGTATACAAATGGCTGGCACCAAAATTAGTCACCACAAGCAACACCTCGTCATCGGCTTTCCGCATGAAAGCATACTGATCACGCGGATTGAACTGGGACGACTGAGGATTCACATACATCAAGTCGAAAAACAATCCCTCGCTTACAGCCTTCTCACGGTTGGCTATGCGCAGAATCTGCTGATATTTCAGCTGAAGCTGTTTCTCATCTGGCATCATGTGACGACGATTGAAATAAGCCTTGTGCACACTGTCGACATACCAATAATCAAAAATGGTTGTACGACCGTCTCTTCCAGAAAAACCTTCTTTATCCATTCCACGCTCTCCAACTTCTTGTCCGCTGTAAAACATGAATGGATTCTTCCGCAACAAAGCCGATACAATCACACCAGGGATTGCCTTATTGCCATCACCACAAAAGAAATCGCTGGCTATGCGCTGCTCGTCATGATTTTCCAAAAAATAAAGCATGTGCTCCTTAATGTCATCAACGGTTTGCCACTGATAAGTGATACTTGACGCCGGACGCTGTCCACAGATGACACCACGCACACAATCATACATTCCTACTTTGTCATAAAGATAGTCGAAGCCACTATTGACATAGGTACGATACTGCCCCTGGTCATAAACCTCACCGATGAACAGCAAACCAGGAAAACGCTCTTTCACTACTTGCGTAGCATAAGCCCAGAATGCAGCCGGCACCATCTCCGCCATATCACACCTAAAGCCGTCTATACCCTTCTCTGCCCAAAACAACAATATTTCCGTCATCTTGAGCCATGTGTTGGGTATTGTGTCAAAATGATAGCTGCGTCCACCGGCATCCGTGTAATCGACACCATAATTCAACTTCACCGTCTCATACCAGTCATTTGGTTGGGGATGAGAATCGAAGCGATCATTACCAGTACATTTGGCCGGAAACTCATCGTAAGAATCAGAGTCGGGATCAATCGGAATATTACTTAAGTCAAGATGCTCGCCCGGGCAATAATAAAAATTGTTGCGCGGCGAGAAATGCATATTCGTGTTGTCGTCCTCCCCCAGGTCGCGCACTCCCTGCGGTTTCATTATCGAATGGTATTCACGTGCGACATGATTAGGCACGAAATCCATTATCACTTTCATACCCACCTCATGCGTCCTGTCAATCAGTTCTGTCCATTCTTTCATGCGGCACTCTACACAGACCGCCAAGTCCGGATCCACATCATAATAGTCGCATATGGCATAAGGAGAGCCTGCCTTTCCCTTCACCACTTGTGAATGTTGGCGGGGAATGCCAAACCGCGTATAGTCGGTGGCAGTGGCATGTCGCAAAATTCCTGTATACCACACATGCGTCACACCCATATTATGGATGCGACGCAGCGTTGTGAGATCAAAATCATTCAGTTTTCCTACACCGTTCTCCGAAAGAGTTCCATTCTCTTTTCGTGTCGAGTTTCCATTGCCGAACAGCCGTGGGATAACTTGATAAATGATGGGCTTTTTCATTCGCTAAGCAATGCCGTGAGCACTGACCGTCTTATCAATGCGTCCTATCATGCCCTGCAACGCACGGCCAGGGCCACATTCGATGAAATCGTCAGCACCATCAGCTATCATATTCTGCACACAACTTGTCCAACGCACCGAGCTTGTCAACTGTGCTATGAGATTAGCCTTGATTTCCTCAGGCTCCATGTGTGGTTTCCCGTCTACGTTCTGATAGACAGGACACTTGGGAGCAGCAAAATTAGTTTTCTCTATAGCTGCCTGCAACTCATCTTTAGCGGGCTGCATAAGTGGTGAATGGAACGCCCCACCAACCTTGAGAGGCAACGCACGCTTGGCACCAGACTCTTTCAGCTTGTCACAGGCTTCATTTATGGCTTCCACATTACCTGAAATAACGAGTTGACCAGGAAAATTATAGTTAGCAGGAACGACCATATTACCATCCTTGCTCACCTCCTTACATATCTCATCTACTTTCTCGTCAGGCAAACCTATGATGGCTGCCATCGTACCAGGATTGGCCTCACAGGCCTTCTGCATTGCATTGGCACGTGCCGCCACAAGGCGAAGACCGTCCTCAAAGCTCAAAGCACCGGCAAAGACAAGAGCCGAAAATTCACCCAACGAATGCCCTGCGGCCATCTTTGCATCGCACTCGCCCAGACAAAGCGCAGAAATCACACTGTGAAGGAATACAGCGGGCTGTGTGACCTTGGTCTGCTTCAGTTCCTCATCGGTTCCGGAAAACATAATATCAGTAATCTTGAAACCGAGAATAGAATCAGCCTTATCAAAAAGTTCCTTTGCCAATGGGTTGCTGTCATAAAGATCCTTGCCCATTCAAACGAACTTCGATCCCTGTCCGGGAAAAACAAATGCTTTCATTTTCTTTATGTTTTACTATTGATTATGTTCTTTCTACTTATCGTGCAAAGTTAACAAAAATAATCGGTAAACTAAAAAATCCCACTCACAAAATAGTGAATGGGATTCATATAGAGTTGCTTTACAGTGAAAATTCTGCTTCAGCGCCCTGTTATTACTCAGCGGCAGGAGCCTCTTCCTCTGTAGCAGTTTCAGAAACATTTGCATCCTCTACCTTAGCCTCTTCGGCTACGGCAACATGCTTTTCTTCCTCTGCGTTAGGTTCCTCAACCGCAACGGGAGCAACTTCTTCCTCAGCGACGACCTTCACAGGAACCTTCACTTCAACTTCCTTATGGAAGTGAACAGTAGCCTCGAAGTCGCCAACCTTCTTGATATCATGCATCGTGATGATCTTGCGATCCACCTCGATACCCTTCTTAGCCAATTCTGCAGCTACAGTTGCAGCGTTGACAGAACCATAGGTGACACCCGTCACTGAAACTTTGGCCGGAATGACAAGTTCGACACCCTCCAGTGCCTTGGCACGCTCCTCGGCTGCAGCCTTGAGAGCAGCCAACTTATGAGCCTGCTGCTTGAGGTTCTCAGCCAACACCTTCTTGGCACTTTCCGAAGCAATGACAGCTTTACCTGTAGGGATAAGGTAGTTACGGCCGTAACCGTTCTTAACCTTCACGATATCGTTCTTGTATCCAAGTCCGATAATATCTTCTTTCAGTATGATTTCCATTCTTTGCCATCCTTTTGTTTTACTTCATCAAATAGGTTAAATAAGGCAGCAAGGCAATCTGACGGGCACGCTTCACAGCCTGTGCCACGCGACGCTGATACTTGAGCGATGTGCCAGTGATACGACGCGGAAGAATCTTTCCCTGTTCGTTCAAGAACTTCTTGAGGAACTCTGGATCCTTATAGTCGATATACTTGATGCCACTCTTCTTGAAACGGCAATACTTCTTCTTCTTTGTATCGATAGAAGGAGCGGTCAAATAACGGATTTCTGAATTTTTCTGATCTGCCATGTTTAAGCCTCCTCTTTTTTACCCAGTTTCGCCCGACGCTTTTCTGCGTACTGTGCGGCATACTTGTCCAACTTCACTGTCATGAAGCGAATAACCTTCTCGTCGCGGCGATAGCCGGTTTCGAGCGTCTTAATTACTGACGGCTCTGCCTTGAATTCCAACAGGCAATAGAAACCTGTCGACTTTTTCTCAATTGCATAAGCCATCTTCTTCAGTCCCCAGATCTCTTCGTTCAGAATCTCAGCACCATTGTCGGTGAGCAGCTTCTTGAATTTAGCGACCGTTTCCTTCATCTGTTCATCA
>CAYPJA010000037.1:0-19164 GCA_964411005.1 uncultured Prevotella sp. | reverse complement strand
GCTTAAATTGCTCAAAACAGCATCAGCGACTTGTCTTCTGTGAGTTTGGTTTCCTGTTCTTGTTGGTCTTGATTCTTGTTGAATTCTATTTGGAGTTGTCTTGCCGCTACTGAATTGGGGTTGAGAAGGTAGATACCCCGTTTGGGGCCTTTGATGAGTAGGGATGCCGACGAGCGTGAGTTTCGATACACGAATTTGCGGGTGTATTCATATACATCCTCATACTGAATTGGGGTGAAAAGCGTGTTGCACCCATTAAAAACGTGGTGTGCGATTTTTTTTACAGAGAGCCCGTCAATTCCGGCCTCTACCAATACGCATAAAATTTTCTCGTCGTATACCATCTAATTGCTTCTTTTGGGAATGACGTCAAGAAGAGTCTTCTCGACAGACGGCCGGCATCTTTATGTTGCATTCAGTTCTGTAGTCCAGATAAAAAAAGAGCTGCAACGCATGGATGCAGCTCCTTTCTCTATGTAACTTTTAAACCTTATGCCAATGCAATGAGACCGTTGTCCTCCTTGATTTTGCCTTCTTTAAAGAGCCAGCCAATGCCGAGATAAGCTTCTTCAGCCGAAATCTTGGCACTCTTTGCGATCTCTGCGACAGCAAGAGCCTTATCGGCTGCTGCCAAAGCCTGATAGACGTCACCTGCACGGAATCCTACGCTCTCAGCGTTAATTACCAGTGTCTCTTTTTTCGCGGTTGCCTTCTTGGGCGCTGCTTTCTTCACGGTTGCCGTCTTGGTTGCAGTAACCTTTTTTGTTGCTTTCTTTTCTGCCATAATTTTGTATAAATTTAAATATATCCTGAACTACTTTCTTCGTACAACTATTTAACTCTTACGGTGCAAAGTTAATCATTTCCCCTCAACTTGTCACCATAATTTTATACAAAAGTTAGGCATTAGAATGCCATTCAACTCAGAAAAGCGGTTTTTCTTGACATACATCAAGCAAAGCCGCTCTTTCTGGGTGTGAATCAATGAGTTATTTTTTCAAGTCGAGCTTGATTTGCAATTCTTCCAACTGGCCAGGTTCCAAAGACGATGGAGCGTCGAGCATGACGTCGCGGCCGCTGTTGTTTTTGGGGAATGCAATGCAGTCACGGATAGAGTCGAGCCCGGCCATAATGCTAACGAAGCGGTCGAGACCGAAGGCAAGGCCAGCATGAGGCGGTGCTCCATATTTGAAAGCGTTCATGAGGAAACCGAACTGTGCCTCGGCACGTTCCGGTGTAAATCCAAGTATCTTGAACATTTTCTCCTGTAGTTGCGTGTCGTGTATGCGCACGGAGCCACCTCCCACCTCAATGCCGTTGCAAACGAAGTCGTAGGCCACGGCACGTACACGCTCGGGATGGCTGTCGAGCAAGGGGATGTCGTCGGGATTGGGCATGGTGAAGGGATGGTGGGTAGCCATGAGACGCTGCTCCTCGTCGCTCCATTCGAAAAGCGGGAAGTCGACAATCCACAGGCATTTGAACACGTTTTTGTCGCGCAGTCCCAATCGGTCGCCCATTTCTAAGCGAAGTGAGCAGAGCTGTGTACGTGTTTTGTTGGCGCTCTCGCCGCTGAGGATGAGCACAAGGTCACCATCTTGAGCTCCCATCTTCTCTTTCACCGTATTCAGTTGCTCGGGCGAGTAGAACTTGTCTACACTGCTCTTGGCCGTGCCGTCGGTGTTGTACTTGATGTAGACCAGTCCTTTGGCACCAATCTGTGGCCTCTTGACAAATTCGGTGAGTTGATCTAATTGCTTGCGAGTGTAGGATGCGCAGCCGGGCACGCAGATAGCACCGATGTAGGCTGCGTCGTTGAATACACTGAATGATCCTGTTCCTTTCAGTACGTCCATCAGTTCTACAAACTCCATGCCGAAGCGAAGGTCGGGTTTGTCGGAGCCGAAGCGGCTCATTGCCTCGTGCCAAGTCATGCGTTGCAGCTTCGGCAACTCTACACCGCGAATCTCACGGAACAGGGTGCGACACATATCCTCGAAGAGTTCCAGGACGTCCTCTTGATCTACGAATGACATCTCGCAGTCTATTTGCGTGAACTCAGGTTGGCGATCGGCGAGCAAATCCTCATCGCGGAAGCATTTGGCTATTTGAAAGTAACGGTCGAAGCCGGCCACCATCAGCAATTGCTTGAGTGTCTGTGGACTCTGTGGCAGAGCATAGAATTGTCCGGGATTCATGCGTGAAGGCACGACAAAGTCGCGTGCGCCCTCTGGAGTCGAACCGATGAGTACGGGTGTCTCCACCTCGATGAAGTTTTGGGCATCAAGGAAGTTACGTATGAGGATGGTCATGCGGTGACGCAGTTCCATGTTCTTGCGTACGGTGTTGCGACGCAGGTCCAGGTAGCGGTATTTCATGCGAAGGTCATCACCGCCGTCAGTATCGTCCTCGATTTTGAACGGTGGCGTCAGCGAAGTGCTAAGCACGGTGAGTTCCTTGGCGATGACCTCAATGTCGCCGGTTTCCATTTTGTCGTTTTTGCTCTGACGCTCACATACAGTACCTTTCACCTGTATGCAATACTCTCGTCCGAGTGTGTTGGCTAGGTCGCACAAGGCCTGGTCGGTTGCCTCGTTGAAAACAAGCTGAGTAATGCCGTAGCGGTCGCGCAGGTCGACGAAGGTCATGCCGCCCATCTTGCGCAAACGCTGCACCCATCCGGCGAGAGTGACCTCTTTGCCGGCATCGGAGAGCCGCAACTCTCCGCAAGTGTTTGTCCTATACATATATAATAAGGTATAAGTTGTTGTCGTTATTCTACCGCAAAATTACAATAAAATAATGGAAAGTACAAGAACTTGCAGGTGAAAAACGTCTAGTGGCAAAAGTTTTTCGAACTTTCGCTGAATGATGTCACTTTTTCAGCACTTTATTTTGTATCTTTGCACCTATTACATCATGAAACTATTTGAGAATGATGAAGCTTCTATCCACCCTGTTCTTCTTGCTGGCCCTGTCGGTGTCGATTGGTCATGCGCAAGAAACGTCGGCAGACGTGCTGGCTACAGCCCAGCGTGTCAATGCTTATTTCATGAATCGCCATCCTGATCCTACTGCCGATACTTTTGTCGGCAAGCGTCGCCCCAGCAATTTGTGGACGCGGGCTGTCTATTATGAGGGACTGATGGGCCTTCTTCCTTTGCTTAACGACAATGATTCGGCATTGCGTTATGCTGTTACGTGGGCTGAGTTTCATCGCTTTATGCCCCGCAACGGACTGAAAACGACTGATGCCGACGATCAGTGCTGCGGGCAGACCTATGTGGAGCTAATGCCTTACCTCTCTGCCAGTGATGGCTATACGATTGGCAATGTCCGTGTCAATCTCGATAATCAGATGGGCACTGGACGTACTGATTACTGGACATGGATAGATGCCTTGCAGATGGCCATGCCACTCTATGCGCAGATGTACAAGCAGACAGGGCAGCGCCGCTACCTTGACTATGCCATGGCCTGCTACCGCTGGACGCGCAATCAGTGTGGTGGTGGCTTGTTCAACGAGTCCGCAGGACTGTGGTGGCGCGACAAGGATTTTGTGCCGCCCTATAAGGAGGCCGACGGCAACGATTGCTTTTGGTCGCGCGGCAATGGATGGGTCTATGCCGCTTTGGCCAGAGTGATGGATGTCATAGGCACGAAAGACAAATACTATAAAGAGCTTCGACGTGATTTCTTGCTCATGAGCCGTGCCCTGCTGGCCTGTCAGCGTGCAGATGGCTTGTGGAACGTGAGCCTTGTCTCGCCCTCTACTTATGGCGGCAAGGAACTTACGGGTTCCTCCCTTTTCCTCTATGGCATGAGCTGGGGCATCCGCGCAGGCGTCCTAAAGGACAAAGTATATCGCCCAGTCTGTGCCAGAACATGGCAAGGAATGAAATCCTGCGTGCATCCTAATGGTTTCCTTGGCTACGTGCAGGGAACGGGCAAGGAGCCCAAGGACGGACAGCCGCTTTCCTATGACCGTGTGCCTGACTTCGAAGATTTTGGTACAGGTTGCTTCCTACTCGGTGCCACGGCGTGGTGCAGACTGTTGCAATGATTAAAAAAAGCAAAAAAACAGGAACTGTTGACGGCCTGTAAGCTACTTTTTATACCTTTGCATACAAACAAGGAAACTAACTGTTTAAAAAGAGATTGGAAAATGAAGAAACTGTTGACGATAGCATTTTTGCTCATGGCATGCCTCACTTATGCGACGGCACAAAGCCAGGCACAGATTAAGTTTGAGAAAGTGAGTCACGACTTTGGCACCTTTGCTGAAAGCGATCCTGTGCAGCAATACACTTTCAACTTCACTAACACAGGAAACGCTCCGCTTGTCATCAATCAGGCTGTGGCCAGTTGTGGTTGCACGGTGCCCTCTTTCACCAAGAAGCCTGTGGCTCCCGGACAGAAGGGACAAATCAAGGTGACCTACAATGGCAAAGGCAAGTTCCCCGGTCATTTCAAGAAGATGATCACTGTGCGCACGAATGGCGTGCCTGAGATGATTCGTCTGTATGTGGAAGGCAATATGACCGAGGATAAGAACAAAAAGTAAAAAAAAGCGCAAGTTTGTATATACACACAAGAAAGGGCCGCTCTTCGCTGATGTGCGAAGGGCGGCCCCTCTTGTTTAAGTGCCGTTAATATCGAAAAACAAAGTGTTAAATTCGAATAAACTTATCCGACAAACTGTCAGATTAACATTTTTTGCGTCTATATTTGCAGTCGTCAAAAAAAGGACATTAAAAAAAACAATAAACTTAGGTATGAAAATGAAAAAGTATTCCAATTGTCTGATGGCAGGTGCAGTGGTTTTGTCGCTTGCCTTCTCCACAGGATCACTCATCAAGGCCCATGCGGCACAAGCTGCGCAGGCCGTCACTGCCGGACAGCCTGTCGACTTGACCTATGCTGCTGAGAAAGCTGTTCCGGCTGTGGTCAACATCAAGTACGTGCAGAATTCGAAGACCAAGACTGTAACCGTGCAGGATCCCTTTAGCGATTTCTTCGACCCCTTTGGATTCTTTGGTCAAGGTAATGGCGGCAGACGCCAGCAGCAGGTGCAGACCCCCAAGAAGGAAGCCACCGGTTCGGGCGTGATTATCAGTTCTGACGGATATATCGTCACCAACAACCACGTTGTCGAAGGTGCCGATGAACTCACCGTCACGTTGGCTGATAACCGCGAGTTCTCGGCCAAAATCATTGGAACGGACAAGACTACTGACCTTGCCCTCATCAAGATTGACGGTAAGAATCTGCCCACTTTGCCCATAGGCGACTCCGACAAACTGAAGGTTGGTGAATGGGTCATTGCCGTCGGCAATCCGTATATGTTGCGCTCCACTGTTACTGCCGGTATCGTCAGTGCAAAGGCGCGCTCGCTCTATGCCAACGGCGTGGAGAGTTTCATCCAGACCGACGCTGCTATCAATCCTGGCAACTCGGGTGGCGCCCTTGTCAACACGCGCGGTGAGCTTGTAGGTGTTAACGCTATGCTCTTCTCGCAGACTGGCTCTTACGCCGGCTACGGCTTTGCCATTCCCACCACCATCATGAATAAGGTCGTTGACGACCTCAAGAAGTATGGCAGTGTGCAGCGTGCCCTCATTGGCATACAGGGACAGGATGTCAACGTCTACATTGATGCGCAGAAGGAGAAGGGACTTGATGTCGACCTCGGCACGAACGAAGGTGTCTATGTGGCTAAGGTCGAAGACGACGGTGCGGCTGCCGATGCGGGCATACGTGAGGGAGATGTCATCACTGCTATCGATGGTAAGTCGGTTACCAAGATGTCGGAGTTGCAGGAAATCATGGCTAACAAGCGGCCCGGCGACAAGGTCACCATCAGCTTCCTTCACAAGAAGCAGAAGAACAGCGAGACTGTGACGCTGAAGAATGCACAGGGCAACACCTCCATCGTCAAGGCTGCCGACCTCGATATACTCGGAGGCAACTTCCGTGAGGTGACCGAAGCTCAGAAGAAGCAGCTCGACATCAATTACGGTCTCGAGGTGACCAAGGTTAGCAAAGGCGCTCTTCAGCAGGCCGGCATAGCCCGTGGCTTCATCATCCAAAAGGTTAATGATGGCAGTGTCAAGACCATTGAAGAACTGCAGAAGGCTGTCAAGGCTGCATCTATGAGTAAGGATCCAGTGCTCTACATTCAGGGTGTCTGGCCTTCAGGCAAGAAAGCTTATTTCGCAGTGCCTCTTGACACAGAAAACAACGAGAAAAAGTAAAAGAAGAATAGAAGACGAGTTCTGACCAAGCCTTCCTTTTGTGGGAAGGTTTGGGGCTTGTTTGAATGAATTTAAAGAAGCGCCGTTTCTCCAATTTGGAGGGACTGCGCTTCTTTTTTGCTCTCTTATGGGGCCAATCAATGTGCCGTCATGTTATTACAAGCCTGTTGTAATATCGTTACAAAGGGCTTGTAACGGCATTACAATGGGACGGTAAGGGTTGATATGGCGAGTTTGTGCTGGATTTGTTTTGCTTGGATTCCCGCAAGAAGTTCTTGTTCAATGCGCGAAGATGTAAAGAAGGCGGTGCAATCAAAACAAAGAAGAGGAACGAATGGTATCTGCTTTGATGGAGAAAGCATCAGTAATGCCCTCGATGAGGGCTTACGCTTTTCTTGAATAAAAGAAGAGCCATCCGTGGTGGTGAGTTGAACTGCCCCCAAAAAGTTTTGTGTCAAACTTTTGGAGTGCAGTTCATTCAACCAAGGGTGGCTCTCTTTTTATTGGTGAAAAACGGCCTGTTGGGCCTATGGCTTCGGGAGGATTCCTTTGCCTATGTAGTTTTTGACTTTGTACCTACGGATTGCTTACTCGTATCTGATGGCCTCGATGGGGTCGAGTTGTGCGGCCTTCTTGGCAGGATACCAGCCGAAGAAGACTCCGGTGAGGGTGCAGACGGCGAAACTCATGAGAATGGACCATAGCTGAATGGAAATGGGCCAGCGTGCAAGCAGGTTGACAGCATAGCTGGCTCCGACTCCGAGCAGAACGCCGATGATGCCGCCTGTGACGCTCAGCAGGATGGCCTCAATGAGAAACTGGTTGAGGATGTCTATGCCGCGGGCTCCGACACTCATGCGCAAGCCTATCTCACGGGTGCGCTCGGTGACGCTGACATACATGATGTTCATGATGCCGATACCGCCCACGATGAGCGATATGCCGGCTACGCAGCCGAGCAGGATCGTGAGCATGTTTGTTGTGGAGCTCATCATCGACGACAGTTCCTCCTGTGAGCGGATGGTGAAGTCGTCGGCCTCGGCATCGTTGGTGTCGGTGGCTGACTTGAGCTTATGGTTGCGACGCAGGATGGTGGAAATCTCAGTGGTGGCTTGATCGGTGACGCCCTCAGTGATGGCGGAGCAGACTATCTCGCCGAGCCAAGTCTGCGCGAGGATGCGCTTCATGACAGTGGTGTAGGGAGCAAGCACGAGATCATCCTGGTCCCTGCCCATGGAGTTGTAACCTTTCTTCTTCAGCACGCCGACAACGCGGAAGGGGATGGTGCCGAAACGCACCACGCGCCCTACGGGATCGCTGCCGTCGGGGAAGAGGTAATCGGCGACGGTCTGTCCGAGGATACATACCTTGGCCGAAGTCTTGATGTCGGTATCGGTGAACATCTCACCATTGTCGACCGAAAGCTGGCGTATCTCCAAATAGTCGCGGTTGACACCGTAGATGGTCGACTGAGTGTTGTTGTTTCCGTTGATGAACTGTCCGCTGGAGTTGACCATCGGGCTGACGGCCTTCACGTAGTTGCACTCGTTCTTGATGGCGTCGTAGTCGGTAAGCTTGAGGGTCTGCATGGCCGATGGATCTTGTCTGACACCTCCGCGCATGTCGGCTCCCGGCATAA
This sequence comes from uncultured Prevotella sp., assembly GCA_964411005.1. Lineage (GTDB taxonomy): Bacteria > Bacteroidota > Bacteroidia > Bacteroidales > Bacteroidaceae > Prevotella. The sequence goes on along the minus strand of CAYPJA010000037.1, from coordinate 11,271 downwards.
TCATAATCATGTTGGATCCCATCTCGGCGATGTTGGCCTGTATGCTTTTCTTTGACCCTTGTCCGATGGCGAGCATCGTGATGACCGAGGCCACGCCGATGATGATGCCCAAGGCGGTGAGGAAAGACCGCATCTTGTTGGCATAGATGGCGCGCAGGGCTATTTTGAAAAGATTGCTGTAGTTCATATTCTTTGATTCTTATTCATCTGTGCTGGCTGGCAGTGAGGCCAAAGCCGCCGCCGCGTCCTTGATGTTATGGTTGAGTTCGTCACTGATGACGCGCCCATCTCGAATCTCGATGTTGCGGCTGGAGTAGCGTGCAATGTCGGGGTTGTGGGTGACGAAGATGATGGTGCGTCCCTGCGCGTGTAGTTTCTGAAAAAGCACCAGAATCTGAAAGCTGGTGCGTGTGTCAAGATTGCCGGTGGCCTCATCGGCAAGAATCACGGCTGGATCGTTGACGAGAGCACGGGCGATGGCTACGCGCTGCATCTGTCCGCCCGACATTTGGTTCGACTTGTGGTAGAGACGGTCGCCAAGTCCCACCTCTTTCAGTGCCTCAACGGCTTTCTCGAAGCGTTGTTGCGCCGTCACATCAGGATTGTACATCAGTGGCAGTTCTACGTTCTCCACACTCGTGGTCTTGGGCAGGAGGTTGTAGTTCTGGAAGATGAAGCCTATCTTGCGGTTGCGCAACACGGCACGCTGCGATTTTGACATCGTGCGCACGGCCACGCCGTCGAGATAATATTCGCCGTTGGTGGGCGTGTCGAGGCATCCGAGCTGGTTGAGCAGGGTCGACTTGCCCGATCCCGACTTTCCCATGATGGTGACAAACTCGCCCTCATAGATCTTGAAGCTTACCCCACGCAAAGCGTGTACCATCTCGTCACCGACGAGAAAGTCGCGCTTTACGTCCTTGAGCTCGATGACAACCTTTCGACCAGCATCGGGAGCCTTATTTGGTTTATTGTCCATACATCATCTTTATTACTTCTTGTTCTTTCTGCGCGGTCCGGGTGCGAAGGGACTCGACTCGCCGGCAGCATCGTCATTATTCTGGTCGTCGGAGCTGACACTCACGCCGGTGATGACCTGCTGTCCTTCGCGGATGCCGCTAAGAATCTGTGTGTGCACACCGTCGGTCATGCCGATGTTCACCTTGTGGGCCACGAGGGTACCAGCTTCCAGTGTCCAGACCTTGTTCTTGGCGTTCTGCACGTCTTGTATCTTACGTCCGCCGACAGTCTCCTTTTCTGGTGTGTAGCGTAGTGCTTTGGTTGGCACCGAGACCACGCCATTGGTCTCCTGTGTGAAGATGGTGACGTTGGCCGTCAGTCCTGGTTTCAGTTTGAGATCGGCGTTGGGAGCCGTGATGACCACCTCGTAAGTGACCACATTATTGGTTGTCGTGGCTTCCTGACGCACCTGTTTGACGGTGCCCTCAAAAGTATCGTCGGGATAGGCATCGACAGTGAAGGTGACGCGTTCGCCAGCGCGTACGTTGCCGATGTCGGCCTCGTCGACATCAGCCACGACCTGCATATTGGTGAGGTCTTGCGCGATGGTAAAGAGTTCTGGGGTGCTGAAACTTGCGGCTACGGTCTGTCCTTCCTCGACGCTCTTGCTGAGTACGACACCGTCGATGGGGGAGGTGATAGTGGCATAGCCCAGATTGGTCTGAGCCCGCGCCACCGACTCCTGGTTGGCACGAATCTGTTCCTGTGCAGAGGCCACTGACTCGCGGGCCTTTTGCCAGCTCAGACGTGCGGTCTCGAACTCGTCGGCCGAGACGAGTCCTTTTTTATAAAGCGTCTGATAGCGCTTGTAGTTGTCTTGCTGATAGCTGAGGTCGCTTTGGGCTGAACTGAGGTTGGCTTTCGATTGTTGCAGCTGTGCCTTGGTGGTGTTGAGCTCACTGATCAGGTTCGACTTGTCGAGCTCAGCAATGACCTGTCCCTTTTTGACCACGCTGTTGTAGTCGACATAGAGTTTGCTTACGATGCCGCTCACCTGTGTACCGACGGTGACGCTGGTGACGGGCTCTATGCTGCCTGTGGCGGTGATGCTGTTCTGGATGTTGGCTTTGGCCACTTTCTCGGTGGTGAAGTTGATGGTCTCTTCTTTCTTGTTGCCTGTGAGGAGCCAGACGGCGATGGCGAGCACGACGAGTGCTCCGACAAGATACCACACCTTACTGATTTTCTTGATTTTCATATCTCTTCTCTGTGTTTTGAATGTCTAAAAGTGAGTCGGGGTGTCTTACTTGAGTTGGCCGCTCTCATAGAAGCGGAGCATGTCAATGTTGAGTATGGCCAGATATTTGCTTTGCAGCTCGTTTTGTTGGGCTTGCAACAGCTGGTCCTTGCCGTTCATCAGCTCAACGATGTTCTTCAGTCCGAGTTTGAACTGTTCGCTGAGCAGGTCGTAGCTGGCTTGTGCACTTTCAGCAGAAGTTTTGGCTGCGCGGAATTTGCTCTGGTTGCTGGTTGCTTGTAGCCAATAGTTCTCAATGGTTGAGAAGAGCGTGGTCTGCTGGTTTTGCAGGTCGAGCTGATAGCTTTGCTTCTGCAGGATGGCCTTATTGACAGCAGTCTTGGTTTGACGCTGGTCGAAGAGGGGGATGCTTACCGTCAGTCCTCCACCCAGCCCAAAGTTGTTCTTCAGCTGCGTGCCCCAAGCGTGGTCGTTCAGCGAGGCTGTGGCCGTGTATGCTTTGGCGTTTAGGCCGATGGTGGGCAGACGCTGCGCCTTGGCCAGTTTGATGTTGAGGTCTTGGGTCTTGATGCCGAGCAGGGCGTTCTGTATCTCAGGACGCGTCTCCAGTGCTGCCGTATAGACATCGTGCAGAGCTGGGATGGCCTGCAGAGCCATGTCGTCGGTGGTTGTAGGGATGACAACGTCGAACGCATCTTCGTCGGTAATCTGCAACAGTTTTTTGAGCTGGCGTTTGTAGTCGCTCAAAGCCGTCTCGGCTGCCACTACATTGTATTCATCCTGCGCGCGCTGTGCTGTGAGCTGTGACAGGTCGGCTTTGCTCATCTTGCCCACTTCTACCATTTCCTGTCCACGCTTCTCGTTGCTACGGCTGGTTTCCAAGCTCTGCTTATTGACCTTGATAGCCTCTGTGCTGTAGAGAATTTGCACATAGAGGTTGGCTATCTGCTCTTGGATTGACAGGGCTGTAGTGGCAGAGTCGAGCTCGGCTTGCTGCTCTGTCAACTTGCTTACCTTCAGTTGGTTGCGGTTTCGGTTGCCGTTCCATACGGTCCAATTGGCGTTGATGCCGTAGCTTCCATTGTAATAGACCTTGTCGACGCTCGATTCCACTTTGGACCCCTGTATGGTGTAGGACCCTGTCTCGGGCCAAGGATTGTAGGTCACGTTGTGGGATGTCGATGCACTTAGCGAGGGGAGTAGTGCAGCCTGCGACTGTTTGACGTCCTCGTAGGCACTTAGCTTCGACAGGCGGTTCTTCTGCAGCGTGATGTTATGTTCCAGCGCGTAGCTGATGCATTGCTGCAATGTCCACTGACGGGCTTGTGTGCCTGCGGGGGCTGCCGCAAGCAGTAGGGGCAGTAAAAATAATTTCCACGTTTTCTTCATATTCTTTCGTTCTGTGAATTTGTTATGCCTATCTGAAAACAATCAGTCTTTTGATGTCTAAGCGGTGGGTGTGGTTTAATAATAACGCGATTATTTAACTTTTGATAGCACATTGCATATAAAAATAAAGGCAGACCCTCAAAGAGGTGTCTGCCTTTATATATGAAGTGTAGATTAATATTCTTCTTCGTCGCTTACTTCCTCGGCTTCTAAATTAAGGTCTTCTGGATTCTCGTCGAAAGTAGTGCGGTAGCTCTCTTCAGTGAGTTTGTCCTCATCGTAAGTGTCGTCCTCGTCGTCGTCATACTTATCATCAATCTCGGGGAAGTCGTCGTCTTGTTCAGCACGGTCTTTCAGATCGAGGTCGTTAGCGTTGTCAAACTTCATCTTGGGGCGCTCCGTCTCAGGTTTCTGCTTGGCAAAGATGGCCTCCGTCCATGACCCCTTGGGAATCTCGAGCACCTCATAGCCATCGTTGATCTTCTTTTCATACATTCCGCCGGGACGGTGCAATCGATCATTGGGTAGGGTGGTAGTGCTGATGTCGAAGGCACTCTCGATGATATCCTGCGTGCTCTGAGAAAGGCTATCCCAGCCACCGCCGAAATTGCGGTTAAGCACTTCAATGAGTTTAGCGGCCGTGATGTGATGTATGTTTTCATAAGTGAGGTCGGTGACGCGCGTGATGGGTTTTTTCTTGAGGCCCCATTTCACTTTTGCGTTATCGTTCACCTTAACTGAACCGACCGTGAATCCACGCTCTTCATACTTTTTAATTATTTCCGGGCGGTCAATCTTTACCTCCTACAGCTCGAAGGCACTGCGGATGACGCTTATATAGTGGTTGGTGTTATCTTTCAAATCAGCGTCTTTTTCCGCGGCCTCCCACAGTCGGAAGATGTCGCTTTCCTGAATATCCCAGACGTTGCTTTTCGTTAACGACTTGAGAGTCAATTGTTTTTTCTCTTTCATAACGTGTATTTGTTCTAAATGTGGTGCAAAAATAAGCTATAAATGGCAAATGAACAAACTTTTCTACAAGAAATTTGAGACCAGTTCCGTTTTTTCTTCTTACCTTTGCACACATCTATGAGTGAACCATTGGCAGAGAGGATGCGTCCACGCACCCTTGACGAATATGTCGGCCAGAAGCATCTGGTGGGGCCGGGAGCGGTGTTGCGGCAGATGATAGATGCCGGCCATATCTCGTCATGCATTCTTTGGGGGCCGCCCGGTGTGGGGAAGACGACGCTTGCCCAGATTATCGCTAACAAGTTGCAAACACCTTTCTATACGCTCTCGGCTGTGACGAGTGGTGTCAAGGATGTGCGCGACGTCATTGACCGTGCGCAGAAAGGGCGTTTTTTCAATGCGGCCTCGCCCATTCTCTTTATCGACGAGATTCATCGCTTCTCCAAGTCTCAGCAAGACTCGCTTTTGGGAGCCGTTGAGCGTGGGGTGGTGACGTTGATAGGTGCTACCACCGAGAATCCCAGTTTCGAGGTGATTCGTCCCTTGTTGAGTCGTTGTCAGCTTTATGTGCTTAAGCCATTGGAGAAAGACGATCTCATGCAGCTGCTCCAGCGTGCCGTCACCGAGGATGTGGAGCTATGCAAGAAGCATATTGATCTGAAGGAGACGGATGCCATCATGCGCTATAGTGGAGGTGACGCCCGAAAGCTACTCAACATTTTGGAACTGGTTGTTGAAGCGGCGGGTGGCGACGATATTGTTATTACGGACAAGATGGTGGAGGATCGGTTGCAACAGAATCCTTTGGCCTACGACAAGCAAGGTGATATGCATTACGACATCATATCAGCTTTCATCAAGAGTATCCGCGGTTCCGACCCCGATGCCGCGCTCTATTGGATGGCGCGTATGATTGAAGGAGGCGAGGATCCACAGTTCATAGCCCGTCGGTTGGTCATCAGCGCGGCAGAGGATGTAGGATTAGCCAATCCAAACGCGCTTTTATTGGCCAACGCTGCCTTTGATGCCGTGATGAAAATAGGTTGGCCCGAGGGACGCATACCGCTTGCTGAGGCGGTCGTCTATCTGGCTACCAGCCCGAAAAGTAATTCAGCCTATAACGGCATTGCCACGGCACTCGATTTGGTTAAGCGTACCGGCAACCAGCCCGTACCTTTACATTTGCGAAACGCGCCCACTAAACTCATGGCCGATTTGGGCTATAATGATGGTTATAAGTATGCTCACGACTATCCTGGACATTTTGTCGAACAGCAGTATCTGCCTGACAGTCTGAGGGACGAGCGCATTTGGCATGCTCAGCATTCGCCGTCGGAAGAGCGTCTCTATAAGTGGATGGTACAGTGTTGGGGAGACCGGTTCCAGGAAAAAGTAACAGAATAGGAAAAAGTAAATGAAAATTGTAGTATTGGATGGCCATGCTGCCAATCCCGGTGACTTGAGCTGGGATGCACTGAAAGAACTGGGGGAACTGACAGTTTACCCACGTACAAAGAAAGACGAAATTGTAGATCGTGCCCAAAATGCGGAAATCATACTGACCAATAAGGTGTCGTTCGACGATGAACTAATGGCACAATTGCCGAAGTTGCGCTATATAGGTGTGCTTGCTACGGGTTATAACATTATTAATACTGCGGCCGCCAAAAGACGAGGTATCGTTGTGACTAATATTCCGGCTTACAGCACAGACTCTGTGGCGCAATTGGTCTTTGCCCATATTCTCAACATTACCAATCGCGTGGCTTATTATGCGGAAGAAAACAAGAAAGGGCGCTGGAGTCATAATCCTGACTTTTGTTATTGGGATGCCCCCATTCCCGAGCTTGCTGGCAAGACGCTCGGCATCGTCGGTTTGGGAAACATCGGACAAAAGGTGGCGCGCATCGGACATGAGATGGGCATGGCCATCTCGGCCGTGACAAGCAAGAGCCCGGCTGACCTGCCCGAATGGATTCAGAAGACCACAGTCGATGGAATTTTTGCTGTTAGTGACGTGCTGACGCTTCACTGTCCGCTCACGGACGATACGCGGGAAATAGTCTGTAAACGCACCATTCGGCTGATGCACCGTGGTTCCATTATTGTTAACACGGGACGAGGGCCGCTTGTCAACGAGAAGGATGTGGCTGAGGCCTTGCACGATGGATGGTTAGGTGCTTATGGAGCCGATGTGATGGTGAGCGAGCCACCTGCTGTCGACAATCCTTTGCTGCGTGAGCCTCATGCATTTCTTACGCCTCATCTTGCCTGGGCCTCTCTAGAGGCACGCACCCGCCTTATGCACATAGCTGTGGATAATGTCAAGGCGTTTATAAAAGGAATACCACAAAATCAAGTTTAGCTTCCCGAAAAGAACGAATCTATTATATGTATCAACTGACTGATCCCCAGCTGCTTCACACTTTGCAGCAGATTATTGAGTTTCTGGGTACTTTTGCCTTTGCCATTTCCGGTATCCGTCATGCTGCCGCGCGTCACTACGACTGGTTCGGTGGCTTTGTCTGTGGCTTTGCCGTAGCCATCGGCGGTGGAACATTGCGTGATGTCATGCTGGGTGTGACACCTTTCTGGATGACTTCACCTATGTATATTCTCTGTACGATGCTTGCACAAGTGTTTGTCGTCGTCTTCGCCCGTAATCTGAAACGCCTTGACAATGCCTGGTTCGCTTTCGATACGTTGGGCCTGGCACTCTTCACCATCGCAGGGCTTCAGAAAGCCATTGTCTGTGGGCTTCCATTTTGGGTAGCCATCATCATGGGATGTATTACGGGAGCGGCAGGCGGTGTCATTCGAGATGTGCTGCTTAATAAGGAGCCTGTCATCTTCCACAAGGAAATTTATGCTATGGCCAGTATTTCCGGCGGCTTGCTCTATTGGATACTTGTCCGTTTACACTTCAATTTGGCCGTTGCCGCTGGTGCTACGTTTGTCCTTGTCTGTCTCATCCGTTTCTTGGCTGTAAAATATCATATCTCATTGCCAATTTTGAAAGCAGAGGATAAGGAAGAGTAGAAAATAATTCTTACTACACATTATACTATAAATAAAGAGAGTCACCATGGTATTGTCCATGAGTGGCTCTCTTTTCTTTTGGCTTCGTCAGAATGTTACGTTTATTTAGTGTTTGCCCTTCTCTTTCGATTTCATGTATCCTTTTTAGTATTCGGTGGCGTCGTAAAGACGACGGGCATAATCATCTGTTGGGGCCAGTCGAAGGGCTTCGGCGGCATAGAGATGGGCACGCTGGTGATTTTTGTTTTCGTAATAATAATAGGCCAACCATTTGTAGGCCTCGGTAAGCGTCTCCTTGTGCTCGTCGCTACCACTGAGGAGTTCTATGACTTTCTCATAGTAAGGCTTGGCCAACCCCCTTTTTGTATTCTCGTCGAGGACACTGTTGGCTCTTGCACGCCAATAATATCCTTGATAGTTTTCGGGTTGAAGTTCTGTGAGTTGCTTGAAGTAGGAATCAGCCTTGTGGAGAGCTTCCATGCGTTGTTGCTGGCTGATGTTGATGCTGTCGTCGATGGCCTCTAACCAGTAGATGCGCCCTTGCTGGTACGTATAGTAATAACGGTTGTTTTCGTCATTGACTATTTTTACGTAACGGGCGTAGTATTTGGCCGCAGGCTCATATTGTCGGATGCTCAGATAGGTACGTGCAATCTCCAGCACAATGTCAGGATTGTCCTTGCTCAATTGTAAAGCATTGTCGAACTGTATGATGGCCTCGTTGGTTCGGCCGACTCCATTCAGGGATTTGGCATACCAGATATAGTCGAAAGGTTGGATGTTGAGGCTGTCGCTGTGATTGAAGTAGTCGTTTGCTGCCTTGATGGCGTTGTCGTATAGTTTCATTTCGGTGTTTGCGGCCATGCGTAGACGGTTGAATACGGCATTGCGCGGGGTGAGTCGGTGTCCGCGTTCTGCCAATTGCAAGGCGTGGTCGTAGTTTTTCTCGACAAGTTCGGCTGACGCATATTGTCTGAGTTGGGTGAGGCTGAGCCGCTCTGTGTCCATCTGACTGTAGGCTTTCAGTGTATTGGCGTTGTCGCCAGCCTGATAGTAAAGGTTGGCTATTCTTGACTTCACGTCGAGGTCGGGCCGCATCAACCCTAATGTGTCGAGGACACCAGCGGCTTTCTGTGTCAGTTTGAGGTCGGTGTATAAGGCTATGAGCCGATTGTAGCCAGTTTCGTTGTGGGTGTCAAAATAGATGGCGCGGCGATACTGTTTCTCTGCCATGTCTATATTTTTCTCTTTCAGATAGATGTCACCGCCCAGGCAAATCTCTTCTATTGAGATTTGCTTTTCCCGTTTGGCTTGTCTCCAATATTGTTTTGCCTCGTCGATATGGCCTTCGTCAAGGCTCTTTTGTCCCAATGCCGCATATTCACGGCTGCTCTTTGCTTTTTTCAAAAGTCGCCTCTGCGTGTTGTCGGTTTGCTGGGCCGTTAAGGGTACGGCAAGCATAAGGAGAAGACAACTGGTAATCAGTTTTTTCATCTTTGTGTGCTATTTAGAAGTTGCGGATGACACCGAGATTGAACGAATTCAAAATTGTGGCCTTGTGGATAATCGACTTGGTATTGAATACATAGCCGGAATCGGTGAGGCCAAAGAAGTAGATGTTGTGATTGAAGAACAGAGACCAGTTTTTGGTCACATTGTACTCCAGCATCATACCGGCATTAAGTCCGAAAGTGGAGTGGCAAAGACTTTCCTTGTCTATTTTCTCGCCATTCTCGGTCTCGGTCTTCTCTCCAAGACGCATGGAAAGGGCAGGACCGCCATAGAGGCTTATATCCCACCGACGGCTGGCACGATAGCCGTTTAGCACAGAAAGCAGGTCAAGCTGGTAGTCGACGGCTGCAAAGCCGACCGTAAAGCGTCGGTTTAGGAAACCGTATGTGTAGGTTCCGTCATGTGTAAATGAGGTACGCTCCACGAGACCATCGCTCATGAGTTCATAGCTGGCCCGCAGGCTGCTGATTTCGTTGAAGCGATAGCCACCGAAGACTATTCCGTTCATCTTGGCTCCGCCTCCTTCATAGTGGCGTTTCGACAAGGGTATGTTCCAACCTCCACCTAAACCAACAAAGCTGTTTGGGCGCAGGAAATAGTCTGATTCAGGAATATTGCGCTCACTGGGATTCTTCAAGAATACAGTGAGACCAACTTTCATTGACAGGCTTTCACCGAGCTTCATGTTGTGGTAACCACTTGTAGGTATGTTGGTCACTTTGGTTTCCGTGGAGTTGGCCAACAGGTTCTTGTTGTGAAGGGGTGAGTAGATGGGCTCCATGTGTAGACGGACCCCCTCTGTAAGTCTCATCCATAGTTGGGCACCCAAACGCAAGCCATCGAACCAGACGCGCTTGCCTTTAGCCATGCTGTTGGCATCAGCTACAAAATTGAAACCATTTTGGTAACCTACGATAATATTGAGACCCATGGGGGCTTTCCAATCGAAACTGCTATGACGGAAGGCTAAAGGATTGATGAGCACATCCAGCACACCTGATGCTATCCCCATACTGTTGTAGAGTTTCTTGGTGCCCTCACCGTTTCTAATATGTGTGGTGATACCTGTGCCTTGATTGGCATGCAAGCCTATACGAGCTGCGAGGAAGGGCGTCAGCCAGAAACCGAAACCTGCCTCGATGTCGGTGCCAAATGAGCGCATGCCATTGGAAGGCATGCTGGGGAATCCACCTAAACCAAAACTGTAGTCGAGAAAGAACGGAATGTTCTGTCTCGTGCTGTCAACTGCATTGCGCATATAACGTCCGAAATTGTAAATAAGACCGACGTTGAGCGTGTTGATGATGGATGTGTGGCGATGCTGGAACTGATTGTTGCTGTAGCGGTCACTGCCGAGAAGATAGGCTGTGTGTGAATAGAACAAAGAGAAATCTTTCGCAAAACGATAAGTAATCATGCCTCCTGCATTCAGGCCTGCTTCTGTGGACTGACAGCCTCCAGCAAAGGAGGGACCGGCATAGAGATAGACGTCCCATCGGCGGAAAGGATTGATGCCTGACATGGCATTGAGTAGATTGAACTGATAGTCGACGGAGAGAATAGCCGACTTGAATTTATGCTCAAAGGGCTTGTTGCCTGTGTCGTCCAGAATCTTATCTTCTGTATATTCGGCTGACACTCTTACGCCATGATAAGCATTGAAATTGAAGCCCAGTAAACCGAGGCCGTTCTTGATGATACTGTTGTTGACGTCGGTGTAATGCCAGCGGTAAACAGACGTGTTCCATCCGAAACCGGCACCGATGTAGAGCCCGTCGAGAAGGCTTGCTGGCTCGAAGCCATCGTGGTCTTTGCGGTGCAAGGGCGATCGGAAGAGTACTTGTAGGCCCAGTTTCAGCGACATTTCGTCATATCTGAAGCGGCTGTTGCGCGACCATACCTGCTCTTCGACCATGTAGGTTGGCTCCAATTTCAAGCGCAGATCATCTCTCAGCCGTGTCCATAGTTGCATGCCGCCACGAAAACCTATATAATTACCGCTGTATACGTGGTCGTAGATGGCATTGGCGACGTGTTCTACCGAGCGTGTCTTACCTCCTTCGTAACCGGCAAAGAGATTGAATCCGAAACGGCTGTCCCAGTCGTAGTCGCGTCGGAATCCCAGCGGATTGAGAAGGGCG
>CAYPJA010000036.1:0-19336 GCA_964411005.1 uncultured Prevotella sp. | reverse complement strand
GCGTTTGTCTTTTCCCTTCGCTTATAAGCAGGTTGCTGATTAATAACGATCAGGGTGGGATGTATTCTTTACCTGGTGATAAGACCTAAGTTGACAGGAGATATGCAGTGGACAGATCGAATCCGTCAAGTGAAGATATTGCTTGTAGTGGCCGCGATTATTATTGCGGTAGCGAGTATGTTAGTGTCCCATTTCCTGACGCGTGACTTGGAACGTGAAGAACGCTCACGCATGGAGGTGTGGGCGGAGGCAATGCGTACGCTGAATACAGCCGACGAAAATACAGATCTGAATCTCGTGTTGAAGGTGATTAACGAGAATTCCACCATACCTGTTATTGTCACTGACTCACAGGGTCATGCTCAGACTTTCCGTAATGTGCGGGTTGATGGATCTGATTTGGAAGACAGTTTGGCTGTGGCCTCCCGTCTCGGACAGAAATGGAAGGAGGCTGGCCGTTGCGTGCGTATCAATCTCGACGATTCGGCGCATCCCGATTATATAGAGGTTGATTTTGATGAGTCGCTGATGTTGAAGCGATTGGCTTACTATCCTTTTGTGCAGCTTGGAGTGGTTCTAATCTTTGTCGTTGTAGCCATCTTTGCCCTGCTCACCTCAAAAAAAGCAGAACAGAACAAAGTGTGGGTTGGACTGTCGAAGGAGACGGCCCATCAGCTGGGGACGCCTATTTCCAGTCTGATGGCATGGGTGGAGATACTCAAGGAGCAATATCCAGATGACGGATTGATACCGGAATTGGACAAAGACGTGAAACGTCTGAAACTCATAGCTGACCGTTTTTCGAAAATCGGCTCGTTGCCGGAGCCGGTTCCGTCAAGTCTGAATGAGGTAATGGATCATGTCATTGACTACATGGATCGTCGTACGTCGCGACAAGTACGGATGGTGAAGGATTTCCCAGACCATGATGTCATTGTGAATCTGAACCAATCGCTCTTCGAATGGGTGATAGAGAATCTTTCGAAGAACGCCGTTGATGCCATGGGTGGTGAGCCTGGTACGATTACGCTACATGTGTATGAGACGCCCGGTAAGGCTGTCGTGGAAGTCTCTGATACCGGCAAGGGCATACGAAAGAAAGATATAGGCAACGTGTTCCGTCCAGGCTTCACGACCAAGAAGCGTGGTTGGGGATTAGGGTTGAGTCTGGCCAAACGCATCGTGGAAGAGTATCATCATGGCCGCATTTGGGTGAAAAGCTCAGAAGTAGGAAAGGGAACCACCTTTCGCATAGAGTTGCCAAAGAGGAGGTAATGGGTGACGGTGGCTCTTGGGGGCGAGACATGAAGGGCGACACCAGAGCCCGTTGGCGGTGAAAAGCGACTGTAGAATGAAAAAAAACGCCTTTAAGGTTCTGAATATCAGAAAAAAGTCGTAACTTTGCACTCCAAATAAGTGCATCGCGCTCAATATGGATAATTTCAAGATAGATTTGAAGGAATTGAAGGAAGGACAGACAGAGTTGTCTTTCCGTCTTGATGATGGTTTTTTTTCGTCTCTTGAGGACGTTGAACTGAGCCACGGTCTTTTGAGAAGCGATGTGTCGGTGCGTCGCATCGACAGCCTCTTTAAGTTGCATTTCCACACTGAGGGTACGGTCACAGTGCCTTGTGATCTTTGTCTCGATGATATGGATCAGCCTGTCTCGACAGATAATGAGTTGGTGTGCAAGCTGGGAGAGGAACCCCGGATGGATGATGACCTTGTCATTGTAAGCGAGGAAGAAGGAATACTCGATGTGGCATGGTTCCTCTATGAGTCTATAGCGCTCAACATCCCAATCAGGCATGTGCATGCACCTGGAAAATGCAACCCTGCCATGATGAAGGTTCTTCAGGAACATTCCGCTACCCGAAGTGGCGTTGAGGATGAGAGTAAGGCCGTGGATTCCCGCTGGGCAGCACTGAGCAAACTAAAGAATTAAAAGAATTAAAAAACAACATTTAAAATGGCACATCCTAAAAGAAGACAGTCAAAGACACGTACGCTCAAGCGTAGAACTCATGACGGAGCCGTTGCTCCCACATTGGCAGTATGCCCCAACTGCGGTAGCTACTATGTCTACCATACCGTCTGCCCGACTTGCGGCTACTATCGTGGCAAGGTGGCGATTGTAAAGGAAGCAGCTGAATAATGGGGAAGATCAACGCGATCATCACCGGCGTAGGAGGCTACGTGCCCGACTATGTCCTCAATAATGAGGAACTGTCGCGCATGGTCGACACTAGCGACGAGTGGATAACGACGCGTGTGGGCATTAAGGAGCGCCGCATCCTCACAGAGGAAGGTCTGGGCACCAGCTATATGGCTCGCAAGGCCGCTAAGCAGCTCCTTCAGAAGACCGGCGTTGATCCAGACTCTATCGACGCGCTTATCGTCACCACGACCACTCCCGACTATAAGTTCCCGTCAACAGCGAGTATTGTCTTGGGAAAGCTTGGGCTGAAAAATGCTTTCGCTTTCGACTTTGAGGCAGCCTGCTGTGGTTTCCTCTACACACTTGATGTGGCTTCCGGGCTCATTGAGAGTGGACGCTACAAACGAATCATTGTCATTGGAGCCGACAAAATGTCGTCGCTGGTCGATTATACTGACCGCCAGACATGCGTTCTTTTTGGCGATGGTGCGGCAGCGGTGCTGTTGGAGGGAACGGAGGAAGAAGGAGTCGGCTATCAGAACTCTTATCTCCGCACCGATGGCATGGGACTTCCGTTCCTGCACATGAAAGCTGGAGGGTCAGTTTGTCCGCCGTCCCACTTCACGGTTGACCACCGTTTGCACTACCTTTATCAGGAAGGACGCACGGTGTTCCGCTATGCCGTCACAAACATGAGCGATGATGTCAACGAGATCATGAGGCGTAACAACCTCGTGGGTGATGATGTCAAGTGGGTGGTGCCTCATCAGGCTAACCTGCGCATCGAGGAGGCTGTGGCCAAGCGTGCCGGCATTCCGCAGGAGAAAGTACTCATCAACATCGACCATTATGGCAACACGAGTGCCGCAACCATTCCGTTGGCTCTTTGGGACAACGAGGAGAAGCTTCGTAAGGGTGACAATATCATTCTGACCGCTTTCGGCGCAGGCTTCGTGCACGGTGCTTCGTTCCTTAAGTGGGCCTACGATGGCGACAAGGTGGGCGTGACGAAGTAGTAAGATTAAATCTAAAATAAGAATAAATTTAAGACGCGTCTTTCGGGTGAACTACTTGGAAGGCGCGTTTTTACGTAACAGGAGGAAATCAATGCATAAGGCAGGATTCGTGAATATCGTCGGCAATCCCAACGTGGGCAAGTCGACACTGATGAACCAACTGGTAGGGGAGCAGATCTCCATTGCCACTTTCAAGGCTCAGACGACGCGCCACCGCATCATGGGTATTGTGAGTGATGCCGACTCGCAGATTGTGTTCTCTGATACACCTGGTGTGCTGAAGCCAAACTACAAGATGCAGGAAATGATGCTCCAATTCTCAGAGAGTGCGCTTGCCGATGCCGACATCTTGCTTTATGTCACCGATGTTGTGGAGAATCCGGAGAAGAATCTCGATTTTCTGACGAAGGTTCGTGGCATGAAGATACCTGTCATCGTGCTCATCAACAAGATAGACGAGTTGGGGCAACCTCATCCCTTTGCGGGAAAAGATGGTAAGCAAGCTCCCAACGGCGAAAAACATGCCCGTCAGGATGTTGCCCTCAAGCCTCAAGACCCGACGGCGTTGCTCGGTCAGCTTGTCGAGAAATGGCATGAGCTGCTGCCCAACGCGGAAATATTGCCCATCTCGGCTACGAACAAGTTTGGCACCGATGCTTTGATGAAGCGCATTCGCGAGTTGTTGCCTGAAAGTCCGGCCTATTTTGACAAGGATCAGTTGACCGACAAGCCTGCCCGTTTCTTCGTCTCCGAGATTATCCGGGAGAAGATTCTGCGTTACTATGACAAAGAAGTTCCCTATTCGGTAGAAGTTGCTGTCGAGCGATTCAAGGACACGGGCCATGCCATTCACATCAACGCTGTCATTTATGTGGAGCGTGAGTCTCAGAAAGGCATCATCATCGGTCATCAAGGCGTAGCGCTCAAGAAAGTCTCCACCGAGGCGCGCAAGAGCTTGGAGAAGTTTTTCGGCAAGAGCATCTATTTGGATACCTTCGTGAAAGTGGACAAGGACTGGCGCAACAGTCAGCGCGAACTCAGCCTTTTCGGTTATAACCCTGAGTGACGGACTGCGCGCTGACTTCTTCCGCATAACAAGCAAACCAACAAGCCCTGAATGGAATGAGGGCATACTCTCCCCCTTAGGGGAGGGCCGAAGAATGTATAACTTCAGAAATTAAAACAAAAAACAATGGGAAACTTAGTAGCAATAGTGGGTCGGCCGAATGTCGGCAAGTCAACACTGTTCAATCGCATGACGCAGAGCCGTCGTGCCATCGTCAGCGATACCGCCGGCACGACGCGTGATCGCCAGTATGGTAAGTGCACGTGGAACGGCCGAGAGTTCTCGGTCGTCGACACGGGCGGTTGGGTGGTCAACTCCGATGACATCTTCGAGGAGGCCATTCGCAGTCAGGTGCGCATCGCCACAGAGGAGTCAGACTTGGTGTTGTTTGTTGTCGACAATGAAACCGGCCTCACCGACTGGGATCAGGACGTGGCCAAAATCCTGCGCAGTGCCCGACAGCCGATCATTTTGGTTGCCAACAAGATTGACAACACAGGCCTTGCCTATGAGGCGGCCGAATTCTATAAGCTCGGACTGGGCGATCCCATCTGCATCAGTGCCATCACGGGTGGTGGCACAGGCGACTTGCTCGACATCATCGTTGAAAAACTGCCCACCACCGATGCCGATGAAATCGCAGAGGAAATTCCGCGTTTTGCCGTTGTTGGACGCCCTAACGCGGGCAAGTCGAGCATCATCAATGCCTTCATTGGCGAGGATCGCAATATTGTGACCGAGATAGCCGGCACTACGCGCGACTCCATCTATACGCGCTACACCAAGTTTGGCTTCGACTTCTATCTCGTCGACACCGCCGGCATCCGCCGCAAGAACAAGGTGACCGAGGACTTGGAGTTCTATTCTGTGATGCGTTCTATCCGCGCTATCGAGAACAGCGATGTCTGCATTCTCATGTTGGACGCCTTGCGCGGCATTGAGGCGCAGGACATGAACATATTCCACCTCATTCAGAAGAACAGCAAGAGCATCGTCGTCGTCGTCAACAAGTGGGACCTGGTCGAAGACAAGAGTCAGAAAGCCATCGACTTCTTCCGCAATGCCATCTATCAGCGCATGGCGCCGTTCAACGATTTCCCCATCATCTTTGCCTCGGCGCTCACCAAGCAGCGCATTTTCAAAGTGCTGGAAACGGCCAAGCAGGTCTATCTGAACCGCAAGACGCACATTGGAACGTCGAAACTCAATGAGGTCATGTTGCCTATCATCGAGGCCACGCCGCCGCCGTCGGTCAAAGGTAAGTATATCAAGATTAAATATTGCACGCAGATTCCCAACACGCAGATTCCTTCTTTTGTGTTCTATGCCAATCTGCCACAGTATGTGAAAGAGAACTATCGCCGTTTTCTGGAGAACAAGATTCGTGAGAACTGGCAGCTTCAAGGTTGTCCCATCAATATCTTCATTAGGCAGAAATAGAAGGGGGGAGAAGAGCGGAAAGTGAAGTATTATGTAGGAATCTTATGCTGAAAAAGAATAGAATCACAGTGAGAATCCTTTTGCTGGCAGTCGTCCTGTGTCTGCTTCAAGCCTGCTCCGGCCCTTCAGGCCCCACTGCGGCTGAGATGGCAGGACAGACGGCCAAAGCCTACTACGACCAGCTGCTGCGCGGCGACTACGAGAGTTTCGTCGCCGGCAGCTGGCGTCCTGATAGCATTCCTGCCAGCTATCACGAGCAGCTTGTGACCAATGCCAAGATGTTCGTCGGTCAGCAGAATGAAGAGCACCAGGGTATCCGTGAGGTGCGCGTGGCCAATGCCCAAGCCGACACGGCCCGTCATAGTGCCAATGTCTTCCTGCTCTTTGCCTATGGCGACAGTACCACAGAGGAAGTGGTTGTGCCGATGGTCGAGCACAAAGGCGTGTGGTACATGCGGTGAGACGCTCCAGGCCATTTGTTTTACTATAAATAATGGCTTGGTTAACGCCTGACTTATCAGCAAGTAGCGGCCTTTTATATCACAATCAGCGGTCTTTTATAGCAGATGTGACACCTTGATTTTCTGGTGCTTCTTTCCTATTACGCCAAGGCCGGCCAGGTCTTGATTCTTTATTATAAGTTTGCCGAGTTGTAGAGCGGCAATGGCAGAGCGAATCTATGTTTATATCGGCTTTGAAGCATGGCCTTAATCTCTTCGTCTCTCTTCTCCTTCTTGTTCACAAGGAAGGCGGGGACGGCATGGAGGAGTATGTTGGTGAGTCGGTCTTTTTCCCGATAATCTGACTTTTGTTACACTTTTCTTAGCGTACATTTAGCTGTTGGTTGCACTTTTCTTAGCGTGCAATTGGTTGCTGTTTACACTTTACTTGGTGAGCATTTAGTTGTTGGTTACACTTTTCTTAGCGAACCATCGTGAATCAGTCTTTTCTGAGGGGTGTCTTACGACTCTGTGGTCGGGGACGGGAGGGGCCGGAAAACAGCTAACCAGCCGCATGTCGGTATTCCCGTCGTACGGCTGGTTAGGACGCAGTTTTTTTCTTTATTCGTTGCTTTCTCTGCTCACCTTTGCGGCGGCTTCCATGAGCATGCAGCCGGTCAGGTGGGGCGTGAGGCAGACGCTGCCCTTGGCGGGCTTGTGCCACTGTCCGCCATACATACTTGTCGACGGGTTGAGACCTTCAGTTGACAGTGTCTCTGCGCAGCGGTAGAGGTATTCTTTGTAGCGTGTGCGGGCTGCCTGTTCGACGGCAGGGTCGAGCGTGAGCTGTGCCAGATAGCGGAAGAATATGCCGTGGAAGAGTCCACCGTCGCCATGTGTAGCGTCGGAGGGCACACCTCCGTTGGTCGACAGGTGGTCGACGACGAAGTCGGCGGCCTTACATGCCTCCGCGAGATAGCGTTTGTCGCCGGTTAGGTTGTACAGCCAGTCGGCTGCGCCGATGAACGTGCCGCTGTTGTAGGTGAACGTGGCGTGGTTTATGTTGCCTTTGCTGTCCATGTTGTCGTAGACGGCTCCCGTGTTCTTGTCCCAAAGGTTGTCGCGCAGCCATTTGTAGGTTTGCTTTGCCTCGTCGAGATATGTTTTCCGGCTCTTGCCTCCGTGCAGCGGGGCCTTGTCGTAGAGGTGGTAGAGCTTCGCCGCGATGATGGCCGCGGGGCCGTTGCTGCATGCGTTCTTGCTCTTGGCCGCATCGGTCTTCCATGTGATTCCACCCCGCCAGGGCTCTTCATTGTCGGGTCCCCATTGGGTCCAGATCCAGTCGTCGTATATCTGCCGGGCCTTGTTGATGTACATGGTGTCGCCTGTGGCCTCATACATCCTTATCTGTGCGAGGGCTATCCATTCCATGTCGTCCACATATTCGGCCCACCACGGGTCTTTCTGATTGCCCGAGTGGTGGAATCTGGGCATGCCTTCCCACCACAGTGGATAGAGGTCGGTGTATGCCTTGTTGCCTGTGCGGTGGTAGGCATCGGTAATGACGTCGATGGCATGTGCCTCAACCCAGTAGTTGGCCGTGCTCATGTCGCTGAGGTCACTGCCGTAGTTGAAGAAGTATCTGTTCTCGTAGTTGGGGAAACTGGCCCCCCAGAAGTGCTCAATGAGTGCCTGTGCCATGTCTTCAGCCGTCTTGGCGTAAGCAGACTCAATCGAGGCAGCCCATCCGCCGTTTTTTGCCATCTCTATCTTTATGGTGGAGCCGGAGCCTACGTCGGCACTTGTGCGGACGTAGTGCATGGCCTGATAGTCAGCGTTTACGCCGTCCTTAAAGGCGTTGAGCCTGTATTTTTCTCCTTTGCCGAGGAAACTCAGGCTGACCTCTACCGTGCGGTCGCTGTCGCCGTTGTTCAGCGCGCCGATAAACCACTTGTCTCCCTTTCTCTTGGCCACCACTACATACTTGCCGGCCTCGGCGGCCAGGCATCTGGTTTCGTCCCAGGTCGTCGGCACTGATGTGATGAACCGTGTGCAGTCATCGTTCTTATAATATAAGGTTGGGTTGTCGGCAAGCATCTGCAAGCCACTCTCGAAGACGACATAGCAGGCCAACTGGCTGGCACGCGTGCCTATGGCTCCGGAGTTGGGGCGGTCGGCGCGGTATCGGTTGGGCTGGTAGTTGTTCATGGCACCGGGCGTGAAGTCCATCGGTCCCACGGCATTGCGCATGAACGGGAAGTAGACATAGTTGTCGGGGCGGCAACCGCCCATCTGTTCCAGGCCGCGCACGCCCTCGTAGGACATGACGTTGGGGTATTCCTGTTCCAGTCCGGCCGGAGTGAACGAGCCGTGGAAGTCTACGAGCATGTGATGCCGGGCGGCCTCTTTTGCCACTCGCTTGTAATAGTTTACCATCCACTGGTCACTGTGGTCCATGAAGTCGATTTTCACAGCCGGTATGCCCCACGATGCGTAGGTCTTGAACACCTCGTCAAGATGTTGTTCTACGGCAAGCCATGGTAACCACAAGATGATGTCCACGCCTTTATCCTTGGCATAGCTGATGAGTTTTTGCAACTGCATTTCTTTCTTGGGCGTGAACGGGTCTTTGGTCGACTGCGCCCAGCCTTCGTCAAGGAGAATGTATTTCACGCCATAGTGTGAGGCAAAGTCTACGTAGTACTTATAGGTCTCATAGTTGTTGCCGGTCTTGAAGTTGACATCCGGCCCATAGGGTGTGGCTCCGTTCCACCATTCCCAGGACACTTGTCCCGGCTGAATCCACGAGGTGTCATCGATTTGCTGTTTCCCTGCGAGCTGTACGGGTATGGTTTGCTCCACGAGTCCCTTTGAGTCGGTTATGGCTATCCATCTCCAGGGTAGTGGGCGCGGACTGTTCACTTGGGCTATATAGCTGGCCTCCTGCGTAATCTTCTCGCCACGGTCGCCTGATGGTTCCCATTTCAAGGGGGCTTTTGGGAATGTGGCCTCTATGCCGTTCGGTGTGCCACGGAGAAACAGGCGTGGATAGTCGTCTACCTGACTTTCGCCAATGAGCAACTGACGGTCGCCGTCTCCCGACAGCAGTGCCGGCAGCGTGGCGAGTGATTCTTCGCTTTTCCAGGTGGTGAGCGTTTTGTGTTGGTATTCTTCCTCGTATGACGTCACGAAGCTGCGTGGCTGTTGCAGGTGACAGGTGACGTCAATGGCGGGGTTGATGCGCATCTGTTCGCCGTCAATCTTCGTCACGCCCTTGCTGGTGATGATGAAACGGTGAGCCACAGCGTTGTCCATGATGACGATTTGCAGCTGGATGGCGTTTTTCAAGGTAAGTGTCAGCTCGTTGTATTTGCTGTCGATGGTTGAGTGTTTCAGTGGAACGGCAGGGTTGAGAGTCTGGCTTACGGTTCTTTTGCTTGTGCGCTTGATGCCGCCTTCTGTGAGTGGCTTACCGTTGATTTTCACCGACAGTCCATTGACAGTGTACAGTTTCTTCGTCTTGTCGAAAACTGTATAGCTGATGCCGTCTTTCCCGGCATCGACATAGACTTGAATGGATCCGTTGGGTGATGTTCCCTTCACAGGTGCAGTCCAGGCCATGATGGTCTGAAGCAGAAGCACTCCTGTCATCAGTAGTTTTTTCTTTTTGCTAATCATCGTCTTGTACGGTCTAAGATTCATTGGATAAAATGAAGTTCGAATGAGAATAAGGTGATAGTTTTTAATTTGTTGCAAATTTCGTGATTTTCTTTGAGATGTGCAAGATTTTCTCCTAAGGATTTGCTGATACTTCCCTAATTTGTGCCCACGGTGTGAAACGTTTTACCGTATAGAAAAAAGAAAAGGCACTTCCTTTGTTCAGAAGGATGCCTGTCATATATATGGATGTTGTGTGCAAAGATGGTTAGTCTTCCTTCTTCCTGTCGTCTATGCAGCGTCTGGCGCGCGAGAAGTTCACGCCCACCTTGGAGAGGCGGCGCGCGTCGGTGGCGAAAGGGCGGGCGTAGGCCTTCTCGTCAATCTGCCGCAGGGGTGCGTCGGGACTTGGGGCGTACTTGAGCTCGAAGATATAGACGTAGTCACGCGTGCCGGCCGTTATGTCGATGCGGTCGTCGGAGACCGTGCGCTCCACCTCCGCATAGCCCCCGGCGGCTCCGTCACAATGCAGAAGGCATTTTTGTGCGGGGTGCGGCAGGAGAAAAGAAAAAACTCGGAAATTATGACAAACGGATGAGGACGGCTTTAGAGAGAGGGACGATGAAGTTGCCGCGAACGGTGGTGGGGCTGGCGAGTGACGGTTAGTTGGGCGGCAGGAGATGGCATATTGCATGGCAAGAGATGGCCTTTTAGGGAGCAGGAGAAGCCCTCCTGCGGTACTGATGATGTGATCCTAAACGGGTTCTTCGAGGCTTCGGCTCGCAAAGACACAGACAGGCAGACATGAAAAAGGAGGAACATGCCTGTTCCTCCTGCATGACAAAGATACATAAAAATGCCGATGTGTGCAAATGGGTTATGAAAAAGAAAGACGAAAGGAAATTTTGGTAAAATAACAATATTGTTTGTGAAAGGAGACGGTAATTGAAATTAAAATTGTAACTTTGCTGTGTTGTTCTAAAAAACGGACCTAAACAAAACTTCTTAAATACATAATAAACTAAAAATTGAAAGCAATGAATAATCATCCTAAGATTGGCATTCGCCCGACCATCGACGGTCGTCAGGGCGGTGTGAGAGAAAGTCTGGAAGACAAGACGATGGCTTTGGCCAAGGCCGTAGCCGAGCTCATCAGCAAGAACCTGCGCTATCGTGATGGGGAGCCCGTGGAGTGCGTCATCGCCGACGGCACCATCGGTCGTGTGGCCGAGACTGCGGCTTGTGCCGAGAAGTTTGAGCGTGAGGGCGTGGGTGCTACCATCACCGTCACCTCCTGCTGGTGTTATGGCTCCGAGACCATGGACATGAACCCCTATTGGCCGAAGGCCGTGTGGGGATTCAATGGTACGGAGCGTCCCGGCGCCGTCTATTTGGCCGCCGTACTCGCCGCTCATGCTCAGAAGGGACTGCCTGCTTTTGGCATCTACGGCCATGATGTGCAAGACCTCGACGATAACACCATTCCTGCCGACGTGGCCGAGAAGCTGCTGCGCTTTGCCCGTGCCGCCGTGGCCGTGGCTGAGATGCGTGGACAGAGCTATCTTTCCATTGGCAGCGTCACCATGGGCATTGCCGGAAGCATCGTCAACACCGACTTCTTTGAGGAATATTTGGGCATGCGCTGCGAGAGCGTCGACGAGGTGGAGATTCTGCGTCGCATGGACGAGGGCATCTACGACCACGACGAATACGAGAAGGCCATGGCCTGGGTGGAAAAACATTGCAAGATTAACGAGGGCTGGGACAAGAACCGGCCTGAGAAGCAGAAAACGCGCGAGCAGAAAGACCAAGACTGGGACTTCATCGTCAAGATGACGCTCATCGTCAAGGATCTCATGCACGGCAACCCGAAATTGTTGGAGATGGGATTCAAGGAGGAGTCGCTCGGTCATAACGCTCTGGCCGGCGGATTCCAGGGACAGCGCCAGTGGACTGACTGGAAGCCCAACGGCGACTTCACCGAGGCTCTGCTCAACTCGTCGTTCGACTGGAATGGCACCCGTGAGGCCTGGCCTTTTGCCACCGAGAACGACTCGCTCAACTGTACCGCTATGCTGCTGGGCCACCTGCTTACCAACCAGGCTCAGCTCTTCAGCGACGTGCGTACCTACTGGAGCCCAGAGGCCGTGAAGCGTGTCACGGGCAAGGAACTGACCGGACAGGCCGCCCCCGGCATCATCCACCTCATCAACTCGGGCGCAACGACGCTCGACGGCACGGGAGCCAGTAGCGGTGCCGACGGTCAGCCCGTGATGAAGCCCTTCTGGAACATGACCGACAGCGATGTGGAAGCCTGCCTGAAGGCTACCTCGTGGATGCCTGCCGACCGCGACTATTTCCGGGGCGGCGGCTTCTCCAGTCACTTCCTCTCCCGTGGCGGTTGGCCTGCCACGATGATGCGTGTCAACATCGTCAAGGGACTCGGCCCCGTGCTTCAGCTGGCCGAGGGATGGATTGTTGACATCGATCCCGAGATTCACGCTGTGCTTGACAAACGTACCGACCCGACGTGGCCGACCACGTGGTTCACGCCGCGCCTCGACCCACGCAAGGATGCCTTCAAGGATGTCTACAGCGTGATGAACAACTGGGGAGCCAACCACGGTGCCATCACCTACGGCCACATCGGCAAGGATATGATCACGCTGGCCTCGATGCTCCGCATACCCGTCTGCATGCACAATGTCGACGACAAGGACATCTTCCGGCCCGCCGCATGGAATGCCTTCGGCATGGACAAGGAAGGACAGGACTTCCGTGCCTGTCAGACCTACGGTCCAGTCTATCGTTCCATGAGATAAATTCCTATAGGACAATTATAGAAAACAATAACCTGGGGATGGGAGACTGCCGCTGAAGGCAGCCTCCCACCTTCTGCAAATCTTCCACCATCAACTTCATGCAACCATCCCATCCGTCAGCCAACAGGCCTAAGCTCGTGGAGAGGCGTTACCTCTTCATCTTCATCATCATTACGTCCCTTTTCGCCCTTTGGGGCTTCGCCAACGACATCACCAATCCGATGGTGGCCGCCTTCCAAACTGTCATGGAGCTGCCGGCCTCCGAAGCATCGATGGTGCAGTTTGCTTTCTATGGCGGCTATGCCACCATGGCTGTGCCCGCGGCTCTCTTCATACGCCGCTACAGCTACAAGAGCGGTATTCTGCTCGGACTGGCCCTCTATGCCGTCGGGGCGTTTCTCTTCATTCCGGCAGCCATCTATCAGCGCTTCTCCTATTTCTGCCTGTCGCTCTATATCCTTACGTTCGGACTGGCGTTCCTGGAGACCACGGCCAACCCCTTCATTCTTTCGCTCGGCGACCGCAAGACGGCTACGCGCAGGCTCAACCTCGCACAGGCCTTCAATCCCATGGGGTCGCTCTGCGGCATGGCCGTGGCATCGTTTGTCGTGCTGCCCCAGCTCATTTCCGACAAGCGCGATGCCATGGGCAACATCATCTTCTCCTCATTGCCTGCGGCCGAGAAAGCCGTTATCAGGGCTCACGACCTCGACGTAATCCGCAATCCTTACGTGGCACTTGGATGCGTGGTCGTGCTCATGTTCATCATCATTGCCCTAACGCGCGTGCCCAAGACCAAGACACAGGAGGCTGGACAGAACTCGGTCGGTGTCTCGCTGCGCAATCTCTGGCACAACAAGCCTTACCGTGAGGGGGTTGTGGCGCAGATGTTCTATGTCGGCGCGCAGATCATGACTTGGACGTTCATCATTCAGTATGCCGACCATTTGGGCATCAATAAGGCCACAGCGCAGGCCTACAACATCGTGGCGATGATTCTCTTCCTTTGTGGACGCTTTGTCGCTACGGCCTTGATGAAATATGTCAACACCCGCAAACTGCTCGCCGTCTTTGCAGTGGGAGCCAGTTTGTGCACCATTGGTGCCATTGCCATCAACGGCATGGCCGGACTCTACTGTCTGATAGGCATCAGCCTGTTCATGTCGCTCATGTTCCCCACCATCTACGGTATCGCCCTGGACCGTGTGGACAGTCAGGACACCAGCCTCGGTGCGGCTTTCCTCGTGATGGCCATCGTGGGCGGAGCCATCATGCCCCCGCTGCAGGGCCTTGTCATCGACCGGCAGGAGGTCTGGGGACATCCGGCCGTCAACGTGTCTTATGTCATTCCTCTCATTTGCTTCTTCGTGGTCTTCATTTATGCTGTCAGGCAGTATCGCCATGAGAAGAACGCCGCGCAGGCTTAATCCTAAAAACAGACCCACGATATTCTTCTCTTATAATGTATATGAACGACAACAGATGTTATCTGGCCGTAGACCTCGGTGCCACCAGTGGGCGCACCATTGTCGGGCGGCTTGCTGACGGAAAGGTCAGCATGGAGGAACTGACTCGCTTCGACAATCCCATCATTCATGTCGGGCGGCACGACTACTGGGACATTCTGGCCCTCTACAATGAGATTCTGCGTGCACTGCGTACGGTGGCCGCCCGGCGGCTCGATGTGCGCAGTGTCGGCATCGACACGTGGGGCTGCGATGTGGCCCTCTTTGCCGCCGACGGACAGTTGCTCTCCAATCCGCTTTCCTACCGCGACCCGCATACGGCGTCTACCATGGAACATTATTTCGCCCGGGTGATGAGCCGCGAGGAGGTCTATGGCAGGGCGGGCATCGAGCAGATGAGTTTCAATACGCTTTTCCAACTCTATCAGATGCAGCAGGACGGTAACGAGGCCTTGCGCCATACTGGGAAGATTCTTTTCATGCCCGATGCGCTGAGTTACATGCTCACCGGTCAGGCCGTGTGCGAATACACCATCGCCTCTACGTCTGAGCTGCTCCATGCGGCGACACGCGATTGGGATGACACGTTGTTGCAGACCGTGCCTTTGGAGCGTCGACAGCTTGGCGCGATCGTCATGCCGGGTACCTGCGTGGGCACGCTCACCGCCGACGTTCAGCGGCTGACGGGACTCGGCCCTGTGCCGGTCGTCGCCGTGGCGGGACACGATACAGCTTCTGCCATCGCTGCTGTGCCGGCCACCGACGGGCGGTTTGCTTTCTTGAGCAGTGGCACGTGGAGTCTGTTGGGCATTGAGTCGGAACGGCCTGTCATCAACAGTCGTAGCCAGGAACTCAATTTCACCAACGAGGGGGGCGTGGACGCAACCACCTGCTTCCTGAAGAACATCTGTGGACTGTGGATTTATGAGAGTTGTCGCCGGGAGTGGGCGGTCGCCGACAAGGCCCGCGGACAGGCTGATCCCGACATCGACCATGGCAACCTTATCCGTGCCGCGGCTGCGGCAGAGCCTTTCCGCACAATCATCAACCCCGACGACCCGGCCTTTGCTCATCCGGACAGCATGACAGAGGCACTTCGTGCCTACTGTGAGCGCACGGGGCAGTTTGTTCCGCGCACGCGCGGCGAATATTGCCGATGCTTCTTCGAGTCGTTGGCCCTGCGTTACAGGCAGGTGTTGGAGTGGCTGTGTGAACTGGCCGGATTCGATATCCCCACGCTGCACATCATTGGTGGTGGCTCGCGCAACAGCCTACTCAACCAGATGACGGCCGACTGTTGCCGGGTGCGTGTCGTGGCCGGACCACAGGAGTGCACTGCCCTGGGCAACATTCTCTTGCAAGCCCGGGCCGACGGTCTCGTTGGCGACCGATGGGCCATGAGGCGTGTGGTGGCCGCCAACAGCGAATTGGGCGAGTTTGTGCCCGCTGCAGACGCCGCCGCATGGGATCAAGCCTACGCCCGCTTTCAGAGCTACCTCTCCTGATGCTAAGTTTACGAGGAGCCCTGCTTTCATTCCGTATCCGGAGAAGCGTGTTCCTTTTTACCACGCGGAGATTCATTCATAAAATAATGCAAACAAAAAACAGATAAAAGAAAATGAAGAGTATACTTGAAGGAAGACCGGCCCTACAAAAGACCATCGGCGAGATTGCTGAGGTGGCCGGATACCTTTGGCAGAACGGTTGGGCCGAGCGCAATGGCGGTAACATCACAGTAAACATTACTGAGCAGATAGACGACGAGGTGCGTGCCATGCCTGCCATAACCCAGCCAACACCTATCGGTGAGACGGTGCCTCATCTCAAGGGTGCTTATTTCTATTGCAAGGGTACGGGCAAGCGCATGCGTGATCTCGCCCGATGGCCGATGGAGAATGGTTGCGTCATCCGCATCCTCGACGATTGCGCCCACTATGTCATCGTGGCCGACCATCCCG
Source organism: uncultured Prevotella sp. (assembly GCA_964411005.1). GTDB lineage: Bacteria > Bacteroidota > Bacteroidia > Bacteroidales > Bacteroidaceae > Prevotella. Next base: position 3,313 of record CAYPJA010000036.1, on the reverse strand, counting down.
TCAAGCCCACGTCTGAGTTGCCGTCCCATCTGCTTGTGCACGACCGCCAGGTGGCTGCCGCTACGGGCTGCATGGCCACCGTGCACACTCATCCCATCGAACTCGTGGCCATGAGTCATCATCGTCCGTTCTTGGAGAAGGATGTGCTCACGCGTTTGCTATGGAGCATGATCCCAGAGACCAAGGCTTTCTGTCCGCTCGGTTTAGGCATCGTGCCCTATGCCGTAAGCGGAAGCGTCCGGCTGGCACAAGACACGCTGAAGGCTATGGACGAATATGATGTCGTGTTGTGGGAGAAGCACGGCGTGTTTGCCAAGGGCAAGGATGTCATGGACGCGTTCGATCAAATCGACGTACTCACGAAAAGCTGCAAGATTTATCTTGCAGCCAAGTCCATGGGCTTTGAGCCCGACGGCATGAGCGATGCGCAGATGCAGGAAATGACAGAACTGTTTCATTTGCCGAAATAAACTCGCCCGTCTCCTACTGCCAAGGACGTGAGTGAGAATGTCGATCTTGCGTTTTCCCCAGTCTGAGCCAGCAAATAACGAGAAGACCGGTGTGCGCTTTCTAGTGGCACCGATCTTCTCGTTTCCTTGTGGATGAATCTTTCGAGATTCTCAATTTCATTTAGGATGATCTCCTAAGACTTGTGATGTCAGTCTTCCCATACGCTTCGGTGGGAGAGGGCGATGCTATAAGGCTTGGCTTCAGGATTCAGAGTCCCATTTTCATCTTTTCCTCCACCGGTGATACCTTCATTGCTATTGATGCTTCCGGCAAGAAGGATTGGTGTTGAGAGTTCAAGCGTTGTCTCAGTGATAGGCTTGTTATATTTTTTCTTTTCCATTTTCTTTTCTGTTTTATGCGGTCTTGCTCTACTTCTTTTAGGAGAGCCCGGATAATTATTTTACAAAGAGTTTCTTCCCACCTCGTATGTATATACCTTGGGGGAGCCCTTGAGTTCCGTGCGTGCTGATGAGTTGACCGCTAAGCGAATAGATCTTCCCATCGCTTGCTGTAGTGTATATGTCGTCTATGGCCGTCACGTCGTCAAGGCTAATGTTGATTTTGGCTTCGTTGTCATCGGTACCATAGTAGGAATCCAGTACATCTTCGAACTCGAAATAGGCACGGTAGGATTTCATCTTTGTTTTCCCTACGGAGTACCAAAATTGGTTGTCGGTGATGAACAATGTGGCTTCCGGTACAATGAATCCTGCTGTGTAGTTGCCAATGAAACTGCCTACATCGTGTTGGCGTTTATTTCCTGTAGAGACTATTGGTTTGGATTTTGGACAGATGATTACATTGTCGACAGTAAACTCGTTGATGTCGGCAGATGTCTTGATGATGTAGGGGTGATTGTCTTTGATGCCATTGTCTGTTTTCACAGGATTGAAGATGATGGTGATGCAGTTCGGATTTTCGGCTTCGTCAGAGCTGTATTTCTTATTCCATCCCACATAGTCAGCAATCAGCACGTCATCGCCGAAAGCTGTCTTCACCTGTTCGCCAGTCATAGCGAAGGGTAGGCAGATGGTTTGCCACGAGCCGCTTTTGATGGTGCGTCTCACTTTTACGTCCACTGTACTGTCGCTGGCAGTGGGGGGCGTTGTGGCGTTTTCGTCAAGAATGATTCCGTCGAAACCTTTCACAACGGTCACTGTTGTTTTGAATTTTGCGTTAGGCTCGATACTGTTCAACTGGCTATCGGTTAAGACTAAGGCATCCAGTATGAGCGCACACTTTTGAGGCTTTACCGTATCGGCCACATTGAGCATCAACGTTATTATTTCTTCATCGCCAGGTTCAATGGACTCACCCTTTTGCGAGTAGGCTACCACGCGGAACCTACCATTCTTAACGAGGTTGTAGTTGAGGCTGTTGATGTGTCTGTTGGCATCGCGTGCCGTGCTCATGGCAATCTGCGCATCACCATTTTCATCATTGGCTACGGTGAATCCGTCGGGTAAGTGCAGGTCAAATTGTACCCCACGAATGTTTACGTTGTTCCTCATGCGGAACGACAGCTTAAGTTTTTCACCTGTCGTAGCTGTTATGTCATTCAGATAGACCACATTGTTCAAGGAAGAAGCATCCGCATAGGTGTCATCGGCTGTTCTGCGAGGTATGTTCGCTATGAGAGGCTTGGTTGCCACGCTGATTGTCTTGCCGAGGATGATGTCGACAATGCATCCGAGGTCGGTGACATTGATGCGTCTGTCACTGTTCATGTCGGCGGCTTCCATGAGAAACATGTTCGGCGTCTTTGATAGAATATAGTCGACGGTGTAACCGAGGTCGGTAACGTTGATGCGTCCATCGTTGTTTACATCTCCCATGGTGTAGTCTTTTACAGTAATATTGGCCTTTAACGTTACATAGTCTAAGCTGATGTCGTTGAGCTGAGCGTCGGTCATCTGTATACCATCGATGATCAAAGGGTAGATTCCTGCGGACACTGTGTCGTCTAACTTGAGCGTCAGTATCAGAATATCATCGTTACCAGGCTCAACGGACTCGCCGTTCTGTGAGTAGGCCACCACGCGGAACAAGCCTTTATTAACAAGGTTGTAGTTGAGACTATTGATGTGTTTGTCAGCATCTCGCGCTGTGCTCATGGCTATCTTGGCATTGCCGCTATTGTCGTTGGCCACTGTAAATCCGTCGGGTAAATGCAGGTCAAACTGTAAGCCACGTATGGAAACTTTGTTTTTCAGTCGGAATGACAGTGTAATTTCTGAACCGATGAGTGTAGAGTCATCGTTCAAGTAGATTACGTTGTTCACATTGCCACCGGTGTGGGAATAGATTATGATAGCTTTCTGCTCTTCTTGATGAAGTTTGGCTGTCATGGCTTGAATCTTCTCGTTGGTAGCATCGAGAACGGTCAGCATGGTATTGGCGTCGCTGAGTACGTCGGTAAGATAGCCTTCGTATTCGTTATGGTTTTTGATGTTGAGCTCGTGAACGAGACTCTGTAACTGGCTGATCAGTTGAACATTGAGACGGAGGTCATTGAGACCCTTTTTGGTAGCTTCGTAAGCGGCCACGGCGTCTTCCTTGGTGGTGGCAGTCTGGTTCTTCTTGATGGACTCGCTGACAGCAGTATAGGCGTTGTCGCAGTAGGTTGCATCGGCGAACTCTTCCTCCCACTTGCCGGCGAAGATTTCAGCAAGGTGCTGGAACGACTCCAGTGACGAGCCGTAACTCGTCAATTGGAAGTCGCGCCATACGGTCCAGTAGTCGCTTTGGTGTGCGACGCGCCATCCGAAGGTGACGTCGCTCGATTCGCCGAGGGTGTAGAAGG
>CAYPJA010000035.1:0-19608 GCA_964411005.1 uncultured Prevotella sp. | reverse complement strand
ATTTTTGTGTGACGCTGTCACTTTCCTGTAAACTTGTCAGCGAAAGGACGCGTGAGATCCATTGTTCGTTTGAGCACAGTCGGGTCGATGGTGTCGTGGACGAGGCGTTCGGCAAACGGCATCAGGGCACGTGCCTCGGGTGTGCGCAGGAAAGAGGCATCGAGGGCCCACGGGCCAAGGCGGTAGCGGTCGAGGGCGTCGGCATCCTTCAGGTCGTGGTAGACCTCCAGCCATTCTGCCGCGTCGACCGGAGCTTGTTGGTGGATATAGTCGTTGCCCACGGTGTCGTCGCGGTCGTGAAACTTAATGGCAGTGAAGGCCTCGGGCAGGAAGCAGAGCTTTTCCTGCTCGCAGAACTGGTGGTAATAGTCGGCCGCGCGGTCGCCGTGTCCCAGGTCAAGGTAGTTGTCCTTGCGCCGCGTGTCATGGAAGATGCTGGCATGGGCGAGTGCCGTCAGGGCTTGTGTCGACAGATTACGTTGCCTGCCAATCTTGAGGGCAAGGAAGAGCACGCGCTCGCAGTGGCTCTCGGTGTGAATGTCGAAGCCGTCGTCGGGTAGTTGCCAAAAGTGCAGCCGTTCCTCCATGAATGCCTCCCATTGCCGGAAAAGCGTCTGCACCTGCACTGGCTCGTGGTCAATGATTTCCTTTCTTATGTTCATTGTTTTGTCATTTTAAGGATTCTCTGCTTGCAAAGATACAACGAATGGGGCGAAAAACGGAAAACGAGAGATAAAAAACAAAAGGAAACAAAAAGGCGAAGCCATTTTCGCGCGCACTAACATCGTGCAAAAACAACCTCGCTTTTTAGGTTCTCGTCTGTTTTTTAGATTTGAAGGAAGTACATCTGTGTCTTTCCTGTTATCCTATCTCTATCTGGTGCTCGGTGTTCTTTTCTCCTTCTTGATAGATCTTCGGGAGCTCAATGGTTAAAATGCCGTTGTTGACTTTGGCCGAAATCTTCTCTTTGTCGACATCCTCAGGCAGCGTGTAGCTTTGCTCGTAGTTGCTGTAGTTGAACTCACGGCGCAGATAATGCTCTTTCTTGCCCTTGGACTCTTCTTCCTTATGTTCGAATTTGTCCTCAATCTTAATCTTCAGATTTCCATCCTCGTCCAGACTGACGCGGCAGAAATTTTTCTTCAGACCCGGCACAGCTACCTCCATCGTGTATGCTTTGTCGTTTTCCTTGACGTTTACGGCGGGAGTTGTAGTATTCATACGGGGCAACCATTCGTTGTCAAAGAAATCGTTGGACATGTTGGTCAGCCAATTGTTGTTTCTTCTTGTCAGTGTCATAATCAAAGCCTCCTGATTCTATTTTAGTTCTTTGTTTATCTGTTGTTTTGTAATCCATTTCCTTCCGTCGTCCGCTCCAGGACTCTTGCCTTTCGGCCTTCGGCTTCCGGAACTGTTTCCACCCGTCTTTTTGCAACCTTTGTGCCAGTTAGTCAGTTATAAAAATACAGAACAAAATAGCTGACAAATCGTCGTTGCTTTCTTAAAAAACTTAACCTTTGCTGTCAAGGCGACAGTGATATGGATCTTCGCGCTGTTTTCTTCATGCACGATTTGTAATCAAATCGTAACACGAATGCAATAAAAAAGAAAAGAAAAAGTCGTTCTTTTGCAGTTGAATTCATATCTTTGCAATCGAATATGGAAGAAGAAAAGAACATTCGCATCCTGGTCGTCGACGATGAGGAAGACCTGTGTGAGATTCTCAAGTTCAATCTGGAGACCGAGGGCTATCAGGTCGACACGGCCCTTTCGGGCGAAGAGGCGTTGGCCATGTCGCCAGAACGCTATCAGCTCATTGTGCTTGATGTGATGATGGGCGGCATGAGTGGTTTTGCCGTGGCACGTCAGTTACGCGCCAACGAGGCTACAGTCCACATTCCCATTATCTTCCTCACGGCCAAGGGCACCGAGAATGATAAGATTACCGGTTTTAACCTCGGTGCCGACGACTATATCTCCAAGCCGTTCTCCATTCGTGAGGTTTTGTTGCGCATTCGTGCAGTGTTGCGTCGTAGTTGCAGCCGCGCGCCGATGCCCGACAATGAGCCGATTCACGTACTGAAATACGAGGGGCTCGTCGTCAATCTCGACCGCAAGACCGTTCAGGTCGACGGACAGGACGTGCCGTTTACGAAGACCGAATACGGCCTGCTGTGCACGCTGTTGGAACATCCCGGCCGCGTCTATTCGCGCCATGACCTCATCCGGCGCATCTGGCCCACCGACGTGCTCGTCTCCGACCGCACGGTCGATGTTAACATCACTCGTCTGCGCAAGAAGCTTGGTCCCTATGCTCCGCATGTCACGACGCGGCTGGGATTCGGCTATTATTTTGACACTTGAAAAACTATGCGACACAGACTCAGCATTGGCAGCCGTCTCTATCTGAGCGTGGTTGCTCTTTTTGTCATTTTTGCCGTGGCGTTCATTGTCTTCCAGCAGCACCGCGAGAAGTTGTTCAAGGTGGAGACGCTCAACCTGCGTCTGCAAGACTTCAATGCCCGTTTGCATGATGCCATGACGGGGCGTCCGTCCTCGTCGGCCGAGACCTTTTTAGGTTCATGGATTCAGCACCATGCCGTTCACGGGCTGCGAGTGACGGTCATCCGGCGTGACGGTCGCGTGGTGTTCGACAACGTGGAGAAGCGTTATGCGTCGATGACCAACCACGCCAGTCGTCCTGAGGTGCGCGAGGCCCTGCGGAGGGGCAGTGGGTCGGCGGTCGAGCGGAACAGCCCAACGTTGCGTCACGACTATTTCTACAGTGCCACCTACTATCCCCGTGATGGAGTCGTGGTGCGTTCGGCTTTGCCCTACAATGTTAGCCTGTCCAACAGCCTTCGTGCCGATCAGCACTATATTTGGTTTGCGCTGGGCGTGATGCTTGTACTCACGTTCGTGCTTTATCGCTTCATTCACCGCTTGGGGCGCAATATTACTCAACTCAACCGGTTTGCCGCCCGTGCCGACCACGGTGCGGAGATTGGCACCGACGACTTGATGCAGTTTTCCGACGACGAGCTCGGTGACACGGCCGCGCGCATCGTGAAACTCTATTTCAAGTTGCAGCGCACGCAGCAGGAACAGGATGTACTCAAGCGGCAGCTCACGCAGAATGTGGCCCACGAGCTGAAGACTCCCGTGGCGAGCATTCAGGGCTATCTGGAGACCATTCTGGAGAATCCGCACACCGATGAGAAGACGCGCCGTCTTTTCCTGGAGCGGTGCTATGCCCAAAGCCAGCGGCTGGCGTCGCTGCTCACCGACATGTCCACTCTCAATCGTATGGACGACGGAGCGTCCATGATGACCTTTGAAGACCTCGACGTGGCGGCGCTCATCGCCTCTGTCGAGAAGGAAAGCCTGTTCAGCCTGGGGCAAAAGCACATGACGATGGAGGTCGACGTGCCTGCACAGATTCCTGTGCATGGCAACCGCGGACTGCTCTATAGCATCTTCCGCAACCTCACCGACAATGCCATTGCTTACGCTGGCGTGGGCACCCATATATTAATAAGGTGTAGGCATGAGGCCGACCGTTGGCATTTCACTTTCAGCGACAATGGTGCTGGAGTGGCCCCCGAGCATCTGCCGCGCCTCTTTGAGCGCTTCTATCGTGTCGACAAGGGCCGTAGCCGCAAGATGGGGGGCACCGGTCTGGGCCTGGCCATCGTCAAGAATGCCGTGCGCGTGCATGGCGGTGCCATCACGGTCGGCAACAATCCCGGTGGCGGACTGCGTTTCGACTTCACCCTGCGCTGACTCCGTTTCCAGTAAAATTTCATTTTCACCTCATTGTAACATCGAAGCAATCTTGCTGTAACATCATCCTGCTATCTTTGCACCGAGAAAAGGAAAAAGAAGCATAGATGAAAGTTAACTACAGCAAGATTGCATTTGCATTTCTCCTGGCGGCCGCACAGACGGCCCAGGCTCAGGAAATCAGCGGCAGCGTTGCCGACAAGGGCACCCACGAGCCGATTATCGGTGCCACCGTAGAAGCGGTCGGTTCAGGCCAGATCACCGTTACGGATGTCGATGGTCGTTTCTGTCTTTCCGGATTGACGAAAGGCAAGGCTTACGACATCATCGTCAAATACATTTCTTATAAGACGCAGACGCAGGCCGGCGTGGTCTCGCAGGCCGATGGTAAGTCGATACCGCTGTCGATAGAACTTGTGCCCGACGATCGCCAGCTCAGCGAGGTTGTCGTCACGGGTGTGACACGGAGCAATACAGAGGCAGCTATGGTTGAGAAGGCCAAGGAGAGCAGTGTCATCGTGAGCAACGTCTCCTCGCAGGAGATACAGCGGACGCAAGACAGCAATGCAGGCGAGGTGATCCGGCGTGTGCCCGGTGTGAGTCTCATTGAGGACAAGTTTGTCATGGTGCGTGGCCTCTCCCAACGCTACAACAACGTGTGGATCAACGGCGGTGCCGTGCCGAGCAGCGAAGCCGACTCAAGGGCTTTCTCGTTCGACATGATTCCCAGTTCGCAGATAGACAATCTTACCATTGTGAAGGTGCCCGATGCCGAATATCCTGCCGACTACACCGGCGGCTTCATCCTCGTCGGCACTAAGGAGATACCGACGGAGAACTCTTTTCATCTGAGCGTCGGCGCAGGCTGGAATAGCCAGTCGGCTTTCCACACCTTCCGCTCGGCCAAGTCGTCGGGCACCGACTGGCTTGGTTTCGATAGTGGCCTGCGCTCCCTGCATGGCGGCATGAACGCTACGCTACGCGATCTGGGGCTTAACAACGGTGGCAACAGGATGTATGACCTGGCCAACAACCATCTTAACAACGACTGGAAAGTCAGCCGTCACCGTCCGTTGGGAGATTTGAAACTGGGCGCAGACTGGAGTCGCAGCTGGAAAATTGATGGTGCCCGGCTCGGCATGACCGCAGCGGCCAACTATACCAGTGAGTATCGCACCAACTTGCACATGCTCAACAACTTCTATGCAGCCTACGATGTCGGCAATGACCGCGTCAATCCGCTGCGCCTCTCCATCGACGACCAGTATGGCCACAACGTTAGGCTGGGGGGCATGCTTAACCTCACGCTGCTCAGTGCCAGCGGTAATAACAAGTATCAGTTGAAAAACATCTTCAACCAGATTGGCAACAGCCGCTACACCTCGCGCGAGGGCACAAGCGCGCAGTCGGAGCCCGAGCGTTCGGCCGAATACTACTATCAGAGCCGTACCACCTACACCGGACAGCTGACTGGCCGCCACACCCTCGCCGCCGACATCATCGACTGGAGTGCGGGCTACGCATACGCCAACCGTCGGCTGCCCGACCGTCGTCGATACATCCTCTATAACGAAGACCCTACGTCCTCTGACGGCTATATGTGGCTCTACCAGAATGACATCTCGCGCGAGTGGACATCGCTTGACGAGCATATCTTCTCCCTGCAGGCCAACGATGAGCACCGTTTCCGTTTGGGCACATGGGAGCCACGGTTGCGGACGGGCGTTTATGGTGAGTACCGCACGCGGGACTACACGACGCGCAACTTTATCTACTGGTACAACAGCACGGGCAACACGCTCCCCGCGGGTTTCCGCTCCATGGACATGACCACGCTGCTCAGCGATGCCGCCAACTTCGGCGCCGATCGCCTCTACCTGCTGGAGGATGTCAACAAGACCAACGACTACAGCGGCAACAATCTGCTCGGCGCGGCCTACGTCTCGGCCACGCTTCCGTTGGGCCGCCTCGGCATCCTCGCCGGGCTGCGCTATGAGTGGAACCAGATGGAACTCATCACCAACACGCGTCAACAGGAAGAGAGTCATCTGAGCCACTACTACCGTCATGGCGACCTCTTCCCCTCGCTCAACGCCACCTACAAGCTCACTGACGACCATCAGCTGCGCCTCTCCTATGGGCGCAGTGTCAACCGGCCCGAGTTCCGCGAGGTGTCGCCGTCGGTCTATTACGACTTCGACCTGTCCAGCGACGTGCAGGGTAACTACAACCTGCGCAACTGCTATGTCGACAACATCGACCTGCGCTATGAGTGGTATCCATCACGGGGCTAGATGGTGTCGCTGGCCGCTTTCTACAAACACTACGATTCGCCCATCGAGTGGGTCTACACAATGTCGGGAGTCACCGATGTCATCTACTCTTACAAGAACGCTCTGTCGGCCGACAACTACGGTCTGGAGCTTGATATCCGCAAACGGCTCGACTTTCTGGGGCTGCCCGACTTCTCGTGGAGCTTCAATGGCGCGCTCATCCACAGTCGTGTCCACTTCGAGCCAGGCAGCACCGAGTATGACCGACCCATGCAGGGGCAGTCACCCTATCTCGTCAACACCGGCCTGTTCTATCAGAACGAGACGCTGCAACTGCAGGTGGGCCTGCTCTACAACCGCATAGGCAAGCGCATCATTGGCGTGGGCCGCACCGAGGGAGGCGGCGGTGAGAAGGTCGTTCGTGTGCCTGACAGCTACGAGATGCCACGCGACGGCATCGATCTCACGGCCTCCAAGCGCATAGGAAGCCACTGGGAGGTGAAACTTGGCGTGCGCGACCTGCTCAACCAAAGCATTACCTACCAGCAGTTTGCCGACGTGACCTATCCCGACGGACGGCAGAAGGAGGTCAGGCAGACTACCCGCCAGTATAAGCCCGGGCGCAACATCCAGCTCTCACTGACATGGAAGCTGTGAGAAAATAATAAGAAGAAAAGTGGGAGCTGTCTACACAGGCTGTGTCTCACACACATAAAACCAAACAAATCAAACAAAAAGATGAAAGTAAACAAAATCTACGGATGCTTCGGCATCCTGGCGCTCGCGCTGACCTTTGGCGCGTGCAGCAGTGACGACAATGACGAGCCTACTGCCAAGAGGTACAACACCACCAACGACGGTGGCCTTGTGGCCAGTGATGGCATTCTCTATAACGCCGACGGCAGCGAGAACCCCGACGGCTCCCAGATCGGCAATGGCGATCAGGGCTTTGTTTTCAAAGGCAACACTACGCTGAAGAAAGGCACCTATCTGCTCAAGGGATGGGTCTACATCGCCGACGGGGCCACGCTGACCATCGAGCCGGGCACTGTCATCAAGGGAGACAAGGAGACCAAGGCAGCCCTCATCACTGAGCCGGGCGGCAAGCTCATCGCCCGCGGCACACAGACCGCTCCCATCGTGTTTACCTCTGAGCAGGCACCCGGACTGCGTCGGCCCGGCGACTGGGGCGGCTTGATTCTCTGCGGAAAGGCTCCCAACAACAACGGCACACTGGCCCAGCAGATTGAGGGCGGACCGCGCACCAAGCACGGCGGCACCGACGTCAACGACAATTCAGGCGTGCTCCAGTATGTGCGCGTTGAGTTTGCGGGCTATCCCTTCGAGAAGGACAAGGAAATCAACGGTTTGACCTTAGGCAGCGTCGGCCGTGGTACCACCATCGACCACGTGCAGGTGAGCTATTCCAACGACGATTCTTACGAGTGGTTCGGCGGAACAGTCAATTGCAAGTATCTCATTGCCTACCGCGGCTGGGACGATGATTTCGACACCGACAACGGCTTCTCAGGTAGCGTGCAGTATGGCTTGTCGGTACGCGATTCGCGTATAGCCGACGCCTCGCAGAGCAATGGTTTCGAGAGCGACAACAACGCCAGCGGTTCCACCGCAGAGCCGTTCACCACGGCCGCGTTCTCAAACATGACCTTCCTCGGCCCCAAGACCTTCGACGCCAACTTTCAGAATACCACCGACTATATCAACGGCGGTGGCATGAATCCTGAGAACGGATCGTCGATGGGCAAGTTCCAGGCTGCCATGCATATCCGCCGCAACTCGCGCCTCAACTGCTACAACAGTGTGGCCATCGGTTGGCCCGTCGGTCTCATCCTCGACAACGAGAAGGGCAACACGCAGGAGGCGGCCACACAGGGCCTGCTGCAGCTCCACCGCATTGTCTTCGCTGGCATGGACGCTGTCGGCACCGACTTCAACAAAATCTATACCGACGGCCTTTACGACTACACGACGAAGACCGTTGACGCCACGAAGCCCTCGTTCTCCAGCACGTTCTTCCAGCTCGCCGACAACAGTAATCTCGTCATGGCCTGGACACCGCAGGCTTGGCGTGGCATCGCCTCGGCCATACAGGCCAGTCTGACGGCAGGCGCAGGGCTGACAGCCTCGTTCGCCGAGACCGGTTCTGATGGCTGGTTAGACCCCGTGACTTTTGTCGGAGCCTTCCAGCAGGGCAACGACTGGACTGCAGGCTGGGCCAACTTCGACCCGGAGAACACCGTTTATTGATTGACAGCGGAAAGCATGAGAAGACTATTTTCGCTATTATTCCTGTTATCCTCGATGGGCATGTTGGCGCAGCAGGCGCCGACCATGCGCGTCGGGGGTACCATTCGCAGTAAATATGAGTATCAAACTGGTGAGGCCGAGGGACGCTTCGAGGTGCGCACGGCGCGCGTCAACGTCAGTGGTGAGGTCAGTCCTGTCGTCGCCTACAAGGCCGAGATAGACCTCTGCGACGAGGGTGCCATCAAGATGCTTGATGCCTATGCCCGCCTGCGTCCATGGCGCACGTCGCAGCTCACCATCGGCCAAATGCGTGTGCCTTTCACTATCGATGCCCACCGCTCGCCCCGGGAGCAGTATTTCGCCAATCGTTCGTTTATCGCCAAGCAGGTGGGTAATGTGCGCGACGTGGGAGCCTGCGCGGGCTATACGTTTCAGGTAGGGTTCCCCATCGTGGTCGAGGCCGGTCTCTTCAATGGGTCGGGACTGACCAATCAGAAAGATTTCTGGACCGACAACGTCAACTTCTCGGCCAAGACGCAGTTCTTCCTACCCTTCGGAGTCAACGCCGTGCTGAGCATGCAGAAGGTGAGACCGTCGGATGTCAACGTGATGATGTATGACGCGGGACTCACCTTCCACAAGAAAGGGCTTATCGTCGAGGCCGAATATCTCTACAAGCACTATGCCCACAGCGCCTTCCGGCCCGTGCATGCTTTCGACGGCTTCGTCAGCTACGACATCCCGCTGCGCCGGGGCCAGTTGCGGAAACTGTCGCCCCTCGTGCGCTACGACTTCATGAGTGATCACAGCGATGGCAAGCGGTACATCGACGGTAAGGAGGATGCGGCCGGACAACTCGTCATCAACGACTATCGGCGGAGCCGCTTGACAGGTGGCATGACGTTCAGCCTCGCCCAACCCTTCCGGAGCGACATCCGTGTCAACTATGAGAAATATTTCTACGGACACAGTGGCATCGCCAAACCTTCCGAGCGCGACAAGGTAGTCGTCGAGGTGATGGTGAGTTTTTGAGGGGCAGAGGCGTCGCATGTTGTAACGCGATTGTAACATTCGTGCAACACTCGTGTAACAATGCCGTGCTACCTTTGCCGACAGAAAAAGCGACACCTTTTATGTTATAATCATTTATAGATGGAAACAATTTATCTTTGCATTGTCGTGTTTCTGCTCTGCCTGGCCCTTTTCGACCTGTTTGTGGGCGTGAGCAACGACGCAGTCAACTTTCTCCAGTCGGCGGTGGGTGCCCGTGTGGCCAAGTTCCGCACCATCATCATCATCGCCTCAGTGGGCGTGCTCATCGGTGCCGTAATGTCGACAGGCATGATGGACGTGGCGCGCCACGGCATCATGGTGCCTAGCCACTACACGTTTCATGAAGTGATGACCATCTTCCTTGCCGTGATGGTGACCGACGTGATCATCCTTGACGTGTTCAACACGCTTGGCATGCCGACTTCGACCACTGTCTCGCTGGTCTTCGAACTCCTCGGTGCTACAGCCATGCTGGCCCTGCTCAAGGTGGCCGTCGATGGCAGCTTGGGCTTCGACGAGTTGCTCAACTCCGGCCAGGCTCTGAAGATGATTATCGCCATCTTCGTTTCCGTGGCCATCTCGTTTGTGGTAGGTATGGTGGTGATGTGGCTGAGCCGCATCGTCTTCACCTTCCGCTATCAGCGTCACAGCCGTTATGCCATCGCCATCTTCGGCGGCATCGCCTTCACGGCCTTGGCCTACTTCATCTTCCTCAAGGGGCTGGGCAAGAGTCCCTACATTCCCACTGACGTAAGGCTCTACATTGACGCCCATACCAACATGCTCATCGGTTGCACCTTCATCGTCTCCACCGTCGCCATGGAGGTGCTTCATCTGCTGCGTGTCAATATTTTCCGTTTCATCGTACTCATGGGCACCTTCGCCTTGGCCATGTCGTTCGCCGGCAACGACCTTGTCAACTTCATCGGCGTGCCCTTGGCCGGACTCGACTCCTATCGCGACTTCGTAGCCAACGGTCATGGGGTCGGCATTGACGATTTCCTGATGACCTCGCTCATGGAGAGCGCCAAGACACCGCCTGTCTATCTGATGGGCGCGGGCATCGTGATGATTGTCGCCATGGCCACCTCGAAGAAGGCCCATAACGTCATTAAGACCTCTGTCGACTTGGCCCGTCAGGACGAGGGCGACGAGATGTTTGGCTCCAGTCGTGCAGCCCGTGCCATTGTGCGCTTTACGCAGAATGTCGTCGAGTATGTGGCCCGCTTGTTCCCCGCAGGGCTGCGCCAGTGGGTGAACAACCGCTTCGACACCCGCGACGTGGAACTCGCCGATGACCGTGCCGCCTTCGATGTGGTGCGCGCTGCCGTCAATCTTGTCATCGCCTCCATGCTCATCACCTTCGGTACCAACCATGGTCTGCCCCTCTCGACGACCTACGTCACCTTCATGGTGGCCATGGGTTCCAGTCTGGCTGACCGCGCCTGGAGCCGCGAGAGCGCTGTGTTCCGTGTCACGGGCGTGCTGAGCGTTATCGGTGGCTGGTTCATCACCGCCGGCGTAGCCTTCCTCGTCGGTGCCACCGTCTGCCTCTGCATGTGGTATGGCGGATTCGTGGTGCAGTTTGCCTTCATCGTGCTCGTAATGGTGGTGCTCTGGAGATCCAATCGCCAGTATAAGCGCAAGCAAGCCCAGACCCGTGCCGACGACGACGGTTTCCGCCTCATGATGCGCACGCGCGACCCCGAGCTGGTTTGGGAGATGCTGCGTAACCACGTGCGTCGCACGCAGGGGCAATTCTGTCGCGACACCCTGGAGCAGTATGTCAATCTGCTCGATGGCTTCAGCACGCAGAACGTCAAGGCATTACGTCGCACCGACAAGGCCATCGACAAGGGCCTGGCCACGCTTAAGAAGCTTCGTCGGCAGGAGTTGATGGGCTTAAAGCGTGCCCCGCAGGAGGTGGCTATCGAGCGCAACACGTGGTTCCATCTCGGTGTGAACAGCGATCAGCAGATGCTCTACACGCTGCGCCGCATGCTCATGCCCGTCAAGGAGCATGTCGACAACAGTTTCAGTCCTGTGCCCGACAGCTACGTGAGTGAGTATGAGCCTGTGCGCCGCACTGTCTGCGACCTCATGCAGGCCGCCTGCGGTGAGATTGAGACTGGCCGCTACGACCAGTATCGCGCCATCCTTGCCGAGGCCGACCTCTGCAAGGACCAACTCTCCGTGCTGCGTAAGACACACCTCAACCGCATGCAAGCCAGTCCCGGCAGCAAGACTTTGCAGGTCGACATGGTTTATCTCAACATTCTTCAGGAGACTCAGCAGCTTCTCAGTGACATGCGCCATCAGTTGCGTGCCGCCAAGAAGTTCATGGAGTGAGGTAGGGGAGAGAAACGCGCATCGTCAACGGCGCCTATCCATCACGCTCCAAAAACGTTTCTGACGAAACGTCCCGATGGGTTCTAACCCTACCTGCCCATCCTGCACCATCCGTGAGACGTCTGTGACGTCAGTGGCCATTAATTCTTTGCCACGGACAACACAGACTTCTCACGGACTTTCTTTTCTGTCTGTGAATGGGCGTGATGAGCTTTTGGAATGTAAGAGATGGCTAAATGGATTGTAAAAGGTGGCTATTGACCTTGCAAAAGATGGCTGATTGGTTTGTCGTCGATGGTCTTTTTCATGGTTGACGAAACGTCCGCCACCGTCCGTGAATGGTCTGTGATGCCTGGGGCTATAATCTTTTGCCACGAACGGCACAGACCGTTCACAGAAACATAAAGTCTGTGAAAAGTCTGTGCCGTCCGTGGTTTAAAAATTCTTTATGTTGATTCATACCGCCCCGTTGGGCGATGTATGACAGGATGCTTACCCTTCTCTCATGAAGTCGAGGGCCTGGCATGCCTCGTCCTCAGTGATAATCTGGTCAATCTTGACTTTGCCGACGTCTTCGAGCAGGGTGACGTTGATCTCGCCGGCGTGAGCTTTCTTGTCATGGTGCATGAGACGGATGAGGGCGGGATAGTCGGCGCAGGAGATAGGGGGCACGCCATAGTGGCTGCGGACGAAGGCTGCAGTCTGCCGCATCTTGTCGGTGGGGAAGCCGGCCTTGACGGATGAGAGCCAAAGCTCGGCCAGCAAGCCGAAAGCGACGGCCCATCCGTGAAGCAGGGGCTCGCTGCTGTCGCTGTCGAGCGAGAGAGCCTCAACGGCATGTCCGAAGGTGTGGCCAAGGTTGAGGGCCTTGCGTAGACCTTGTTCGTGGGGGTCGGCGGCGACGATGCGCTCTTTCACACCGACGCTTTCGGTCACGAGTTGCTGGAGGAGACACAGGTCGGGACGGTCGATGTCGAACTGCAGGAGTCGTGCCCACATGGCATCGTCGGCGAGAAGGCCGTGTTTGAGCATCTCAGCATAGCCTGAGAGGATGTTGCGATGGTCTTCGGTCTCGACGAAGGCGGTATCGATGATGACACGGCGGGCTTCGTTGAAGACGCCCACCTCATTCTTGAGCCCGTCGAAGTTGATGCCGGTCTTGCCGCCCACGCTGGCGTCTACCATGGCGAGGAGCGTGGTGGGAATATTTATGAAGTCGATTCCGCGTTTGAAGGTGGATGCGGCGAAGCCGCCGAGGTCGGTCACCATGCCTCCGCCGAGATTGATGAGCAGACTGTGGCGCGTGGCTCGGCCCTCATCGAGGGCTCGCCAAACGGCGGACACGGCGTCGAGATTCTTGTGACGGTCGCCGGCGGCGATGGTGACAGGAATGGCGTCGCGCAGGCAACGATACTGGCTGACGCGCGGCCAGCACAGACGGTGGGTGGTGGTGTCGGTGAGGACGAAGATGCCCGCGTGCTCACATTCGGATATGGCTACGGTGAGTTCTTCGTCGAGATGGCTGGAAAAGATGATTCTCTGCTTCATAACATATTTGCGTTTTCTCTTCCACAAATTTACTGAAAACGTTGTCGTTGGCACACTGACAGTCTGAGGAATTAAGACTTTTTAGCGTTTGTTTTCCTCAAATTGCGCACGTGCCTGCCCGTGTGTGCAAATAACGGTGGAAGTTTCTTTTTTTTTGCTTTTTCCCCTTCCGGTTTTAAACCTCGCGGCTCGTGGCGCGTCTATAACGACAGAATCAATTCTCAAAAACGAACAAGACACATGAAGAAACTGCTACTGCTGCTCTTGCTGCTCCTGCCCGTGGCTGTGACGGCACAGACCGACTCGCTGACAGCCAGAACGGTCGCGGCGCGCACCATCACGGGTACATTGGTCGATCGCGACACCAAGGAGGCCCTGCCTTACTTAACGGTGCAACTGCTGAAGTCTGACTCCACCTATGTGGCCGGCATCTCGTCGAAAGACGACGGCTCGTTCTCGCTTCAGGCTCCGGCCGACGGCAACTATCTGCTCCGCCTCTCGGGCGTGGGCTATGTCACATCCTGGCGCCGCCTCGTCATCAGCGATGGACTGTCGCTGCCCATGGGAGAAATAGTGATGGGGTCGGACGCCGTGATGCTCAATACAGCCACCGTGACCGGCCGCGCGCTGAAGGTGACGATGCATGAGGACACCTTCGTCTACAACTCGGCCGCCTACCGCGTGCCCGAGGGGTCGGTCGTGGAGGAACTGGTGAAGAGGCTGCCCGGCGCACAGATTGACGACGATGGAAAAATTACCATCAATGGCAAGGAGGTGAAGAAGGTGCTCGTGGACGGTAAGGAGTTTATGACCGGCGACACGAAAACTGCTATCAAGAACCTGCCCACCTCCATCGTTGAGCGAATCAAGGCTTATGACGAGAAGAGTGACCTGAGCCGTGTCACCGGCATCGACGACGGCCAGGAGCAGACCGTGCTCGACTTCGGACTGAAGAAAGGTATGAATCGTGGTATGTTCTCCAACATCGATTTGGCCGTGGGTTCCAAGAGTCGCTATGCCGATCGGTTCATGGCAGCCTACTTCAACGACAAGTGGCGCTTCATGGGATTCGGCAATGCCAACAACACCAACGACATGGGCTTTGGCGGTCGTGGAGGCGGATTCGGGCGCGGACGCAATGGCCTCAACGCCTCGAAGATGGGCGGCGTCAATATCAACTATGAGGAGAAAGACAAGCTCAAGGCCGATGGCAGCGTGCGCTGGAACCATAGCGATGGCGACCAACGCACCAAGACGGCCACGGAAAACTATGTCACCACCAATGGTGCTTTCTCCAACAGCCTCAGCCAGAGCTATAGCCGTAGCGACAGTTGGAACGCGCGCGCTCGGCTGGAGTGGACTCCCGACACAATGACCAACATCATGTTTCGTCCCTCGTTCAGCTATTCTACCAATGACGGCCTATCGTCGTCGACGAGTGCTTCCTACAGGGAGGATCCTTATGACTATGTGGACGACCCGCTCTCGACCGACAACATCGACCGGCTCGCCGCCGACTCGCTCATGGTCAACAGCCGGCAGAACCAGAGCATGAGCTACAGCTCGTCGAAGAGTTTCAACGCCACGCTCCAGTATAACCGCAAGTTGAACAGCATGGGACGCAACGTCACCGCACGCGCTGAGGCTGGATACAGCGACTCGAAGAGCAAGAACCTCTCCACGAGCAACGTGCACCTCTATCAGATACGCGACGTCTACGGAAACGACTCAACCTATCAGACCAACCGCTACAACACCACGCCCACAAAGAACTACAACTATTCGCTGGAGGCCACCTACAGCGAGCCGCTCTGGAGAGCTACGTTCCTACAGATGCGTTACAGCTTCCGCTATAGTTTCAACAAGAGTGACCGGTCCACCTACGATTTCTCCAATCTCGGCGAGGGTTTCTTCGGAGGCATTGTACCCCACTACCGCAACTGGAACAGCTATCTCGACATGCTCGCCAATCCGCTCGACGAATATTATGACAGCGATTTGAGCCGCTATTCAGAATACAAGAATTACACGCACGACATTGAGCTGATGTTCCGCATGATTCGTACGAAGTTCAATTTCAATGCCGGTGTCATGGTGCAGCCACAGCGGTCGCATTTCATTCAAGACTACCAGGGCGTGCAGGTTGACACCACGCGTACCGTGACCAACATCACGCCGACACTCGACTTCCGTTACAACTTCTCGAAGACGCATACGCTGCGCATCAACTACCGCGGCAACACGTCGCAGCCCGGCATGACTCAGTTGCTCGACATCACCGACGACAGCGACCCACTCAATATCTCGAAGGGTAACCCGGGACTGAAACCGTCGTTCACGCAGTCGTTGCGTGTCAACTACAACCGCAACAACACGGAGCACTATCAGCAGATGCTGGCTCTCTGGTACAACTTCTCGACCACACGCAACAGCATCAGTAACATGGTGACCTACGACGAGCAGACCGGCGGACGCACCACGCGCCCCGAGAACATCAACGGTAACTGGAACACTAGTATCGGCGTGGTCTTCAACACGGCCCTCGACACGGCGGGTTATTGGAACGTGAACACCTTCACCAACTTTGGCTACAACAACTATGTGGGCTATGTAACGCTCAACCGTATGTCGAACTCGCAGAAAAACATCACGCGCGACTACAACATCAATGAGCGGCTGGCAGGCAGCTACCGAAACGACTGGCTGGAGGTGGAACTCGATGGAAGTCTCAACTGGAGACACTCCAAAAACAAACTACAGAGCAACGGCAACTCCAACATTTGGCAGTTCTCCTATGGAGCCAACATCAACGTCAATGCGCCTTGGGGCATGAGCATATCGACGGATATTCATGAGAACAGCCGCCGTGGCTACAGTGACAATGCGATGAACACCAACGAACTCGTTTGGAACTTCCAGGTGGCACAGGGCTTCCTCAAGGGAAAGCCGCTTACGGTGAGTCTTCAGTTCTATGACATCTTGGCGCAGCAAAGCAATCTCTCGCGCAGCATCAGCGCCATGATGCGCAGTGACACCGAGTATAACGCCATCAACAGCTATGTGATGTTGCATGCCATCTATCGCCTCAACATCTTCGGAAAGGCTCCGCAGCACGGCCCCAACAACGACCGTGGCGGCTTCCGTCGCGGTGGGCGTGGCGGAAGGCCCGGTGGCCCTGGAGGCGGTCGTCCGCCAAGAGGTGGTTTTGGAGGTTTTTAGACTTCACATGATACGCAAGAGCCGCTCCTCGTCAATGGCACGGGAG
Organism: uncultured Prevotella sp.; assembly: GCA_964411005.1. Classification (GTDB taxonomy): domain Bacteria; phylum Bacteroidota; class Bacteroidia; order Bacteroidales; family Bacteroidaceae; genus Prevotella. Next base: position 3,069 of record CAYPJA010000035.1, on the reverse strand, counting down.
CGGCTCTTGCGTAATTATGAGTATAATGAAATCAATTAGTGATTCTTGATTAGTAATTGCTCAATGATTTCCGGCAGATATTGCATTTCAAGTTGATGTTCCTTGGCCGCGATATCATCGGGGGTGTCGGAGGGGAGAAGGGAGATCTTGTGCTGCGCTATGATTTCGCCGCCGTCGATGTCGGTGTTTACCCAGTGGACGGTGAATCCCGTCTCTTTCTCACCGGCAGCCTTGACTGCCTCGTGAACATGGTGTCCCCACATGCCTTTGCCGCCATACTTGGGTAGCAATGATGGATGCAGATTGATCATGCGGTGATTGAAGGTGTGTATAAGTTCTTCGGGGATGAAGAGCAGGAAACCTGCCAACACGATGAAGTCGACTTGGTGCTCTCTGAGCATGGTCAGCACGTAGCCCTCTTGATGGAACCGGGGACTCGGAATGATTTCCACGGGAACATGCAGGTGATGTGCGCGGTCGACGACGGGTGCGTCGGGCTTGTTGCATACCACCAATACCACCGTTGCCACTTGTGAATGGCGGAAGTGACGGATGATGTTCTCACAGTTGCTGCCGTTGCCGGAGGCGAAGATAGCGATGCGCGTCATGGCTCATCCTCCTCGAAGTCGTCGAAATTGTCGTCGTCAAAGCCAAACATGGCTGGTTCGACGAAAGCGTCTATGGCACGGCGCTCTTTCTTCGTGGGGCGTCCTGTGCCTCGTGCACGATCGACGAATCCGCTGATGCGGCTCATTTCCAGTATCTCATACTGCTTTGGGTCAGTGACGTTCTCGTAGACTTGTGGGATGAGCTTAGCGCCGACGCGTTGCTCGATGCAAGCCAACACTTTGAAAGAATAGGTGATGGGCGGTTTCTTGACGCTCACGGTCTGCCCGGCCTTGATGATATGGCTTGGCTTCACGTTGGCACCATCGACGGTGACGCGACTGTTTTTGATGGCGTCGACGGCCATCGACCGTGTCTTATAGATGCGCGCTGCCCACAGCCATTTGTCTATGCGGGCCGACGGGCCGCATTTGGGCAGTTGGTCTTGTTTCATTTCGCTTTCCCCCGTTTGTTGAACTCGTTCATCGTCTCGTTAACGCCTTGCAGCACAAAACTCTTGATGATGTCGCAGGCCGTGTCGATAGCCGGTTGCAGGGTGGTCTGCTCTTCCGTGGAGTAGCGTCCCAGCACCCAGTTGATTTGGCCGCCGCGTGGATACTCGTTGCCGATGCCCATGCGCAGGCGTGCAAAGTCTTGCCCGATGAGCTGGATGATGTGCCCGAGTCCGTTGTGACCGCCCCCGGAACCGTTGGCTTTTAGACGGAAGGCACCCAATGGAAGTGCCACGTCGTCGGAGATGACGAGCAGACGCTTTGGGTCGACGCGTTCCTTGTCTAACCAATAGCGCACAGCGTTCCCACTGAGGTTCATGAAGGTTGTCGGCTTGAGCAGGATGATTTTGCGTCCTTTCAGCGAAGTGGTGGCGACGAAACCGTATCGTTTGTCCTCAAAAAGAATATTGGACGCTTTGGCAAAAGCGTCCAATACCATAAAACCTGTGTTGTGTCGGGTACCCACGTATTCATCTCCTGGGTTCCCTAAACCACAAATTAAATATTTGTCCACGATCTTGGCTTATTCTGCTGCATCAGCAGCTTCGTCAGTTGTGGCTGCGGAAGAGCCGAGAGCGGCCTGACGTGTCATCTTGATGGAGCAGACGACAACGTCCTTGCTTGTGGCGAGCTCAAGACCTTCGAATGACAGCTGGCCCACCTTGATGCTCTTGCCGATGCACAGGCTGGTAACGTCAATGTCGAGGTGCTCGGGAATCTGCTGATAGGGGGCGGTGACGGCAATCTTGCGAATCGAGAGGTTCATGCGGCCACCGTCGCGTACACCCTGTGCCAGACCCACCAATTTGACGGGAATGCCGATGGTGATGGGCTTCTGGTCGTTCACCTCATAAAAGTCGACATGCAGTACGGCGTCGGTGACGGGATGGAACTGCTGCTCCTTCATGATGGCGGTGTGAGACTCGCCGTCGATGTTGAGGTTGATCACATAGATGTGCGGTGTGTAGATGAGCTTGCGCAACTCCTTCATCGAGATGGCAAAAGCCAAAGCCTCGGGCTTGCCATTCTCGTCTTTTTTCTCACCATAGAGGTTGCAGGGAACCAGTCCCTCCTTGCGCAGAAGTTTTGAAGCTTTCTTTCCAAGGTCTGTGCGCTTCTGACCTGTAACGTTGATTTCCTTCATAATAAATAATGTGTTACTCTAAATTAAGTGGATGTTTTGTTTGCCTTAATTCGCCATCACACGAAGATGTGCGCTCACGAAAAGCACTGCAAAGGTACACATTTCCAGCGAAAGGCACAAGGATTCTCTTAAAAAAACTATTTTTCATACTGCTTTTCTTGCTTATCAGAAGAAAAATGCCTAATTTTGCAACGTTATAAAAATTCGAAATACAGAAGCCAAGAGATGATCAATAGGGAATTAATACGTATCAAGATCGTTCAGTTAACCTACGCCTACTATCAAAACGGCAACCGCAATATGGACACAGCTGAGAAGGAACTGCTTTTCAGCCTGTCTAAAGCTTACGACCTTTACAACTTTCTGCTCGACCTCATCGTGGCCGTTACGCAGGAAGAGCGCCATCGTGTGGACATTGCCACGCAGCGGGCGCAGCGCGAAGGAACAGAGAAGCCCTCGCAGAAGTTCGCCTTCAATAAGTTTGCTGTGCAGCTGGAGGAGAACAAAATGTTGGAGGAATTCAAGGAAAGCCAAAAGATGACATGGCGTGACGATTTGGAATATGTGCGCAAGTTGTGTGAGCAGATTGAGCAAAGTCAGGCTTATCAAGACTATATGGCAAGCGATGCTGACGACTATGAGAGCGACCGCGAGGTGTGGCGCAAGCTCTATAGGCAACTCATACAGGACAATGACGATCTCGATGCGCTGCTGGAAGAGAAGAGCCTCTATTGGAACGACGACAAGGAGGTGGTAGATACCTTTGTGCTGAAGACCATCAAACGGTTTGAGTCCAAGGAGAAAAGC
>CAYPJA010000034.1:0-20102 GCA_964411005.1 uncultured Prevotella sp. | reverse complement strand
GATGTCTGTGGCGTGATGATCTTGTCGTGGGTGATGTGCCAGATGAAACAGATGTCTTTCATACGTTTTGTCTGTACTATAACGTTTTGCTTGCAAAGATACACAAAAAAGCAAACAAACGGTGGGACTGCGCTTTAAAAAAGTGGCATCCATGGGACAGGCTTATCACTTTTTTTATTAACTTTGCCAGCAACAAGGATTCTTCGTAAACAATGAGCAAAAAGCAAATCCTCCTGATCAACGACATGGCAGGCTATGGCAAGGTGGCCACGGCAGCCATGTTGCCCGTCCTGTCCTATTTCGGTCACCCCACCTACAACCTGCCCACGGCCTTGGTTTCCAACACGCTCGACTATGGCAAGTTCAACATTCTCGATACGACCGAATACATAAAAGGCGTGTTTCCCGTGTGGAAAGAGCTCGGCTTCTCGTTCAACGCCATCGCCACAGGCTTCATCGCCTCCGAGCAACAGGCCCGGCTCATCTCCGGCTACTGTCTTGAGCAGGAGAAAATCGGCACTACCATCTATGTGGATCCCATCATGGGCGACGAGGGCAAGCTCTACAACGGCGTGACGCCGGCCACCATACAGAGTATGCGCGAGATGATAGCCGTGGCCGACCTCACCTATCCCAACTACACCGAGGCCTGCTATCTCACCGGCACGCCCTATCGCCCGCAGGGCATCTCGCATGAGGAAGCCTGCCGGTTGCTTGACGATCTGCACGCCATCGGTGCCAAGTCGGTGCTCATCACGAGCATCAACGTGGAGGGACAGACAAGCGTTGTCGGCTACAACGCCCACACGGGCCAATACTTCTCGCTGCCCTATCAGGAGATACCTGTCCACTTTCCCGGCACCGGCGACATTTTCTCGGCCATTCTCATCAGTCATCTGCTTAACGACGAGGAACTTGTGCCATCGACGCGCAAGGCTATGGATGGCGTGTGGAGGCTCATCGACCTGAATAAGGACAACGACGACAAGAACCGGGGCATCCCGTTGGAGCGCTATCTCAACCTGCTCTGAACAGGGGACTGCCGGCCGGACGCGCCGCCCCCTCTTTCCCCCGGAAAGCCCGACTGCTCTTCCAAGCCTCTCTTCCAAAAAAAACAACCTAATCAAAAACAACCTCACAATATGACTAAGACTAACAAACTGGCCCTCATTCCCGTGATGCTTTGCTTCTTCGCCATGGGATTTGTCGACCTGGTAGGCATTGCCTCCAACTATGTGAAGGCCGACATGGGCCTCAACGACGCGACTGCCAACATACTGCCATCGTTGGTGTTCTTCTGGTTCCTCATCTTCTCTGTGCCCACAGGCGTGCTGATGAACAAGATAGGACGCAAGAAGACCGTGCTTTTGTCGCTGTTGGTCACGGCTGTCTCACTGTTCCTGCCCATCTTCACCGAGAGTTTTGGCGTGATGCTTGTCAGCTTCTCGCTCCTCGGCATCGGCAATGCGCTGATGCAGACATCGCTTAATCCGCTCGTGGCCACGGTCACCCAGGGTGGAAACCTCGCCTCGACGCTCACCTTCGGCCAGTTTGTCAAGGCCATCGCCTCGTTCATGGCACCCTATATCGCCATGTGGGGCGCGTCGGCGACCATTCCGAGCTTCGGACTGGGTTGGCGAGTGCTCTTCCCCATCTACATGATCGTCGGCGTTCTGGCCAGCCTGTTGCTGCTCGCCACCCGCATCAACGAGCCCGAACTGTCTGCCGAGAGGGCAGGGGAGACCGTCGGAAGCCAGTTTTCGGGAAGCCTCCGGCTGCTGGGCAAGCCACTCGTGCTGCTGAGTTTTATCGGAATCATGTGCCATGTGGGCATCGATGTAGGTACCAACACTACGGCTCCGAAACTGCTCATCGAGCGTCTCGGCATGACGCTCAACGACGCCGCCTTCGCCACGTCGCTCTATTTCATCTTCCGCACCATCGGTTGTCTGTCGGGCAGTTTCTTCCTGCGCGTCATCAACAATCGCGTGTTCTTCGTCATCTCCGTCTCGATGATGGCCTTGGCCATGCTTGGCATGGGCTTCGGCACGTCGAAGGCCGTGCTCTACGCCGCCATTGCGCTGGCCGGACTCGGCAACTCCAACATCTTCTCACTGGTCTATGCGCAGGCCCTGCAGGGCGTGCCCGACAAGCAGAATGAGGTGAGCGGACTGATGATCATGGGACTCATCGGCGGTGCCATCTTTCCCTTCATCATGGGCTTTGCCAGTGATGCCATGGGACAGGCCGGAGCCGTGCTCGTGATGGCTGTCGGCGTGGTCTATCTCTTCACATATATAGGACAAGTAAAACAGTAAAAAAAGACTATGAAACAGATTATCGTAGGACTTGGTGAGGCCTTATGGGACTGTCTTCCCGAGGGAAAGAAACTCGGCGGAGCACCGGCCAACTTCGCTTTCCATGCCGGTCAGTTCGGCCACGACACCGTCGCCGTCAGTGCGTTGGGCAAGGACACGCTGGGCGACGAGACCGAGAACGAGCTGAAATCAAAGGGCCTGCACTACGTCATGCCGCGTGTCGACTATCCCACAGGCACCGTGCAGGTGACGCTCGATGCCGCCGGCGTACCCACCTACGACATCCGCGAGGGAGTGGCGTGGGATAACATCCCGTTCACTGACGACATTGAGACTGCGGCCCGGACGTGTCGCGCCGTCTGCTTTGGGTCGCTGGCCCAACGGTCGTCGGTCAGCCGCAAGACCATACAGCGCTTTTTGGCAGCCACGCCCATGGACTGTCTGAAGATCCTCGACATCAACCTGCGGCAGAACTTCTATAGCAAGGAAGTGATCTGCGAGAGTCTGAAAGCCTGCGACGTGCTGAAAATCAACGATGAGGAACTTGTCGCCATCGGCCGCATCTTCGGCTATCCCGGACTGGACATGGAGAACAAGTGCTGGCTCATCCTCGGCAAGTATAACCTGAAGATGCTTGTGCTTACCTGTGGCACCAACGGCAGTTATGTCTTCGCGCCCGGCGTGAAGTCGTTTCAGGAGACACCGAAGGTCGAGGTGGCCGATACCGTCGGTGCCGGCGACTCGTTCACCGGGGCCTTCACCGCAGCCATTCTGGCCGGCATGACCATTCCAAACGCCCACAAGCTGGCCGTCGACGTGAGCGCCTATGTCTGTACGCAGAACGGCGCTATGCCGCGATTGCCCCGCCAGTTGATTGAAAGAATACATTGAATCCCATCGGTTTCCGCTTTTTTATATTACCTTTGCACCCGCAAAACGAAATCAAACACTGACAATGGACTGGCTGCAAAGTCTTTTTACCATTCACTCATCCATCCAGACCGTGGTGGTTATCGCGTTGATCATCGCCTGCGGCTTGGGGTTGGGTAAAATCAAAATAGGCGGCATCTCGCTGGGTGTCGCCTTCGTTTTTTTTGTCGGCATCCTCGCCGGACACTTTCGGCTGAGCATCGATGCCTCCACGCTCGACTTTGTCGAGACGTTCGGCCTGTCGATGTTTGTCTACTGTCTCGGTCTGCACGTGGGCCCCAACTTCTTCGGGTCGCTGCGCCATGAGGGCATGGAGCTCAACTGCTGGAGCCTCGCCATCATCGTCGTGGGCACCGTCTTCGCCTTGCTGCTCGTGCCGCTCACCGGCGTCAGCCTGCCCAACATGATCGGTCTGCTCTGCGGAGCCACCACCAACACGCCCGCTCTCGGTGCTGCCACGCAGGCGTTGGAGCACACAGGCCTGTCCACAGGCAGCGTGGCCCTTGCCACCGCCGTCACCTATCCGCTCGGCGTGGTGGGTGTCATCATCGCCATGGTGCTGATTCGCAAGCTCTTCGTCAAGCCCAAAGACCTGGAGCCCAAGCCGCTCGCCGAGGAGGACCATACCTACATCGCACAGTTTACGGCTGTCAATCCCGCTCTCAACGGCAAGAGCGTCGAGGAGATCGTGCGCATGACCCACCTCCACTTCATCATCTCACGCATCTGGCGTGGACGGAAAGTCATCGTTCCCATGGCCGACACCATCATCGAGGAGGGCGACTCGCTGCTCGTCATCACCACGCCCGACGACGAGCCCACGCTGGAGATACTCTTCGGACAGCGCGTCAACAAGGACTGGAACAAGGAGAAAATCGATTGGAACGCCATCGACTCGAACGTGGAGAGCCGCATGATTATCATGACGCGCACGGCCCTCAACGGCAAACGGCTTGGCGGACTCGACCTGCGCCATACCTATGGCGTCAACGTGAGCCGCGTCTTCCGGGGCGACATCACGCTGCTGGCCGAAGACTCGCTGCGCCTGCAATATGGCGACCGCATGGTGGTAGTGGGACGCCCTGAGGCTCTCGGCAACGTGGAAGCCTTCCTCGGCAACGCCGTCAAGACCCTGGAGGAACCCAACATCGGCAGCATCTTCCTCGGCATCTTCCTCGGCCTGGCCCTCGGCACCATCCCCATACCCATCCCGGGCATGGACAGCCCTGTCAGACTCGGCATTGCCGGCGGTCCAATCATCATGGGCATCATCATCGGCGCGCTCGGACCGCGCATGCATTTCATCTCCTACACCACGCGGTCGGCCTCGCTCATGCTGCGTAAGTTGGGCCTGTCCATCTATCTGGCCTGTCTGGGGCTCGACGCCGGCAAGGACTTCTTTGCCACCGTGGTGCGCCCGGAGGGACTGTTGTGGGTGGGCATCGGATTTCTTGTCACCCTCATCCCCGTCGTCATTGTGGGCATCATCGCCCTGAAGTCGCATCATTTCGACTTCGGCACCGTGTGCGGCATCCTTTGTGGGTCGATGGCCAACCCGATGGCTCTCGGCTATGCCAACGACACGTTGCGGGGCGACACGGCCAGCGTCTCCTATGCCACGGTCTATCCGTTGGGCATGTTCGTGAGGGTCATCATCGCTCAGTTGCTCGTCATATTTTTGTGTTGACCTTCCCGGCGGATGATGGTGTCATCCCTTAATGATGATGGTTTATCCCTTAATTATGATAAAATTATGATAAGAATTGAGGCCATCAGGTGGTTCGTTTGGCAAAAAATAATTAACTTTGGCACATTTAATCAACAATAGCTAAAGATTATGACAACAAACGAACAGGACTTAGAACAGCGGAAACGCGAGCTGGAGGCAGAGATTGCCGCCAACGACGCGGCCGACCTGCAGGCCAAGAAGCGTCAGAAAAGGATTATCATCTCCGTCGGTGCCATCATCGCCGTGGCCCTGGCGGCTTATCTCATATTCCGTCCCGAGTATGTGCCGGAAGTCTACTATGACAAGGGCGGACGCATCGACTTCGTGCGCCAGGCCGAGAAACTGCGTGGTGAGGGAAAATACAAGGAGGTCTACGACTTCCGCCACAACTACGCCGTCGTCTCCGATGGCAAGAAGTTTGGCCTTGTCGACGTGAAAGGCAACCTCGTCATCCCTATCCGGTATGACGAGGTGGGCACCTTCAGCGATCCCTATCAAGAGCGTGCGCTCGTGCGCAAGGACAGCCTCTATGGTCTCTGCGACAAGAACGGCAAGGAGGTTGTGAGAGTGGAATACAGCGAAATCGGCGTTCCCAGCAATGGCATCGTCGAGGTCAAGCAGGGCGACAAGGAGTTCTACATCGACCTCAACGGCAACAAGGTAAACATGAAGTAAGCGGCTCTGCGGGCTTACATACTCAAAAAGACAGGAAAATCTTCACCCCATGCGGATGAGAAAAGAAAGACTCTTGACGGCAAGATGGCATGAGGCGGCACGCCGCCTGCGCCATCTTGCCGTTTTTTTGGGCCTGTTGCCGGTGGTCTCAACGTCATCGGCCCGGGCCGATGACGACCAAACGCACCGTTGGACGAACGTGGGCCTCGGCGTCAACCGGCGTCAGGCCGACGGCATGCTGACCAGCGCGTTCAATCTCGGCATCTTCAACAACGCTGACTCGCTGCGCGGATTCCAGCTCGGCCTCTTCTCGGCCAGCGTGCGGCGCGACATGCAGGGCGCAAGTATCGGCGGCCTGATAGCCCACACCAAAGGCTCGACACACGGTCTGCATGCCTCACTGGTTGTCAACGGCGTGGAGGGACACATGCGGGGCGTGCAGCTCTCGGCCGTCTCCAACATAGCCAACAGTCTGCAAGGCGTGCAGCTCAGCGGCTTTGCCAACGTGGCCAGACACGCCACGCGCGGCATTCAGTTCTCGGCCATCACCAATATCGCCATGGGCATGCATCTCGGCACGCAGGTCTCGGCCATGGCCAACATCAACGCGGGCTCCATGCGCGGTCTGCAAATTGGCGGCTACAATTACACCGATACGCTCACCGGCTCGCAGATAGGCATCATCAACGTGGCCGGAACGCATCCGAAGGGCGTGCAGATAGGCTTGTTCAACTACAGCAGCGACACGTTGGCCCGCAAGGTGGGACTCGTCAACATCAGTCCGCTCACGCAGATGGACATCCTCACCTTCTTCGGCTCCACGTCACGGTTCAACGCCGCCCTGCGCTTTCGCAACCGATCCACCTACAGCATCATCGGTTTCGGCACCCACTACATGGGTCTTGACGAGAAATTCTCGGGTGCCCTCTACTACCGCATCGGCCAATATTTCCGGCTGAGGCCGCGCTGGACGCTCGGCGGAGACGTGGGCTACTATCACATCGAGACCTTCCAGCGCAACTCGACGACCAAGCCCGAGCGTCTCTATTCGCTGCAGGCACACCTCAATCTCGACTATCAGATCAACCGCAGCCTCGGGGTCTTCGCCTCTGTGGGCTATGGCGACACGCGCTACTATGGCCACAATCGCGAATACAAGAACGGCCTCATCGGGCAGGTGGGCCTCTCCGTCAGATGGAAGCGGCACAGCCAGGCCGGCCTGCCGCAGCTGCTGCCTGCCGACGCCGACGCGAAAGGCGGCGCAGGCAACGTGGCCCTGTGGAACAACGGACGCAAAAACTACTGGCGGGCCGTGGCTGAGGCCACGGGCATCAACGCCTTCGTGCACTGTTTCGACCGATTCGTCCTCAACGAGGACTTCGCGCAGGTGCACTTTAAGGATATTGCCCACAACTGGCGGCACGCTTTCGTATGGGACAACGATCAGTTCTCGACCAATCTCTTTGCCCATCCCTATCACGGCAATCTCTATTTCAACTCGGCCCGCAGCAACGGTCTGACCTTCTGGCAGAGCACGCCCTTTGCCTTGGGCGGCAGCCTGATGTGGGAGTTTTGCGGCGAAGTGGAGCCGCCGGCCATCAACGATGTCTTCGCAACCACCTTTGGCGGCATTGCCATTGGCGAGGTGATGCATCGCGTCAGCGAGCTCATCCTCGACGACCGGGCGCATGGCTTCCGCCGGTTCCTGCGTGAGGCCGCCGCCACCGTCGTCAATCCGATGGGCGGACTGAACCGCATCATCGACGGCGATGCATGGCGCGTGCGTCACGACCGTTACCGCTACTACGACCGCGAGCGTCTGCCCATCGACTTCTCGGTGTCGACAGGCACGCGCTATCTGAGCGACGACGGCGCGCTCTTCCGTGGCGAGTTCAATCCCTACGTCAATATCTATCTCGAATATGGCGACCCGCTGAGCGAGGAAAACAGTCAGCCATACGACTATTTCTATGCGGAGACCACCTTCGGTCTGTCTGCCAACCAGCCCATTATCAACCGCCTGCACCTGCTCGGACGCATCTGGGGAAAGCATGTCGACACACACAACGGCGAGGCAGAGGTGGGCATCTATCAGCACTTCAACTACTATGACTCGAAACCCGTCAAGAACGGCACGTCGCTCACGCCTTACCGCATCTCAGAGGCGGCTGCCTTCGGACCGGGCATCATCATGCGCTTTCCGCAGGCCGGCGCGCTGACCAAGCTGGAGCAGCGTCTCTTCCTCAGCGGAATCATCCTCGGCGGCACCAAGAGCGACTACTACAACATCATCGACCGCGACTACAACATGGGGTCGGGCTTCTCCGTCAAGACCAAGACGCACATGGAGCTTCGCAACTTCGGCCGCTTCATCCTCCATGCCAACTATTTCCGCATCTTCACCTGGAAGGGCTATGAGGACAAAGACCTCTCGAAAGTGAACCCGCTCTACCTCAACGCGCAGGGCGACCGCGGCAATGCCGAGCTGCTGGTCGTCAATCCGATGTGGGAAATAGACTTCAAGGGGCCGCTGAGTGTCGTGGTCGGCAGTTCCTATTTCTATCGCAACACGCGCTACAAGTATCACAAGGACGTGCATGCCAAGACCTTCGAGCTGCAGGCCGGCATCACTTACCACTTTTGATGGCTTGTCCTTCATTCTCGCAGGTCATTTGCGCAGACGGCAGGAAATCATCATATTCGCATGACAGGAGAGGCAGACGTGCCTCTCCTGTTTTCGTGTAGCCCCCGGCGCAGATTGCAGACCGGTCGCAAAAGACCGTGTCTTGCTGCGCGGATAGCCGTTACTTGCCTCGTGAACGACCGTCTTTTGCATTCTCTCGTGGCCACACGGAAAATCTTTTGTTTTCCAATGCGACAATCATAAACCGATAGAATAATTCTTTTTTTATTTGGAGGTTATTTCTATTTTCTTTATCTTTGCATGGTGTTGGGTGAATGACGGACGCGTCAGACCCATCTATCCCCCTTTTCGGAGACCTGTCACGTCCGCTTCTATCCACAAAAATGAGACGAATAATTCATAGAAACAAGATCGTTTTTAAAAAATAATTAGTTATGAAGAAAGTATTACAACTATTCATCGTGTCCATGCTATGTCTTCTGGGGGGGGCAAATGAGCTATGGGCACAAACTACTGTCACGTTCACTGCAGGAACAGACAAGGGAACGTATGATAATGCAGGAACCGGTGCAGACAAAGTCGTCAAAGATGGTATTACCATACAAACGACGGACGGAAACAGTGCTTTTGCAGCAGCTCAATACCGTTTTTCAAAGGGTTCTGTTACGACCTTCACCTCTACTGTCGGCAATATCACCAAGGTGGAATTCACTTGTACGGCGTCAGGAACCACTAAATATGGCCCGGGCTGTTTCGAGAATCCCTCTGTCGGTTCCTATGATTATAAGGACAAGGTTGGCACATGGACAGGTGATGCGGCTTCTTTCACGCTGACAGCCGGCAGCAATCAGGTGCGTGCCACCACAATCGTATTTACCATCGCAGCTTCCTCGGGCAAGAAAGCCGCAGGTCTTTCTTATGCGACTACCACTTATACGGTGACGCTCGGCGAGCCCTTTACGGCTCCGACGCTCGCCAATCCGAACAACCTGTCGCCCATCACCTATGCTTCCGACAAGCCTGAGATTGCCTCTGTCAATGCTTCTACAGGCGCAGTGACGCTTGGCAGCACGGCAGGAGTGGCGAAGATAACGGCTTCTTTCGCCGGCAACGATGCCTATGAGGCCGGAGAGGCCAGCTACACCATCAAGTTGCAGAGGCAGCTCGACCTCACCGGCGACGGTACAGAGGCCAATCCCTACACCGTGGCCGATGTCAACCTGTTGTTCGAAAACGATCAAGTTCCGGAGGAAGAGGTTTGCGTGAAAGGAATCGTTTCTGAAGTAGGGGCTTTCATTTCTTCGTATGGGCAGATCAGTTACTATATATCTGACGACGGAACAGCTGCCGGCCAGTTCTATATCTATGGCGGTTTAGGACTCGACGGTGAGAAATTCACTGCTGTCAGCGACTTGAATGCCGGCGACCGGGTGGTTGTCAAAGGTCAGTTGAAGACATTTAACTCAACCAACGAGATGGACTATGGCAACAAGATCATTTCCATCTCTTCCTCGGGGAAAGCGGATGCCGCGCTCTCTTATGAGACTGCGTCTTACGACGTGACTCTTGGCAGTGCGTTCACGGCTCCTGCGCTCACCAACCCGAACAACCTGTCGCCCATCACCTATGCGTCAAGCAATACGGAGGTAGCCACCGTTGATGCCTCCACGGGTGCCGTCGCCATCGTTGCCGCAGGCACCGCTACCATCACCGCTTCGTTTGCCGGCAACGATACTTACAAAGCCGATGAGGCCAGCTACACCATCAACGTCGTCGACCCAAACAACACCACAGAGACAGCCACTTACATCTTCAATACGGAGGAAGGAGTGAAGGCGTTGGGAATAAGCGTTCCTGCAAAATCACAAGCTACCGATTTGGAGGAAGGACATGCTTACAACAGTGGAGTCGTCACAATGACCGTCACCCACGGAGGTAGTACAAACACACGTATTTACAATAGCAATGGCAATTTAGATTTGCGTATATATAAGAACGGCGGTTCTGTTACCATCTCGGTTCCGGCTGATTATACACTTAAGGGAATCGACTTTGACGGTGGATTCACCGACTGGACGGCAACCGAAGAGTATGTAACGAGTGTGACCTTTAGTACAACCAATACAAAAAATGTCAAAGCCATTACCGTGACTTATGCCAAGGCCACGACTCAGGCTCAGACGCTGAGCGATGCCGTTGAGACCAACACGCTGACTGCGGCTCTGTCCAACGTGACGCTGACCCGCTCGTTTAATGCCGGCGTGTGGAACTCGCTTGTGCTTCCGTTCAGTCTCACGGCCGACCAGGCAAAGGATGTCTTGGGCGAGAACGTGCGCATTGCCAACTTCACGGGCACCACAGAGACAGACGGCACCATGACGCTGCACTTTACGGAAACAACTGACGGCATCGAGGCCAACGTCCCGGTGTTTGTATATGGTGCGCAGGATGTCAGCGGTAAGGTTGTCGAGAACGTAGTCGTATCGGTTGCCGATCCTGCTGTTACGCCGAGTGACAGCAAGGTTTCCTTCGTCGGCACCTACAGCCGGACCACTGCACAGGCCGGCGACTGGTTTGTCTCTGCAGACAACAAGATGTATTGCTCCGTCAATGGTGGCAACAGCATCAAGCCGATGCGTGCCGTCTTCCGTCCGACCGACGCCAACAGCGCCAAGAGTCTGGTGCTCGACATCAACGGCGAGACCACGGCCATCGACGCCATCAGCGGTGAGAGCAAGGCTGACGCCGACGCTCCGCTCTACAATCTTGCCGGACAGCGCGTCAGCAAGAGCTATAAGGGCGTTGTCGTCAAGAACGGCCGCAAGTTTATCAACAAGTAAACACGAAACTATTTAAAACTCAGAAGCAATGAAAAAGAAATATATTCAACCCTCCATCCTGTTCTCCGAGGTAATTATGCAGGAAGAGTTACTTGTCAATCCCACGTCCGGCCTGCCTGTTGCGCCGCCCGATCTGGGTGGTGACGACAACGACGGCTCGCAGGAAGTAGGCGCCAAGCCTCTCCACTTCAGCGTCTGGACCGACGAGGACGAGAGCGAAAAGTAAGACAACCAATTATTCGAAAATAAGGTGCCGGCCACAAATTGGCCGGCACCTTATTTCTTTTTTTGAATGGTTTACTTTTTAATCACTTCGCTCCCGTCGCCAAGCAGTTCCACGAAGCAGTAGCCCTTGGTCGGCTTTCCTTTATAGATGCCCTCGACACGGCTTGCACCCTCATACTTGTTGAGCATCTGCATGTCTGAGACAATCTTACTCTCATGGATGACTGGACGGACATCAAGCTCAGCGTCAAGGTCAGGGAAGCTGACTGTCCAGCGGGTCGGATAAGTCTGTCTGCTCTGATGTCCAGAACTCACGCTCGATCTCCTTAGACACTATCGAAGGACTCTGTCTTTCTTCGGTCGCTTTGTCCGCAATAACCTTGGTTGCTCACCAAATGAGTATAGAAAGAAGAAGAAAGGGAAATGAAGGGAAAACAATCGTGTTGGCTCGGCATCCTGCAACTTTTACTTGTGTGCGGACATAAACGTTGAGCATGGCGAAGATGAGGTCATATATTCATAAGAACCTTCTTTCGTTGCGGCTTCAGCGAGTCCATTTGTTGTCAGCCCATCGCCCCAGACCGGCAACGGCACGGTCGAAGAGTAGCCGGCGCACCAGCTCAACGGCCACGGCCACGGCAACCACCTCTATCAAGGTGAGAAGATATGCCCCCCCCAGCAAGGGCTGGCAGGGTGGCGTGCCAGGTAGTGTGTATTGCGGGTAGAGCAGGGCGATGATGGGGAGATTGAGCAGATAGAGCGGAAAAGCGAATGTGGCGGCCTGGTTGACGAATCGGTTGTGGAAGGTGAGGCCACTCATGAACACGAACAGGGCTACCGCGCCGAGTACGATGAAGAAATCGTTGTCGCGGCAGAGCAGTAGCTGGGTCTTGTGAGTGACGAGGGTGGCCGCCGCGCTCACGCTGAAGAGCAAAAGCACGCATCCGGCGAAGACCGTCAGACCATGACGACGCAGCCACAGTGGGGCTCCATAGCACCGCAGATACTGTCCTAGCAGGTAGGCCAGCAGAAAATTGGGCAAGCCCTTGCCCCACGAGTCGTTGGTGATGGTGTGTTGCAGAAAGGTGGGCGAGAGGATGAAGAAGAAGGCCATTACGGCCAACAACCACTGCATCTGCCGTTGTGTGAGCGTGGTGACGATGGCATTGACAAACGGGGAAAGGCAGAAAAGCACTACATAGCACGTCATGAACCACCATCTGACGCTCGTCACGGGCGTGAGTGCCGCATAGAGGTTGCCGGCTGTGAGAGTCGTGTGGCCGGTGGCAATCTCGCAGGCGAGAATGGCGAGTGAGTAGACAAGCATCATCGTCCACAGACGGATGAACTTGGACGGGCTGAAGCGGATGCCGAAATAGCCGGAAATGAGGATGAAGAGCGTGACACCCATGTTGGAGACGCTGTTGATGGCCACCACACTGAGGCGTGAGGTCATGTCGGGAGCCTCGATGGAACGTGCCACTCCGTGCATGGCGACGATGAGCAGGATGGCGACAATGCGTAGTAGTTCGATGCTGGAGTTACGCTGATTGGGCATGGGAAAATCGTTGTTGAGGCCCCGGTGGTGTCAGCCGAGGTCGATGTGGGTGGCGTTGACAGTCTCGTGAAGGAAGATTTGCGCGGGCTCGCTGAACTTGTCGGCATTCTCGGTGGTGAGGTATCGGCAGGTTCCACCACGCGTGATGCGGGCTTCCATGTCGCTGTGGCGGTGGAGATAATCGCTCAGGCTGTGAGCCACATAGTCGCCCTGAGGCACGATGCGTACGCCCGGTTCCGCATATTTCTCTATCTTTGGCAACAAGATGGGGTAATGGGTGCACCCCAGGATTATGGTGTCGATGTCGGGGTCTTTCTGCATGAGCTGGTCGAGACGCTTCTTGACAAAATAGTCGGCACCGGGCGAGTCGGCCTCACCATATTCGACCAGCGGCACCCAGAATGGACAGGCCTGCCCCGAGACCTTGATGTCGGGCCAGAGTTTGGCTATCTCCAGGTCGTAGCTGTGACTCTTGATGGTGCCTTCCGTGGCCACGATGCCCACATGGTTGTTGCGTGTCAGCGTTCCGATGACTTCGGCCGTGGGGCGGATGACGCCCAGCACACGCCGGGCAGGGTCGAGCCGGGGCAAGTCGTTTTGCTGGATGGTGCGCAAGGCCTTTGCCGAGGCTGTGTTGCAAGCCAGTATGACGAGGTGGCAGCCCATCTCAAACAACTTGACAACGGCCTGACGCGTAAACTGATAGACCACGTCGAAAGAGCGTGGGCCATAGGGGGCACGGGCGTTGTCGCCCAGAAAGAGATAGTCGTACTGCGGCAGCAGTTGGCGGATGCCGTGAAGGATGGTCAGTCCGCCGAGGCCAGAGTCGAAGACACCGATGGGGCCTGGAGATTGGGGAAGCGTCATTCTTTTTCTATCTTAAACTTTCCTTGAGCGTCTCTGTGATGTCGTCGCCACATACTTCGTTGGCAAAGGGCAGCGCGTTGGCATCGGCATTGAGCACGAAGGCATAACCTTTCTTGGTGGCCAAAGCCTTGATGGCTGCGTTGAGCCTCTCGCGCAACGGGGCCAAGGCGTTGTTCTCTGCCTCTTGCAGCAGGCGTCGGGCCTCTTGCTTGAAGGTTACGTTCTTCTGCATGAGATCTTCCAACTCGGCCTGCCGCTTGTCACGGATGCTTGGGGCGAAGTCGCGTTGTCCGTCGAGAAACTCTTCGTACTTTTTGTTGAACTCGTCTTCTACCCGTTTCAGTTCGGCATCATACTTCAGGCGCAGGTCGGCGAGGTTGCGATTGGCGATGGCGTAGTCGGCCATGGCGTGGAGCACCTCGTCGTAACGCAGATAGCCGAAGCGCAAGGAGGGGGGTGTTGTGGCTGCGGCCGGCTGGACCAGCGGCTGAATGTCAGGCACGGCAATGCTGTCTTCGGCCAAGGCTGAGGCCGTGGTTAGCAGCAGGGAGGCCATGAGAATCATCTTTTTCATTTGGGATGCGTGGTTTGGTGAAAGAACAAGGGGACGACTGTTTGCCAGCCGCCCCCTCCCTATCTTTTTTCAGTAACAAAAATGTTTACTTCATCTTTGCCAGTTCGGCTTTGACATCGGCTGTGACATCGGTGCTCTTGGTGGAGCTGATGTAGGGGATGCCGGCGCTGACATCCATGATGTAGACATAGCCGTCGCGGTCGCCGACGGACTTGATGGCGTTGACGAGCTTGGTTGTGATGGGATCCATCTTCTCCTGCTGCAACTTCTGCAGAGCCTGTGAGTTGTCCTGGTAGGTCTGCTGGATCTTCTGTGAGAGCGTCTGGAGCTCGGCCTCGGTCTCCTGCTGCTTGGTGGCATTCATCGTCGACTTTGTCTTGTCGTACTCCTCTGCCTTGCGCTGGAGCTCAGTCTGCATCGACTTGAGGTCGTTCTCATAGGTTTTGGCCTGTGCCTCCACTTCGCCGCGGGCCTTGATAAACTCGGGCATGGAGTTCATGACCTCCTGTGCGTTGAGGTGACCGAATTTCTGCTGTGCGAATGTTGCCAACGGGGCAAACATCATCAACATCAAAATAAGTTTTTTCATCTTTACTTTTAAATAAAATCGATTTTATAAATTGTTGTTTTGTTTACGTTTTCAAAAGGAGTTAGTCGCCCACGGAGTAACCGAGTTTGTCGAGTACCTCGTTGGAGATGTCGACCTTCGGTGAGCCGAAGATGATGCCGCTGTCGCTGGCCCGGTCGAGCACAAGACTGTAGCCGCGCAACTCGCTGATTTCCTTGACAGCATTGTAGATCTCATCTTGAATGGGTGTCATCAGTGCCTCGCGCTTCTTGAAGAGTTCGCCTTCGGGCCCAAAATACTTGCGTTTGAGGTCGGAGGCTTCCTTCTCCTTCTTCATGATTTCTTCTTGTTTGGCCTTTTTCTGCTCCTGCGAGAGGAAAACCACTTCGTTCTGATAGTTCTTATACATCGTTGTGGCTTCGGTCTGCAGGGCTTCCACCTCAGCCTGCCATTTCTTGGACACTTGGTTGAGTTGTTCGTTGGCCCGCTCGTAGGCTGGCACGTGACCAAGGATGTATTCCATGTCGACGAGTGCGAACTTCTGTGCCTGCGCCGTCGAGAAGGGTAGTAGGGTGAACAGCAGGAGCGGCAAGAAGAGCCGTACCCTTCTTACCAGTCCTTGGGGGCTTATGTTCTTTTTCATTTGTTATTCTCCTTCTTATATTATTATAGACGTTTCTATCCGTCTTTTGTTACAGATTAGAATTCCTGTCCAAGGATGAAGTGGAACTGTGATCCGCCCTGGTTGCGTCCGAAAATCATCTTGTCGAAACCATAAGCCCAGTCGATACCCATCAGGCCCACCATTGGCAGGAAGATGCGCACACCCACACCGGCCGAGCGACGCATGTCGAAGGGATTGAAGTCTTTAGTATCGTTCCATGCGTTACCTGCCTCAAGGAAGGTGAGGCCATAGATGGTCGTGTTGCCGAGCATGAACGGATAACGAAGCTCCAGTGTGAAGCGGTCGTAGGCATAGCCTTCATAGCCGTAGGGCGTGAGCGATCCGTTCTCGTATCCGCGTAGGCCGATGGTTTCTTCTGCGTAGCCGGTGGAATATCCGCTCATGCCATCGCCACCCATATAGTAGGTCTCGAAAGGCGATTTCTTGTCCTTGTTGTAGCTGCCGAGCAGTCCGAACTCGACGCGTGTCATGAGCACGAAGCACTTCTGACCGCCGGAAAGGGCTGTGAAGGTGCGGGCCTTGAACTTCCACTTATGGTATTCCACCCAGCGGTATTTCTCCTGCTGCTCCTGTGAATAGGTGGGTGAGTTGCGGTTGGTGGCCAGGTGCTCATAGTCTTTGTTGTCCCAGAGGCTCCAGGGTGGTGTGATGGTGACGCTGGCGGTGAACTCGGAACCCTTGCGCGGGAAGAGCTGGTTGTCAGTGGACGTCCGTGAGAGGGCCAGGCTCAAGTTGAGGTTGTTGGCGTTACCGTTGGTCATGAGGAAGTAGCGCCAGTTCTTGAGCATGTATCGCTGATAGGAAAGCTGTGCCGAGAGCATGAAGTAGTCGTCAGGCCAGCGTAGGCGCTTGCCCCATCCGATGCTTGCGCCGAATATCTTCACATAGGTGTCGGGGTCGTAATAGTTCTCGTAGTTGTTGTAGGCATAGTTGCCGTAACCGTAGAGATAGTTGTAGTAGTTGTTCAGATAGCCACTGTTGTAGTAGTTGCTCGACACGTCGCTCTGCTTGGAATAGTAGACGTTGAATGAGAACTGGTTGGGGCGCTTGCCGCCGAACCAGTTGGTCGAGTAGCCGGCACTGTAGCTCTGATAGTAGGTACCGTTGGTCTGCACGCCGAGTTGCAACTGCTCGCCGTCTCCGATGGGCATGATGCCGCGGTGCTCGCGGTTCTTGTGGAACAGGTTGGCCATGGAGAAGTTGTTGAGCTTGAGGCCCACGCGGCCGATGACGCCGGTCTGTCCCCAGCCGAGCGAGAACTCGATCTGGTCGTTCGACTTCTGCTCCAAGTTCCAGTTGATGTCAACGGTGCCGCTCTGCCAGTCGGGCTCCACTTTGGGCTCGATGGTCTCGGGGTTGAAGTGACCCATGCTCTGCAACTCACGTGCCGAGCGCATGAGGGCATCCTTGGAGAAGAGGTCACCGGGCTTGGTGCGCAGCTCGCGGCGGACGACATTCTCGTAGAGGCGGTCGTTGCCGTTGATGCGCACGTGGTTGAGGTGTGCCTGCTTATTCTCCACGACCTGCATCTCCAGGTCGATAGAGTCGCCGTCGATGTTGATTTCTGTCGGTGTGATGCTGGAGAAGACGTAGCCGTTGTTGTAGTAGAGGTTGCCCACGGCATCCTCGTCGGTGTTGATGCGCTTCTCGATTTCTTTCTGGTTGTAGACGTCACCCTTGCCCATTCTGAACGTGCGCTGCAGGGCAACGCTGGGGTAGACGGTATTACCCACCCACGTAACGTTGCGCAGATAGTAGCGTTGGCCTTCGTTGACCTTTACGTAGACGTTGACGTGCTTGGCATCCTCATTCCAGACGCTGTCGTCGAGAATCTCGGCGTCGCGGAAGCCAAGCTCGTTGTATTTGTCGATGAGTTTCTGCTTGTCGTTGGCCCACCGCTCAGGTGTGAATTTCTTCGACTTGAGGAAGGAGGAGAGCTTTCCTGCCTCATGAGTCTTGGCGAAAGCACCCTTCTTGAAGAGGCCGCCTTTGATGCGCGAGTTGCTCAGGTGCTCGTTGCCCTCAATGTAGATGTGGCGCACCTTTTTCTTCTCTTTCTTGTCGATGATGATGTCGAGCAGAACATGATTGTTCTGGGTCACGTCGTCACGCTGTTGGATGTCGACGACGGCGTCCTTGAATCCCTTGTCATCAAAGTATTTCTTGGCCAGCAACTTGGCACGATCCAGCATGTTGGGAGTGATTTGTGACCCGTTGAGCAGTCCGAGTTTCGACTCCAGGTCATCTCGTTCGCTCTTCTTCACGCCGATATAGTTGATTTTTGATACGCGTGGTCTCACCTTCAGCGTGATGTGCAGCCATACCTTGTTGCCGACGATGGAGTCGGCGGCAATCTGAACATCGGAGAACAACTGGTTTTTCCAGTAGCGTTTCACGGCCTCGGTAATCTCGTTGCCGGGCAGCGTTATGCGCTGTCCGACGGTGAGTCCGGACACGCCGATGAGGACATAATCCTCGTAGCCTTCTACCCCGCTCACGTTGATTCCGCCAATGGTGAGCGAGCGCGGCGTGCCGGCGTAGGTGATGTCAGGATAGACTATCTTGTCTTGTGCCCCTGCGGTCATGACGCAAGCCAAGGCCATTGCGGCAACAAGTTGTTTTCTTTTTCTATTGTGCATATCAGTTGTTTTCTTTTTCAATCTGGGCTTCTGTCTTTCCGAAGCGGCGTTGACGGCTCTGGTAGCTGGCGATGGCCTTATGAAGCGTGGCCTCGTCGAAGTCGGGCCAGAAGGTATCGCAGAAATAGAGCTCAGAGTAGGCTATCTGCCAAAGCAGGTAATTGGAGATTCGCAGCTCGCCGCCCGTGCGTATGAGCAGGTCGGGGTCGGGCATGAAGCGGGTCTCCAGGTGTTGTGAAATGGTCTCCTCGTTGATGTCGGCAACTTGGATCTTCCCCGATGCCACTTCCTCGGCTATGGAGCGCGTGGCTTGTGCCAGTTCCCATCGTGAGGAATAGCTTAGTGCCACGACCATGGTCATGCGTGAGTTGTGGGCTGTATGGTCCATGGTCTCTTGCAGTTTGTCTTGCACGTCTTGTGGCAGGCGTCCTATATCACCGATGACGCGGAATCTCACGTTGTTCTTCATGAAGATTTCGTCTTCGAGCGATGAGAGCACCAACCCCATGAGCGCGTGTATCTCAGTGGCAGGACGGTTCCAATTCTCGGTGGAGAAGGTGTAGAGCGTCAGATATTTCACGCCTAAGCGTGTACATTCGGAGGTGATGCGTCTCACGGCATCGACGCCGGCCTGATGGCCGTAGCTTCGGTCTTTGCCGCGACTGGTGGCCCAACGGCCATTGCCGTCCATGATGATGGCAATGTGTTGTGGTATGCGTGTCATGTCCAATTCTGCCATAGTCTTTAAAAGTCTTTGTTGCATGTCTGGCATTTCGGCCCGAAGCTGTAGGTGAGCGACAACTGGAAGGCCGAATAGCAATCGGTATTCTTGAATGCGCCGGAACTCTCGACGTGGTAAGGATCCTTGACGCCGTCGAGTTCATCGCTCAGCGAGAAGTGGATAGCCCACTCCAGACCGAGGTTGACGCGCTCACCTATTTTGTATTTAATGCCCAGTCCGATTGGCACGTTGGCGGTGAAGGCATTGCTCTTGCCGTTTACGTCGGTGCCATATTTGACATAGGTGACTCCGAATCCGCCGAAGAAGAATGGCGTTATGCGCTTGGCTTCCCGGTAGTCACGTCCGGTTCCGTAGGGCCAGAAGTTATACTCGTAGGTCATGCTGACATCAATGAGCGTATTGTCGAACTCGTAGGGAGTTTCCTGGAAGTCGGGATAGTAGGTCTTGACATCCGTGGAGCTGCCTTTGAGCTTGCCATACATCGCATTCAGCCTTAGTCCCATGAACGGATTGAAGACGCGGCGCAACAGCAGCGATCCTCCCGGTTTCATGTTTTTGGTGATGTTGCCATTGAAGTCGCCCTCATAGCTCACCATGTCCACGCCGGCACCAATCTCCCAGCGATACTGGGGATCGTCCTGCGCCCCGGCAAGGGTAGCGGTGAGGAGCAACGCGATGGTGGCAAGAATCTGTCTCAAGGTCATTTATTTAGTAAATTCCTTCTGCTCTTGTGTCCATCCGAGAAGGTTGATGCGGCCTCGCCACACTTGTCCGCTCTGTCCGCAGAAAATCCAAAGATAGTTGCGGCTGTCCTTGACGAGTGCAAACGAAGTCTCACTGCTGTTGAAGGTCTCAGGCAAAGCAAGTTCGTCGTATTCATGCCAGGTCAAGGCATTGTCGGTGCTCTTGTAGACCTTGGCGAAAGGCGATGTCGTCAGTGTTCCCTCACCGCGTCCGCCGATGGCGACGATTCCGTTGTCGTAGGCCACCGTTTGCAGGTTCTGCAGGCGGGGGTTGGCGTAATCATTGTCGTGGGAAATGCTTAAGAGTGTCCACGACTGGTTCTCGGATCCGTCCTCGTTCTCTTCTATCTTTCCCCATACCATGG
>CAYPJA010000033.1:0-22294 GCA_964411005.1 uncultured Prevotella sp. | reverse complement strand
AGAGCGCGACCTTGCCAAGGTCGAGGTCGCGGGTCCGAGTCCCGTTTGCCGCTCATTTTTTTTAGTCTATTTGTTTTTTTTTATAAGAGAAACATAAATTATCCAATGAATTTATATATTAGATATTTTGATAAAGAAACGCTTGTCGGTAATGCCGATGATGCGATAGCTTTTTTGCATTCTATTCCGGGATTAAACTTGGCTCGGGAACAGGAGGATGATATACGCGATTATGCTCAAAGTGATGTGTTCTTCCCAAAGCGTTACAAGGTGCGTCCGAGAGTCTATTTCATTATTATCAAAACTACGGCTCAAAGCATGCAGGACTTCAAGGAAAAGAAGGCCGTGCGGCCAACGGGCGAAGGTGGGGCCAGTCGTCGTGAGATTGCTGCGTCTGTGGCAACACGGCTTACAGCGCAGCAGCCGGGTTGGTATGAAGGCGAGATAGACTTCAAGCGCGTCATTCTCATACCCGGAACAGGAAAGCATGAATATCGTGATACGCATTTTGTGGCGGATGTGAAGGCTGATTCTCCCATCGATTGTTATAATCGGATAGTGGATCATCTCAAGCAGATGGTTGATCCGCGAAGCCAGTTCCCCTCGGCAAAGGGTAAAAACTTCCATTTCAAGTATTTGGGTGCTTGGAAGTAAGCGTTTGCAGGCAGACAGTTTGTGGACTCAACCGTTTGGATAGGAGCAATATGTGATGAACAAAGTGATGTTGATAGGCAATGTAGGAGTAGAGCCTGATGTCCATTATTATGATGCGGATCAAGCTGTGGCCCAGGTTCGTTTGGCTACTACGGAGCGCGGATATACTTTGCAGAATGGGACGAAGGTTCCTGATCGTACAGATTGGCATAATCTGCTGTTCTATCGGAATTTAGCGAAAATTGTCGAACGCTATGTTCATAAGGGTGACAAACTTTATGTGGAAGGGCGCATACGTTATCGCAGCTATGACGACAAGCGTGGACAACGTCAATATGTGACAGAGATTCTCTGTGAGAACATGGAAATGCTTTCGCCAAAGGGGCAGGCAGCCGTCAATCAGCCGGCGCAGTCGGAGGCAGCGGCAGGGAACGGTCAGAAGGCTGCTACAGACGGCAAAGACGAACACCTGCCTTTTTAAACTTGGTTTATGATAGATTTATTTCTACAGATACAGCTTGGAAATCTGGTGGAGTTGCAGCCCATCACGTTTTCCGTGATAATAGCGGCCGTGTTGGCTGCTATTCTTCTTTTGATGTCGGGTTTTGCCAGTGGTTCGGAAATAGCTTTTTTCAGCCTTACGCCCGACGATCTCAATGAGTTGGAACCGGATAAAAGATCAGTTGACAGAAGCATTCAAATGCTTCGTGAGGATAATGAACGGACGTTGGCGACAATATTGATAACCAATAATTTCGTCAATGTCACAATTATCATGTTGTGCAATTACATCTTTGCCTCGCTCGTCCAATTCAAGGCAGAGTGGCTTGAGTTCTTGTGTATCACGGTCTTGCTGACGTTTTTGTTGTTGCTCTTTGGTGAGATTATGCCGAAAGTGTACAGTCGGCAGAATGCCTTGAAGTTTTGCCGCAAAGTAGTTGGAGGCGTTCTTTTCCTTCGGAAAATGTTTTGGCCTTTGGAAACGGTTCTCATTCGTAGCGGCGTCATAGCGGAAAAGGCGGTGCCGAAGGAGAAGCGGCAGTTGAGCGTTGACGATTTGGAAACGGCACTTGAACTGACTGACAAAGACGACATTAAGGATGAGCAGAGCATGTTGCAAGGCATCATCCGTTTTGGTGACGAGACGGCTAAAGAGGTGATGACGAGTCGGCAGGACATTGTCGACATCAATATCAAGGCTACTTATGACGAAGTGCTGAAATGCATTGTTGAGAACAATTATAGCCGGATACCTGTTTTTCAGGACAATGAGGACAATATCCGGGGTATCCTGTATATTAAGGATTTGTTGCCCTACTTGCAAAAGTCGACCGGATTTCGTTGGCAAAGCTTGATACGGCCGCCTTATTTTGTGCCGGAGACAAAAAAGATTGATGACTTGATGCGTGAGTTTCAGGAAAACAAGGTTCACATAGCGGTTGTGGTTGATGAGTTTGGGGGAACGAGCGGAATCGTGACTCTTGAGGATATACTGGAAGAGATTGTAGGGGAAATCAATGACGAGTATGACGAGGAGGAGAAGTTTTATACAAAGCTGAATTACAATACCTACATCTTCGAGGGGAAGACCTTGTTGAGTGACTTCTGCAAAATACTTAATATTCCTGACGATGAGTTTGAGGAGGTGGAGGGAGATGCTGATAGCCTGGCAGGTCTTATCCTGGAGTTGAAGGGCGATTTTCCCAGCATTCATGAGAATATTGAGTATAAGAATTATGTCTTTGAGATCGTGCGCATTGAGGGACGACGCATTGCACGTGTGAAAGTTACGGTAGGCGCGAAAAAGAAAGAAAAGACAGATAGCAAGGATTGATATGCCATTAATGAAAATCGACAGTGTCGGCGATGGCATTCAGGTGGGGCTTTGGCGTATGACTGAGAGTCCGGAATCCGTGCTCGTCCAGTATCCTCATCTTGCAGTTGTTGTCGCAGACCTTCATAGTGAACTTCGAAGGCAGGAGCGGTTGTGTGTGCATGCGCTTGTCTATGCCATGACGGGGCGTTGCGATTTGCTTGTGGGACATGATGCGGAAGGAACCCCTTTTCTGCCGGGCTATGCAGTCAGTATCAGTCACACACGTGGATTTTGTGCTGTCATATTGGCTCAAGGGAGGCTTTTGCCGTTGGGAATAGACATTGAGTACCTAAGTCGTCGAGTGGAAAAGGTGAAAGACCGCTTTGTCAGAAAAGATGAGCGGGCCGAGGGACTTATGGAATTGCTTGTTAACTGGTGTGCCAAGGAGGCGGCCTACAAGTTTTTTTCCGGTCAGGATTTGCATTATGACGAGATGTTTGTGGAGCAGCATGCAAGCGAAGGAGTTACAGCTGTCAATTTGAAGACAGGGATGGAGGTGACGGTCTGCTGCGAGATAACATCAGAATATGTGCTTACTTACATCAAGTCAATGGTGGAAAATTCAAAAAAAATAAGTTAAAAGCCCTTGTCAAGGTGATTTATTTATTTTTTTTTAGCTTAAAATTTGGATAAAAAAATATTTTTTAGTACTTTTGCAACAGTAAGAGACATGTATTTAAGATTGTGAGGAAACTGCATTTGCTCATAGCTATTTTTGTCATGGCGCTGGTATCATGCGACATGAAGTTCCGTCCCAATGATAACGAGGGGGCGAATCATATCGTGATACAACGTTATGACCGCCTGGAAAGTCGTTATCTGACGACGGGCGATTTCTCAGCCTTGCAGCAGATGAACACGTCTTACCCCATTGAGACCCGGACGCTTGTAGAGGATGTGCTGAAGCTGGGAGAAGTGAACGAGCCGCATATCAACAACAAGTTCCTCAGCTTTTTTCAGGATACAACGTTGCAGACCATTATCTCGGACGCTGAGGCGCAATATGCCAATGTAGCCGACCTCAACGAGCAGTTGAACTTTTCCTTTGGAAAACTGAAAAGTTGGATACCAGACTTGCAGATTCCTGATGTCTATTTACAGATTGGAGCCCTTGATCAGAGCATCATTGTCGGTGAAAAGATGATTGGCATATCGCTTGATAAGTATTTGGGAAAGGATTATCCGCTCTATGCTCGGTTCTATTCGGAGAGTCAGCGGCAGTCCATGGGGCGTGGTTATATCGTGCCCGACTGCTTGACATTCTATTTGCTCAGTCTTTATCCGATGGCAAATTTCGACCATCGCACCCAGTTGGAGAAGGATTTGCATATGGCTAAGGTGATGTGGGTAGCCAACCGGGCATTGCAACGTCCGGTCTTTCATACCAAGTATATAGATATGGTAGGCCGTTATATGCAAAGAAATCCTAAGGTGAGCATCAAGCAATTGCTTGAGGGGAACGATTATAGTGATTTTAAATGAATTGGGTTTTTGTTGTAAATCCAGTTCTTTTGCATCTTTTATGGCATGTCTTCTTGCAAAGGTAGAGAAACTTTTGTACTTTTGCCTATAAATAATCAAGACATCATTTCATAATGAAGAAATTAGCTATTATGTGTGCAGTAGTTCTTGCGGCAGTGTCGTCGCTGACAGCTGCTGAGAGACTCGATTTGAAGTCGGTAACCAATGGGCAGTTTGCAGCCCGTACCATTACGGGCATCAATCCGTTGAAGGGTACTGACCAGTATGCTCAAGTATCCAGCGATGGTAAGAAGATTGTTGAGTATTCGTTCAAGACAGGGAAGGAGACAGGGGTACTCTTTGATGTGAACAATACGCAAGGGGAAAAACTGACCTCGTTTGACGGATATATCATGTCGCCGGATGGAGCCCATATTCTGATTCGTACCAATACCACGCCCGTTTATCGCCGTTCTTATAAGGCTGATTTCTATATATATACCGTCAGGAGCCGCCATTTGGCCAAGCTTTCTGAAGGTGGTCAGCAACAAGTGCCGACATGGAGCCCGGATGGCCAGCAGGTAGCTTTTGTGCGTGACAACAATATCTTTTTGGTCAAACTGCTCTATGACAATGCCGAGAGTCAGGTGACTAAGGATGGTAAGTTCAATGAGATTATCAATGGCATTCCCGACTGGGTCAATGAGGAGGAGTTTGAATTCAACAACGCCATGGCTTTTTCTGCAGACAGTAAGATGCTCTGCTGGATAAAATATGATGAGAGCAAGGTGAAGACATACAGTCTGCAGATGTTCAAAGGTATGAATCCTGAGCGTCAAGAGTATGCTACTTATCCTGGGGCTTATTCCTATAAATACCCTAAGGCAGGTGAGGATAATGCCGTCGTCAGTGCGTGGAGTTACGACATTCAGAGTCGCAAGACGAGAAAGTTGGATGTGCCTATGGATGCCGATGGCTATATTCCGCGTATCAAGGCAACGACCGATGCCAACAAGATGATTGTCTATACGATGAACAGGCATCAGGATGTACTCAATCTCTATGCTGTCAATCCTCGTTCGACGGTTGCCCAGTTGCTTATTAAGGAAAGTGTGTCACGCTATGTGAAGTTGGAAGCGGTCGAAAATACAATTGTTGGCAAAGAGACCATCCTGCTTCCTTCCGACCGGGATGGGCACATGCAGCTTTATATCTATAGTATTAATGGAAACTTGCAGCGTAAGATAGGCGATGGCAGTTATGATATTACTGCCGTCTATGGCTATGACGAGAGTACGGGGGATGTCTATTATCAGGCTGCCATGTTGAATCCGCATGACCGGCAGGTGCTCGTCACCCACAAGAATGGTCGCACCCAGCGTCTGACAGATAAGGAAGGCTGGAACACGGCGATATTCTCAGGAGATTATAAGTATTTCATCAATACATGGAGCGATTTTGACACGCCTTATGTATATACGGTTCGCAACAACAGCGGAAAGCTTATTTCTACACGTGAGGACAATCAGCAACTGAGACAAAAGATTCAAGAATATGGTTGGACGAAGAAGGTTCCGTTCTCTTTCACGACCTCTGAAGGCGTGAGACTTGATGGATGGATGGTGAGGCCGGCCGATTTCGATGCTTCCAAGAAATATCCTGTCATCATGTTCCAGTATAGTGGCCCTGGCAGTCAGCAGGTAGTCAATTCGTGGAATGCAGGCTCGATGGGACAGGGAGGTGCTTATGATATGTATCTTGCACAGCAAGGTTTCATTGTTGTCTGTGTGGACGGACGTGGAACCGGAGGCCGTGGAGCCGACTTTGAGAAGTGTACCTATCAGCATCTTGGCAATTTGGAGGCGAAAGACCAGGTGGAAACGGCACTGTATTTGCAGTCGTTGCCTTATATTGACAAGGACAATATCGGCATTTGGGGATGGAGCTATGGCGGTTTCTGCACTTTGATGAGCATGAGTGAGGGACGTCAGATATTTAAGGCGGGCGTTGCTGTCGCGGCTCCTACATGTTATCGCTACTATGATACGGTCTATACAGAGCGTTACATGCGTACTCCTAAAGAGAATCCGGAAGGTTATGACGATAACCCCATCACCCGCGCCGGGAAGCTTAACGGTTCCCTGCTCCTTTGTCATGGTGTCGCCGACGACAACGTACATCCACAGAACGCCTTCGAGTATGCTGAGGCTTTGGTACAGGCGGACAAGGACTTTAAGGAAAACTATTATACCAACCGCAATCATAGCATCTTCGGGGGTAATACGCGCAATCATCTCCTCAGACAGATTGCACAGTGGTTTGAGGAGCATCTGAAATAGAAAGACCTCATATCCTCTTGCCGTACGGAAGAGGATAGCGAATGGGATGCTTATCCCCCTGTTTTATTAGCGATAAAGATTAAGAAAATGAACTGTGTAAGAAACTTACTGTTGATAGCATCTTTGATGCCGGGGGGCTTGTTTGCCCAAGGTTTGACGATTGTTGTCAACAATCCCGTCGACGAACAGCGGCAGGAACTCATTGAGGTTGGCATGGACAGTGTGAGCCGACGCTTAGGCATGCAGGCTGGAGAGCAGCTGATAGTCAGAAACCAGATGAGGCAAGAAGTAGACTATCAGATTACTCACGATGGAAAATTGCTTATCGATGCGTCTGTGAAACCCTGTGGAACGACCAAGTTCACGGTTGTCAAGGGCGTTCCTGAGCCTATGAAGAAGTGGGTGGAGGGCAAGATGTATCCGCTTCGCAAGGATGATATAGCTTGGGAGAATGACCGTGGGGCTTACCGCTTGTATGGACCGGCCCTGCAGCGGACAGGTGAGAAATCGTATGGCATTGACGTGTGGACGAAGAATACGCCTGACCTTGACGTCTCGGAGCGTTATTACAAGGATTATGAAGGCAATGTGACGGGGTGGGCCAATGCTGAGAATGGACGTAAAAATGACTACATTGACCTGCACACGAGTTTTCATCTTGACCATGGAACAGGACTCGACTGCTACAGTGTGGGCCCCACATTGGGATGTGGAACGCCAGCCCTCATGGATGGTGACCGATTGATACTCCCTTATTGTTATAAGACATACAAGATTCTCGACAACGGGCCATTGCGTTTTACGGTAGAGTTGACTTACAATCCGGAGAAAGTGAAGACGGATGACAATGTGGTAGAGCATCGAATCATATCACTTGACAAGGGTAGTAACTTCAATAAGATGACGGTATGGTATGAGAATCTTTCCAAACCTTGCGACTTGGCGGCCGGTATTGTAATTCATAGTGCCGATAAGGAGCGTGTCGTCGTTGGGAAGAACTTCGTTCAGTATGCCGACCCGACCGATCAGCCCGAGCGTCATGGCTTCACTTTGTATGTGGCGGCTTTGTTCCCGAACGGCGCTACTACCAAGAAACTGCTTTTTGACAAACCTTCCGGAGGCAATGAAGGGCATGCTGTGGGCATCAAGAAAGGCTTGAAAGCCAATGAGCGCTATACTTATTTTTTCGGTTCGGCATGGAGTGAGTATGATGTCCGCACGCAGCGTGAATGGCAGTTGCGGATAGATGAGTTTCTGGAAGCTCAGGAAAAACCGCTCATGGTTTCATTGAAGTAGGTGAATCACATCCTTCGTCGTCAGCTGAATATGGTTAATCAGCTTTTAAAAGATGATTAGAAAGAACGGGAACAGTCATTGGTTCCCGTTCTTTTAATGGTATATTAAGTTGAATTATTCGGAAATGTTGATTTCTGTTTGCCGTTTATAGATATCGCTCAGGTTGATGTCGTGTTCGGCTTGATGTGAGATGGTGTCGCGTCGGATGTCTTGGCTCTGCAGTTGGACGGCGTCTTGCTGATTCGGAGAGACCGTTGTGTTTGTCTTGCTGACGAGCAGATCGTTCTGATTCCTGATGGGAGAGGAGGGGATAGACGGTTGGGCGATGAGTTGTCCGGGTGAGAACTGGCGGCCATAGAGCTCTTCCCAGTCTTTGTCGACACGTCTCCAGTCTCTCACTGCTACCGATAGCTTTTGATGGAGACCGTTTATCATGTTGTTTAGTTGTGCTATCCGTGCTTTTTCATTGGATCGATACAGTTTGTATAGCTCCAGCGCGCTTTGAAAGTTTTTGCTGGCATTGAGCCAGTCGTTACCGAACAGATAGCAGAATCCAAGTCGGTAGTAGGCATCAGGCTTCTCATTGTCATGACACAACAGAAGCATCTTGTCAAATAATGGGATGGCCTGCGGATAATGTTGCAACTGGAAGTGACTTTCTGCGTCGGCGAAATAATAGACGCTACGTTCCTGCGGGCTGTAAGCATCCAGCTGGGGTAACACGTCATCCAAGTACTTGCAGGCACTCTTGTAGTCCCATTCATAGTAGCAACATACTCCCATATAGGCTTGGAAACGCGGATTGAGGCGGTATTTTTTTTCCAAATCCCTGAAAATGAGCAACGATTCATGATATTTTTGGCTTTGAAAGTATTCCAATGCCATGCCCAGACGCTCACTGTCGGTCTGTGCTTGTGCATGAGGAAATGCGTGAGCCATCAACAGCAGTACACACACCAAAAATCTTTTTTTCATCATTCCTCTGTTTTCCCTGCTTTTATCAGCTGTTGTATGTATGGCCGTGTCCAGTCTTTTTCATGCAATCGGTGGTCTTGATAGAACAGCAAGTCGAGGTCAAGCAACACTTTGTTTTCCGCTCTCAGTTGTCGGTTGTCTCCACAATAGTGCTCTATGTGCTTCAGTTTTGCGACGGTTTCCTCTTCACTGAGTGATGTAGTGGCCCATGCCACACAGTTGAGATAGCGACAGTAGTTTGTTGTTTCGATGGCGTCAGTCCATATTGCTTTAGAGAAAGTGACGTTCTCAAACACCTCTTGCAGCAGTTTTTGGGCTGCTGCCATGTTTTCTTGGGCCTTGTGGTTGGAGCCAAGGGCTATGATGATGGGATGGTCGATAACCATGAATGCAAATATACTAATAATTATTAAAACACTTTTTGTTTTTGTGTTTTTTTATGATTTGTGATTAATTTTGTATTTAGAATTTACGATTTTAGATGAAACGGAGTCTTGTTTTCTTTTTGCTGGTAATGGTTTCTTCCGTCTCTTTTTCTCAGATGCGGAAGAATCAGCGTTATCAGAATTATATCAATGAATATAAAGACCTGGCCATCGAGGAGATGCTGCGCTACAATATCCCGGCAAGCATCACGCTTGCCCAGGGGCTCTTTGAGAGTGCTGCGGGCATGAGTGAGTTGGCGCGCAAGGGCAACAATCATTTTGGCATCAAGTGTCATGGCTGGACCGGTGCCACCACCTATCATGACGACGATGCGGCGCAGGAGTGTTTTCGGGCCTATAACAATGCCTTTGAGAGTTTCGAGGATCACAGTAAGTTTCTTGCTCGTCAACCGCGCTATAGCCGGTTGTTCCGTTTGAACCGAACCGACTATAAGGGTTGGGCCCGGGGGCTGAAAGACTGTGGGTATGCCACAAACCCCAATTATGCCAAGAAGCTGATTGAAATCATAGAGCTTTACCAGTTACACCAGTATGACCATGCCAAACGTTACGACCATTTTATGGCTAAGCATGCAGCCCACGATAAGCCGGCCAATCGTGACGGCGGGCTGCATTCCATCAAAATGTATAACAAGAACTATTATGTCATAGCTCGTGAAGGCGATACTTGGAAGTCGATAGGTAAGGAGATAGGCATCTCTTATCGCAAGATAGCCAAATATAACGAGCGTGACAGGCATGATGCCCTTGTGCCGGGAGAGAGAATCTACCTGAAGAAGAAGCAGAGAAAGGCTGAGAAACGATTTAAGGGAAAATATCATGTGGTGAAAGGCGGTGAGAGCATGTACGCCATCGCTCAGCTTTATGGCATGCGTCTGAAGAATCTCTATTCGAAAAATCGTCTTTCACCAACCTATCAGATCGTGGCTGGCGATAAACTGAAAGTCTATTGACTCAGACCTCGATCCCGTAAAAAGGACAGGGTTGATTAGAGAAAGCAAGTCCCGCACTGGCGTTATCGCAGTGCGGGACTTGTTTGTTTGTTTTACCTTGGAGTCATGCTTCACTTCCTGCATAAAGCCATACTACAAAACAGATGATGGCAATGGCAAGTATGCTTAGTGTGACAAAAAGCACTTGAGATAAAAACCTCATACGCTTTTTCTTCCGGCGGACTATCTCACTCATCGAGTTGGCATCAATGTGCCGATGGTGATGATGGTGGTGGTGGTGGTGATGTGGGCCGCTCGCATGCTGACCGTGGCGGAATTCTTCGTCTGACATTTTTTTTAAGTTTTTAGAGGCCGTTTATTCTATTGGCTGTTTGAATTGACGCGCAAAGTTATAAAAAAAATACGACATGGCCAACTAAATCATCTTGTTTTAGAACCTCCAGTCTAATTGCACGTCGATCATGCTGTAATTGTGCTTGTTGAGGCTTCGGTCGTTGATGAGCGCGTATTCTGCATTGATTTGCAGATTTTTGCAGAACACATAGTCAAGGCCCACTTCATATTGTGTGCGTGCCTGCCCCCATTCTGCGGTGGGGCGGTAGAGGTCATAACGAGCCTTGGCATGCAGTTTCTTCTTGATGACAGGCGCGATGACAAGTGCATAGACACCGTCAGCCTTGCTGCCGTTGCCCGCGAGTGTGCAGTCTTTGGCGTCGTCCTGCTTTTGGTAGGTTTTGCTGAATGCGTCACCTGTCGAGTGGATGTATTCGGAGCGTACCGTCCAGTCGGAGAATTTGTATTCTGCCGAGAAGGCATAGCGCCGCTTTTGCAGCGAGCGTGTGCCCACATGTTGTGTCTCTACGCCGTTGGCATCGATGGTAGTCCATGAGCCTTTGCGTGCAAACGAGCCTGTCCAGCCGAAAGCACCGATGCGCATGCCCGATACCGGCATTACCCACAGTCCGCCGATGAGGTCTTTCTGTTGATCCACATCTTTCACGTTGATGCCCTGACCGTTGAAGACGCCCACCTGATAGTGGAGCAGATTGCGTCCATTGCCGTTTTTCAGGAAGTCGCCTTGCAACTGGATACCAATGTCGCGGCCATTGCTGGCATGCTCTCCTGTGCGGTCGGAGAATCCCGAGAGTTTCTGCACGTTCTGGCCGTAGCTCATGAAGCCCTGGTCCATAGGGGTCAGTGGGTGTTCGAAGGTGAACGGACGTTTGAACTGTCCGGCCTTCACGCGCAGGAAATCATATTTCTGCCATTCACCGAAGAAGTCTACGACACGCGGTGAGTTGCCCAGTGTTGATGTGTTGCCGTTGAATTGAATCTGCGCTTTCCAGTAGAAGTCGTTCAGAATGCGGCCTTCCAGTGAGGCGCGGATCATACGAATGTTGAACGAATTGGCCTCGGCTTCGTCTTGCGACGAATACTGGTATTGGGTCAATCCATAGCCAGAGAGCTTGATGTTGCTGTACCAAGGTTTCTGTTCCTGTGCATGTGTGGCCAGGGTCGAGGTTGCCAACAATGCAATGATAATCCCTTTTTTCATTGAGTTTGTTTGTTTTGTAATAGAGTCAGTTGTTTATAAATTAACAGAGTGGGATCCCGCCCGCCTTTTCAGCAGCACTCGGGAGCCGTTTGGTTGCTGGTTTTTTGTGGTTGAAGGCTGTCTATAGACAGATAGTATCCCAGTTTGTACAGTTTAAACAGTAGCAGCGAGCCATCTTCTTCTGTGAGTTTCTTTCGCCAGCCCTTGCTGCATAGCTTGAGGAGAGTCCTCATTGGGCGTCTTAGTCCTGCCTTGCGAAGCAGTTGCGCGTAATGAAGCAAGGTTGAATACCCGTACAGTCGCTCTTCGAGTGAATGCAGTGTGCGCAACGACTCTTCTGTCTTCGAAAGAAAAAGGTCGTTGGGCTCAAACTGTGACAGCACTACCGGGTTGTCAATGTGCCGGATGGAAACTCCTGATTCAGCAAGTTCCTTGCCCAATAGTACGTCTTCGAAACCA
This sequence comes from uncultured Prevotella sp., assembly GCA_964411005.1. Taxonomy (GTDB): domain Bacteria; phylum Bacteroidota; class Bacteroidia; order Bacteroidales; family Bacteroidaceae; genus Prevotella. Next base: position 10,280 of record CAYPJA010000033.1, on the reverse strand, counting down.
TACTGCTTGATTTCTTCGTGGAATGGATGGGCGAGAAGCACTTGTCGCCGGATCAGGAAGTTGTTGGAGCGGAAGTGGTGGTAGGGATTCGCCTGTCTGCATCTGGCCGTCAGACGGTGCATGGCATGCCTCTCGTAGCGGTAGCGCAGGTTGTGGGTGGGACCTGTTTCGACGGTGGTGCCACCGCATACTACGTCAGTATCGCCACAATTGAGATAGTTCGCCACAAAGTGTGGAGATGGTATGCAGAGGTTGCAGTCGAGAAACAACAGCCATTTCTTGCCGGCTTCTCTTGCCAGTCGGTTTCTGGTAGCCGATCGCCCGACGTTTCTTTCGTGACGTATGAAGCGACAGTGGGGAATATCTCCGATGGCTTGGTTTAGTTTGATGCTTGTCTTGTCAGTGCTGCCGTCGTCCATGACAATTACCTCATAGTCGAGGCCGGGGATGTCCTCGGCCTGCCGTTGCAGTTGCCTGACCTGGTTCACGCATATGTCGTTGCGTACCGGTATCAGTATCGACAGCTCTGAATTCATAATCATCTGCAAATATACAGAGAAAGTCTGAATTTTAAGCATATTTAGGTAGTTTTATTTTGTCAAGCCTCCTTTAATTCTTAACTTTGCCCCACTTAAACATAACTATAAAAGAAGTACAATAGAAATGAAACTGAAACTGTTGGTGGCATCGCTGTTCTTCTCGATAGCGGCTAATGCCATTCCCGCCAGGTCTTATTGGCGCATGGTTACTTTGGGCGACGGGACAAAGGTCGAGGTGAAACTTGTTGGTGATGAGCATTTTCATTATTATGTGACGCGCGACGGTCGGAAGATGCGTTTGGCTGACGGCAAGCTGAAAGAGTTGACATCGGCCGAGTTGGCGAGCCGTCGGCAGCAAGCTGATCAACTGCGTCAGCAGGCCAACAACCGCCGTGCGGCGCGTGCACAGGCCGCCGTGCGGAAAAATTCGGTCTATACGGGATCCAAGCGTTGTTTGGTGATTTTGGCTGAATTTCCGGATGTGTCTTTTACGATGGACGACCCAAAAGCTTACTATAACAGCCTGTGCAACGAAGTCGGCTATCAGGGACCTTATGGAACGACGGGCAGTTTGCACGATTATTTCACGTCACAGAGCTACGGCAACTTTGATCTCCAGTTTGATGTGGTAGGCCCAGTGAGGCTTCCCCAGAACTCAACGTGGTATGGTGCTTCGCTGCGATTCAATGGCAACAGTTACAACGACTATCGCGCAGGGCGTATGATTATCTCCGCGGTCAAAGGTGCCGCAGCCTTAGAGGACATCGACTTCACGAAATATGACTGGGACAACGATGGTGAGGTAGACCAGATTTATGTGGTCTATGCCGGCAGAGGCGAAGCCACCGACGCTGAGCCTGACCTGATATGGCCCCATGAGACGACGTTGTCCGGCAGCATGTACATGGATTATTACATGCAACTCGACTCGTTGCGCGATGCCGGTGAAAGAATCACAGTCTCACTGCAGAACAGACTTTATTATCAGCTGTCTTCCCAATACAATGTGATTTTCAATGGTAAGCGAATAAACACCTATGCTTGCGGCAACGAGTATACTGCCGCCTATGCTGCCTATGACAACCCGATACTTTACATGGGAATCGGTGTCATGGCGCATGAGTTCTCTCACTGCCTTGGGTTGCCTGATATGTATGACACCGGTGCGGCTGGAAGCGGTATGGGCGAGGCCTATACGACCGGCGGCTGGGACTTGATGGCTGTGGGATCCTACAATGGACCGCGGTCGATGGGGTGGTGCCCTGCGGGCTACAATGCCTACGAGCGTAATTTCTGTGGCTGGTTGGAATACAAGGAGCTGAGCGATAACGACTCAATTAAGGGCATGCAGCCCATCGGCTCCACGCCCGAGGCCTACATCATCTATAATCCTGCCGACCGTAATGAGTTTTATACTCTTGAGAACCGGTCGAAGACGGGGTGGGATGCCTACACGGGCAACAGTGGGCTGCTCATCCATCACGTTGACTACAATGAGAAGGCATGGAAAGAGAATACGGTCAATGCCAGCAGTGAGAACGACGACAGACGGTTGCACTTTGTCATTGTTCCGGCCGACAACAATCTGAGTCAGGGCACCGAGCGGTTCGACACCTATCCTTTTAACCGTCGCGACAGCCTTACCGACTTTGGCCCGGGCATCCGTGACCGCCTTTGGAAAGCCAATACTGACGGCACTAAGTATCTCCATGCCCGCATCGTGGACATCAGAAAGAACAGTGATGGCACGGTCAGTTTCAATTATAATCCGTCGGCTCCGGTTGTCGATGCCATCACCAATATTGCCGCTTCCGAGCGGAAGGTTGTAGCCGTCTATGGTCTGAATGGTGAGAAGATACCTGCCGGGCGTGCCGTCAAGGGCGTTTATCTGGTGCGTTATGAAGATGGTACGGTGCAAAAGATGCTGTTGCCATAAGTTAGGTTTACATTACCGCCCTTAAAACATTGGGCTTTCTAATTAGAATATGGCTGAATTCCTTGTTGGGGATTCAGCCTTTTTTGTTTTCTTTGTTCTTGTAAGCACAGTAACTATGCCATAAAGAAATGTGCTTAATCGGGCAGCTGATACTTGGGTGCATTTTAAAAAACGATGACATTCGACCGTTTATTAGGTAAAACTTCATGTTAAAGTATTACTTTTTTATCGAATAGGCATGAAATTCGAAGTTTTTTATGTAAGTTTGCACAGTGAGCCAATTTGAAGTAAGGATAATAACAAGCGGGCAGCAATTGCCGGAAATGAGTTGTGAAAACTTTTTTCACAGCCCGGAACTGTTTGGAATTGTCGAGAAAACCCCTGGTCAGTGGCCCTATATGGCTGTGGCCATTGACAGCGAAGGGCATGTGGCGGGCCATCTGCTTGCCTTGATACGTCGACGCGGCTCTCTGCTTCCCCCTTATTTTTTTACGCAAGGGCGCATTTATGGCGAAGGAGAATATCGTGAGGATGTAAATCGGCAAGAAGTTTTCGGACTGTTGTTGAATGCCATCACAAAAAAAATCCGTCGTAAGCTGTGCCTATATGTCGAGTTCAGTGACCTCTCTCAGAAGATGTTTGGCTATCGGTATTTCCGGAAAAATGGTTATTTCCCAGTCAACTGGCAGGAGATACACAACTCGTTGCACTCAAAGTCGCCCAAAGAGAGAATATCTGATAAAATGTATAAGCGCATATGCAGGCTTTATGAAATGGGTGTCGTCACGCGTGAAGCGTCAAGCCGGGCAGAAATGGAGGCGTTCTACAAGATGCTCAACGGTTTCTACCGTATGAAGATACGTAGGCTTATTCCGCCCATAGACCAATTCCGCCAGCTTTATGCGAGCGATAATGCAAAGATATTTGTCACTACCTATCATGGTAAGATGATAGGTGGATGTGCTTGTGCCTATTCAGAAGGAAACGCATACTTATGGTATTTGGCCTCAAAACGGAAAAGCTATCCGCTACTGCATCCAAACTTGATGACCATTTGGAATGCCTTAAACTATGCTTATGAACACAATTACGCGCATTTTTTCTTCCTTGATGCAGGTTTGCCTTGGAAGAGAAGCCGCTTCCGCGAGTTCATCCTTCGCTTTGGTGGTAAGCCTGTGGCAAAATATCGCTGGTTCCGTTTCTCAATCGGATGGCTGAATCGGATTCTCACATGGTTGTATCGCGAATGAGTCGGCTATGCTATCGCCTGCTTCTGTTTCACAATAATATTGATTTTCGGGCGTTATATATCCAAGTATGAAACAGAGAATCATCTGCGCGGCTATCCTGTTAGCCACTTTCCTTTCCTTGCATGCACAGCAATTCACTTTGCAGGGCCGTGTCACCGATCAGAATATGAATCCGGTCGAGTTGGCGTCTGTCTCGGTTCTTTCACAAGGAAGGGCCACGTTCACCAACATGCAGGGTGAGTTCAAAATGGAACTCCAAAGTGCGGATTCGGTGGTCGTGAAATTCTCAATGATTGGCTACAAGACTAAAACACGTTTGCTGCGGAATCCCAGAGGCAAACAAACCCTTCAGATACAGCTTTTTGATGACGAAAACACATTGAGTGCCGTAGAGGTGAGAGGGAAGAAGGTTTCGGGCGGTCAGACACAGGAACTTGACCTCAAAGATGTGAAGAACATGCCGTCCGTAACAGGCAATGCCGTCGAGGAGCTGATACAAAGTCAGGCGGGCGTCTCTACACACAGCGAACTGTCAAGCCAATATAATGTGCGAGGCGGCTCATTCGATGAGAACTCAGTCTACATTAACAGTGTCGAGATCTATCGCCCGTTCTTGGTTCGTAGCGGCCAGCAGGAAGGACTGTCCGTCATCAACCCATACATGGTCGACCGTATTGGATTCTCAACGGGAGGCTTTGCCGCCAAGTATGGTGATAAGATGTCTTCGGCCTTGGACATTGTTTACAAGAACCTTCAGCCCTCTGCAGGAAAAAAACAGGTCTTTGAAGCTTCGGCCTCTCTCTCCCTGCTTGGAGCCGACGCTTATGCCGGATTCGGAACGAAAAAGTTGTCGTGGCTGAACAGCGTGCGCTATAAGACCAATGAGTATCTTCTCGGTTCCTTGGAGACCAACGGTGAGTATAACCCGAAATTCCTGGACTATCAAACCTATCTTCAATGGCGGCCAAATAAGAAATGGACTGTCGACTTCATTGGAAATGTCTCAGACAACCATTATAATTTCAAGCCACACGACCGCGAAACCTCGTTCGGAACGCTGGAGAATGTGAAATCATTTAGAGTTTATTTTGACGGTGAGGAAAAAGACCTTTTCCGGACATGGTTTGGCACATTGAATCTTACGCGTCATTTTGGCGACTCTACAAGCGTGTCGCTTATCGGGTCTGCTTTCAAGACCCGAGAGCAGGAAAAATATGACATTCAAGGACAGTACTGGCTGACCCAAACGGAGACCTCAGAGAATCTTGGCGTTGGAACTTACTTTCAGCATGCCCGCAACTATCTGGATGCTAATGTGGAAAGCATTAAACTTCTTTTCAAGCATACGGCAAAGCAGCATGACATAGAAGGCGCGCTTACATGGAAGCGCGAGCATATAGAAGAGAATTCAAAAGAGTATGAGATGCGCGACTCGGCAGGCTACAGCATACCGCACACTGGGAGCGATCTTCAGATGATTTACTCGTTGCGTGCCATCAACAAGCTCGACGCCAACCGCTTCGAGGCCTATTTGCAGGACACATGGCGCTTTACGTCGGCTGGAGGGCACACGCGTTTCATGCTCAATTACGGTGCGCGCTTCTCACATTGGAATTTCACGGGGGAGAGCCTGTTCTCGCCCAGGGCGTCACTCAGCGTTTATCCTGCATACAGCGAGAACACGACGTTCCGCTTTGCGGCCGGACTCTACTATCAGGCTCCTTTCTTCAAGGAACTGCGTGACACGACGACCAATAAAGGTGTCACCTATGCTCGGCTGAACGATAAGATCAAAAGTCAACGGTCTATCCACTTCATATTGGGTTACGACTATCGTTTCCGGATGAATGACCGCCCCTTTAAGTTCTCTACGGAAATCTATTATAAGGCATTGGGAAATCTGGTCCCGTATTCGGTCAATAATGTCAAGGTGACCTATTATGGCGACAATGAGGCTTCCGGTCGTGCATTTGGCATTGATATGAAGATTTATGGTGAGTTTGTTCCCGGCACCGACTCATGGCTGAGCTTTTCGTTGATGGATACCAAGATGAAGCTCAATGGCATTTCCATCCCCATGCCTACCGATCAGCGTTATGCGGTCAATCTGTTTTTTACTGATTACTTCCCCGGTACAGACCGTTGGAAAATGAGTCTTAAGCTGGCTTATGCTGACGGCTTGCCTTTTTCGGCTCCTCACCAAGAGCTTGAAAGCAATGATTTTCGCGCGCCAGCCTACAAACGTGCCGACATAGGAATGAGTTATCGGGCCTTCAACAACGAGGACCGACACGCTTCTTCTCCTTTTAAGAATATTTGGTTAGGCATAGACTGTCTCAATCTGTTCGGAATCAGTAATGTCAACAGTTATTATTGGATAACAGATGTAACCAATCATCAATATGCTGTTCCAAACTATCTGACAGGCCGGCAAATCAATGCCCGCGTCTTAATGGAGTTTTAGAGAAAGGAAAGGGAGGAAGAGTCAGAAGGCAAACTGTTTGGTCTTTGACTGTTGACAGCTTTTCCGGGACACCTCATTGACACAAAGAATTATGGATAAAACTAAAATACTTTTTATCTGCTTGGGCAACATCTGCCGCTCTCCGGCGGCAAACGCCGTCATGCAGCAGTATGTTGATGAGGCAAATCTGACGCAAGAGTTTTTCATCGACTCAGCCGGCATCGGCTCGTGGCATGTCGGACAGCTGCCAGACAGGCGCATGCGGAAGCGCGGTTTGAAGCGTGGTTACAGGATAGACCATGTCGCACGCCAGTTCAATGCCATCCGCGACTTCCGCTTCTTCGACTACATTGTAGTCATGGATGAGGAAAACTATAAGAACATTCTACGGCAGGCACATAGCGATGAGGAACGCAGAAAGGTTGTTCGTATGGCCGATTGCTTTGTTGGTTACAAGGGACAAGACTGCGTTCCCGACCCTTATTATGGCTCCGATGCCGACTTTGATCTCGCTCTTGACCTCATCGAGGATGGATGTCGCGGAATGCTGAGCACCATCATAGGCAAGTCCAAGAACGGATGAAGGCGTAACCCATCCGGCCCTGCACGATGGGATGCAACCGTTTTTGCACAGGCAAGGACGTCGCATTCATTGCAGCACAATACTTATGCAACTTTTTCAACACTGTTACTAACGGCTTGTAATCGTGTTACAAGCCGTTAGTAATAGCATTACAAGCCATTTGTAATGGGCGCATATCTTATTCTCCCCACGGATTGATGCCGCTGAGTTTCCGCTGCAAGAGTTTTCCCAAGGCGAAGACCTGACGCTGCCGTTTGCCCAAGTCTTCACGAATGATGGATATTTCGTTCATCCAGTCGGCCGCGGCCGACTGGATGAAGTTGGGCTTACGCTGCGCTTTGTCACCTTCAGGGTTGACAATCATTTTGATGCCGCGTTCGTGTAAGGAGATGTCGATGTCCTCACCGGCCATCACAGGGTCGCCGTCATAGTGGATGACACCCGGATGATGGCGGTGTATGTGCAGCCGTTTGGCTCTGAAGGTCTTGATTTTTGAGCTCTTGTCAAGCGTCTTGTTGAACATGTCTATGCTGATCTGCGTGGCATCGATGACATCAAATGGCTCCATGATGACGACATCCATCAGCCCGTCGCTCATTGAAGCCTGAGGGGCGATGAAGGCGTTGTTTCCATATTGTGAGGCATTTGCGCACGAGATGAGGAATGCTTTCTGGTAGGTTATGCCCTTTTCGTCTTGTATCTCATAGGTTTCGGGCTTGTAGCGCAAGCCTTCCTTGAGCACGTTTTCAACGTAGGTGATGGGGCCGCGCTTGCCCGTCTCGGCAAATTTCATGCTGATGACGGCGTCGAAGCCCATGCCGCACGTGCAGAAAAACGGGTGGTTGTTTATCATGCCGTAGTCAAGGTCGTGTATCTCGCAGGCGTTCAGCGTCTGGATGGCTTTGCGTGGCTGCATGGATATCATGAGATGGCGTGCCAGTCCATTGCCCGACCCACAGGGGATGATGCCCAAAGCCGTGTCCGACTCTATCAGTGCCCGCGCCACCTCGTTGACTGTACCGTCGCCGCCGACGGCTACCACGATGTCGGTGCCGGCATCCTTCGCCTCGCAGGCTATCTCTGTGGCATGTCCGGGACGCTCAGTCCGCCTGATCTCATATGCGAACAAATCCTTGTCAAGGGTTTCGTCGATGAGTTCGGGTATGCGGGCTTTGCTGGTTGTGCCCGATATGGGATTGATGATGAAGACAACCTTTTTTTTCATAGTGCAAATGTAGCAAAAAACCGAATAAGAATCAAGAATTCATTAATTAATTTGACGTTTAATTGCAATTTCTTCCGAAAAAAGACAAAGTTTGAGGATTTTTTAGTAACTTTGCAGCCTAACTAATTAAAATGTAGTTTTCTACACCTATTTTATATAATGGGACAATTACAAGAAAGGTATAAGAATTACCGGGAACCGCAGAAATACATGGAAGCGGGAGTGTATCCTTATTTCCGTGCTATTACAAGTAAGCAAGGCCCGGAAGTCATGATGGAGGGACACAAGGTGCTGATGTTCGGCTCGAACGCCTACACCGGTCTTACAGGTGACGAACGTGTCATTGCAGCTGCTCACGAAGCCCTTGACAAGTATGGCTCAGGATGTGCAGGAAGCCGTTTCCTCAATGGTACGCTTGACATTCATGTGCAGTTGGAAAAAGAGTTGGCCGAGTTTGAGCACAAGGACGATGCCCTTTGCTTTGCTACTGGTTTCTCTGTCAATTCGGGCGTGCTTCCGGTTATTGTCGGCCGTGGTGATTATATCATCTGCGACGATCGCGACCATGCAAGTATAGTTGACGGCCGCCGTCTGAGTTTTGCCACACAGTTGCATTACAAGCACAACGACATGGACGACTTGGAGCGCGTGCTTCAGAAGTTGCCGCATGAGGCTGTTAAGCTGATAGTTGTTGACGGTGTGTTCTCCATGGAGGGCGATTTGGCTAAGCTCCCGAAGATTGTTGAGCTGAAGCACAAGTACAATTGCTCTATTATGGTCGACGAGGCTCATGGTCTTGGAGTCTTTGGCAAGCAAGGACGTGGCGTGTGCGACTATTTTGGTGTGTCCGATGATGTTGATCTCATCATGGGCACTTTCTCAAAGAGTATGGCCTCCATTGGCGGATTTATCGCTGCCGACAAGGACACCATCAACTATCTGCGTCATACATGTCGCACCTATATCTTTTCTGCGAGCGACTCTCCCGCGGCTACCGCAGCTGCTCTGGAGTCGTTGCACATCCTTCAGGAAGAGCCGGAGCGCATAGAGAAACTTTGGGATGTCACCAACTATGCATTGAAGCGTTTCCGTGAGGAAGGCTTTGAGATTGGCGATACCGAGAGTCCGATCATTCCGCTTTACGTGCGTGACATCGATAAGACATTCATCGTCACGAAGCTTGCCTTTGAGGCCGGCGTATTCATCAATCCTGTCATACCGCCCGCTTGCGCGCCGCAGGACACGCTGGTTCGTTTCGCCTTGATGGCTACCCATACTCGTGAGCATGTCGACAGAGGTGTTGATGCGTTGAAGAAGATTTTCGTCGAGCAGGGAATCATCAAGTAGAAAGGATAGTATATTTAAGTACTGAAGTTATTGCTTATATTATAGTAGAGCCACTTTCGCCTTAGGGCGTAAGTGGTTTTTTCTTTGTTATGATTTAAGGCGTAAGCGGTTGGTTTTCTAATTGCCATTTTGCTATGCCGAGGTAGCAAAACAAATCTCTCTCAGAGTGAGAAGTTTTTGGTCGAGAAAGGATATTATTACCAAAATTATTGTTACCTTTGCCAGCGCAATGACTTAAAAATCAAGAGGCAATCATTTATAGGCCCGATCAGCCTGATTTCATTTTGATAGGAAAGCATTGTCTTGAATCGCAGAAGAGTGTGAAATATTTAAATAACGTTATACAAAGTTTATGAATTTCACTTTATTAATTACCGTTTTGCTAACGGCCCTGACCTTGGTTCTTGGCGCTTTCGTCATAGCCAAGCTTATCGGTCCGCGTTCGTACAATCCGGTGAAGGGTGAGCCCTTTGAGTGTGGTATTCCCACTCGGGGAAGCAGCTGGATGCCCATGCATGTGGGCTATTATCTGTTTGCCATCCTGTTCCTGATGTTCGACATTGAGACCGTTCTTCTCTATCCCTGGGCTGTTGTCGTAAGGCAGTTTGGTCCAATGGCTCTTCTTACCATTGGGTTCTTCCTGTTGGTATTAGTATTTGGCTTGGCGTATGCCTGGCGGAAAGGAGCGCTTGAATGGAAATAAGAAAACCGCACATCAAAAGTATTCCTTACAATGAGTTTAAGGACAGCGACACGTTAGAGAACATTGCCAATGAGCTCAACGACGGTGGAGTCAATGTTGTGCTGGGCAATTTGGATCAGCTCATCAACTGGGGGCGCATCAACTCTTTGTGGTCGCTGACTTTCGGTACGTCCTTTTGTGGAATCGAGTTCATGGCTGTGGGATGCGCGCGTTACGACTTTTACAGTTTCGTC
>CAYPJA010000032.1:0-23126 GCA_964411005.1 uncultured Prevotella sp. | reverse complement strand
CCTTCTACACCCTCGGCGAATCGAGCGACGTCACCTTCGGATGGCGCGTCGCACATCAGAGCGACTACTGGACCGTATGGCGCGGCTTCGAGCTGAAGAGCTACGGCACCAAACTGGAGTCGTTCCAACACCTCTCTGAGACCTTCGCCGGCGAGTGGGAGGAAGAGTTCGCCGATGCAACCTACTGCGACAACGTATATGCTGCTGTCAGCGAGGCCATCGAGAAGAACCAGACTGCTGCCACCAAGGAAGACGCCGTGGCCGCTTTCGAGGCTACCAAGAAGGCCCTCAACGACCTCCGTCTCAATGTCCAGCTGCTCATCCAGCTGCAGAGTCTCGTTGACGAGCTCGACATCAAGAACTATGACGAGTATGAAGGCGCTCTAACCGACGTGCTCAGCGACGCCAATGTCATGCTGAGCGACCTCGACGCCACCAACGAGGATATTCAGGCCATGATCGACAAGCTGCACGCTGAAGAGCAGAAGGCCATCGACGAGAACGCCCAGCCCGGCGCTGACATCACCAACGCCAAGGTGAAGAACCCGACCTTCTCTGAGGGCGGCACCAAGGAGCAGAACGACGAGGGTGGCTGGTATGCCACAAGCTCGGAGGGCTGGAAACTCATTGGCGGCCAGAACGGCCAGAACCGTCTCAACGGAACCAACGGTGTTGCTGAGTCCTGGCACGGCAACTTTGACGCTTCTCAGCCCATCACACTCGCCAAGGGTGCCTATGAGCTGAAGGTCCGCGGCTTCTACCGTACCGCTGACGACCCAGACTATAACACTCCATACCAGTACTGGAAAGAGGCCAACGGCGAGGACACCGGCAACAACACCGTCCGCGCTGAGATCTATGCAGGCGCCAACGCCAGCAAGTTCGTCAATGTCTTCAAGGTTCGCTACACCGAGGAGCAGAAAGAGGCTTTCGAGGCTCACGATGCCTTCGCCAAGAGTGTCTACGAGAATGACTCTTGCTTCACTCCGAACAACCAAAATTCTGTCCGCGAGGCCCTCAAGTCGCCGACCTATGGCCCGCAGTATGAGACAAGCGTTAAGTTCATTGCCCGTGGCACCGACAAGCCTGTAACCATCGGTCTGCGCGCTCAGAATATCCTGCCGTCCGCATGGACCATCTGGGATAACGTGCAACTCATCTTCACCGGCCGCGAGCTGGCCGACCTGCAGGAAGCTCTCAACGCTACTGTCGCCTACAACGAGGCTCTCGTCAACAAGTCGATGGCTGCCGCCACAAAGGCTGCTCTGCAGCAGGCCATCAACAACGCCAAGGGTGCTTCCACCGAGGATGCCATCTTCGCTGCCGAGGAGGCTCTTGAGACCGCCGTTCCGGCTGCCAACGCTTCCGTCGTGAAGTATGACTCTCTGGCCACTGCCAAGGCCAACCTCGACGAGGCCGTCACCGAATATGAGGCAACAGCTGCCAAAGCTGTCCTCGATGCCGCTAAGGCTCTGCAGACTGAGGTTGCCGCCGCACTCGCTTCCGGCTCAATCAACGACGGTGACATCGCCGCCAAGATTGCCGAGATCAACACGGTGATTGCCAAGCTGAGAATCCCGGATGTGTCAGATGCCACCATGGCCAACCCGAGAGAGATGACTTCTGTCATCGTCAACCCGACCTTCGCTGACGACAACGGCGGCAGCGCTGAGGGATGGACCTACACGGGCAGCAACAGCGACTTCGTCAACACACACATCGCTCAGACCTGGAATCAGGATGCTGACATCTATCAGACCATCGAGAACCTGCCTAAGGGTCTCTATCAGGTGCTCTGTCAGGGCTTCTACATGTATGGAACCTACGCCAACGACACCGCAGCCGTCTACTATGACGACTCCGTGCGCGCTGCCGGCGGCACCCCCGACTCGCTGAAGATCAACGGCTACCTCTTCGCCAACGGCGACTCCGTCGCTCTGCAGCACATCATCTTCTGCCCGAGAGACATAGACAACTTCGCCCTCGTTACCTCTACTCCTGTTGACGACCAGTGGCTGGAGTTCACAGAGCGTGGCGACGAGGAAGGCACAGTCTTCTACATTCCGAGCAACCGCGCAGAGGCTGCCAACCGCTTCCAGACGCTGACCAACGTCAACTCGACCGACCTCAACCACGATGGCAACAAGGCCGACCCCGCTTACCTCAACTCTGTCTACTGCTATGTGGACGAAAGCGGACGTCTGACCCTCGGCTTCTTCAACCACAGCCACGTATACCGCGACTGGACTGCTGCCACCAACTTCCAGCTGTTCTACTTCGGTGATGGCGAGGACACGAAGGGCGTTGCCGGAACCACTGGCATCAACGACATAAACAACAACGTCGTGAACGGCGCACAGCAGTTCTTCACGGTTGATGGCCGCCAGGTTTCCACTCTGCAGCGTGGTGTCAACATCGTTAAGACCACCGGTCTCAACGGTAAGACCAGCGTCAAGAAGGTGATCAAGAAGTAAGAGAGACTCTATATTAAGTTTCGCGGACGGCGTGAAAACGCCTCCGCAAAGCTTTCAAAAAACTAAAAAAGACCGGCTCCTCCATTGAGGATCCGGTCTTTTTTAGTATCTGTGGGTCTCACGCCTCACACGACACGTCCACACATCCCGCCGATCTGCTAAGCCAGCCGCGCACGGCACTGCTCCAAAATCTGCAGGAGCTCGTCGACGGTCGTCGCCCTCAGCATGCTAATGCGCGTCTCACGGAAGTTAGGAATGCCCTTGAAGACGGGCGAGGCGGCCAGATGGCGGCGTGTGTGCAGGATGCCACGATACTCGCCAATGCGCTCCACGTTGATACGAAGTTGCTCCTCCAGCACGTCAATCTTCTCGTCGGTGGTCAACTGGCGGTCGCTGAACAGCCACGGCTGCCCGAAGGTGGCGCGCCCGATCATCACCGCGTCGACGCCATAAGCATCGAAGGCACGGTCGGCGTTGGCCCGACTGAGAATGTCGCCATTACCGATGATGGGAATGTGTACGCGCGGATTGCGTCTCACCTCGCCGATAAGCGACCAGTCAGCGTCGCCGGTATACATCTGCGAGCGGGTGCGGCCATGGATGGTCAGCGCCTGGATGCCGCAGTCTTGCAACTGTTCGGCCAACGTGGTGATGACTAAATTATCCTTGTCCCAGCCGAGACGTGTCTTCGCCGTCACGGGTACATGCACCGCCTTAACCACACTCCGTGCAATGTCGAGCATCAACGGGATGTCACGCAACAGTCCGGCACCCGCGCCCTTGCCGGCCACCTTCTTCACCGGACAGCCAAAATTGAGATCGATCACGTCCGGGCGCACAGCCTCGACGATGCGGGCCGCCTCCACCATCGATTCGACATCGCGCCCGTAGATCTGAATGCCCACGGGGCGCTCGTCGTCGTTAATGACCATCTTCGAGAGGGTCGACTTGATACTGCGGATGATGGCATCAGCCGAAACAAACTCCGTGTAGACCATGGCTGCGCCAAAATGCTTGCAAAGCATGCGGAAGCCCACGTCGGTGACGTCCTCCATCGGAGCCAGGAAGAGCGGACGAGGGCCGTATTCTATATTCCCTATCTTCATTTTAAGTGCAAAAATAGCCAAAAACTTTCGCTTATAGACATTTTTAAAGGAACAATCCACTGTTTTTTACTAACTTTGCACCCGAAAACAGTATATTTTGCAACAAACACGACACTCCAATGGACTCAAAACTTATAATCGCCCTTATCTGCTGTATGTCACTGACTTCCTGCTTCAAGGAAGAAGCCCCAAATGCCGAATGCGATATACTCACGGCCTCGGTACATGCCGACCGTCCCCTCACCCTCTTCTATAACGCTTCCGACACGCTGCAAATCGTGGCTTCAGCCGACAGCATGATTGACTTTCCCGTGCGCATGAGTGCCGACCTGACCACCCTCGCGCCAGTGCTCACCCTCACCGAGGGGGCCATCGTCAAGCCGCAAAACGGCTCCGTGCACGATTTCTCGCAGGGAGGTGTCATCTATACCGTTACCTCTGAGGACCGCATGTGGAACCGCGACTACCGCGTGACGTTCACACCCGTCGTGCAGACCGTCAGCGACACAACGCGCATCGACTTCGAGAACTACAGCCTGGAGCCATCCGCACAGAAGTATTATGTCTGGCAGCAGCCCGACGACGAGGGCCGCCTGCAAAACGTGTGGGCATCAGGCAATGCCGGATTCAGGCTCAGCATGGGCTCGGCGGCACCCGACGAATATCCCACCACACCCCTGCACGACGGCTATGAGGGCAGTGCCGTCTGCCTGACAACGCGCTCCACCGGGCCTTTCGGCGAACTCGCGGGCAAACGCATCGCCGCCGGCAACCTCTTCCTCGGCTCCTTCGATGCCACGACTGCCCTCTTGCAGCCGCTCCATGCCACCCGTTTCGGCATCGTCTTCGACCAGCGGCCCGTCACGCTCACGGGCTTCTACCAGTACAGACCGGGCGAACGCTATCAGGACGAGAATGGGAAGTTGCTGGAAGGAGTCACCGACTCGGCTGCCATCTATGCCGTGTTCTACCGCAACCACGACGAAACAGGCACCAGCGTGCCACTCTATGGCGATGAAGTGAAGACCAACGGACGCATCATTGCCATCGCCGATCTGGGCTATGTGAAGCCTGTCGACACGTGGACACCCTTCCGCATCAACTTCCATTACAGTAGCGAAATCGACTGGCAACTGCTCGCCAACCGCGGCTACAGCCTCACCATCGTGTTCTCGTCGAGCAGCGAGGGCGACAAATTCCGCGGAGCCATCGGAAGCCGCCTGCTCGTCGACAAGGTAACCGTAGTCGGCAGTCATGAGAAACAACCGCTTTGAGACAGATATGAAACATCCTTTGATTGTCACCACTGCAAGCCTCTGTCTGACCTTTCTCGCCGTCGCACTGCCGTCGCAGGCACAAGAAGGCTTCCTCTCGAATGTCACCGTGAAGGCCCGCGCAGGCTACCACATCGGCGGAACGGCACCGATCAACATGCCTCGCAGCATCCGCAAGCTCAACAGCTACACCCTGCAACCCAACTTCAGCCTCGGCATCGACGCCGAAAAGCCGTTAGGGCGACGCTTCGGCGTGCTCATCGGCCTGCGATTCGAGAACAAGGGCATGAAGGAAGACGCCAAAGTGAAGAACTATCACGAGCAGATGGTGCGTGGCGGAGAGACCCTAGAGGGCATGTTCACCGGCGACGTCACAACAAAGGTGCGAGAGTGGATGTTCACCATTCCCGTACAGGCCACGTGGCATGTCAGCCGGAAGGTCGCCGTACGCGTAGGTCCCTACGTGTCTATCCTTACCACAAAGGGCTTCACCGGCGACGCCCACAACGGTTATCTGCGCGTCGGCGACCCGACGGGCATGAAGGTACTGCTCGGCGACGACGAGGGCTCACGCGGCACCTACGACTTCAGCGAACACATGCGGCGCGTGCACTGGGGCTTCGGCGCGGCAGCCGACTGGACCGTCAGCCACCGTTTCGCCCTCTATGCCGGCATCGACTGGGGCCTCAACGGCATCCACCACAGCTCCTTCAAGGTCATTGACCAGACCCTCTACCCCATCTTCGGCACCGTGGGCGTATCTTATCAGCTGAAATAGCCCCACTCCAGACCTCCGCTCTCACTACCTAAGGAGGAAATCTGACATGAATACATCCAAATTATCAACAAAAATAAAGATTGTATGAAGCAAGTATTAACTCTTCTCGTGGCCGCCCTGCTCACACTGACAGCCGGCGCCACCAACTATCAGGATTCGCTCTATGTAGACGTATATGGATCGACTGTCGCCGACACAGCCACCGTCAGCATCGACCAAGCCACAGACGGCACCTACACCGTCTCACTGCGCAACTTTAAGTTCAGCGGACTCGGCGTGGGCAACATCGTCGTAGACGACGTGGCCTCTACCCCTGCCGAAGACGGATCCATCACCCTCGCGGCCGACAAAACCATACGGATCAGCGCAGGCGACGACCCAACCGTGACCTCGTGGATGGGCCCGATGCTCGGTGACGTGCCCGTGGTGCTGTCGGGCAAGATGACTGACGACCGACTCTATCTGAAGATAGACATCAACATGAACTTCATGGGCGCGGCACTCACCGTGGGTGTAACCTTCGGACACGACGGCACCGTGACTTCCATTCGTCCCGTCACCGTCAACGGCCAGACCGCCACAGGCATCTACGACCTTAACGGCCGACGCGTCAACACCATGCGGCATGGACAGGTCTACATCCTGCGCCAGAGCGACGGACGTACTGTCAAGGTTGCCCGGTAAGCAACTGCCAGTTCCCTTTCATGGACAAAAATCCCGAACAGTCGATACACTGTTCGGGATTTTTTCGTATCTTTGCCCACATTATGCACGGCACACGGCTTTGCGCGATGCCTGCGAGAAGAAAGCATCAACCGATGGAAGAACTCATCCATTATTGCTGGAAACACAAACTGTTCCCCCTAAAAGCGCTCACGACAGCCGACGGGCTGCCCGTGGAGGTCATCGACCCGGGCCTGCACAACCATAACGCCGGGCCCGACTTCTTCAACGCGAAAGTGAAAATCGGCGGCACACTCTGGGTGGGCAACGTCGAGATACACGACAAGGCCGGCGACTGGTTCGCGCACGGACACGACAACGACGCCCACTACAACAACGTCATCCTGCACGTGGCGGGCACCATCGACGCCCAGGCACGCACCAGCAGCGGGCAGGAGCCACCCCAGATGCAGCTCGACGTGCCCAACGATGTGCGCCTCAACTACAGCCAACTGCTCCACGAGGACGCCTATCCGCCCTGCTACCGAATCATTCCCTCGCTCTCCCGACTGACCGTGCACTCATGGATGAGTGCCCTGGAGACCGAACGGCTCGAACGCAAGACCGAGGACATCGTCCGACGGGCCCGCCTCTGCGACGGGTCGTGGGAGTCTGCCTACTTTGTCACACTGGCACGCAACTTCGGTTTCGGCATCAATTCGGAAGCCTTCGAACAATGGGCCCTCGCCGTTCCGCTGAACGCGGTAGCCCATCATCGCGACGACCCGTTCCAAATAGAGGCTTTCTTCCTGGGGCAGGCAGGCCTGCTCGCCCCCGAGGCAGTGCCCGAACGCCACCGCGAGGCCGCTCTCTGTGAGGGCCATTTCGCCAAACTGCGCGACGAATACAGCTACCTGTCCCACAAGTTCTCACTCCGACCCATCGACTTTCACCTCTGGCGCTTCCTTCGGTTGCGTCCCCAGAACTTCCCCCACATACGCATTGCCCAGCTGGTCAATCTCTACTATCACCGCCAGGCTGGACTGAGCCGGCTCATCGAGTGTGAGACGGTCAAGGAGGCCGAGGAACTGCTGTCGACCGAGGCCACGCCCTACTGGCAGACCCACTACGCCTTCGGTGCTCCCTCGCCGAAGAAAGGCAAACATCTGTCGACGGGCTCGCTCAACCTGCTCATGATCAACACCGTCGTGCCTATGCTCTTCGCCTACGGACGCCATCTGGGCAACGACCGCCTGTGCGACCGTGCCTTCGACTTCCTCGAGTCGCTCAAGGCCGAGAACAACCACATCACCCGCATGTGGCGTGAGGTGGGACTGACCGTTGACAACGCCGGAGACTCACAGGCACTCATCCAACTCAAGAAACAATATTGCGACCGCAAGGACTGCCTGCGCTGTCGCTTCGGCTACGAATATCTGAAGCAATCCGACCGGCCGAAGCCAGAGGGCAAGAACAACGGATAAAACCGACTAACAACAGGAAAGATATGACCGACTACATTTTCACCACCCGCATGGAGGTGCGCGACTACGAGTGCGACATCGAGGGCATCGTCAACAATGCCAACTACCTCCACTACACAGAGCACACACGCCACCGCTTCCTCAAGTCGTTAGGGCTGAGTTTCGCCGAAATGCACGAACGAGGCATCGACGCCGTCGTGGCCCGCATGAACCTCCAATTCAAGGTTCCGTTGCGCTGCGACGACGAGTTCGACTCGCGTATGTCGCTACGCAAGGAGGGCATACGCTACATCTTCACGCACGACCTCTATCGCAGCAGCGACAACAAGCTGTGCTTCCACTGCACCACGGAGCTCGTCACACTCATCAACGGGCGGCTCGGCGTCAGCGCCGACTACGACCGCGCCTTCGCTCCGTTCATCTGACCGCTCCCAGCCGGACACCGCCGACACGGCTCCCCAGCCCACCATCCCTGTCACCATCATGGAAGAAAAAGAAACTCTGAGTGCCATGGCGCTGTCGCGCATCGGCTTCTTCAACCTCACCGAGATTCACTGTCTCTATGAGGCTTGCGGTTCCGCCTCTGCCGTCATCGACCACCGCGACCACATCGGCGACATCCTGCCCCATCCCTCGCGGCGGCTCACGACAGAGCTGCAACAGATCGGCCTCCACCTGCGCCGCGCCAAGGAAGAGCTTGACTACGACCGCCAGCACGGCATCAGCGCACTTGCCATCAGCGACCCACGCTATCCACAACGCCTCCGCGACTGCGCCGACGCGCCGCTCGCGCTCTACTACCGTGGCTCAGCCGACCTCAACCATGCCAAAATCATCAACATCGTGGGCACCCGGCACTGCACCACCTACGGCCAAGACCTCACGCGACGCTTCATCGCCGGCCTCAAGACCTACTGCCCACACGTGCTCATCCTCAGCGGTCTGGCCTACGGCGTCGACATCTGCGCCCACCGCAGTGCCCTGCAGAGCGGCTTCGAGACCGTCGGCGTGCTCGCCCATGGCCTTGACGACCTCTATCCGCCACTCCACCGCCCCACAGCCGAACAGATGATCACGCAGGGCGGCCTGCTCACCGAGCACATGACGAACACGCGGCCCGACAAGGTCAACTTCGTGCGGCGCAACCGCATTGTTGCCGGATGTGCAGACGCCACCGTTCTCATCGAGAGTGCAGCGAGGGGTGGCGGACTCATCACGTGCGGCATCGCACGCAGCTATGGGCGCGAGGTATTCGCCTTTCCGGGAGCCGTGGGAGCCGGGTACAGCGAGGGTTGCAACAACCTCATCCGCGACAACGGAGCCGCACTCATCACCAGCGCAGCCGACTTCGTGAAAGCTATGGGATGGGAGGCCGAGGCACAACTGGCCGAGGCACACAAGCGGGGCATCGAGCGGCAGCTCTTTCCCGACCTCACTGACGACGAACGCCTCATCGTCGAAGCCCTGCGCAAGCACAACGACCTACAGATCAATCTACTCTCCGTGCAGACAGGCCTACCCATGAGCCGTCTGTCCTCGATGCTCTTCACACTGGAGATGAAAGGCGTGGTAAGAACCCTGGCCGGGGCCACTTATCATCTGTTGGACTGACCCTTCCTGTGCCTATTTTTGATTATTTAAGTAGAAAAAGCCCTATATCCGCTTGAAAATCATTATCTTTGCACGGATTTAACAGAACCAACAACATAACAACATGAAGATAGCATTGATTGGCTACGGCAAGATGGGGCACATGATTGAGAAAATAGCCCTGGAGCGTGGCCACGAGATTGTATGTAAGATTGATGTCAACAACCCCGAGGATTTTGACTCCCCCGAGTTTGCCTCTGCCGACGTAGCCATAGAGTTCACCAATCCCACCGCCGCCTACGGCAACTACCTGAAAGCCTTCAGCCACAACGTGAAGGTGGTGAGCGGCTCCACGGGCTGGATGAAAGACCACAAGGAGGACGTCATGAAGCTGACCCAGGACGGCAAGCAGACTCTTTTCTGGGCTTCCAATTTCTCCATCGGCGTAGCTATCTTTTCGGCTGTCAACAAGTTTCTGGCCCACATCATGAACCAGTTTCCGCAGTATGACGTCACCATGCAGGAGACCCACCACATCCACAAGCTCGACGCGCCGTCGGGAACGGCCATCACACTCGCCGAGGACATCGTGAGTTGTCTCGACCGCAAGAACGACTGGAAGAAAGGCACGACCGTTTGGGACGACGGTCGCGTGGAAGGTTCAAAAGACCACCGGCCCGACGAGCTGCTCGTGGACAGCGTGCGCCACGACGAGGTGCCCGGCATACATACCATCACCTACAACAGCGAGGCCGACCAGATCACAATCTCACACAACGCGCACAGCCGCGTCGGCTTCGCGCTCGGTGCCGTGCTCGCAGCCGAATTCACCAAAGACCACACCGGCCTGCTGACCACCAGCGACCTGTTTAAGTTCTAAACATCAGTCATCAACAATCAACACAATGATTGACAAAGAGAAAAAGCAACTCAACATGAAGATGCAGTGGATGAAGTTCGGTTTCGCCTTCCTTCTCTACGTACTCTTCATCATTTGGATCATGCCACAGAGCGTCGTGGGCTGGATACTGGCCTTTGCCGCCGCGGCCCTCATCTTCGACGTCTACATCACCAAGAAAATCCACTGGCAGTGGTGGAAAGACTCAGAGCGGCCCGTGCGCTTCGTCATGAGCTGGGTCGACGCCCTCGTCTTCGCCCTCGGAGCGGTCTATTTCATCAACCTCTTCCTCTTCCAGAACTTCGTCATCCCGTCGAGTTCGCTGGAGAAATCACTACTCACCGGCGACTATCTCTTCGTCTCGAAGGTCAGCTACGGCCCCCGCATCCCGCAGACTCCGCTCACCATGCCGCTCACACAGCACACCCTGCCCATCGTCGGCACGAAGAGCTACATCGAGTGGCCACATTGGGACTACCGCCGCATGAAAGGTCTGGGACACGTGGAGCTCAACGACATTGTCGTCTTCAACTATCCCGCTGGCGACACCATCCTCACCGAGCAGCCTTATCAGACCGAATACTACAACATGGTCTACGGCTACGGCCGCAGCGTCTACTATCAGGAGACACCAACGCCCGTTGACCCAGCCACGCTCGCCCCACAGCAACAGCGCGACTATTTCGCCCATCTCTATACGCTCGGACGCAACTATCTCAGCTCCAACATCCACCAGTTTGGCAGCATCGACCACCGGCCCACCGACCGACGCGAGAACTACGTGAAACGCTGCGTCGGCATGCCGGGCATGACACTGCAGATCAAGAACGACATTGTCTATCTCAACGGCAAGCCTAACAAAGAGCCCGACAACGTGCAGTACACCTACTTTGTCAAGCTACGCAACGTCAGCGTGATGGACTTCATGGGCGAACAGTATGATCAGCTGCGCAAAGACCTCGGCATCACCATGGAGGACCTGGGCTCTCTGGCTCGCCTCCACGGCTCAGACATGGAGACCAACAGCGTGCTCAACCCAGCCGTGTTGCAACAATTTGACGGCTACATGCCGCTCACCTCAAGAGCCCTCAACGGCCTAAAGCGCCAAGGACTGCTCGCCGCCGTGCGCCGCGTCACCGACCGCGACCTCTATTCGGGCGATGTTTATCCGCTCGACGCCACCTACGGCTGGACACGCGACAACTACGGACCCGTCATCATCCCGAAGAAGGGTATGACGCTGCCGCTGACCATGCGCAACATCGCCGTCTACGAGCGTCTCATCAAGGTCTATGAGAACAACGACCTCGTAGTGAAGAACAACAAAATCTACATCAACGGCAAGGAAGCACACAGCTATAAGTTCAAGATGGACTACTATTGGATGATGGGCGACAACCGCCACAACTCGGCCGATTCCCGCTATTGGGGCTTCGTGCCCGAAGACCACGTCGTGGGCAAGCCCATCTTCATCTGGTGGAGTTCCGACCCCGACCGTCACGGTTTCTCCGGCATACGCTGGGGTCGCCTGTTCAACCTCGTCGACAACATCAAGTGAAACATTGAAAAGCCCCGTGCTGAAGTTTGTCGGGACGCTCGCAGCCACGGCCCTCGTGCTGTCGCTCCTGAGCGTCTTCGCCTTCACCATCTACACACTTCCTTCCGACCTGTCTGACAACCTGCGGAAGGGAGACCGCCTGATGGTGAACCGCTTGCAGCGCACCGGTTTCCAGCGGGGCGACCTCATCGCCTTCAGCGACAGTACGCTGACCACGGCGGGCGTTGTGCGCGCAATCGCCGGCGACACCATCCGCGTGAAGGGCGAGCGATATGTCATTCCACAACGGTGCTGCAAGACCTACGGATGCCCGGGATGCAAGCTCTATCTGGTCACCATCGGCGGCCAGCAGCATCTTGTCCACCAACACACCATTATCGGCAAAGCCTGGCGGCTCTATCATCTGCCATGGTGACCGGCCAGGCCTGCCGAACCTATTTCCACATGCCAACAACAGCTCTGCTTAGCGCAACCTATTTCGGACCGATAGAGTGGTATCAGAAACTTTACCGCTATGACCACATAGTCATCGAGCAGCACGACCATTTCGTCAGGCAAACCTACCGCAACCGCTGCGTCATCGCCACAACGCAAGGTCTACAAGCCCTGACTGTGCCCGTCACCGCGCCCGACGACCGGCGCTCGCTGACAAAGACACCGATGGCCGACATCCGCGTCTCTGACCACGGGAACTGGCGTCACCTGCACTGGAACGCGCTGCTATCAGCCTACGGCGAGAGCCCTTTCTTCGAGTTCTATGCCGACGATCTCCAACCCTTCTTCACCCACTCGTGGGACCGGCTCATCGACTTCAACATGGCTGTCACCCACAAGGTTTGCGAACTACTCGACTTTGAGCCCCACATTCGCCTCAGCGAGTCATGGATGCCGTCCGGGACACCGGGCGACGGGGCCGTAGCCACACCATCAGCCCCAGCCGATTTGCTCACTCCGGCTGACTTCCGCAACGTCATCCGCCCCAAGCATCCACTGCCCGATCCCGACTGGAAGCCCCGACCCTACCATCAGGTCTACGAGCGGAAATACGGTTTCCAGCCCAATCTCTCCATCCTCGACCTGCTCTTCAACGAGGGCAACGAGGCCATCCTGTATCTGTGAAGGGTTGTTTTAGAATGTTAAAACAACCCGTTGTCTGATAGGAATCTGTTGATAAATTCGTATTTTTACCGAATGATTCAATCACCTATCAACTTTTCTGTTATGAAAATCAAACATCTGAAAGTCGCAGCGCTGTTTATGGCAGGCTGCCTGCTGACTTCCTCATGTGTGGGAAGTTTCAGTCTCTTCAACCGGTTGGCACAGTGGAACAAGAACGCCACCGAGTACAAGGCCGTCAACGAACTCATCTTCCTCATCATCTCTCCGGCTTACGCCGTGTGCACGATGGTCGACGCGCTGGTGTTCAACAGCATAGAATTCTGGGGCGGCAAGAATCCCATCGCCGCCAACCAGATAGGCAAGACACAGCAAGTGCTGGGCGAGGACGGTGTCTACTATGCCGTCAAGACGCTCAAAGACGGCTACGAGATCACCAAGCCCACGGGCGAGAAACTCGTCTTCGTCTACAACCAGAAAAACGACAGCTGGAACTGGATGGAAAACGGACAGACCAAAGAAATACTCCGTTTCAACGACGACGGCACTGTCAAGGCCTCGCTGCCCGACGGCAGCCACATGGACGTGACGCTCAACGAGAGCGGCGTACAGCAGGTGCGCGACGCCGTCATGGGCGAGACCTATTGGGCCTTGCGATAACGGCAGTTTGCAAGCGGTAAAAACGAAAGGCGGGGAGAACACTGTTCTCCCCGCCTTTCGTTTATCAGATGTCCGCCTCCCCCAACTGCCTCATGAGGGGGAAGCGGACGACCCTTCCGCTCACCGGTCTGTGTTCTCGAACCGCACCTGATAGGGCCACTGCTCATCGTTGACGACGCTGTCGTCCCACGGATGACGCCAGTGTTCGGTGGGCGCGCCCATGACGACGAAGAACAGACGGTTGGTGCCCGACGGAACCTCAAACTCGACAGTCGACTCGCGGTCGCCGTAGGTGGGACTATAAACACGCTTCCCATTGTTGGTCATGGCCACGAAGCCATAACGCCATCCGGCGTTCTCCGTGCGTATGGCCCGGTAGCCCTGCGCGCCGGCGATGCCCTTAAAGTGGGCCTTTACCACCGTTCCGCCCGCTACATTGCGCAACTTGAGGATGTTATAGCCATAGTTCTGCGGACAATAGGCCGAGTCTACCTGCCACGTCACGCCGTCGGCGAGACGCGTCAGATGGGAAGGAAAGTTGCCGATTTTGGCCGTAGCAGCCTCTCTGATGCCGTCGATGTCGAAAGTGGCCATACGGGCGCAGCCCTCGTATTCCTCGTCCAAAAACTCCTCCTGCGTCAAATTGCAGAGCCGCTTGTAGGCCTCGATGGGATCTTCCGGCTTGTTGCTCTCGCGCCAGAGCCGCCCAATGAAGTCGCGCCCATGCTTCATGCACCAATAATCCTGCATGAAGCAGTTCTGATAACGCTGGTCCTCGTGGAGGAAGTTGAGATGATAGCGCGTGAAGTAGCCCTCCAGATATTCGCCATCGGTGAACTGGATGCCGGGATAACACTTGTAGCCCTGCCAGTTGGCGCAGCTCTCCCACCAGCCGTTTCCGCCCGAAGCATTGTCGCCGTAGCCGTAGTTGAAGCCATGGTTTGTGCCAAGGTCGCAGCTGACGAGATACTGAAAGGTGTGGCCAATCTCGTGGGCCACCGTCATACCACTGCGGCTACTGATGGCCCAGGGATTCACGTTGAGCGCCCCGATCATCAGATCGTAGCCCGAGCCGCTGGCCACCCAGTCGGTGGTCTCATAGACGAGCAGCATGATTTTGTAGGTGTCAGTCTTCGAGCGACCGGGCACAAGGAAGCCGAGCGAGTCGACATAGAGGTCCCAGATTTTCTCGGCGTTGCTCAGCAGGTTATCGGGACTGAAGCGCGTGGGGTTGTCGCCGAGTCCGTCCTCCCAGAAGCATACGAAGTGCTCACTCTCCTTCGACCGCTTGAAGCACCACTGCGACCGCTCGTTGGTGAAGTCCATGCCACCAAAGGCGTTGGGCTTGTAGAGGATGCGACCCGGATCGTGCAGGTATAGCTTGTCGCCGAAGTCGTTGCCGAAGAGCGCGGTCACGCGACGTTCGCCGTAGCCCTTGCTGTAAGCAGTCGAATACATGCGCAGGATGGGCACGCCGTCGTCGTCGAGGCGAAACTCCACCGAGTCGAAACGCTCGATACTGAATATGCCGTTCGCCCGGAAGCGGTCGGCATATTGCGTCCACAGTGTGTCTTGGGCAGCCGTTGGCAGCAGCGTGGCCACGGCCATCAGCAGGGTCATGATGGTTTTCTTCATTTTGTGTTCCTCCCTTTATCTGACGACATATTTGCGTCCGTTCATGATGTAGATGCCCTTGCCGAGGCCGTCGAGACCGTCGGCGTGCTCCCGGACGAGCCGTCCGTCGAGCGAATAGATGTTGCCGCGGCGGGCCGTCTGTGCCTCCTCGCGCTCCGCCCTCACGTCGCTGATGCCGTCCACGGTGCGTGTCGTCACCTGCATCGTGAAATAGTCGAGATCGGCCATGTCGAATGTGGTGCCACGGAAGATAAGCTTACGCGTGGTGCGATTGATCATCGGCCCCGTGAAGTCGGCGTCGTTCTTCAGTACCACCGAGCGCACACGTCCGTTGCGGCTCGTCAGTTGCAGCGTGTAGACCTTCTCCTCGATGGTCTGCGCCGACGCAGAGGCAGCGGCCAGCAAGACCAGGGCCACCGCCCATGTTCTCAGGTAATTCTTTTGCATGTTTATATGTTTGATGATTCGGTATGTGTTAATTGTTACAAAGATAGTGTAAAACAACGGCATGACAAAGCCCGCAATCCATTTTTTTTTAGAAATTTGTTTCATCATTTTAGAAAAATCAACTACTTTTGCAAGATCATCTATCAAAGTATATATCATCCCTGACAACAAATAAAAATATCGGTATATGAGAATCATTACTTTATTCACAGCGTGCGCCTTGACGGCAACATCGCTTATCGCCGGCGCGCAGGGCAGCTACGACGTGAGCCGCGTGTTCCTCGTCAACGCGGGCTTCGACAGCGGCTTCAACTATGTCGTCGGTGACGAGGGCAACGTGAGGAACGAGGTGCTTCCCGTGAAAGGCTGGACCAACAGCACCACAAACAAATACCTCGTGTCCGGTGTCTACCAGCTCGGTACGGCCAAGACCTTCCTCAACACGCCCGTCCCGGCCACAGGCCACAACGGAACGTCCGACGGCGGCGTCTTCGTGCTCGTGCCCGACTGGGGCACCATTGCCCGTTATCATCAGGAGGTGACGCTCACCCCAGGCACCTACAAGCTGAAGGCCAACGTCTACAACGGTGGCAACACCAGCAATACCAACACCTTCCTGGCCTGGATTCCCAAGAGCGGAAGCCGCACGCAGACCCGCCAGAACAGTTTCGAGACTGGACAGTGGTCGGTCGACTCCATCGAGTTCACCGTCAGCGCCACCACCAAGGGCTCCATCCAAATCGGCTACCGCATCTTCCAGTCGGAGCTGACGGGACAGCGCGCCCTGCTCATGCTCGACAACCTCCAGCTGCTGCGCGACCATGACGCTGACGACACCGACACCGAAGCCCAGCGCGAGGGGCTTCTGGACGTCATCAGTGAGGCCACGACGCTGCTCGGCGACGGCACCCATGACAACGCCGCCCTGCTCAAGGCTGCCATAGAGAGCGCACAAGGCGTGGCCGACAACGACGCCGCCACGCCCGAGGAACTCAACAACGCACGCTTGAACCTGCGCGACGAGATTCTGCTCTTCCCCATCAGCGTCAGCACCGACGGCTTCGTGCGTGGTGCCACCGCCGCTTTGGGACGCCTGTCCTACAAAGACGCCACCAACTCGCTAATCTCCTCCATCGGCTTTGCCGTGGAGGCCGGTGACGCCCAGCCCACCGTGGAGGGCACCGCCGCCGAGGGCATCACGGTGCGCACGCTCTCCCACAACGGAGAACTCTACGTCATTGAGGGGCTGAAGCCTGCCACAAAGTATTACTATCGGCCCTACGTGATGACTACCGCAGGCCCCGTGCGCTACGGAGAGGCCGTCAAGTTCTATACCATCCCCAAGGGACAAATCACCTACGGCATACGCGACATCAGCGACGCGGCCACACGCGAGCGCATCACCAACGCTACGAAGTCGGCCGTCGACTACTGGAACACGTGGACGGAAATCAAGGATCAATATTTCAACGTGGGCAACGACAACGTACAAACGGCCGACTGCTCCTACGGCGGCTACATCCGCGTGGGCAACAACACAAGCTATCAGGCCACGGGCACGCTGCTCCACGAGATGCTTCACGGCGTGGGCGTCATCCCCTGGGCCGACACACAGTGGGCACACTTCGACCTGCGCGGCTCCACCAGCAACGGTGCCGGATTCACCACAGGCTCGGGCGACTGGCTCGGCGACCGCACCTCCTACGCCGTGCGCTTCCTGACCAACGGCGGCGACCAACGTCTGCACGGCGACCACCAGCACATGTGGCCCTACGGCATCAACGGAGCCGCTGAGGACAACCACAGCGAGGCTCTCTACATCGGCAACTCCGTCATCTGCCAGGCACTGGGCGAGGACGGACTGGAACACAACGCCAGCCACTTCGCCGCACCTTACTATGCCCTGGAGCAGGAAGACGACGTGAAATACTACATTAAGAACGAGGCCGACAACGGCGGCTACCTCGTAGACCGCAACACCTCCTCGGCCACCCTCGGCACGCTGAGCTACGAGCAACTGACCGACGCCACGGCCAACGACTCGGCCGCATGGTATGTCACCTTCACGCCCGGCAACCAATTTTATCAGATTCGCAACGCCGCCACCGGCCGCTACCTCACCTTCTCCAGCTCGTTCAACACACGTCAGCTCAACGCCCCCGCCGCCAACCAGGACTTCCAGCTCATGAAAGCCCGCGTGGATGCCGTCGAAGGACAGAACGTGCGCGGCTTCTGGGTGCTTCGCCACGCCGCACGCACGCCGTCGGGGCTCGGTCTGAACGCACAGGGAAAGATCAGCCGCATCACCTTCGACATCGGCAACGACGCCACCTCTCAACGCTGGCTCTTCCTCGATGCCGACGCGCTCAAGGCCTTCAACGCCGTCACCGGCATCAGCAACGTCAGCGTCGGCGGCCACTGCACCGCGCGCCCGGTGCCGCACGACATCTATAACCTCAACGGCCAACTGGTGCGCAAGGACGCACAAGGCACGCAAGGGCTCGACAAAGGCATCTACATCATGGACGGCAAGAAGTTTGTAGTGAAATAAAGAGAAAGGCAATCCTGCCCCACAGGCAGTAGCTTTTAAGCAGTCCCGGTCAGAAGCAGACAATGAGCTTCTGTCCGGGACTTCTCACAGAGGCTCGCCCTCACGGCCTTCTTCCCCTAAAACACCCAGCCATGCAGCCAGCCACCAACTATCTTTTACGCGCTCACCTGCCACTTCCCGCAACATCGGTGATGGTCTTTCGCGTTTCAAAAGACGGTCTTTCAGACTTCAAGTAACGGTCTTTTGCAAAGCAGAAAGCCATGTCCTTACCCTCGAAAGAAGTCTTTACTCACGTTCCGGATGCAAAATTCTTACGAAACTCTTGTATAATATATAAAAAAATATCATCACGACGCTCTCTGCTGACGGGACAAGCAATCATGAAAACAGATTCAACTGACAACCAAAGAAAAGACAATGAAGAATTCTTCGAGGTTAGTTGTGATGATATACGATACAAAACACGATACAAGAAAATGAAGAAACAAA
Source organism: uncultured Prevotella sp. (assembly GCA_964411005.1). Taxonomy (GTDB): domain Bacteria; phylum Bacteroidota; class Bacteroidia; order Bacteroidales; family Bacteroidaceae; genus Prevotella. The sequence goes on along the minus strand of CAYPJA010000032.1, from coordinate 4,403 downwards.
GTATCAACAAGAAAGACCTTGTTTGCAAAACGTAACCGTACAACACGTTCTTTTTCAAAAAAAAACCGTGGAAGCTCAGTTTGCCATCCACGTTTTTTTCACTATCATCACTTTTTCTTTTTCAGTATATAGAACTTTGCAGTCTCGCCCTCAGGCTCATTGCCTATCGAATCAGTCAAGACAATGCTGTTTCCATCCTTTACCTTATAGAAAGAATGGTCGCCGCTTGAAGGTCACACAAGCATCAGAATATTGTTGTCAAGCACTTGAAACACGCCGCTTGCCTCATCATGGCCATCCTTGCGGTCAATGTAATCCTGACTCAACCGATGCCAGCCTGCTTACATCCATTCCTATAGACATTCAGCAAGGATGAAGGTTAGGCATCTTCTTATTCTATATAGAGTTCCTTGAAGTAATTTCTTATAGAACTTGACAGCCCTTATTCCCCTCCTTTTGATCCATGCCGCAAAGTTAATCAATTAAATATCTATACACAACTTATGGCTGAACTTAACTCGTTAATATTATATAATTGCAGTTTGTAATACTTAAAAACCAAGTCATTTTGTATTGCTATCTTGACACCCGACTTTTAAGCTCTGTAAATACTTATACCACTTAGTTTAAAACTACCTGATAATCTGTCTACATAACACTCCGGATGGATAGTTCCGGTGTTTGTGATGGATTGCCTAACCGTATCTAACGGACATTAAAAAAGGGACTCCGCTGAGTCCCTACCTTTGTTAACCTTAAATCTAATACCATGAAAAACACGGTGCAAAGATACACAGTTTTTCCCTACTTGCAAACAATTTCCAGCCTTTTTTTGATTAAACCACTTCTTCTTGATTTAAATCAAGACAAAAGACGTAAGGATAACATCTTACAAGGCTTATACGGAAAGAGTCTGGACAAGAAAGATTAGAAAAAGAACCATACGTCAATGGAATCCGACAGACCGAAGGTGGAATCAAGAAGAAACTACGCCCATACAATTCAATGGTGAAGGACATGAGCCAATATGAAAATTATGTAAGGTTATCTTTTAGATAAAGTTAGGTGATGCCTTAACAATAAAAATGAATAAATTCATTTTGTATTGTCTTCGGTTTGCACTACTTTTGCACAAAGAAACAAAGGAGACAGAGATGAACCTGCTAAAAGAACTGCGGCGCAAAGACCATAAACACATCCTCGGCGCCCTCGACATCTTCAAGTATATCGGCCCAGGACTGCTCGTCACCGTGGGCTTCATCGATCCCGGCAACTGGGCCAGCAATTTCGCGGCGGGCTCTGAGTTCGGCTACACGCTGCTTTGGGTGGTCACGCTGTCAACCATCATGCTCATCGCGCTGCAACACAACGTAGCCCACTTAGGCATTGTCACCGGACTGTGCCTGAGCGAGGCTGCCACCAAGTACACACCGACGTGGGTGAGCCGCCCCATCATCGGCAGTGCCGTGCTGGCTAGCATCTCCACATCGATGGCCGAGATTCTTGGGTCGGCCATTGCCCTACAGATGCTTTTCGGCATACCCATCGTGGTAGGGTCGGTCATTGCCGTGGTCACAGTGGCCATCCTGCTCTTCACCAACACCTACAAGCGCATGGAGCGCGCCATCATCGGCTTCGTGTCGCTCATCGGACTATCGTTCATCTACGAGCTCTTCCTCGTCGATGTAGACTGGGGAGAGGCGGCCCACGGCTGGGTGGTGCCATCGGTGCCGCAGGGTAGCCTGCTCATCATCATGAGCGTACTCGGTGCCGTCGTCATGCCCCACAACCTTTTTCTCCACTCAGAGGTGGTGCAGAGCCGCGAAATCAACAAACAAGGCAAGGCAAGCATCGAGAAAGCCCTCCGCTATGAATTCTTCGACACACTCTTCTCTATGATTGTGGGCTGGGCCATCAACTCGGCCATGATTCTGCTCGCTGCCACCACATTCTTCAAGACCGGCACCGAAGTGACCGACCTGGCACAGGCCAAAGACCTGCTGACACCGCTTTTGGGCAACAACGCAGGCAACATCTTCGCCCTGGCACTGCTGCTGGCAGGCATCTCCAGTACCATCACCAGCGGCATGGCAGCGGGCAGCATCTTCGCCGGCATGTTCAACGAGTCGTACAACGCACGCGACCCCCACTCCATCATCGGCATCGTTATCAGCTACGGCATGTCGCTGCTCATCATCCTCTTCATCGGCAATCCCTTCCAGGGATTGCTCATCTCACAGATGGTGCTGAGCCTGCAACTGCCGCTGACTGTCTTCCTGCAGGTGAGCCTCACCTCCTCGAAACGCGTCATGGGCCACTATGCCAATCGCCCATGGAACACACTCCTGCTCTACCTGCTCGCAGCCATCGTCACCGTGCTCAACATTTGGTTGGTCATCGATGCTCTCTGACCCTTTTCCCACTGCCGCAGTACCGCCGTTTGGCATACGATTTGACGGCGATATACGAGAGATCTGCGTGCGAACAACCTTCGCAGAAAACGTAGTAATCAGTTGATTATCATAACATATTCTGACGTCATAACAACTATAATAAAAAATACAACCATAACGACGACGATAACGAAAACCAGCCGACAACCTTCGTAACTTCCGTCGTCAAAAGAAAGATTCGATAAACTTCCGAAGAAGATGAAGACGCAGACTCCCTTTCAGCCCCTCATACATCAGCTCCCGACAGGGCTTATGCCACCGACTCGCATGAACAACCCGTTCTGCTATGAGCCAGATGCCTTATGTCAGATGGCCCTGGACGAGGTGTGGCGCAGTCTGTCGGCAGACACGTGGCCTCAGGCCTTCCGCGACGACATCGCGCGCGGCAAGATGTTCGGCGTGCTCATCGTCGAGACTGCCGACACACAGACAGACACCCACCAGCGTCTCGGCTATCTCGCCGCCTTCAGCGGACAGACGGGCGGAAACTTCTGTTGGCCGGGCTTCGTTCCGCCCATCGTCGACTACCTGCAACCCGACGGCTACTTCAAGACCCAAGAGCACGCCATCAGCAACATGAAGCATCTCATCCACGAGCAGAAGGCAGCCTGCGGCAAAGAACTGGCGCGTCGGCAAGCGGCTCTCAACGACCTGCGCCGACAGGCTAAGGCCGATACCGAAAACTACCGTGCCTTGATGAAGGCGGCCAAAGAGCGTCGGCACGCACTGCGCGGTGGCATGGCAGAGGAGGCCGCGCTGATTCGCGAGAGCCAGCACCAACACGCGGAACTGCGACGGATGAAGCAACGCTACAAGACGCTCATCGACGAGGCGGAGCGGCAGACGGAAGCCATCGCCGGTCCCATAAGGAGACTGCAAGCAGAGCGTGAGCAGCAAAGTCAGGCCCTGCAGCGGTGGCTTTTCGACCAGTATGTGCTGAGCAACGGACGTGGCGAGCGACTGCCCATGGAGCGCCTATTCGCGTCAGTGCCGCCATCAGGCGCAGGTGACTGCTGCGAGCCGAAGCTCCTGCAATATGCCTATGCCCACGGCCTGCGCCCTCGATGCATGGCCATGCGCTGGTGGGGCGAGAGTCCGAAAGAGGAAGTGCGCCACGACGGGCAATACTATCCGGCCTGCAACCGCCGCTGCAAGCCCATCCTCAGCTGGATGCTGCAAGGACTCGACGTCGACGACAACCCATTGGACAGCGACTATCACACCACCGCCCTGCGCATCATCTATGAGGACGACAACATCTGCATCGTCGACAAACCCGCCGGCATGCTGAGCGTGCCGGGCAAGAGTCAGCGCGAAAGCGTGCTCTCGATGATGCGCAGACACTGCCCCAATGCCGACAGTCCGCTCATTGTGCACCGCCTCGACATGGACACAAGCGGGCTAATGGTCGTCGCCAAGACACTGAAGGCCTACCGGAACCTGCAAGAACAGTTTCTTCGCCACGAAGTGAGGAAGCGCTACGAGAGCCTGCATGCACTGCCGGCCGACTGTCCGCTTCCCTTTTCCAAGAGTGGCACCATCGACCTACCGCTGCGCCCCGACCTCGACGACCGCCCCCGCCAGCTCGTCGACAATCAGTACGGGCGGACGGCCACGACCGAATATCGCGTGGCTGAACGCAAAGGCGACCGCCTGCGACTCTCGCTGTGGCCACGCACGGGACGCACCCACCAGCTGCGCGTACACTGTGCCCACCATGACGGTCTCAACCTACCCATCCTCGGCGACCGTCTCTACGGCTTACCCGGCCCCCGTCTCTGCCTGCATGCTGCCAAACTCACGTTCCGCCACCCCGTCTCAGGCCGTCTGATGACCTTCCACTCAAAGCCGGATTTCTAATTCTAACTTTCTCCAACAGCCCTGTTATTTGCCTTACAAAAAGTTGCATAATTGGAAATTATTGCTTTACTTTGCAAACAAAAACATATC
>CAYPJA010000031.1:0-23584 GCA_964411005.1 uncultured Prevotella sp. | reverse complement strand
GAGGTTACCAAGCCGGAGACCATCAACTACCGTACCTACAAGCCCGAGCGCGACGGCCTGTTCTGCGAGCGCATCTTCGGCCCCACGAGCGATTATGAGTGCGCCTGCGGAAAATATAAGCGCATACGCTACAAAGGCATCGTGTGCGACCGTTGCGGTGTCGAGGTGACAGAGCGCAAGGTGCGGCGCGAGCGTTCTGGGCACATTGAGCTCGTCGTTCCTGTGGCCCACATTTGGTATTTCCGCTCCCTGCCCAACAAGATAGGCTATTTGCTCGGTCTCCCGACCAAGAAGCTGGATTCCGTCGTCTACTACGAGAAGTATATTGTCATCCAGCCGGGTATGCTGGCTGGTGCCAAGGACAGCGAGGGCGAGGATCTCAATGGCTCCCATAGGCTCGATCTGCTGACAGAGGACGAATATATTGATATTGTTGACAACCGCCTGCCGGAGACCAACGACAGCCTGACCGACGACGACCCCAACAAGTTTGTCGCCAAGATGGGGGCCGAGGCTGTTTACGATTTGCTCTGCGAGTTGTCTGTGGAGGATGCCGACGGACAGACAGGTCTCGACCGGCTCTCTTACGAACTGCGCGACCGTGCCAACAACGACTCCAGCCAGCAGCGCAAGACTGAGGCTCTGAAGCGACTTCAGGTCGTCGAGGCCTTCCGTTCCAGCAAGGATGTGAACCGTCCCGAGTGGATGATTATGAAGATCATTCCTGTCATTCCGCCCGAGTTGCGTCCGCTCGTACCTCTTGATGGCGGTCGTTTCGCCACTTCCGACCTCAACGACCTCTATCGTCGTGTCATCATCCGTAACAACCGCTTGAAGCGACTCATGGAGATTAAGGCTCCTGAAGTGATTCTGCGCAACGAGAAGCGTATGCTGCAGGAGGCTGTCGACTCGTTGTTCGACAACAGCCGCAAGTCGTCGGCCGTCAAGAGCGAGTCCAATCGCCCGCTCAAGTCGCTGTCCGATTCGCTGAAAGGCAAGCAGGGACGTTTCCGTCAGAACCTGCTGGGTAAGCGTGTCGACTATTCGGCCCGTTCGGTTATCGTCGTCGGTCCGGAGCTGAAGATGGGTGAGTGCGGTGTGCCGAAGCTCATGGCCGCCGAGCTCTACAAGCCGTTCATCATCCGCAAGCTCATTGAGCGCGGCATCGTCAAGACCGTCAAGAGCGCCAAGAAGATCGTCGATCGCCGTGAGCCCGTCATCTGGGACATCCTGGAGAATGTCATGAAAGGACATCCTGTGATGCTCAACCGTGCGCCGACGCTTCACCGTCTGTCCATCCAGGCTTTCCAGCCCAAGATGATTGAGGGCAAGGCCATCCAGCTCCACCCGTTGGCATGTACAGCATTCAATGCCGACTTCGACGGTGACCAGATGGCCATCCATCTTCCCTTGAGCAATGAGGCCATCTTGGAATCACAGATTCTGATGCTCCAGAGCCACAACATTCTCAATCCTGCCAATGGAGCCCCTATCACGGTGCCGTCGCAGGACATGGTGCTCGGTCTCTATTACATCACGAAAATACGTCCCGGTGCCAAGGGCGAGGGTCTCACCTTCTACGGCCCCGAGGAAGCCATCATCGCCAGCAACGAAGGCCGTTGCGACCTCCACGCCAAGGTGAAGGTGCTCGTCAACGACCTCGACGAACAGGGCAACAAGATTAAGCATATCATTGAGACCACGGCAGGCCGTGTCATTGTCAATCAGATCATTCCCGATGAGATTGGCTATTTCAACGGCATCATCTCCAAGAAGTCGCTGCGTGGCCTCATTGCCGATGTGATTAAGGCCGTCAACATGGCCCGTGCCTGCGAGTTCCTCGACGGCATCAAGAACCTCGGTTATCGCATGTCCTACCTTGCCGGTCTTTCCTTCAACCTCAATGACATCATTGTGCCGGCGGAGAAGAAGTCTATCGTCGAGAAAGGACAGGAGGAAGTCGACCAGATTACGCAGAACTACGAGATGGGTTTCATCACCGACAAGGAGCGTTACAACCAGGTCATCGACACGTGGACACACGTCAACACCGACCTTAAGGCTGCCGTGATGAAGCACATGACCGAGGCCGACCAGGGCTTCAACGCCGTCTACATGATGCTCGACTCTGGAGCGCGTGGCTCGGCCGACCAGATTGCCCAGCTCGCCGGTATGCGTGGTCTTATGGCCAAGCCCCAGAAAGCCGGTGCCGAAGGCAACTCCATCATCGAGAACCCCATTCTCTCCAACTTTAAGGAAGGCATGTCGGTGCTCGAATACTTCATCAGCTCACACGGAGCCCGCAAGGGTCTGGCCGACACCGCCATGAAGACGGCCGATGCCGGATACCTCACGCGTCGTCTCGTCGACGTCTCCCACGACGTGATTATCACCGAGGAAGACTGCGGCACGCTGAGCGGACTGGAGTGCCGCGCGCTCAAGAACGGCGACGAGATCATCGCCACGCTCTATGAGCGCATTTTGGGCCGTGTCTCTGTTCATGATGTGGTCAATCCCACCACAGGCAAGCTCATCGTGGCTGCCGGCGAGGAGATTGACGAGGATAAGGCACAGGAAATTGAGGACAGCCCCATCGAGATGGTCGAGATTCGTTCCGTACTCACCTGCGAGAGCAGTCACGGCGTGTGCGCCAAGTGCTATGGTCGCAACCTTGCCACGGCGCGCATGGTGCAGCTTGGCGAGGCCGTTGGCGTCATTGCCGCCCAGGCCATCGGCGAGCCCGGCACGCAGCTCACCCTCCGCACCTTCCACGCTGGTGGTGTGGCCGGTAACGCCGCCGCCAACGCCAGCATTGTGGCCAAGAACGATGCGCGACTGGAGTTCGACGAGCTCCGCACGGTTCCTTTCCAGGACGAGGACGACAGGGAGTGCCGCATGGTGGTCAGCCGTTTGGCCGAAGTGCGTTTCGTCGATCCCAACACCGGAATCACGTTGAGCAACCTCAACGTGCCCTATGGCAGCTCGCTCTATCACAAGCAGGGCGATGTGGTCAAGCAGGGCGAGCTCGTTGCCAAGTGGGATCCTTTCAACGCCGTCATCGTCAGTGAGTATGCCGGAACGCTGAAGTTCCACAACGTGGTGGAAGACCAGACTTATCATGCCGAGACCGACGAGACTACCGGCATGACCGAGCGCATCATCATCGAGTCGAAAGACAAGGCCATGGTGCCCACTGTTGATGTGCTCGATGCCGACGGCAACGTGCTGGGAACCTACAACTTCCCTGTCGGCGGTCATATCAACGTGGACGACGGTCAGACCATCTCAACCGGTGAGACGCTCATCAAGATTCCGCGTGCCGTCAGTGGCGCCGGCGACATCACTGGTGGTCTGCCGCGTGTCACCGAGCTCTTTGAGGCCCGCAACCCGTCTAATCCTGCCGTTGTCTCCGAGATTGACGGTGAGGTCACCATGGGTAAGGTCAAGCGCGGTAATCGCGAGATCGTCGTTACCTCAAAGACTGGCGACCAGAAGAAGTATCTCGTCAGCCTTTCCAAGCAGATTCTCGTGCAGGAACATGACGCTGTGCGCGCCGGCACGCCGCTTTCCGATGGCGTGGTTACCCCTGCCGACATTCTTGCTATCCAGGGCCCCACGGCTGTGCAGGAATACATTGTCAACGAGGTGCAGGACGTCTACCGCCTCCAGGGTGTGAAGATCAATGACAAGCACTTCGAGATCATTGTCCGCCAGATGATGCGCAAGGTGCGCATTGAGGATCCGGGCGACACCACCTTCCTGGAGCAGGAACTCGTCGACAAGCTCGACTTCGCCGCCGAGAACGACCGCATCTGGGGCAAGAAGGTTGTCGTCGACGCCGGCGACAGCACTTCTCTGCACAAGGGACAGATTGTCACCGCACGCAAGTTGCGCGACGAGAACTCCAGCCTCAAGCGCCGCGATCTCAAGGTAGTGCAGGTGCGCGACGCCGTCACCGCCACTTCTACGCAGGTCTTACAGGGCATCACCCGCGCTGCCCTCGGCACCAAGAGCTTCATGTCGGCCGCGTCGTTCCAGGAGACTACCAAGGTGCTCAACGAGGCAGCCATCCGTGGCAAGGTAGACAACCTCGAAGGCATGAAGGAGAACGTGATCTGCGGTCACCTCATTCCTGCCGGAACCGGTCTTCGCCAGTGGCAAAAGCTCATCGTCGGCTCTAAGGAAGACTATGAGCGCATCGAGGCCAACAAAAAGAACGTAATCGATTACGACGACAGCCAGCCCACCGCTGTCGCCGAGACAGCCGATGCCAAGGCTTAGGCTGTACCTTGGGCGGGGTGTGTACCCGTTCGACTTTTTTTCATAATTTTAAAAGTTTAATGGCGGCCGCCTCCCGAAATGTATCGGGAGGCGGCTTCTTCTTTTTTGTTTCATCTGTCAGTCAATCGACAGACAATTGTTGGATAATAAGATAACAATTTGACACAGTAGAATTTAGTGGGCTAACTCATGTTCTTTTAGTATTCCTTATCTCGAACTGGGGTAAAAAAGAGTTTATTGTTTTGGTTGGGTTGTTTTTAAAACACACGGAAAGCCCCGTCTACAGCCATGCAGGTTGTGGCTGTAGACGGGACGTGGGAAGGGATGAGAGGTAGCTATTTTTTCTTCGGGTTGACGTGGAACCTGTAGATGACGTGGAACCTGACGTAGCGTGGAATGGAGTTGTAGTGGGTCTCACTGTGCAGAGCAGTGGTGAGGAATTGGGTGACGTTGGAGAGGCGTCCGAGCATGTCGAAGGCGTCGCAGACGAGGGTGTCGCCGCGGTTGTAGAACTTGATGCGCGTGGCCTTGACGGTGGCAGCACTGAGTTCCTGTTCCAGATGCCGTTGCAGCTTGAGGTCGCCGGCGAAAAACATCATGTGGCGGCTGGTGAAACGCGGCACGTCGATAGCGAATCAAACGGGCTCGTAGTCTTCTTTTGTCACGTGTAGCAACATGTGCCCACCCTCCTTGGGCACGTTCCGAGAGAAGAAGATGACGCCGCGGTCGTAGACGCCCTGTCCTGCTATTGCGGAGGTAGTGTCTATGGCGGTGCTATCGGAACGCATGAGGGTTACCTAAGCACGACAAGCGTTTCGCGTGTCAGCATGTTCTCTACGGTGCCGTAGATGCCGTTGCTGTTGCGCTGCGGAGAGGCAGGTAGCGTGTGCAACAGGGGGGAGCAGGACGGAAAGCAGTAATATTTTCTCATTAATTTGATATAGGTCTTAGAAGACAGAAAATAAAGATTGAGAATGTGGTCAGCGGTCTCATTGGGTGAACTGCCGGATGTCGTTGAGAGAGAGTGTGCCGAGCACGTTGATGATGGTCATCTCGTCGCTGGCCTGGCTGAGCAACACGAACTCGTTACGCCCCTTGGGATGGCGTTTCATATAGATGATGGTCTTTTCGCCGTCATCGTTGATCTGCATCATCTCCTCGTAGCTGTTGTGTCTGTAGTAGGCCTGAGCCTTAGTGGCGATGGAGACAGCGGTGGAGGGCCGTTCGCAAGTGAGTATGCGCAATTGGTCTATCTTCTTCGATGGCTGGCCCAATTGTTTCTTGCCGACTGTTATTTTTGGCATTAGGCTGAGCATGGATTTGGAGATGTAGACCGTGGTCACGCCCTTCACGTTGGCATAGTTTTTGAAAAACTGATCCTGCGCCGTTGCGTGGCAGCACGCGAGGGCAAAGGCCAGCATGAGCAGAATTTTTCTCATCCTCATGATTTTTTTTGACTGGTTGCGTCGTCGATGGTTTGTAGGCCCTTGTTGAGGGCAAGCGAGAATTTTGTCAGGGCGCGCTGCGTTTCTGTAGCCGCTTCCTCGGGGTCAGTGTAGGTGTCGTAGGAGGCCGTGGGCTCGGGTGTAGCCGGTCTGGCTACATAGAGTAGAGTGGCCAATGTCACGACGATTGCCGACGCTGCGGCCGCCCACCGGATTCTCAGGCGCCGTGAGCGGCGGTGAACAGTGCTTCCGGCGTTGTCCCATCCGTCAATCAGTTGCGACAACCGTTCCTGCATGCCGTCGGGGGATGGCGCGTCGCGCCGCAGGGCCTCCAACGCAGCTTGCAAGCGTTGTGCTTCAGCTTCTTTTGTCAGATTGTTTGTCTCCATAGATTTCTACCTTTCTTAAATTTAATCACTTAAACGCTTTATTCGGTGGAACTCTTTCCGCACTGTGCTTCTTGCCCGGTGCAGCAGCACGCGGATGTTGTTTTCTTTCAGTCCGGTCAGTTGACTGATTTCCTCATTGTCGAGCTGCTCGATGTCGTGCAGTGTCATGACCATACGCTGACAGGCTGGCAAGTGGCTCATGATGGTCTTGACTGTTTCTACGTCTTGCGTAATGCGTCCGTTGTCTGCGCTTTCTTCCTGTGCCTTGTCGGTGAGCGTAAGCTGTTCAGGCACGAGGTCGGCTTCGGCAGGTTCCCCCCGCCTCATGTGGTCGCAATAGAGATGACGCAACGTGGCCATGGCATAGGCGGCGGGCAGTAGATGGGGCGGCATAGAATCGCGTTGCGTCCACAGTCGCAGTAGCGTGTCCTGCACGAGGTCTTCGGCAGCCTGACGGTTGCCTTCCAGTCGCAGGGCCGAGGCGTAGAGCCGGTCTGTGCAGGGCAGGAATAGTGCTTTGAACTGTGATGCGTCCACGGTGGCGGTATGGGGCTTGGGTGGTTAGTCCTTGTTTTGCTTTGTGGGCAATGAATTCATGACCTGTTGCAATTTGTCGGTGTTGAACTTTCCCTTCATCGCAATCGTAATACATTCATCTTCACTGACAATCAGTATGGCCAACTCGCGGATGTATTTTCCTTTCGTTTTTGTCAGCAATTGTACGTTGGCCGGTCCGTCCTCGTCGTCGTCATTGATGGTTGTCAGTTCCTCGTAGCCGCTGAGTTTTTGGACTTTATTGACGAACCGGTTGCGCACGTCGGGCGTGCAGTCGTCAAGCACGAGCATGGCAATACTTTTGATACCTTCCGGAAAGGTGAGACCATCGAACATGTAGCCGTTGGTTTTCAAGCCCGTCTTGTTCAAATACATCTTGTTCAAATAGATGTAGTCGGCCTCCTCTACGGTCTTGAATTCTTTGATAAGTTTTTTCAGTGTTGTAGCTGTTGCCATCTGTGCGGTCAGCATCACGGCCAAAATGACCATTACGGTTCTTTTAATCATAATAACTTCGTTTTATAGTTTGTTGTTTTCTTGCTTTTGTTTATATAAACGCTTTTTTTGAGCATACGTTACACTTGTACGTTGATTTTTCTGGCAAGTTCTTTAAATTCAACTTTAAGATAGCCTGCATACAGCTAATACTATATTGGGACATTCTTTCCTTTTTTCTATCATTGCTTGCATTTTTTGTCACAGACGTTTTATTTTATCGGGAAAATGATTAACTTTGCGATGTAAAAGCTTTGAATATGAAGAAGTTGACAGTCTTATTCGTATTGCTGTTGTCGGTGCTTGCCTCACGGGCACAGACTGATGTGGAGCGGCTTGCGACCTTTGTGAGAAACATCAACACGTTCAACCGCTATTTTCCGCAGGAAAAAGTGTATCTGCATTTTGATAACACGGCCTACTTCAAGGGAGAGGACATTTGGTACGCGGCCTATGTGCTGCGGGCCGACAGCAACCGTGCCACCGACCTGAGCCGTGTGCTCTATGTGGATTTGCTTGACCCCAGCGGCGAGATTGTGGAGACCTCGAAGGTATGCATTGACAGTGGCCGGGCCTCTGGTTGCCTTCACACCAAGGACATCCTGCAGGCCGGATTCTATGAGGTGCGCGCCTACACGCGCTACATGACCAATTGGGACGGTGTTGGCATTTTTTCGCATGTCTTCCCGATCTTCGACGAACCGCAGAAGGCCGGTGACTATTCTAATCTTTCCATCCCAGAGCCTGTCGACCGTCACAAGTTACCTTCTTACAGGACGGAGACTACGGTGGACGAGGAGGAAGCAGATGGAGTCAAGGCATGGAAACCTACCGGAAGCGTGACTACGGCGGTTAAGCCGACGGGCGATGGATTCAGCGTGGTGATGCAGGCCTCCGACTCGCTGTCGGGCCGCACGCTGGGTATGGCCGTGCTGCATCAGGGGCATGTCATCCTCTTCGACACGCTGACGGCCGTACAGCCCGCCTTCGAGGTGGACCTTGGCCGGACGAGCCTCGGCGATGGCATCAACGACCTTGTCATCATCGACCCCTCTGGCAATGTGCTGGCTGATCAGATGCTTTTCAAGTATCCCAGTCGGGGCGTGGCCGACAGCATCAGTGTCACCATGGAGGGAGCGACTATTAATCCCTTCCAGCTCGTGAAGATGAGGCTGAAAGGCCGTCCTAACACCACGTTCTCCTTGTCAGTGCGCGACTATGCCACCGAGGTGAACGGATCTGTGGGCAATGCCGCCACATGGATGTATCTAGGCAGTGAGCTGAAAGACTATCTGCCAGCGCCCGAGAGCTATCTTGCTGCTGATGATGCCGCACGCCGCGGAGCCGTGGCCAGTCTGCTTGCGCAGCAGCCTTGGCACCGCTATCCGCTGCCGCAGATGCTGGGACGTGAGAAATTCTACAAGCGGCAACCGCTGGAAGATCGGTTGCTGCTTTACGGGCAGTTGCACCAGAAGAAGAAAAAACTGACGGTGGGCAACGTCGACTTGCGCGCTACGCTCTACAACGCGTCAGGTAACGTATTGCGTGGAGAGGCGGTCACCGATGACAATGGATACTACGCTTTCCAGTTGCCCGACTGCTCCGGTGACTGGACGTTGTTGCTCAACACGCAGAAAGACGACAAGGCTGCCCAGTACTATGTGGGCATCGACCGTCATTTTGCGCCTCGGCCCCAGCCGCTGAGTAATTTGCAAACACAGCCTGTGCCCGTGCCGGAACTGCGCATGCGGATGAATATCGATACCTCCTATGTGGAACCCGACCTAATGATGGATGAGAAAAACCATGTGCTGGGCACGGTCACGGTGAAAGGAAAAGGCCTCTTTGACCGTGCCCGTGAGGGATGGGAGAGTGAGAATCGTGGTAAGTATTATGCCAGCATCTACTATAATGTCGACGAGGCTTCCGACCGCATTGCCGACTCGGGGCAGCAACAGCCCGATTTCTTCGACTGGCTGGCCGACCGCAATCCCAGTTTCCGGGGTAAGCGCATAGACATGTACAAGGATCTTCCGCAGACGCGTGCCGAGGCTTACTCCAGCGGCTATACGTCTCTCAAGGCTTTTCGCGACGACCAGACTCCCATGGGTGAGCGGGCTGCTACGGTAGGCAGCGAGAATACGTCGCTCGACGGGGCGCAGACCATGCTGTCGAATGATGCCAACGACATTACCGTCAACGTCATGTCTGACCACATCCTCTTGCTGCAGGGCGAGGGCTTGTCCTATAAGAACCGCCCCATTGTATGGGTACTCAACAACTCGTTCTATTACATCTCGAACAGTCCGTACTCCATTAAGATGGAAGACCTTGACTTACGAACCACGACCTCAGAGATCATGCCGGAGGATATTGAGGATTTCAAGTCGGTCTATATCTCGGAGGATCCGAAGGCCTGGCGTCGCTATGTTTCCTGCGATAAGCTCGATGGCCATGATCCCGTCACTATCTTCGTCTATACGCGCCATCGTCTGCCCGTCGCACAGAAGGGTGTTCGCCACACTCATTTCCAGGGCTATGATCAGCCAGCGGTCTTCCAAACCAACGACTACAGCATCATGCCAAAAGAGCCAGACTACCGTCGTACGCTCTATTGGAACCCAGAGGTCACGACTGATGCCGACGGCAATGCTGAGGTGTCGTTCTGGAACAACAGTTCCTGTCGGCAGATTGTCATTTCGGCCGAGGGCATTGGTGAGGATGGACGCGTGAGCATCTATTAAAATAAGGTGCAAAATAAAGCAGACAGGCTTAACAGGTGGAGCAAACCTTGTTAAGCCTGTCTGCTTTACATAGAAGGAGTGGAATAGAATCAAGAATCTTGGGTCAGCGCTTTTCCTGTTGTGCGGAGTAGTCCGATGGCCCAGCGCATGACGATGATGCTGGCTACGACGGCTACAATGGCGTCGATGAAGGTGATGTGCCAGAGCCAGGCGCAGATGAGACCGGCGATGACACCCACCTCGGTGAGCACATCGGAGAGAATGTGCAGATAGGCGGCCCGGCTGTTGAGGTCGCGGTGATGGTCGTGGAGGGCCGAGGCACAGATGAGATTGGCTGCCAGGCCGATGCCGGCCACAACGAGAGCCTGTCCTGTGGCGATGTCGACACTGGGCTCCAGCAGGCGTTCCACAGCCTCCACGATGATGAAGACTGCCATGAGCATCAGGAAAATGCCGCTTGTCCAGGCGCTGAGGTTCAGGATGCGGTTGCTGCTGTATTGGTCTTTGCCTTTTTCCTTTAGTCGGCGGACGAGCACGTAAGCCCCCCAGTTGAGTCCCAATACGAGCACATGGGAACCCATGTGTACGCCATCAGCGGTCAGCGCCATCGAGTGGGAGAGCAGGCCGACGCTGAGCTCGGCCACCATGACGGCAAAGGTGAAAGCGACGACGAAAGCTGTGCGCCGCTCGGAACTTGTCTTTGGTTTCATTGTTTGTGTTGATATTCGCTGATACCCCAACAGGCCTGCACGCTGATGGGGCTTTGTGGTCATTACTTGTTGATTTCTCCACAAAGGTACGGTAAAAGGGTGACATGGCAAAATAAAATGTTTTTTTTGTTTTGTTGTATTATGACTACTCTTTTCTCGATAGATTTTCGTAACTTTGCACGTATTCATATCAATCAAGACATTCAAACTGACATGAGACTAACCAAGATTCTTTCTGCCGTGCTGCTTACGATGGCCTTGAGCCTCGTGCCGTGTGCGGCTGATGCCCGGGGCGGCGACTTCACTGTCGGCAAGGGCACGTTCCTGCTCAATGGGCAGCCTTTCACGGTCAAGGCAGCCGAGGTTCACTATCCCCGCATTCCCCGCGCTTACTGGGAGCAGCGCATCAAGATGTGTAAGGCTCTGGGCATGAACACCCTTTGTATGTATGTGTTTTGGAATATCCACGAGCAGCAGGAGGGACAGTTCGATTTCACCGGCAACAATGACATAGCTGCCTTCGTGCGTCTGGCGCAGCAGAATGGCATGTACGTCATCGTGCGTCCTGGACCCTATGTGTGTGCCGAGTGGGAGATGGGCGGACTTCCCTGGTGGCTGCTCAAGAAGAAGGATATCCGCCTGCGTGAGCAGGATCCCTACTTCATGGAGCGTGTGCGCATCTTCGAGGAGAAGGTGGCTGAACAGCTTGCGCCGCTTACCATCCAGCGTGGTGGCCCCATCATTATGGTGCAGGTCGAGAATGAGTACGGATCTTATGGTGAGGATAAGGCCTATGTGTCGCAGATACGCGATGTGCTGAAGAAGAACTGGTATGATGCCGCCGGCCATGGTCCTGTGCTTTTCCAGTGTGACTGGTCGAGCAATTTCACCAAGAACGGTCTCGACGACCTTGTGTGGACGATGAATTTTGGCACAGGGGCCAACATTGATGAGCAGTTCCGCCGTCTTGGCGAACTGCGCCCCGACGCTCCGAAGATGTGTTCAGAGTTCTGGAGCGGCTGGTTCGACAAGTGGGGAGCTCGCCATGAAACGCGCCCGGCCAAGGAGATGGTCAGCAATATCGACGAGATGCTTTCCAAGGGTATCAGCTTCTCGCTCTACATGACCCACGGTGGAACGTCGTTCGGCCATTGGGCCGGTGCCAACTCGCCAGGTTTTGCCCCCGACGTGACATCCTACGATTACGACGCGCCCATCAACGAGTATGGACAGACTACGCCCAAATTTTTTGAGCTACGCCAGATGATGGCCAAATATAACGACGGTAAGAAACTGCCTGCCGTGCCCAAACCTGCTGCACCCATCATCTCGGTACCTAAATTTGAGCTCACGCAGTGCGCTCCTATCAGCGTGGGTGTGGACAGCACCGCCGAAAACGCTACGCCGCTCACCTTCGAGGACATGAACTTCGGCTGGGGCTCGATGATTTACAACACCACATTGCCGCAGTTGCCCGCCGGATCGGTGCTCAATATCGCCGGTGCTCACGACTTTACGCAGGTGTTCATCAACGGCCGTTATGTCGGCAAGATGGATCGTGTGAAGAATGAGCACACCGTCACGTTGCCTGCCACGAAGAAGGGTGACACACTCACGTTGTTGGTTGAGGCCATGGGACGTATTAATTTCGGGCGTGCCATCAAGGATTACAAGGGAATCACGAGCGATGTGCTCGTCAATGCCACTGTCGATGGTGACGAGGTGACTTGGAATCTGAAAAACTGGACTATGCGTCGCATCCCTGACACCTATGCCGGCGCCAAGAAGGCTTTGGCGACTGCTCATGCCGATGTCTTGCATGGAGACGCCCCGGACAGTAAGGCCGGCTACTATGTCGGCCACTTCGATCTGAAGAAAGTGGGTGACACCTTCCTCGACTTCGAGCAGTTCGGCAAGGGACTTGTCTATGTCAATGGCCATGCGCTAGGCCGCATTTGGTCTGTCGGTCCGCAGCAGACGCTCTACACGCCGGGTTGCTGGCTCAAGAAGGGCCGTAATGAGGTCATTGTGCTCGACGTGGTCGGCCCGAAGACGAACCGTCCCGTCGTCTGGGGACAGGAAAAACCTGAGCTCGACAAACTCCAACTGGAGAAGACCAACAAGCACAATGACATCGCCAACAAGCCTGACCTTAACTCGAAGACACCCGTCGTGGCTGGCGAGATGAAGGCCGGAAACGGCTGGCAGACGGTCAAGTTTGGCAAGAATGTGCGTGGCCGTTACCTTGCCATCGAGGTGGAGTCGGGGCACGACACCAAAGCCACTGCCATCGCTGAGCTCTATTTGCAGGATGGTTCCGGCAAACGACTTTCTCGCGAGCCGTGGGTGGCCAAATATGCTGACTCGGAGAATGCTGACCAAGGCAATCATACCGCCGACAAGACCTTCGACCTGCAGGAGTCGACCTACTGGCAGACTGCACCCGGTGCAGGTTTCCCTCATCTCATCGTCATTGACCTGGGAGCAGTGCAGACCGTCGGCGCGCTTGAATACCTGCCGCGTGCTGAGCAGGGGGCGCCGGGCAGTGTCAAGGCCTATAAGGTCTTCATTTATTGATAGCCGTTACTTATTCGTCGAAAAAGCCTCATCCGGTCGTCGGATGAGGCTTTTTTGGTGGCTTTGCAGTGCTTTTTTATAGGCAAAGAAAGCGTCTTTTATTTGTACGACTGTTTCAGAATTTCCACAATCTCGTCGTGCTGCAACGGCTGGCGGTCGCAGGCCACCAGGCCCCCCATCACCTCGATGGCGTTGGTGGCCATGGCATCAAACTCGTCAGGAGTGATACCGTAGTCGCTCATCTTTAGTTGGTCTACGTCGCAGGCTTTCTGCAGGTCGACCAGTGCAGTGATGAAGTCCTCGGGATGCGTGGCGTCTTCCTTTCCAAGGAATCTTGCCATGTTGACGAAGCGGTCATCGCAGACATGCTTGTTGATGACGGCCGTGAAGTAGGCCTTCGAAATCATGATTAGCCCCGCTCCGTGTGGCAGTTTCTCATGGTAGGCGCTCATGGCATGTTCGATGCTGTGCTCGGCCGTGCAGGCACTGCTGTCCATCGAGTAGCCACTCATGGTGTTGGCAAAAGCCATGCGGGCGCGAGCCTCCTTGTTGCCGCCGTCCTTATAGGCGATGGGCAGATATTTACCCACATTACGTATGGCTGTTTCCTGCACCATGTCGGAGAAAAGGTTGCTCTGGTTGCTTACGTAGCCTTCCAGTGAATGGAAGAGCGCATCGAAGCCTTGGTAGGCAGTGAAATGTGGAGGTACCGACATCATCAGGTCGGGATCAACGATGGCATAGACTGCAAAGGCGCGCGGGTCGCCGATACCGAGTTTCTCGTTGGTTTCTGGGTTGGTAATCACGCCGGCCGCGTCGACTTCCGAACCCGTTCCGGCTGTTGTCGTGATGGCTATCCAAGGCAAGGGAGCGTGCTGGGGTTTCTTGCCCTGTCCGGTGCGGCCACCGGCGAACTGCCACAGGTCGCCGGGGTTGGTGGCGTTGATGGCCATCACTTTGGCGGCATCCATCACCGATCCGCCACCGAGGGCGACGATGAAGTCGCAACCTTCAGCATTGGCAAGTTGTGCGCCTGACTCCACGCTGTCCTTGGTAGGGTTGGCTTGAATCCTGTCGTATACCACGCTCGCCACACCGGCTTGCTTTAGTTCGGCCAGTGTGCGGTCGAGATAGCCGTTGGCACGGGTCGACTTGCCATTGGAGATTACCACCAGGGCTTTCCTGCCCGGCATGGCGAGTGTGTGCAGGGTGTTCAACTGCCCTTCGCCGAAGAAAACGGTGGTGTGTCCGGGAAAGACGAAACTTAATCTTGTGTCCATAATCATCTTGTTTTATTTCTGTTGTTTTCGATGTTGCAAAATTAGAAAGAAATCCATAATGGGCATGAATACAAAAAGCGGATTGAATGATACTTTTTACGGTTCTATGCTTCCTGTGGTCTGTTTCTTGCGGAACCAGCGGTCGATGGTTAGGGCGATAGCTCCGTCGCTGGTCACGTTGCAGGCCGTGCCGAACGAGTCCATGGCGATGTAGAGTGCGATGATGAGTGCTTGCATGTCAGTGTTGAAGCCCAGCACTGAAGCCAGCGGTCCCAAAGCGGCCATGACGGCACCGCCGGGTACTCCCGGCCCGGCAACCATGCAGACGGCGAGTAGGAGCATGAAGTGGAGGAAGAGCCCGAAGTCGTGGGGCATGTCGTTGAGCAGACATACCGTCAGCGCGCAGCACGTAATCTTCATCATGGAGCCAGGCATGTGGATGGTGGCGCAGAGCGGTACGGTGAATCCGGCCACGTCTGTGCTCACTCCGTTCTTGACGGTCTGGCGTAGCGTGACGGGTATGGTGGCTGCTGACGACGAGGTGCCCAGAGCCGTGAGGTAGGCTGGTATCATCGTCCATAACAGGCGCAGCGGATTCTTATGGCACACGCCGCCGGCGATGACAAACTCATAGAGCAAAATCAGCACGTGTAGTACCACGATGACGACGATGACTTGGGCAAAGACCGTAAGAATGTGCCAAGCCTGCCCCGTATAAGTCATGTTGAGGAAGATGCCGAAGATATAGAGCGGCAGTAGCGGGATAATGACGCAGGCTATTACTTTTCCTATAATATCTTGAAACTCATTGAACAGAGTGCGCAGTGCTGTCGCGTGAGTGTAGACAATGCCCATGCCTGCCATGAATGAGAAAACGAGCGCAGACATGACATCAACCATGGCGGGAATACTTAGCTCGAAGTAGGGAGACGGGTTGCCGGCCTGCGTGGCGGTATAGACGGTTGTTGAGGCTGTCATGCTGGGAAAGAGCCATGAGCCCACGCTGTAGCCGAGCAGGCCTGCCACGACGGTGTCTATATAGGCGATGAGTACTGTGGCCACCAGCATCCGGCCTGCGCTTGCGCCGATGCCGGCGATGGCCGGCGTGACAAGGCCGATGATGATGAGCGGAACCATGAAGCCGAGAAACTGTGAGAAAAGGTTGTTGAACGTGACGAACACGCGCACCCAGTCTTCAGAGAGCACGTTGCCGAAAATGATGCCGAGCGCAATGGCTGTGAGAATGAGCGGCAATAGGCCGATGTGATATTTTCCTATTTTCATCTGTCGATATAGAGTTGAGTTGATTGTCGTTGCAAAAATAATGGAAAAGAGTGACATGGAAAAGAAAAAAGCACTTTTTGTTCTTTGAACATCCTTTATAAATATAATAAGGTGTCTGCCTCAGTAGAGCTGTCGCACATAGGCAAAAGCATAGAAAAGGGGGCGTAAAATTTTGTGATACCGTATCTTTTCATTACCTTTGCTAACTGTAAAGCATAAAAACCTATTTAAAGAAAATCATTATGTCAGACAACAACAAACAACCACAGCAGCAGCTCCAGATGGAGCTTAAGCCGGAGATTGCTTCCGGTGTCTATTCGAACCTTGCGCTCATCAGCCACTCGCATAGCGACTTCGTTATCGACTTTGCCCGTGTCCTTCCCGGTATGCCAAAACCTGAGGTGGCCAGTCGTGTCGTCATGGCTCCTGAGCATGCCAAGCGTCTGCTCGGTGCCTTGAATGAGAACATCCGCCGCTACGAGCAGGAGTTTGGCCCCATTGATTTGGGACAGGCACCGCAGGGGAACCGCCCTGACACCATCGCGCCGTTCGGAACAGGCAACGGACAGGCTTAAACCGTGAGTTGCGAAGGCTTCTTGCAGTAGACATCATCCCGATGTCTGCGTCATCGGCCCGTGTTGGATCGGAACCATGAGTCCGGCCTGCACGGGCCGATTGAAAAAAGACAGATGGCAGTGACAGAACCAGAGGAAACAATCAAAAGAAATTAAAGATGCAATACAGCTTTGTGGCGTCCGTGATTGGACTGTTGGCGGTGATTCCCGCTGGGGCTCGACAGCGCCCCAACATCATTTACATCATGTGTGACGACATGGGGTATGGCGATCTCCATTGCTATGGGCAGCAGTATATCGCTACTCCCAACATCGACCGACTCGCCGCTGAGGGTATGCGCTTTACGCAGGCCTATGCGGGCAGTCCTGTCTCAGCGCCCTCGCGCGCGTCGTTCATGACGGGTCAGCATACAGGACATACCCATGTGCGTGGCAACAAAGAGTATTGGCGTGCCAGTGAGTGCAATGTGCGCTACGGCCAAAACCTTGACTATGCGGTTGTGGGACAGGAACCCTATGATACGGCCCATGTCATCATCCCTGAAATATTCAAGGACAACGGTTATACCACGGGACTCTTCGGCAAGTGGGCCGGGGGATATGAGGGAAGCGTTTCCACGCCCGACAAGCGTGGTATCGACGAGTTTTACGGCTACATCTGCCAGTTTCAGGCCCACCTTTATTTTCCCAACTTTTTGAATTGCTATAGTCGTTCGGCCGGTGATAAGGGCGTCAAGCGTGTGGAACTGTCTGAGAACACGCAACATGCCATGTATGGCTCCGACTATAACAATCGCTCGCAGTATTCTGCTGATCTCATCCATCAGCGTGCTCTCGCCTGGCTTGACAAACAGACTAAGAACCAGCCGTTCCTTGGCATCTTCACCTACACTCTGCCTCACGCCGAGTTGCGCCAGCCCAACGACTCTATCCTGCAGGCCTACATGGCTCGTTTCGTAGACGACAAGACCTTCGGTGGACAGGAGGCTTCACGCTATAATCCCACTCGGCATGCCCATGCGGAGTTTGCAGCCATGATTACGAGGCTTGATATGCAAGTGGGGGAGATTATGGACAAATTGCGTGAGAAGGGACTTGACCGCAACACGGTGGTTATCTTTACGAGCGACAATGGCCCTCACGAGGAAGGGGGTGCTGATCCTACGTTCTTTAATCGTGATGGACTGCTCCGCGGTCTCAAGCGTAGTACCTATGAGGGTGGCATTCGTGTTCCCTTCATCGCCTGGTGGCCTGGGCATATCAAGGGCGGAACGACCAGCGACCACATGTTTGCTTTCTATGATCTCATGCCTACCTTTTGTGACCTTGCCGGTATCCGTCATTATGTAGATCGCTACCGTAATCCACGTCTTGGAATGGCCGACCGCTTCGATGGAATTTCCATCTATCCCACACTCATGGGTAAGGGTAAGCAAGATCGTCACGATCATCTCTACTGGGAGTTCCACGAGACCAATATGCTTGGCGTGCGCTGGGGTGACTATAAACTGGTGGTCAGACGCGGCACACCTTATCTTTATAATCTCGCTACTGATCTGCACGAAGATCACGATATCAAGGATGCTTACCCCGAGGTGGTGAATAAGATGATAGATATGATCTATGTCGACCACACTGAAAGCCCACTGTTTCGTGTTACCTTGCCGGAGCGGATGTAGATTTTGGGGGTGGGCCGAGAGCTGAAGGGCGCCCTATCCCCAAAATCTTATCACCTATTCGACAAATGTGTTTAGGGTATGCGCAGGCAATGTCACGTTTAAGAACTTCTTGCCCATTGGGACTGAGACAGACTGGGGCTCGTCGGCGAAGTTGGCAGCCGTTACGATGTGTTTGTCATCTGTTTTTTGAAACAGTACTATGTAGACATTCTTGCTACGATGTTTCTCGCCTGCTCCTTGACGGTTATACCCAATGATGCGTGTGCCTTCTGTGATAAAGTGTGAGAAGTGCTTCACTGCATAGTATTCAGGGGTGAGTCGATACTTGTTGGTCTTTGAATTTACCTGGATAAGTGCGTTCTGTGTCCATCCCCAAGGGCTGATACCGTTGTCACAGAGTATGAAATTCCAGTTATACCATTCGTTGCAGCCATTACCTAAATTGTCGGAAATCAGGAAAAAGGTATGTTCTGCATCGTTCCAGTCCATCTTTCCGCCGCCACACTCGCTTTCCGAACAAATGAGATTTATGCTGGGGTAGCGCTTGCGGATGGAGCTGAGATTCTCTCGCGCTTCCCACTGGAAACCGGCTCCGGACACATGATCTTGCAGGTTATCGATGATTCGTTCCACATAGTCGTATCGGTTGGTGTTGAATGTCCCGATGTAGAGTTTCACCTCGGGGTGTTTCTCTTTCAATATTGGGGCCAGATAGTCGCGGTTGAAACGTATGGTGCCTTCGGCTGTCCATGCACAGCCGGGATAGGGGGTGTAGGAGTAGGCTTCGTTCTGGTACATTACCATGTCGATGGGGATTCCTTCCTTAGCGTAAAGTTCTATGAACTTACAGAACATATTGGCGTACGATTTCAGGTAGCGTGGGTCTTGGATGAAATAGTCTTGGGTGGCCAGGCGACGTGGAAACTGCCCTTTTCGTTCCCCCAAGAGCTTCATCTCGTCAGGATCAACCATTTCATTTCCTCCAAAGAGCAGGTAGTCCTTTTCTTTGGGTTGTTGGTTATATTTGCTGGATAGTACGGGATAGTCTTGATTGATTTTCATCCATGTTGGCGGACTCCAAGGTGACATCCACAGGCGCAGTGAAGGCAAGTATTTCTGTGCATGATGTATCATGGGCAGTAGTGTTTGCTTGTCGCGTTCGATGTTGAAATAGTTTAGTTCGAAGTCGCCAGCTACAGTGTCACATGAGTACCACCCGTTGCCATAGTCGTTGGCGTTCATCGATACGCGGCCACGTGTCAAGCGCAAATCACCATCAGGGGCGAAGAGCCGACGGAATATGTCATCCTGTTCTTTTTCCGTGAGACGTTGCATGGCAAGAAAATCCAACTCGTTGAAGGTCGTTCCAAAGGCACGGAACACTGTGCCCTGTTCGTTAGTCTCACTGACGGGCTGCTCGTAGATGGCCTTTCCCGTTAGTTTGGTTTTGCTTAATTGCCAGCTTTTCTCAGGTGTGGTCTGATACCAGCGGATGGTTTGAGCTGAGGCCATAGAGACGGCAGCCCAAAGGGAGACGGATAGAATAATCTTTGTATTCATAAATATCGTATGAAAGTGAGTTTGATGAAATGTAATCGTCTGGAATTTGGTGTTTAATGGAAGTTGTTGTGTCGTGTCAAAGATATCAGTTGTAATTAGAATCCGTTCTAATAGAGGACAAAGTTACAAAAAAAAACTGTACAAGAGACAGATATGTGTCTTTTTTGATGCTTGAATAGTAATGTTGAACAATGCGGATGAATAGAATTGCTTTATGGAAGGAATATGTATTATGCTAATGCCGAACTGCTATACAGGTCGAATATGTAGGTTTAAAATATTATAATATCGATATCTATAAGTTATTTTTTGTTAATCAAAAAACGTATGCT
Organism: uncultured Prevotella sp.; assembly: GCA_964411005.1. GTDB lineage: Bacteria > Bacteroidota > Bacteroidia > Bacteroidales > Bacteroidaceae > Prevotella. Next base: position 3,678 of record CAYPJA010000031.1, on the reverse strand, counting down.
TTTAATTATTCCTCATATTATTAGGAACTTTGGCGGAAAGTTCGTACCTTTGCACCCCGAAATGGCTATCGCCGAATTGTAGCCGAATTGTAACATATTGATAATAAAGAAAATAAATATATAAATTAAAAAAGTAAAATTATGCCTACTATTTCACAGTTAGTAAGAAAAGGCAGAAAGGCTCAGGTAGACAAGAGCAAGTCGCCGGCGTTGGACGCATGTCCGCAGCGCCGTGGCGTGTGTGTGCGTGTCTACACTACGACCCCGAAGAAGCCTAATTCAGCCATGCGTAAGGTGGCTCGTGTGCGTTTGACCAATCAGAATGAGGTTAACAGCTACATTCCCGGAGAAGGACACAATCTGCAGGAGCACAGTATTGTACTGGTGCGTGGTGGACGTGTTAAGGACCTTCCTGGTGTGCGCTATCACATCGTGCGTGGTACGCTTGATACCGCTGGTGTGGCCAATCGTACACAGCGTCGTTCCAAGTATGGGGCTAAACGTCCGAAGGCCAAGAAGTAAAAGCATTGGCTGAGAGCTGTGAGCCGAGAGCCAGGAAGGCTGTGGGCTGAGAGCTCCCCCTTTTTGATATTATCAATATCGCATATAATATAAATAGTTTTGCTGGAGAATTGTTAAAAACAGGTTGAGTAAATGTTCAGGTGTGGACGTTGAAGAAACAAGAAAATGACAGCCCCAAGCAGAATCCTATAAATTAAAGAAATGAGAAAAGCAAAACCAAAGAAGCGTGTGGTCCTGCCGGATCCAGTCTTCAACGACCAAAAGGTCTCAAAGTTCGTAAACCATCTGATGTATGACGGTAAGAAGAATACGTCGTATGAAATCTTCTACAAGGCCCTTGATATCGTAAAGGACAAGACGGCGAAAGAGGAAAAGTCGCCGCTTGAGATTTGGAAGCAGGCTCTTGACAACATTACGCCTGTGGTGGAGGTGAAGAGCCGCCGTATCGGTGGTGCTACGTTCCAGGTGCCTACGGAGATACGTCCGGATCGTAAGGAGAGTGTGGCCATGAAGAATATGATTGCTTTCGCACGCAAGCGTGGCGGTAAGAGCATGGCTGACAAACTCGCTGCAGAGATTATGGATGCCTTCAATAATCAGGGTGGTGCCTTCAAACGTAAGGAGGATATGCACCGCATGGCTGAGGCCAACCGCGCATTCGCCCACTTCAGATTCTAAAAAAACAAGGACAACAACTCAAAACATTAAGGTAAAAAGAAAATGGCAAACCGCGATTTACATTTAACTCGCAATATAGGCATTATGGCCCATATCGACGCCGGTAAGACGACTACGTCTGAGCGTATCCTGTTTTATACAGGTAAGACGCACAAGATTGGCGAGGTGCATGATGGCGCTGCCACCATGGACTGGATGGCGCAGGAGCAGGAGCGTGGTATCACTATCACGTCGGCTGCCACAACTTGCAGCTGGACGTACGGAGGTAAGTCTTACAAAATCAACTTGATTGATACTCCGGGACACGTTGACTTCACTGCAGAGGTGGAGCGTTCGTTGCGTGTCCTTGACGGTGCTATCGCTACATATTCGGCTGCTGACGGCGTTCAGCCTCAGTCGGAGACTGTGTGGCGTCAGGCAGATAAGTACAATGTGCCCCGTATTGGTTATGTCAACAAGATGGACCGTTCGGGAGCCGACTTCTTTGAGACTGTCCAGCAGATGAAAGACATCTTGGGTGCTCATCCCGTTCCTGTGCAGATTCCTATCGGTGCAGAGGAGAACTTTAAGGGAGTCGTCGACTTGATTAAGATGAAGGCTATCCTGTGGAATGATGAGACTATGGGGGCTGAATATGAGGTTGACGAGATTCCTGCCGATTTGGCTGATGAGGCCCAGGAGTGGCACGACAAGATGTTGGAGGCTGCTGCTGACTTCGACGAGGAACTTATGGAGATGTATCTGGAGGGTAAGGATATTCCTGAGGAAAAGATTATGGCAGCCTTGCGCAAGGGTACAATATCTATGGAGATTACCCCGATGACTCTGGGCTCTTCTTATAAGAACAAGGGTGTGCAGCCGTTGCTTGACTACACTTGTGCCTTCCTGCCGTCACCGTTGGATACGCCCAATATCGTAGGTACTAATCCTGAGACAGGTGAAGAAGAGGATCGCAAGCCTTCTGAGGATGAGCCGACATCTGCTTTGGCGTTTAAGATTGCCACTGATCCGTTCATGGGCCGCTTGGTTTTCTTCCGTGTTTATTCGGGTAAGGTGTCTGCTGGTTCTTATGTCTACAATCCCCGTTCTGGCAAGAAGGAGCGTATTAGCCGTCTGTTCCAGATGAACTCTAACAAGGAAATCCCAATGGATAGCATTGACGCCGGTGATATCGGTGCGGGCGTGGGCTTTAAGGATATTCGTACGGGTGATACGCTCTGTGATGAGGCCCACCCAATCGTACTGGAGTCGATGTCCTTCCCCGACCCTGTGATTTCTATTGCTGTGGAGCCGAAAAGTCAGGCTGACGTGGCCAAGATGGATACCGGTCTTGCCAAGCTTGCAGAGGAAGATCCCACATTCACCGTGCGTACCGATGAACAGAGCGGTCAGACCATTATCTCTGGTATGGGTGAGTTGCACCTCGATATCATTATCGACCGTCTGAAGCGTGAGTTCAAAGTGGAGTGTAATGAGGGTAAGCCTCAGGTTAACTATAAGGAGGCTATCATGGGCACTGCTCAGAGCCGTGAGACTTACAAGAAGCAGACGGGTGGCCGTGGTAAGTTTGCTTGCATTGATGTCACCATCGCTCCGAAGGATGAGGACTACACAGAGGGTGACTTGCAGTTTGTAAACAATGTCAAGGGCGGTAACGTGCCTAAGGAGTATATCCCGGCTGTGCAGAAGGGCTTCCAGGAGTGCCTTTCCAATGGTGTGCTCGGCGGATTCCCGATAACGGGCATGAAGGTGACACTCAATGATGGTAGCTTCCACCCTGTCGACTCTGATCAGCTTTCATTTGAACTTGTAGCACGTCAGGCTTTCAAGGTGCTGTGTCCGAAGGCTAAACCTGTGCTCATGGAGCCGATTATGAGAGTCGAGGTGGTGACACCGGAGGAGAATATGGGTGATGTCATCGGTGACTTGAACAAGCGTCGCGGCATGGTACAGGGCATGGAAGAGGCTCGCAGTGGTGCTCGTATTGTCAAGGCTATGGTGCCGCTGTCGGAGATGTTTGGTTATGTAACGGCCCTACGTACAATTACTTCTGGCCGTGCTACTTCTTCGATGGAGTATGATCATCACGCTCCTGTCTCGACAAGCCTTGCTAAGGAAATCTTGACAGAGCTTGGCGGACATCCGGAGATGCTTTAATAAAGGTCGTCATACATAAGAACGTAAAGACTAAAGCAGGATGAAGAGACACCTTTGGTAGCGTATGACTCTTACCGGGTGTTCTCTTTTCCTTAAAATAATAAAATACAAATAATCTGATTAGAATTATGAGTCAAAAAATTCGTATTAAGCTGAAGAGCTATGACCACCAGTTGGTCGACAAGTCAGCAGAGAAGATTGTGAAGGCCGTTAAGGCTACAGGTGCTATTGTCAGCGGTCCTATCCCCCTGCCGACGCATAAACGTATCTACACGGTCAACCGTTCAACTTTCGTTAACAAGAAGTCGCGTGAGCAGTTCC
>CAYPJA010000030.1:0-24647 GCA_964411005.1 uncultured Prevotella sp. | reverse complement strand
GATTATGCCATAGTTTCGGAAATCAAGTATGTCAATTTAAAACAGCTGCAAGATGACATTGATAGCATTCAGCTCCAGCTTAAGGCTACACAGGGTGGTGAGGATATGGTTCGTGAGGAGGTCACCGCTGATGACATTGCTGAGGTGGTGAGTCGTTGGACAGGCATTCCTGTGACAAGGATGATGCAGAGTGAGCGAGAGAAGTTGCTTCATTTGGAGGACGAACTTCATAAGCGTGTTGTCGGTCAGGATGAGGCTATCCGTGCCGTTAGTGATGCAGTGCGTCGTAGTCGGGCTGGTTTGCAGGACCCCAATCGACCTATCTCCTCGTTCATCTTTTTGGGCACTACGGGTGTCGGTAAGACAGAGTTGGCCAAAGCTTTGGCAGAGTATCTGTTCAATGATGAGAACATGATGACTCGTATTGATATGAGCGAGTATCAGGAAAAGTTCAGCGTGTCTCGTCTGATTGGTGCACCTCCGGGTTACGTCGGTTATGATGAGGGTGGCCAACTCACGGAGGCTGTGCGCCGTAAGCCTTACAGTGTGGTGCTCTTCGATGAGATAGAGAAAGCTCATCCGGATGTGTTCAATATCTTGTTGCAGGTGCTCGATGATGGCCGCTTGACTGACAACAAAGGACGTGTGGTCAACTTCAAGAATACCATTATCATTATGACGTCTAATCTTGCTAGTCAGTACATTCAGCAGCAGTTGGAAGGCTTAACCGATCAAAACCGTGGTAGTCGTTTGCATGAGACGAAGGCAACGGTGATGGATATGCTTAAGAAGACCATTCGTCCGGAATTCCTAAACCGTATAGACGACATCATTATGTTCTTGCCGTTGACGAAGAAGGAAATAGCTCAGGTGGTTACATTGCAGATGAATCGAGTCAAGAAGATGCTGGAGTCGCAGGGGTTTGCTTTGGAATGGACGTCACGTGCCATCGATTATTTGGCCGATGTGGGTTATGATCCAGAGTTCGGTGCACGTCCTGTCAAGCGGGCCATACAGGATTATGTTCTCAATGATCTCAGTCGCAAATTGCTGGCTGAGCAAGTGACGCGCGAGAAGCCCATCACCATTGATGCCGACGAACATGGATTGTTGTTTAGAAATTAAATAAGACTTCACTAAGCCATTCTCAATGGTAAGTGTGAGATAAAGTCTGAGAGCCGTTCTTCGTAAAACCATACGAAGAACGGCTCTTTTTATTTGTTAAAACTCATGTCAGTTTTGCGCGAGGAGAGATTTACTTTGTATAAAAATCAATAAAGTCCTTGATGGCTTTCTGACAAGCCTTGCAGAAATGTGGATTTTCGTTAGTGCGCATGCGGCAGTCGGGATAGGCGCGCCAAACGCCCTTGAGTGTGTAGCCTGCTCCCTCATAGAATCCTGCATCAGGGATGTTTTCCCATTTTCCCTTAAAGTTTACCTTTGTAGTGATGTTCTTTTCCCACGGTTCCACGTTGGTTGGATACATGGGCACCTGCTCGCTTTCGTAGGCGTACTCGTCGGCCAGACCACAGAAACTGTGCCCGAATTCATGCACGACGACGGGCTTAGAGTGTTCGTTGTCGATTGTGGAGAGCAAGTATTCACCATAAATTCCGCCACCTCCGTAACGTTTGCTGTTGACAAGGGCGATAATGTGTTCGTAGGGGATGCCGGCCAGCCAGTCGTGCATGCGGCGCAGGTTGCTGGTTGTCAGATAACGTTCACTATAGAATGTGTCCCAATGGGAACCGAGAGCGGTGTTTTTCCAAATGCCTTTTCCGGGCTCTCCGGCGCCGCTTTCTTTCGATGGCGATTTCACGGCTACGATATAGAAACGGTCACGCATAGATTTAAAAGGTTCGTGAGAAAAAATGGCGTCCGTCGCTCTGTGCGCGTCATTGATAAATTTGCCCATTTCCTCTGGTTGGTACCCCTCGGCCATATAGGCAAGATGGATGCAACGGGTGGTGTCACGCGGCAGTTGAATCACCTCCCACGGTGTCACGTCTTTCTCGCCGATATGACGAATGAGGATGTCATTAGGAACAACCTGATGTGTCATGGTCGTCATTATCTCTCGTTGATAGTTACGGAGGTCAATGGTTACGTCGGCCGTATCCTTGGGCATGGGCATGACGAACACGTTTTCGAAACTGCGTTGTGTGTGATTGGCCTCCGGATAGGCAAGCCATTCTTGAAACAGGGTGGAGAATGAGGTGCGGTAGATGATGCGTCCGCTCTTGTGGTCGCGCATAGTTATCTGCCCGTTCCCCTCAATGGGAAGCTCGTTCAAGTGGTGGCGACGTCCATACCAGTGTGGGCTACGACAGAGTTCATCGATGGCAATATGCTGTGTTCGTATATCGCCAGACATCTCATAGTCGATGCGAAGGGTGGTGTCGCAGAAATACTCGTCAAACTGTGGCTCTTCGACGTTTGTGTTCTCGGGCGTGGCACCGTTTGCGCCGGTAACTGCACAAGACAATGCAAAAAATATTAGAAACTTTTTCATGTGCACAAAGTTAAGCATTATTTTCTGAGATGTGAAATGTCGTCTTTTCAAAGAATCCTTTTTTAACATTTCATTAATGATATGCTCTTTATCCCGGGTAGAAGCGTGAATATTATAAATTATCCTTAATATCAAGGTGCAGAGGGCTGTTTCTCTCTTTTTTTTATTAACTTTGCATATTATTCATGGGCAAAAACAGGCCTTTAAAAAATGAAAATATCGCATGATGAGACATCTTTGTAAGACATTCGTGGTATTCCTTCTCTTGGTACCAGCAAGTGTAATGGCCGACAATTATACGGCGTTATGGAAACAATATAATTCGGCAGAGAGAAAGGATATGCCTAAGACGCAACTACGAGTACTTGACCGTATCTTGCAGAAGGCTACGGCAACGACCGACTATGGTCAGTTGCTCAAAGCACGTCTGTTACGTGCTGCTGTTCAAACACATATCTCGTACGACTCATTGAAAAGTGAAGTGGGGAGCTTGGAGGCTGAGGCCGTGAAGGTGAAGGATGGCGACCCGGTTTTGTATGCTGTCTATGCGAGTGCTTTGGGCCGGATTTATCAGGAGCATCAAGAACTTTCTGATGCCAAGGTGAAAAGCAAGGAGTACTTTAGATTGTCAATGCAGAATCCCGATATGCTTGCAGCCCTCAAGGCCGAAGGCTATGAGCCTTTTGCTGTAGAAGGCGTCGACTCTAAGATTTTTTATGACGATTTGTTGCATGTTATTGGTTTTGCAGCTGCCGACTATAAAGTGCTTCATGATTGGTATCTGAAGCATGGTAATCGTGCGGCCGCATGTATCTGTGCTTTTAAGATGACACAGAAAGAACGATTTGAGGATGTGGCTGAGGTGCGCAGGTCGAAATATCTGCAGACCATCGACTCTCTCATTAATGAATATCAAGATTTGCGCGAGTGTGGAGAACTGGCCATCGAGCGATACCGCTTCATGGAGCAGGCCGAGGACGCTTCCGCTGAAGACCGCTATAACTACGTCAATTATGCTTTATCGCGTTGGGGAGCATGGCCGCGCATGAACATCTTACGCAATGCCAAGGCCCAGCTCACATTGCCAAGTTTCCAGGTGTCGCTGAATGGTGGCGTCGCTATGCCTGGTCGGAAACATGACATCTATGTCACGAGCTTAACTAATGTGCAAGAACTTACATTGACCGTAACACGTACTGGCCTCAATGGCGATACACATCTTGACCCCAATGATAAAAAGGACTATGAAAAGATAAGAAAAGGCTTGTCCGCATCGGCTGCTTTCTCTCAAACTCATCATTTCTACGGACAGCCCACTTACAAGGTAATGAGTGACACTCTGACTGTCGATCCGTTGCCCGTGGGTGTCTATCTTGTTGAGTTTACCACCGATAATGCGCAGATCAGTCCCAAGCGCGCTCTTCTCTATGTTAGCGATGTTTATACAATGGTGCAGCAAAACGGGGAGCATTCTTTCCGTATAGCAACAGTCAGTGCCATAACCGGTAAGCCGCTTGCAGGTACTACGGTGCAGTTGCGTTTTCGCAAGCCGGAGAAGTCAGATTCGATAGTTACTTTAACCACCGACGCCCGTGGTGAGGTGATATATGCTCCACACGTAGAGGTTACCGACGGTGCTCAGCATGTAGGTGAATTTGCCGATCAGCTTTCCTCCATCTTCGCTTTTACTGACAGCGACAAGGCGAATCGGGAATCAGCGTTTTATACGCGTTTCAGGACTTGGAAAGTTCCTAACGAAGAGCGTCGGCATGTGCAGCTCTTCACCGACCGTAGTCTCTACCGTCCAGGACAGACGGTGCATGTGGCTCTTGTAGCCACACGCAATCAGACAGCTACAGATGAGGTGGCTGATGGGAGCAGGGAGATTACGATTACGCTGCGTGACGCCAACTATAAGACCATCCGGCAACAGCAGGTGGTTACGGATGCTTACGGAACGGCTTCTGCCGACTTTGTGCTTCCGGCTTCCGCCCTTACAGGGCGTTTCAGTGTTAGGGCTGCCAGTAGTTCTGTGTCTTTCCGTGTAGAGGAGTACAAACGGCCGACTTATGAGGTCGTTTTCGATACCGTGCGTGTAGCTTATCATAGTGGAGATACTGTTTGTGTGACGGGATATGCTCGCACCTATTCCGGTATGCCCGTGCAAGGGGCACAAGTGAAATACACTGTTCGCCGTGCTCCTGCCAGGTATGGTTGGTGGCGCGGTGGCGTCCATGCCGCCCGTGTCGACCTCGGAAGCGACACGTTGGTGACAGACGAGAAAGGCTCGTTCGTTATACCTGTTCCGATGACGATGCCGCAGATGAAAAAAGCGGATCGTCAGTGGTACAATTTCACGGCCAGTGTGGAAGTTACCGATGGTGCCGGTGAAAGTCATGAAGGTGAGACGACGTTGCTGCTTGGGTCACAACCCACGCTGCTGCGAACGACTTTCCCTGATAAAATTCTGCGTGACAGTCTGTGCGACATTACGTTTACCTATCTGAATGCTGGCGGGCAGGAGATAGCTGGAAATGTCGCTTATTCCATAAGGATGGGGGACATAGTCGGTAGATACACAGCGGAAGCTAACCGTACAACTCAACTTGCCGACGAACTCAAGAATCTGCCTTCGGGACGCTACACTCTGGAGGCGCAGTGCGGCACCGATACGCTCAGCCATGAATTTGTCGTTTTCACGATGAATGACCAACATCCGGCTTCTGACACGCGTGACTGGTTTTATCAAAGCTCATCCGAATTCCCGATGGATGGACAGCCGGTATACATTCAGCTCGGATCGAGTGACGACGTGCATATCGTCTATAGTGCTTTTGCCAATGGCAAGGAAATCGCTCAAGGGGCTGTTGACCAGCAGAATGCGGTTAAGACTTTGAAGTTGAATTACAAGGAAGAGTATGGTGATGAGCTTCTCGTCACCTGTGCTTGGGTGCGTAACGGACTGTTCTATAGTCATACGGCAAGCATTCGCAAGCCGTTGCCTGACAAGCGTCTCTCGTTGAGATGGACTTCGTTCCGCGACCGCCTCCGTCCTGGTCAGCAGGAGACATGGACACTTCACATTGAACGTCCAGAGGGGTGGAATGGCATCGGTCAGCATCGTGCGGCGTCTGCCGCCAAGGCGCAGTTGCTTGCAGTGCTCTATGATAAGAGTCTCGATGCTATCTATCCGCATAGTTGGTCTTTCTCCAATCATTCATACACCAGTGGCACCAGTCTGTCCTGGAGTAAGGGAGGTGTGCGTTATGAAAGAAATATCTATGGTGAACAGCCTTATAAGGCTTTGGTCGAGCGCAATCTCGACTTCACCCATTGGGATGAGGACTGCTTTGCTTTGTGGAGTTCCCGGCCTATGGCCTTTGCCCTGGAAGGGCGTATTGCAGGGTTGGATGTGGCCCAAAAAGCAGAAGTCGTTATGGCAAAGGCAAATTCGTTGGCCGAAGTCGATCTTAACTCCTATTCGCGAGTGGCGGATGCCCAAGGGGGCACAGCTTCGGCAGACTTAAAGGAAACCGACGGGGAAGAGCATTCAACGGCGGACGTAGCGTATGCACTGCGTGAGAATCTCAATGAGACGGCATTTTTCTATCCAAACTTGGAAACGGACGATAACGGAAATATTCAGTTGAAGTTTACACTTCCGGAAAGTGTTACGACGTGGAAGTTCATGGGATTGGCTCACGACAAGCAAGCCAACCATGGATTGCTTGATGGTGAGGCTGTGGCCCGTAAGACGGTGATGATACAACCCAACCTTCCGCGCTTTGTCCGCAAGGGAGACAAGGTGCAAGTGACAAGCCGCGTGATGAACAGCTCGGAAGAAGCGGTGAGCGGGCGTGCCACACTGTTGCTCTTGAATCCAGAGACGGAGAAGACTGTCTACAAAGCCAGCAAAAACTATAAGGTGGAGGCTGGAGCTACGGCCCTTGTCACGATGGATGTGCCGACAGAAGGACTCGAAGGTACGCTTTATATCGTTCGTGTTGTGGCGGAAGGACATGGTTACAGCGATGGCGAGCAACATTATCTGCCCTTGTTGCCTGACAAGGAACTCGTTACCAATACGGTGCCCTTTACGCAGAACGTGCCTGGCACCAAGACGATAGACCTTGAAGGAATAACGAGCGGTCAGCAGGCAAAGATTACAGTGGAATATACGAACAATCCAGCTTGGCTCATGATACAGGCTTTGCCTTATGTGGCAAAGTCTTATGAGGAGAATGCGGTCAGCCTTGCCGCGGCCTATTATGCCAACGCGTTGGGCAAAGACATTCTTTCTTCAGTTCCTTCTATCAAGACGACCGTGCAGCAATGGCAGCGTGAGGAGAGCAATCAGTCGTTGCAGTCGGCTTTGGAGAAGAATCAGGAGTTGAAGAATATTGTTCTCAATGAGACACCGTGGATGATGGAGGCCGAATCGGAATCAGACCAGAAACAGATGCTCTTCCAGTTCTTTGACGACAACCAGTTGCAACAGCGACAGGACGATGTGTTTTATAAATTGCGGAAGCTTCAGCGTGCCGATGGCTCCTTCTCTTGGTGGCCGGGTATGCCGGGCAGTGTCTGCATGACCGAGGCGGTGGCCAAGATGTTGGTGCGACTCAATGCCATGATAGGGCAGCAGCAACAAACGGCAACGATGATAGCTCAAGCCTATGGCTTCCTGCAGAAGGAGATTGCCCGTGAGGTGGAATGGATGAAGAAAGAAGAAAAACAAGGTGCCAAAGACCTTGTGCCCAGCGAGACTGCGTGCGACTTCCTTTATATTTCAGCTATGAGTGGCCATCAGGCTACCGCAGACATTGATTACCTGCTCTCCAAGTTGGAGAAACAGCCTGCGAAACTTACCATTTATGGGAAGGCCATGTCGGCCATCATCCTTTCTAAATATGGTAAGGCGCAAAAAGCCGGCGAGTATCTGCAGAGCGTCAATGAATATACCGTTTACAAAGAGGATATGGGGCGCTATTTCGACTCGCCGAAAGCGCAATATTCTTGGTTCGATTATCGTATCCCGTCGCAGGTGGCGGCCATTGAGGCAATGAAGGCTCTTACGCCGGATGAGACTGTGCGTATGGAGGAGATGCAGCAGTGGTTGTTGCAGGAGAAACGCACGCAGCAGTGGTCAACGCCAATCAATACGGTTGATGCCGTTTATGCTTTCTTTGGAGAAGGAGATGGCAACCTGTCTACGAAATCCAAGTTGGGCAGTAAAGAGCAGCCCGTGCTCTATATCGACGGAAAACAATTGCAAACTGTCGCCGCTACGGCAGGTTTAGGTTATGTGAAGAGTTTTGCGGAAGGACGTTTCAAGACGTTTGTTGCCGAAAAGACCAGCGAGGGAACCAGCTGGGGAGCTGTCTACGCTCAGTTTTGGCAGAAATCCACTGATATTGACCATGTTTCTGCCGGGTTGAGAGTGACTCGTGAGCTGGTCGGAGACGTCCAGAATCTCCGGATGGGTGACAAGGTTAAGGTACGCATTACGATTGTGGCCGACCGCGATTACGATTTCGTACAGGTCAGCGACAAGCGTGCGGCCTGTATGGAGCCAGTCAGCCAACTCAGCGGCTATCGTTGGGGGTATTATCTCGCTCCCAAAGACAACGTGACCAATTATTATTTTGACCGTATGAACAAAGGAACCCATGTGGTCGAGACTGAATATTATATAGACCGTTCCGGCACCTATCAGACGGGAACGTGCACCGTACAGTGTGCTTACAGTCCAGAGTTTACGGCTCGTGACAAAGCCTTGGTGTTGGAAGTGAAATAAAAAAAGAAACATGAAGAAACTGAATATGATGGTGGCGGCATTGGCCTTGCTGCCTTTCACCTTGCAGGCGCAGCAGATAGAGTCCTTGCAGGCTTCTGTCGATTGTGGTCAAGTGGTTTTCAAACACCCGGTGACAGCAACGTTTCGCATGCGGAACCCCAGCCCGAGGGCGTTGATTATTAACGATGTGCGTACAAGTTGTGGGTGCACGACGGTCACTTATCCGAAAACCGCCATAGAGGGTGGGGAGGAGTTCACCGTAGAGGCTTCTTATGACGCTATGACAATGGGGCATTTTGTCAAGTTCGTAAGCGTGTACAGCAACGCGTCAGAGTCTCCTTTGGTCGTGTCAATGAAAGGGATTGTTGTCGATGGGATTGCTGATTACGAGGGCAATTATCCTTTCACATTGGGCGAGTTGAAAGTCGATAAGAACGATTTGGAATTTGATGATGTCAATCGGGGAGACATGCCGAAGATAGAGATTCATATCTTCAATCCGACGAGCGAGGGCGTGCAACCTCAGATCATGCATCTTCCGCCTTATCTCAAGGCGCGGGTTTATCCTGCTGAGATAGCTCCCGGGCATAGCGGCGTGGCCACTATCACACTCGACTCAAAGAAACTTCATGATTTTGGTTTGACTCAGACCACGCTCTATTTGGGTGCACATCCGGGCGAGAAGGTGACACCTGAGACCGAGATTACGGTGTCGAGTGTGCTTTTGCCATCGTTTAAGATGTCCGAGGAGGAGAAGGCCAACGCACCGCAGGTGGTGTTGTCGGCCGATTCGTTTAGTCTGGGTAGTTTCAAGGGCAGGAAGAAGCTGAAGGGACAGATCGAGATAGGAAATAATGGGCTTTCGCCTTTGGTCATCAGTTCTTTACAGATGTTTACGGGCGGACTGGAGGTGAAACTCGACAAGACAACAATACCGGCGGGAGGAAAGGCAAATCTGAAGGTGACGGCCTATGCCGACGGCCTCAAGGGAGTGCGATCTAAACCTCGTTTATTGCTCATCACCAACGACCCTGGCAAATCTAAGATAGTACTGAATGTCAACGTCAGATAAACTGCAAATAGAGATCGATCAGGGCAGTGGCTTCTGTTTCGGTGTGACGACGGCCATCAAGAAGGCTGAGGAAGAGTTGGCCGGCGGTGGCACACTCTATTGTTTGGGCGATATCGTTCACAACGGTATGGAGGTGGAACGGCTGGCGGCGAAGGGGCTGGTGACCATTGATCACGATCGTCTGCGTCGTCTGCATCATGTCAAGGTGCTGCTGAGAGCTCATGGTGAGCCGCCGCAGACTTACGAGACTGCCCGCCGCAACGACATTGAGATTATTGATGCCACGTGTCCGGTTGTCTTGGCTTTGCAGAGGCGCATCAAGCGCCAGTTTGACAACAATCCGGAGGCGCAGATAGTTATCTTCGGCAAGAGCGGACACGCCGAGGTGTTGGGGCTTGTCGGTCAGACGCAGAGCAGAGCCATTGTGGTGGAAAATCTTGATGATGTAAAGCGTCTCGACTTTTCCCGGGATATCTATCTCTATTCACAGACAACAAAGAGTCTGGATGAGTTTCATCACATCATCGACTATATCCAGAAACACATATCGCCTGAATCCACATTTCGGAGTTTTGACACGATATGTCGTCAAGTAGCCAATCGGATGCCCAACATTGCAGAGTTTGCCGCCCGTCATGATTTGGTTCTTTTTGTGGCCGGAAAGAAGAGTTCGAATGGGAAAGTTCTTTTCAAGGAATGCCGGTCTGTCAATCCCAATAGTTTTCAGATAGAGAAGGCGGAAGAGATAGACATGAAATGGTTGGAAGGAATTACTACGGTGGGAATATGTGGTGCCACGAGTACGCCCAAGTGGCTGATGGAGGACTGTCGTGACTATATCCTCCGCCATGTTGGACGGTAGCCAGTTGGATGCTTGCCTGTAAAGACAGGTCATGAAGAAAGGCGTGAGATGGCCATGAATATGGCATCTCACGCCTTTCCTATATCGTTCTCACACGCATTTTGGTGTCAGGTCATGATGTTATAAAGGCCTGTAGCTATTTCGCGCGTTCTTGCTTTAGTATTTCTTGCATCTCGGCTACCACGGCAGGGTATTTGTCGGCCACGTTGGTTTTTTCGTAGATCTCCTTGGTCATGTCAAATAGTTGGGGCACTGGTTTGTTGCCTGTTTCCACCTTGGGGCCCCATTGTATCATGGCAGGGCCAGCGCTGGGCTCGATATATTTCCAGTGAGCTGTTCGCACGGAAAGCACATGCGTGTTCGATTGTTCGATGACATAGTCGCGTCCTTTCTTGTCCTTGCCCAGCAGCGCATCGATGTGGTTCCTTCCGTCAGGGTCACTGCCCTTGGGCTCTGTGGCGTGCACCAGTCCGGCCAGCGATGACAGGAAGTCTATTTGGCTGATGAGTGCATGTGAGGTCTTTCCCTGTTTCACCTCTTGGGGCCAGCTGACGATGAGTGGTACGGCTGTTCCACCTTCGAAGGAACTGTATTTATTGCCACGGAAAGGCCCGGCCGGTTTGTGTCCTTTCAGCAGTTCTTCGGCTTTGTCGTCGTAGCCGTCGTCGACCACGGGGCCGTTGTCGCTCGTCAGGATGACCAAGGTGTTGTCCGTAAGTCCTTGCTTTTCCAGCTCTTTCATGACTTCGCCCACTGTCCAGTCGAATTGCATGATAGCGTCGCCTCGTAGTCCCATGGCGTTCTTGCCCCGGAAGCGCTCGTGCGGGAAGCGAGGCACATGAATGTCGTTGGTGGCAAGGTAGAGGAAGAATGGCGACTCCTTGTGTTGCCGGATGAAGCCGAGGGCGTGGGCAACGATGCTGTCGGCAATGTTCTCATCTTTCCAGAGAGCCTTTCCGCCACCTTTCATATAGCCTATGCGGCTGATGCCATTAACGATGGACATGTCGTGCCCATGGCTGGGCTTCAAGTTGTAAAGCAGTTCCGGATTATCTTTTCCTGTAGGTTCGCCTTCAAAGTTCTTGCGGTAATTTACTTCGATGGGAGCCGACGGGTCGTAGTTGGCCACCTTGCCGTTCTCGATAAACACGCATGGAACGCGGTCGGCCGTGGCGGCCATGATGTAGGAATAGTCGAATCCTAAGTCTCCCAGTGCAGCCGGCAGGGGCGCGTTCCAGTCTTGCTGTCCCGTCTTGTCGCCCAGTCCCAGGTGCCATTTCCCGATGGCTCCCGTGGCATATCCCCGGCTTTTGAACATATCGGCCATGGTGAATTGTTCCGGGCGGATTATCATGCCTGCATTGCCCGCTGCTACATCGGTGTCAGGACGTCGCCAGGCATATTGTCCAGTCAGCAGGGCATAGCGTGAAGGCGTACTGGTGGCAGCTATGGCGTGGCAGTCGGTGAAGAGTGTGCCTTTTTGTGCCAGACGGTTGACGTTGGGGGTCGACACGTTTTTCGCGCCATAGCATTCAAAGTCGCCGTATCCCACGTCGTCACCGAGGATGATAATGACATTGGGCATGCGCCTGTTTTGTTCTGTTGGGTCGTTGGTCGCCCCAATCGCTGCTCCTTGGCAGAAAGCAGGAGACAGGATGGCAGACAGCATAATCGCTTTATTCTTCATAAATTCGTTCGGTTATTGGTGTAATATTCTATGCAAAGTTAATGGAAAAGCCTGAGAGCGGCAAACTTATCCTTCCTTTTGTTTGTTAAATGGTGAGCAAAAAGGGGTAAAACGGAATGCGGGTAGCGTTTTCCTACCTAATAAGAAGGCATATCTTTTATGAATATTAGCTTATAACCAAAATTCATAAAAGAAATCCCTTAAATTTATAATCGTAGTTCTTTGTTTTATGCTGCCTTTGCATCACATACAATTTGTATAATTAATATTGCAAAAACGAAGAGAATAATAATATCTGTTTGTCTTACATGCATTGTTACGGTAAATCTTTTTGCACAAAGTGATAGGGTTACGATTATATCACATGTAGTGAATGTGTTTACAAAAAGACCTGTTGCCGATGCAAAAGTAGAACTGCTAACTAAGGACAGTACCGTGGTAGGAACAGTGGAGAAAACATTTAATGTAAATCAACGCGAAGGAGGCTTCGTGTTCGAGATAGACTCGCTGGGTCAATATATCCTGCGTTGTACTCATCCGGAATATGAAGATGCTTACAGCAACTTCGAGGTGAAGCGGTTTTACAAGCATCAGAAGTACATGATTCTGCCAACCACAGCTATGCAGAGAAAGCAGCCCAAACAGCAAAGTGATGATTTGGCATATGAGCACATGCTAAATGAAGTTGTCGTAAAGGCAACTAAAGTGAAATTTTTCCTGAAGAATGACACTATAGTATATAATGCAGACGCTTTCAATATCCCTGAAGGAAGTATGCTTGAAGATTTAATCCGCCAATTGCCGGGAGTCAACATGGACGAAAACGGGCAGATTTCGGTAAACGGACGTAAGGTGGACGAACTACTGTTGAATGGCAAAGACTTCTTCAACAAAGACCGCAAACTGATTCTTGACAATCTTCCTTACTTCATGGTAGATAAAGTAAAGGTATACGAGAAACCGTCAGATTTACAACGGATGTTGGGCGACACGCTAACCAACAAGAATTACGCGATGGACATCGGCCTGAAACGTAAATATCAGGACGGGTATATAGCCAATGTCGAGGCTGGCTATGGATCTGATAACCGTTACTTAGGCCGTTTGTTTGCCATGCGTTATACTCCCAATTCGCGTCTGTCACTATTCGCCAACACAAACAACTTGAGTGATAACCGTAAACCGGGAAACAACGGTAATTGGTCGCCTTTGATGCAGCCCCGCAACCTGTCTACGCGGCAGTCGGCAGGAATGGACTACAACATAGAAGATGCCGCAGGCCGATATATCGTCAGTGGTGGCGTTACATTCAATTATCAGAAGAACGAACAGGAAACCACAACCACAACCGAGAACTTTCTTGCAGGAGGAAATACCCACAGCAAAGGATTTCGTATGGGAAAAAGCTACAGCACAAATCTGGCGACCAGCCACAGGTTTGAATGGAAAAAGAATTGGGGCTATAGGACATCTTTTGCGCCGACTTTCAATTATCGTAAATATAATAACGCATATAATAATGCTACAGCTTTGTTGAGTGAAAACATGTTCGATGCTTATGGTAAGGCGTGGATGGATAGCATTGCCTCGCCAGCCCTGGGTGCAATGCTCCGTAAATATGGTATTAACAGGGTTCTGAACAACACCAAAGGAGAAGGACACAATTGGGATGCAGGTTTAAAGATGGACCAGGTCGTGTCATTCAAGCACATGGATAACAACTTCCTTTATTTATGGGCAAATGTAGCTTTTGACGATGCAAGAAACAATGCGTTTGACCATTATACATTGCAGACTTTGAGCACAGAAGCTACAGACTACCGTAACCGGTATAATCATAACGAAAACCACGGTCATGAAGTCACAATAAAGGTAGAAGATTATATACGTTTGCAGGAAAAGACCGGAAGAAACAATATCAGGTTAGTGCCCTCATACACCTTTACACATAATTCACGCACTACAAACCGCTCACTTTACTTGCTCCACACAATATCAGGCTGGGGATATGAGTCGGGTAGCGAATTAGGTGCTTTGCCTTCTGTAGAGGAATTGGAAAATGCTTTGGATAGGGACAATTCCACACACTATCAGCTTACGAACTACATTCAAGAGCCACAATTAAGATTAGAATATGCCAGCCGGGTGAATGACAGTACGGAAATAGGGCTCAACATCCAACTGCCAGTCAGGATTGAGCATAATAGGATGCACTACACCCAGACTGCCACAGATACAACTTTCTGCAGAAACACAGCAATGTTTACACCACGCATTACCTTTCAGAAAGCCAGTTTCAACAGGCCTACACATTACGAGTTCAGTGTGGAGTATTCACTCAATATGTCTGCTCCGGCAATGCTACATCTTGTAAGACGTACAGATAATAGTAATCCGTTGCACATCGTACAGAGCGGAAAGCCGCTTAAGAACGAACAGAAGCACGACCTGCTCGTAAATTACCGTCGTAATCTGCAAGGACAACGTATGTATAACTTGAATGCTGGCGTTACGGTAAAGCAGAATACGTTGACCATGGAGAGCATTTACGACCGCTCTACTGGTGTAAGAACGGTAAGTCCGGGAACAATAAACGGGAACTGGGATGCCGGTATCGGTGGCTCTTTTTCTATACCATTAGACAGGGCTAAGAAAATAACGTTGGAAAACAATAACTCAATGGGGTATGACAATAGTGTTGACCGAATAGGAACAGAGAAAACCAATGGAATGGTTCGCAGTGTGGTAAAAACCGCATACTACAATGGTACATTGAAGTTAAACTATAGGCCAACTGACAAATTCACGATTAATGCTGTCGGCAATATACATTTGCGCAACTCATACAGTGATATAGAGGATTTTACAACAATTAAAGCCCGGGATTTTGATTATGGCTTGGCATTTAGTGCCCAATTGCCTTACAAGTTCCAGATAAGCACAGATATTACCATGTACAGCCGCCGTGGTTACAACGACTCAAACATGAACACAGATGATTTTGTATGGAACGCACGTCTGACACGCACATTCATGAAAGGCTCGTTGGTATGTATGCTTGACGGCTTTGACATCCTTGGTCAGCTATCCAATATCCGACGCACTCTGAATGCGCAAGCGAGAGTGGAAACATGGTACAACGTAACACCACGCTATATCATGCTGCATGTAGCTTACTGTTTTAACAAGCAACCGAAGAAAAACTGATTATAATATTAGAATATACAAATATGAAAGAAAGTAATTGGTTGTCTTCTTCGGTCGTCCCATAAATCATTCGACTCCTATGTTTGGGAAAAAGTCTGTCAATCTTTTAGGTTAAGTCTGCTCCACAAAATAGATCCGCAACACCAGACTGTCGGTGTTACGGATCTATTTTATGGGTGGTGGGCTTGCCGTCAAGAAACGCAAGTTGGGCGGTTTCGGATGCTTTACAGTCCGAGCAGCAGTCCCACTTGCTTGACGGCGGCTGAGACGACCCAGGCCAGCGCGGTGGTATAGGCGGCTGCGAAGAGGGCCCAACGCCAGGAGCCGGTCTCCCCCTTAATGGCGGCGATGGTGGCCACGCACGGGAAATAGAGCAGCACGAAGAGCAGGAAACAGTAGGCTGTGAGCGGTGTGATTCCGTCGGCGGCCATCTGCTGGCGTAGCCGCACATATTTGCCTGTGTCGGCGGAGATGCTATTGTCGTCGGAAAAACTGTCGTCGTCGGTATAAAGTACACCCATGGTGGAAGCCACTATCTCCTTGGCGCCGACACCGGCGAGCAGGCCCACGTCGAGTTTCCAGTTGAATCCCTGCGGACGGAAGACGGGTTCCACGGCATGGCCGATGTGGCCGAGCCAGCTCTGCTCTTCCTGCTGGGACTTGCTCAGGCGGTCGTCGTGGGGAAAATAGCCTAACGCCCATACGATGATGGTGGCTACGAGAATGATGCCTCCCATCTTCTTGAGATATTGCCAGCCCTTCTCCCATGTGTGACGGCAGATGGCCTTGGCCGTCGGGAAGCGGTAGGGTGGCAGCTCCATGACGAAGGGCGTGTCCTCACCACGGATGAGGAACCGCGTGAACACTTTGCTCATGACGATGGCCATAAGGATGCCGATGGCATAGAGTGAGAGCATGATGAGCCACTGATAGTGTAGT
The DNA here is from genome assembly GCA_964411005.1 of uncultured Prevotella sp. Classification (GTDB taxonomy): domain Bacteria; phylum Bacteroidota; class Bacteroidia; order Bacteroidales; family Bacteroidaceae; genus Prevotella. Next base: position 8,571 of record CAYPJA010000030.1, on the reverse strand, counting down.
GCGAAAAAGGTGCCGACGATCATAATATAAATAGGTATGCGCGCCTCGCAGCTCATGAGCGGCAGGATGAGCATGGTGACGAGGCGGGAACGACGGCTCTCGATGGTGCGCGTGGCCATGACGGCGGGCACGTTGCAGCCAAAGCCCATGATGAGCGGTATGAACGACTTGCCGTGGAGGCCCATCTTGTGCATGAGTTTGTCCATGATGAAGGCTGCGCGTGCCATGTAGCCGCAGTCTTCCATGAAGGATATGAAGAAATAGAGGATGAGAATCTGCGGCAGGAAGACAATGACCGCTCCCACACCGCCGATGATGCCATCGACGAGCATGGCTTTGACGGGTCCGTCGGGCAGCAATGCCGACACCTGTTCGCCTGTCCAGGCGATGAGCGAGTCGATCCAGTCCATCGGATAGGAGCCGAGCGTGAACGTTACCCAGAACATGAAGGCGAGCAACGCCAGGAAGATGGGGAAGCCTACGAACTTATTGGTAAGGATGGCGTCGAGGCGATGGGTGGTCTTGTAGGTGTCCTCTTTCTGCCCCACATGATAGTTGGCTTCCTCCAGCGCGCCGTGGATGAAGCCGTATTTGGCGTCCATGATGGCAGTCTCGCAGTCTTCTTTGGTTTCCTCCTTGACGCGCCGTGCCGCGTCGTCGCGATGACGGAAAATTTCGTTGGCATCAGGCATCGTGCGGATATAGTTTTCCACGTCGTGGTCGCCTTCGAGCAACTTGATGGCCAAATAGCGTGTGGAGAATCGCTGACGCAAGTCTTTCTCCTGCTTGAGATGCTCTTGTATGTCGGTGATGCCGTGCTCAATCTCGTGGCCGTGGTTGATGTGAATGTGGCGGAAATGCGTGTCGCTGTCCTCGGCACCTTCATAGAGCGTGATGACCTTGTGGAAAAGTTCCTTTACGCCTTGCCCTGTGGTGAACACGGTGGGCACCATGGGCACACCGAAAAGCTCGGAGAGACGGTCGTAGTCGACATTGTCGCCGCGCCGTTCGGTCTCGTCAAACATGTTGAGCGCAACCACCATACGTACGTGCATGTCAACGAGTTGGGTGGTCAGATACAAGTTGCGCTCCAGGTTGCTGGCGTCGATGACATTGATGACGACATCGGGTGTCTGCTCGATGAGTTCCTTGCGCACGTAGAGTTCTTCCGGACTGTAGGCGGAGAGTGAATAGGTGCCGGGCAGGTCGACGAGGTCGAACTCGTAGTCTTCAAACCGGGCATGGCCGAGTTTGGCGTCTACGGTTACGCCGGAATAGTTGCCTACGCGCTCGTGAGCCCCACTGGCAAAGTTGAAGAGGGACGTCTTGCCGCAGTTGGGATTGCCGACAAGGGCCACGGAGATGTGTCGGTATCGGCGGTCGGCGGCGTACTGCATCTGCTCGTTGGTGAGGGACAGCTCATCGAGGTCTTTCGAGTCGACATAGATGACGTCTTGGTCGTCAGGCTTCGAGTGCTCCTCACGGCGCGCCTCGTCCTCTGTGACCACCTCAATCAGGTCGGCTTCCGAGTGTCTCAGTGACACCTCGTAACCCATGATGCGATATTTGACGGGGTCTTTGAGAGGCGCGTTGAGAAGCACTTCGACGGTCTGGCCCTTGATGAAGCCCATCTCGACGATACGCTTCCGGAACCCGCCGTGCCCTGACACCTTGACGATGACGCCTTTTTGGCCCGTTTTCAGTTCTGATAATTTCATTTCGTATACCTATTTCTAATTAGGTGCAAAATTACGTTTTTTTATCGGCAACCGACTTACAAATGCCGATGCCGTCGTTAAAAATACCTACTTATGGGGATTCGTCTGAATGACAATAGTCTTAAACCAGTCTTTCAGTACGCCGCCATACTGGTCTTGCGAGTCGCTGACGAGCAGGAGCACGAGGCGGTCGGGAGCAAGACGGCGCGCCACACACATGCCCTCATAGTTGGCTAACTGCCAGGAGAGTAGCGACAGGCGTGTCTTCCAGGAGTGAACAAGGCGTTTTGCTTGGAGGTCGGTGGCGTAGAGCTTGCACTGTACCCATGCACCGACTTTGCCGGGTGGCACATAGAACTCGCGTTCGAGTACAAGCAGCGTGCCGTCGTCGAGGGCGCAGAGTTCGCTGACACCGTGTGCATAGATCGATCCGGGATGGTCGGCTTCGGCGGGGTCGAGCAGATAGAGAAAGCTCTGGCCGGGGAGGCCCTGCTCGTCGTAGGACTGGAGCCAGATGGAGTCGTTCTGATTCTCGTTGCAGGTCCAGATGAGTCGGGTGGTCTCGTTGTAGGTGAGCGATTCCAGACCGTAGCTGCCCGTCAGGTTCCGTTGTCCCTCGGTCTGTTCATAGTGGCGCGGCGAGCGCATGCCAGTCGTGTCGTATTCGTAAATCAAATTGTCGGCCTCGCCGCAGATTAGAATCTTGCCGGTGGAAGGAATGTAGGCGATGCCTTCCTGGTCGCGACCGGGCATTCCCGAGGGACGGAATCCGAGGCTCTCCACGCTGCTGATGTCGCCACTGACGGAGTCGATGTCGATGTGAAAGATGAAGAATCCGTCAGGACTCTTGTCGCTGACGACGGCGTAGCGGTCGCCGTCGAGCTTACAGATGCCGCTGTAGTTGCCTGCGGGAATCTGCTTGAAGGTGTGCTGTGGGTTTTCCCTTACGAGGGTTTGCGCCGGGGCCGGCAAGAGCAGAAACAGGAGCGACAGTGCCGAAAGCCCCCGGCGGAGAGTCTGGTTTATGGAAGAAAGGAAGAGGAATTTCGTCATGGTCTGATGATTCTGATACCGACCTGCGAAGGATGTCGGGACATGTAATAGCGCAGTGTCCACGGTTCTTCCACCACTTTGTGGCGCACTTGTGAGGCATTAAGCATATGGAGACCGTCGCTGTGCCATACGGCAATGCCGATATGACTGGTGTCGAGTCCCTGCTTGGAAGTGATGATGGCGATGATGTCGCCATCGTGGATGGTGCGGCGGAAGAGTGGCGAGTTTGCGATGGCCTCCTTGGGAATGTAGCGGCAGCGTCTTCCGTTGAGGCTGTCTTCCATGGCTGTGATGGAACTTACCCATGCCGGATGGCTTTTCAGCATCGGATAGAGGGATGGGTGACGACTCATGTAGTCGACGTGGAGGGTCTGCACCTTGGTGAACGGAGGGTCGGGCGACTGCGTCTCACCGGTCACGAGACGCATGCGGGTGTTGTCGAGAATCCACCCTGTGAAATAGTGAAGCCGATCGGTGTAGGAAATATGTCCGTCTTGGTAGCGTATCTGTCGTAAGAGATTACAGAAGTCGGCGAAAGTCCGTTTCTTGTTCTTGATGAAGAGAGAAAGATCCAGCAAGTTCTCCACTTAGGTGGTGCAGACGAGCTCGCGCTGGGTGATTAAGAGACGTTCGTCTGTCTAGCGTTCCAATGTTTGCGCCACGTAGGGGATGCCCCGCAGTTTGCGTGCGAAGTAGATCATCCAGTTGGTCGTGGACTTCTCGCGGTAGGCCGTCTCCAGCAGTTGCATCACCTTAATGCTGTCGACACGCTGATAGTCGAAAAGGGTAGCGCGGACAGGAAGTGAGCAGACGAGCAGCAACAGGAAAAGAATCTGTTTCATGATTGGTCGTTTCGTTTTCTTTTTTATATTCTCGTCACTTGTTTCACGCCCTTGACAGTACTGATTTTCTTGATGAGTGCCTGGAGCTTGCTGGTGTCGTCGAGTTGCACGACGAGGTTGCCTGAGAACAGGCCGTCGTGGGAGTCGATGTTGATGGATCGCATGACGATTTTCTCTTCTTTGGAAATGATGTTCGTGATGTTGCTTACGATGCCGATGTCGTCGTTGCCGATGACGCGTAGTCGTATGCTGTATTGTGACGAGCCTTTCCCGCTCCATTTGGCTTTCACGATGCGGTAGCCGAAGCGGCGGCGCAACTCAGGCGCGTTGGGGCAGTTCTGGCGGTGAATCTTGATGCCGCCGCTGACGGTGACGAAACCAAAAACGGGGTCACCGTAGATGGGGTGGCAACACTGGGCCAATGTGTAGTCGACACCTTTCAGGTTGCGGTCGATGACGAGCACGTCCTCGTATTCCTTGGCTATGGCTGCGTCGGGATTCTCATATTCGAAATTCTCTGCCGAGTGGGTTGGCGCGTTGGAGGTGTTCTCGTGGTCGCGCAGCTCCACATATTTGTCGATGACTGTGCCTGCGTCAAGCTTCTCCTCGGCCACCTGCCGGTAGAAGTCGCTGGTCTCCTTGAAGCCGAGCTTCTTAATGAGCTTGGCCATCAACGCCTCTTCCATCTCTATCTTGCGGTTCTTGAAGCGGCGTTCCAGTAGTTCCTTGGCATAGAGTCCCTGTTTGACCTGCGTCTCTTTCAACGCCTGCCTTATCTTGGCACGTGCTTTGGCGGTCTTGGCGATACTGAGCCACTCCTGCTTGGGCTCTTGCTGCTTCGAGGTCATCACTTCGACAGTGTCGCCGCTGCGCAAGGGCTCGCGCATCTGCACCACCTTCCCGTTGATTTTGCCGCCTACGCAGCGGTTGCCCACACCGGTGTGAATATAGTAGGCGAAGTCGAGTACGGTGGCTCCTTTGGCAAACTTAAGCAAGTCGCCCTTGGGAGTGAACACATAGACCTCGTCTTCATAAAGGTCGAGGCGAAACTGGTCCATGAGCTGCAAGTCGTCGTTGTTCTCCAGTGCGCTGCGAATGTTGGCCAGCCATTCGTCGATGCCTCCCTCGCTCTTGACACCTTTGTAGCGCCAGTGGGCTGCGAGGCCGTGTTCGGCAATCTCGTCCATGCGCTCTGTGCGTATTTGCACCTCCACCCATTTATTCTCAGGGCCGAGCACAGTGATATGGAGGCTTTCGTAGCCATTCGACTTGGGAACACTCAGCCAATCGCGCAGACGTTTGGGGTTGGGCTGATACATGTCGGTGACAATGGAATAGACTTGCCAACACTGCATCTTCTCCTTGTCTATCGGCGAGTCGAGGATGATGCGGATGGCAAAGAGGTCGTAGATGCCCTCGAAGCCGCACTTCTGCTTTTTCATCTTCTGCCAGATGGAATGGCTTGACTTGGTGCGTCCCTTCCTGTGAAACTTGAGCCCGGCCGCTTCTAATCGTTCTTGGATAGGCTCGATGAAGCGTTTGATGTAGGCGTCGCGCGAGGCCTTTGTAGCGTTCAGCTTGTCCTTGATCATGTAATAGGCATCGTGCTCCAGATATTTGAGTGAGAGGTCTTCCAACTCGCTTTTCAACTTATAGAGTCCGAGCTTGTGGGCGAGGGGGGCGTAGAGGTAGCTGGCTTCCTCCGACACTTTGTGCTTGGCCTCTATTGCCTCGGTGTCGCGGATTTGCCTCATCACATTGACCCGGTCGGCAATCATGATGAGAATCACGCGCATGTCCTCGGCAAAAGAGATGAGCAGGTTGCGGAAGTTCTCGCTCTCGATGACGGGATTCTTTTTGTAAAGTTCGCGGATGCGCACCAGTCCACGCACGATGTGAGCCACGCTGTCGCCAAATTTCCGGCTGATGACATCGAGGTCTGTATAGCCTTCCGCCACAGCACCGTAGAGGAGTGTGGACAGTACGCCGTCGCGCTTCAGTCCGATTTCGTCGACGGCTATCTGTGCTGTTTGCAGGCTGTGCAAGATGGGGTTGAGGCCGAACACGTCGCGCAGGATGTGTCCCTGGTCGAGGGCATCTTGCAGGTAAGTGTGCAGGTTGCTGATGTCATCTTCCTGCAGCGTATCGTCAATCTGATCTTTCAGATATGTCGCAATCTTCTTGATCTCCTCACGTTCCCAAGGGGTGGTTTTAAATTTCTCTTCCATAAGCAAAGCTTTAGTGTCCATCCGTCACGCACTTATGCCGACGAACGGAAGGTCTTACAGATGCAAAATTAATAAAAAAGGTGCTACTTTGGCTTCCTTCACCACTCTTTTTTCATTTATTGGCTTTCACTTGGCTATTCTTTGTTCCTTTTTTTCGTTTTTCGTTCTCATTTTGTTTTGTATTGTCTTCAATTTGCACTATCTTTGCACAAGAATTTCAATCGAAATAAACGAGATGAGACTTTTCAAGCGCTATTTGCCTGTCTTTTTGCTTTTCGTCTTCTGTCTGGGTGTGTCAGCGCAGGACAGTAAATGGCGTGATGTCTACAAGGCGAAGAAAAAAGACACGCTTTTCGGCATCGCTCGTAAATATGGCATCAGTCTGCCGGAACTAATGGAGGCCAACCCTGAGATGAAGCAGGAAGGTTATGAGTTGAAGAAGGGTGCCTTTGTCTTTATTCCTTTTAGCAAGGATGACGCTGCGGCATCGAAGGCCGCGGTAGCGCGTTCTGCTGGCTCTGCCCAGTCAGCCCGGACGTCGTTAGGCATTCATTCTCCTTTGCGCATTGGTGTGATGTTGCCTCTGCATGACGTGGACGGTGACGGCCGCCGCATGGTGGAATACTACCGAGGCATCCTCTTGGCGTGCGACGAGCTCAAAGGTGAAGGCATCTCGACCGATATCCGCGCTTGGAACGTACCTATCGACGCCGACATTCGGCAGACGCTGTTGCAGGAAGGCGCCAACGAGTGCGATCTCATCTTCGGTCCGCTCTACACGCGTCAGGTAGCTGCATTAGGCAGTTTTTGCAGGACATATGGCATCAAGCTGGTCATTCCTTTCTCCATCAACGGTGACGAGGTGCTGACCAATCCGCAGGTGTTTCAGGTCTATCAGTCGGTTGACGCGCTCAATAATGCTGCCATAGACGCTTTTATGGAACGTTTTCAGAAAGCTCACCCCATCTTCATCGACTGCAACGACACCACTTCTCGGAAAGCTCCTTTTACCTTTGGCTTGCGCAATAGGCTTGAGCAGAAAGGCATCCGTTATTCTATCACCAACCTCAAGTCGTCGGAGGAACTCTTTGCCAAGGCGTTTAGCCGCAAGGAACCCAATGTGGTGATTCTTAACACTGTGCGGTCGCCAGAGTTGAATGTGGCCTTTGCCAAACTCAAAGGTCTGACAACGGCTGTTCACGGGCTGAAAATCTCGCTCTTTGGCTATACTGAATGGCTCATGTATGTCAATAGCTATCTCGACTATTATTACAAGTACGACACCTACATTCCTACAAATTTCTATTATAACCCTCTTTCTGATGCTACGAAGCGGTTTGAGACATCTTATCGGCGTTGGTTTCATGGCGACATGATGTGGGCTCTGCCCCATTTTGCCATCACAGGCTATGACCAGGCGCAGTTCTTCATCCGTGGTCTGCTGAAGAAAGGCAAGTCCTTCACAGGAACGCCGGGGGAGGTCTCGGTAACGCCGTTGCAGACGCCGTTGAAGTTTAAGCGGATTTCGTCGGGCGGATACCAAAACGAGGCGTTTATGCTGGTTCACTATACGCCAGGTGAGACCATCGAGGCTGTCAACTATTGAATGTGTCGTTGTAAGGAATAGAAGGGAATGGAGTGTGTGGGCATGAGGAATATGAATATAATAAGGTGAAGCGAAGAGTGAAGAAATATAATCAGACGGTGACATTCTCGACTGGCTTTAATAGCCTGCTTTTGATGTGTCTCCTGCTTTTGTTGAGTGGACGGACATGGGCACAGATTGGTGAGCACCGCAACGTGTTTTCGGTGGGTGTCAACGGAGGCTATGTGATGAGCAACGTGGGCTATGTGCCGTCGGTGTCGCAGGGCATGCATGGCGGCATGACGGGTGGCCTGTCGTTCCGCTATACGAGTGAGAAATATTTTTCCACCATCTGCTCCATCTATGCGGAGTTCAACTATGCGCAGGCAGGATGGAAGGAAGACATACGTAACATGCAGGATCAGCCGGTCATCAACAGCGTGACGGGCGTAGCCGAGGAGTATGAGCGCACGCTCAGTTATGTCCAGTTGCCCGTGTTTGCCCATTTGGCATGGGGACGCGAGCAGAAGGGGTTCAACTTCTTCATCATGGCGGGGCCCCAGTTTGGCTATCTGCTTGGTGAGTCGACCACGAAGAATTTTGACTTCGCCCACGTCAACCTCGCCGATCGTGCCAACAAGACCTTCGCGCAGGACACCACATCTGTGGAGCACAAGTTTGATTATGGTATTGCAGCCGGTGGAGGCATCGAATACAGCCATCCCAAGATAGGGCATATCCGGCTTGAGGGCCGCTACTATTACGGTCTGGGCAATATTTTCGGTGACTCTAAGCGTGACAACTTCTCGAAGTCCAACTTGGGCAACATTGTCGTAAAGGTGGCTTATCTGAGAGATATCTGAAAATAACAATTATAAAAAAATCATTTTATGTTTGAAAACCAACCAAAAGGACTTTATGCCTTAGCTTTGGCCAACACGGGTGAGCGATTCGGCTACTACACCATGCTGGCTATCTTTGTGTTGTTCCTGCAAGCCAACTTCTGATGGGGTGAGGGCTTGGCCGGAACCGTGTATTCAACCTTCTTGATGCTGGTCTACTTCCATCCTATAGAGGGAGGGGCCGTGGCCGACAAGATAGGATTTGGCCGCTGTGAGACGATAGGTGTCAACGTCATGTTTCTT
>CAYPJA010000029.1:0-26784 GCA_964411005.1 uncultured Prevotella sp. | reverse complement strand
AGCCAACTCAGCAAACATCATGTTTCCCCAGAAGTTTTAGAGATGAATCACAAGGCCGCAGAGGATGATGAGACCCAGCACTAACATGTTCTGAGAAGCCCACGACACCTCAGGACGCCGCGATGTCACCTCATAGCGCTGCGCACCACGGGCGCGTCGGTTCTGCGCCGTTAGGATAAACGCATACACGATGTGGCACACGGCCAAGAAAGCGAGGCCCAATGTGCCCAGCACGGCATACCAGTGAGACCCCAGGAACTCGCACACCCCGTTGTAGGCATCGGCCGAGAAGAACGCGGCCACGTTCATGCAGCAATGGAATGTCAGGAAGAGAATGAGGCAAACGCCGGTCACCGACATTACCACTTTTCTACCGATTGGTGAATTGATTAACCACATAAATGATTGAAATTTAATTATTTAACTGTTTGATTATGATTCAGCCGTCAGCATATACATCACAAAAAAGAGCGACAGAGCGGCTACCGCTCTACCCTTTTTTAGGTATTTCCATACATTTTGCTGACTGCAAAAATACTATATTTTGATGATAAAACAAAAGGAAAGTATCAAAAATTCGATTTAAATGCTTACTTTTGCCGAAAACAAAGCTTTCAGCAAAAATGCATTTCAGATACGATGTGATTGTGATAGGCGGCGGACACGCCGGCTGCGAGGCTGCCACGGCCGCTGCCAACATGGGTGCCAAGACCTGCCTCATCACCATGGATATGAACAAAATCGCGCAAATGAGCTGTAACCCTGCCGTGGGCGGCATCGCCAAAGGACAAATTGTGCGCGAAATTGACGCCCTCGGCGGACAGATGGGTCTCATCACTGATGCCACCGCCATACAGTTCCGCATGCTCAATAAGGGCAAGGGCCCCGCAGTGTGGTCACCACGCGCCCAGTGTGACCGCGGTAAGTTTATCTGGCAGTGGCGCCATGTGCTCGACCACACGCCGAACCTCGATATTTGGCAGGACCAGGTCGAAGAGCTCCTCGTCACTGACGGCCAAGCCACCGGCGTTCGCACCGTTTGGGGAGCCGAGTTCTTTGCCGGTAGCGTCATCATCACCGCAGGCACCTTCCTTAACGGACTGATGCACATCGGCCACCGGCAACTTCCTGGTGGCCGATGTGCCGAGCCTGCCGTGACCAGACTCACCGAGTCGATCACGCGCCACGGCATACGCTCCGCACGCATGAAGACAGGCACACCAGTGCGTCTCGACCGACGCACCATCCACTTCGAGGACACCGAGGTGCAGCCCGGTGAGACCGACTTCCATCACTTCTCCTATATGGGCACGCCTCGGCAGTTGCCCCAGTTGCCTTGCTGGGCCTGCTACACCAACGCCGACTGCCACGACATTCTGCGCAGTGCGCTTGCCGATTCACCCCTCTTTAACGGGCAAATACAGTCAACCGGCCCTCGCTACTGCCCCAGCATTGAGACCAAACTCGTCACCTTTCCCGACCGTGACCATCACCCCCTCTTCATAGAGCCAGAAGGCACAGACACCAATGAGATGTATCTCAACGGCTTTTCCTCGTCCATGCCGATGGAAATACAGATAGAGGCTCTTCACAAGATACCTGCCCTACGCGATACCAAGGCCTACCGCCCAGGCTATGCCATTGAATACGACTACTTCGACCCTACCCAGCTCAAGCATACACTGGAGTCGAAAGTCGTCAGTGGACTGTTCCTCGCCGGACAAGTCAATGGCACTACGGGCTACGAAGAGGCCGGCGGACAAGGCACCGTGGCCGGCATCAACGCCGCCTTGCACTGCGCCGGAGACCAATCCTTTGTCATGCAACGCGACGAAAGCTACATCGGCGTGCTTATCGACGACCTCACCACCTGCGGTGTCGACGAGCCCTACCGCATGTTCACCTCTCGAGCCGAATATCGTATCCTCCTCCGGCAGGACGACGCCGACGCCCGCCTCACCGAGCGCAGCTACCAACTCGGCCTCGCCACACGACAACGCTACGACCATTGGATGCAGAAAAAACAAGCCATCGAACGACTCATCGACTTCTGCCGCAACACATCCGTAAGACCCAGTGACATCAACGGAGCCCTCGAAGCCCTCGGCACCACCCCACTACACATGGGATGCCGCGTGGCCGATCTGCTCGGACGGCCTCAGCTGAACTTTGAGAATTTGAAAGAAATAGTACCCGGACTGAAAGACGTCCTCAACGAGCCCCAAGACCGGAAAGAGGAAATTGCCGAGGCAGCTGAGGTCAGAATAAAATACAAGGGATACATCGAGCGCGAGAAAGCCGTAGCCGACAAGATGCACCGCCTCGAAGACATCCCCATCAAAGGACGCTTCCATTACGAACAACTACACGAAATCTCAACTGAAGGGCGACAGAAACTCCAACGAATCGACCCCGACACGCTCGGACAGGCAAGTCGTATTCCAGGTGTGTCGCCCAGCGACATCAACGTGCTCCTCATCTTGCTCGGACGGTAAAATAAAAAGAGAGAAATCTTTAACATTATAAATGCGAATATCCGCCCCGGTTTTCCATTCTATTCTTGGAAGTCAGGGCGGATATTCATTTTCTTTTTTTTACTTTTTCTTTGTTTTCTTCACCTTAAAACTATACTTCTTGGCATATTCACGTAGAATAGACAGGTTCATCTTCTTCTCCGTCAGATTATAAAGAGCTGACCACTGCGTCTGCGAGGTGATTTCCTGCGTGGGCGGCTGCGACACCAGTTGCAGTAGTTTCCAAGCGGCATTCTTCTTCAAAACATAATTATTGGCAAGCAGATTGACACGCAACGAGTCGTATCGCCAACGTCCGTGCTGCGACCCCCACCCGTCGGTGGTGCCCACCATAGTGGGTGAGACATAGAAATTAGTCACGCAACGGATTGTGTCGTTGCCCGTGAAGACCTCCATCTGTGACGGCTCACTGCCACCTTTAGGAGTAGTATACTCCACAATGGCGTAATCGCCCGTGGCATCTGCCATAAAGAAGTGGTAGTTGCTGGTTCCCTGGCCACGCATGTCCATGTCGTAGTCGCGCAACATATTAACAGCTTCTTTCACCGTTGACACGCGGTCGAGCAGCATGCGGATGGCCGTGGTGGTGCCAATGCGCTTCTTTCCCGTCTGCTGGTTGGTCTGCTTCTCATGAAGGGCGAGCACGCCGATAGCGAAACCGTCCTCATTGATGCCGTCAAGGGCTGCGTAAGGCAATCCCATCAGCATGGAAAGATCGGTGGAGTCATTGCGATAGAAGCCCTGACCGAAGCCCAAATTGAAGCCGTCAACCATCGAAACCGACCGTTTTCCACCCACAGGAGCCGTGTGAACGACGATAGCACAGGTAGGAACATAGAAGCGGCCTCGCGCTTTCGTGGAGTCGGAATGGCGGAAATCATAGTTGCGCCCCATGAGGAAGTCACCGTCGGGCGTGGGAGCGGCAAAGGCACTGCACCCAGCACCATACTGCACGCGGAGCGGAGAAGGGGACAGATTATCGTAGAGCAAACTGGCGATGTAGCCAAACATGGGCTTCAAGTCGGTGGCACCTCGGTCAATGACCTGCTGGAGATGATAGTCGGCCGTATAGTCAATCTCGTAGATGCGGCCAGTACCGTCGAGATCTGTCATTGAGCGAATCATAGCCAGCTTGGCCGGGTCGCTGATAAAAACGGCAGGATTGTCGCTGCCGACAACCTCAGACGATGTTTTGTCGTTGTCATCGTCAGAGCAAGAAACCAAACTCGGCACAAACGCCATGCCCAAGAGCAGCCCACCCACAGCGAGGAGGCTTGAGAAATGAGATTTTTTCATCATAATGAATACATTCTGTTTTTTGTGTTTATATTTCTACTTGTTAACATTTCACTTTATTTAATCACCACTTTCTGCGTATGGAACTTTCCGTTGGCAGTACGCATCGCGCGCAGACAGACACCCCGCCGCCGAAAACTACCGTCGAGCCAGTGCCCATGCAGATTATACCATACCACATTCTTGTCGCCAACGGCCTCGTAGCTGATGCCGACATCGGAGGTGCGCCCCACTCCGTCGACGAGCACTACGAACGAAAGTTTACAAGTGGCAACTTATGACTTGAACACATTTCGATAGTTAGTTTTCTCTTTTTCTGTGCAAAATTATGAGAAAAAAAGGCTCAAACCAAACAAAGCACACCTCAAATAGAGTCAATTTTCAAGTTTTTCGCTAATTTTGTACCTTGAAAAAGGTCAAAAACAGGCTAATCATGGATAAGAAAAAGCACTTTCCTATTTTTTTAAGACCAGCTCAACCGTTGTTCGACAGAGAGCTCACCACTATCGGCAGAGAAAGACTCTCGCTCTTGCTGTACTGCTATCTGCCTGTCATGGCAATTGGCATCGGTGCCAATCTTCTCTGCCTAACAGAACCTTCAGCGCCCTTTTTCACCTATACGCACACCGTACTGCTGGCGGCAGCGGCAGTGACGCTCGCCTTCTTCATCAAGCATAAGATAGATGTGACCAGCTGTCTGACAACCTTCACCATCATCGGGCAAACTGTCGTATCCATCGAAATGATCTATTGTGCCTTCCACCCCAGTCCTTATTACTCGATGCTCATCATGGCCAACACCGTACTGCTGGCCATGAATACGACCATATCAATGGCCGCTTATCTGAAAAACAACACCATCGTGCTGGGAATAGCGACCATGGGTGTCTACATAGCCTGCTCTTTCATTTCGGGTGACGACCTGTTGAGCAGCTTCATCGCTGTGTTTGCCATCGCCTTCTGCTTCATCAGTCTGGCAAACGTATGGATGGTACACACCACCGAAAAACTGGAGAAACAAAACGATCTATTCAGAAAAGACGAAATGGAGATGCTTTTCCTCCTCCGACTGAAGAAGGACGAGGTGAAAGCCTACCTCCAACTGGCTTCAGAACGACTCTCTCACGACGGCACCAAGATACTGCTGGAGCGGCTCGACACCAAAGCACGCGACAACATGCTGAAAAACGTCGAAGAATATATCAAGAACCGAAAGACCGATCTGGAGGCTATAGAAAAGGCTTTCCCCGAATTTACGCCCTCCGAACGCGAGATTTGCCGACTGATTCTGCAAGGCAAGAAACTGCGCGACATACATATCATCCTCTGCAAGACCGAATCGAACATCAACAGCCAGCGTGCCAACATGCGCAAGAAACTGGGACTGGAATCTTCGGACAACCTTCTTAAAAAGATGCAACAACGTCTCGACGAAAGCAACGAATAGTTTGTTCATGAGAAAAGAAACGTTTCCCATAACCAGCCGCAAACGAATGTAGCCCCAAAAGACGATAAAAGCGCGTTGAATCCACAAAGAAAATTGCAGGCAACACGAAGTCATCGACAAAGAAGGAGTAAGAAAAAGGCAACTGAAAGGTTATCTAACAGAGTTTGTTTCACGTGAAACAGAAGTATATATAACTCGTTGAAAGCGAACAAATTCTATTCAAAGACAATTCAAGAAACAAACGATAAATTCGAACGAAACAATGAACAACAAGACATTATTGGCCAACCTGCGCTGCATTCCCGACTGGCCGATTAAGGGAGTGAATTTCAGAGACGTGACAACGCTCTTCAAAGACGCTGAATGCGTGCGTCTCATCACGGACGAAATGCATAATCTCTACAAAGACAAAGGCATCACCAAGATTGTAGGCATCGAGAGCCGTGGCTTCGTGATGAGCTCGGCCGCAGCCATCCGTTTAGGTGCAGGCATCGTGCTTTGCCGCAAACCAGGGAAGCTGCCCTGCGAGACGGTGCAGGAGAGCTACGCCAAAGAATACGGCATCGATACCATCGAGATTCACAAAGACGCCATCAATGAAAACGACGTAGTACTGCTTCACGACGATTTGCTCGCCACAGGCGGTACCATGAAAGCCGCCTGCGACCTCGTCAAGAAATTCCATCCCAAACGAGTTTATGCAAATTTCATCATCGAACTAAACTCAGAATTTCCTCACGCACGCGAAATATTCGACAAAGACGTCGAAATCACGTCGCTGCTGAAGTTCTGACGCATTCGCCGAAACCATACTTTCCCTGCAGAGGCGAGCCGTGTGTCCGCCCGCATGAAGTGCAGAGCACCCCATCGTGCGCCGAGAGCATTCCCGTCGAAGCATTCGGATGAACATCCAACCCACCCCGGCGAGATCCGCACGCTCCACGGGAAGTCCCCACCAGATTCCGAAAGATTTCAGAAAGTACGTTCGGACAAGCAAAAAGGAATCATCCATCGGCAATCGCCAGTTCCCTACACGAACCGTTTGCCAATTTGCTTTTCCCTATTATCAATGAACGACTACGCACCCTTTCAAAGCATAGCGAGACTTAAAGTTTCACGTGAAACTTGAACCATAACAAACGCTGATAGAATAAGGGATTGAGAACATGACAAGAGAAGAAAACGAGAAACGGATTGCCCGCCTAAAAAACATCGTGCTGAACATGCCTGACAAGCCCGGCAGCTACCAGTTCTACGATAAGCCAAGGGATGAGGGAGGCACCATTATCTATGTGGGCAAGGCAAAAAGTCTGAAAAAACGCGTGTCAAGCTACTTCCACAAGGAGGTGGACCGATACAAGACCAAGGTGCTGGTGTCAAAGATTGAGGACATCAGCTACACCGTCGTCAACACCGAAGAGGACGCCCTCCTTTTGGAGAACGCCCTCATCAAAAAATACAACCCACGCTACAACGTGCTCCTTAAAGACGGCAAGACCTATCCAAGCATCGTTGTGACACGCGAATATTTTCCCCGCATCTTCAAGACACGCCATATCACAAAGCACGGAGGCACCTATTTTGGTCCCTTTCCACACATCTCTTCCATGTATAACATCCTCGACTTGGTGAGAAAGGCGTTCAAGCCGCGCATGTGCAGACAGCCCATCACCCGGGAAGGAGTGGAACAAGGCAAATACAAGCCATGCCTGGAATACCACATCCACAACTGCATGGGCTGTTGCATCGGCCGGCAGACGCACGACGAATACATGGAGAACATACGACAGGCCATAGAGGTGCTGAAAGGAAATACCCGTGAACTGAGCCAGTGGGTCTATCGACAGATGGAGGGTAAGGCCGCACTGCTGAGGTTTGAGGAGGCCGAGACACTGAAACTACGCTATCTGATGCTGCAAGACTTTGTGGCGAAGAGCGAGGTGGTGAGCCACACCATCAACAACGTGGACGTATTCACCATCACCGACGACGACAACTGCCGCAACGCCTACATCAACTACCTGCACGTCACCAACGGCACCATCAACCAGAGTTTCACCTATGAATATAAACGCAAACTCGACGAGACCGACGAAGACCTGCTCATGCTGGCCATACCGGAGATACGCGAGCGGTTCCACAGTAAAGCCAAAGAAGTGATAGTGCCCTTCGAGATGGAATGGCAGCTGCCAGACGCCTCCTTCTTCATTCCGCAGCGAGGCGACAAGAAACACCTGCTGGAACTGTCGGAGATGAACGGTAAACAGTATCGCTTCGACCGCTTGAAACAGGCCGAGAAACTCAATCCTGAACAGAAGCAGACACGACTGATGAAAGAGCTGCAAACCAAACTGCAACTCGACCACCTACCCTATCAGATCGAATGCTTTGACAACTCAAACATCTCGGGCACCGATGCCGTGGCAGGCTGCATCGTCTACAAGGGCATGAAGCCCTCACGCAGCGACTACCGCAAATATAACATCAAAACCGTAACCGGCCCTGACGACTATGCCTCGATGAAGGAGGTGGTCAGACGTCGCTACAGCCGCATGATAGAAGAGAAAACGAAGCTGCCCGACCTCATCATCACCGACGGCGGCATAGGCCAAATGGATGTCGTAAGGGAGGTTGTGGAAGACGAGTTACACCTCCAAATCCCCATCGCCGGACTGGCCAAGAACGACCGCCACCGCACCAACGAACTGCTCTTCGGCTTTCCGCCGCGCGTGATAGGCATCGACGTGAAGAGCGAACTATTTAAGGTGCTCACGCAGATACAAGACGAGGTTCACCGCTACGCCATCACCTTCCACCGCGACAAGCGCTCGAAGCACGCCCTGCACAGCGAACTCGACGACATAAAAGGCATTGGACCCAAGGCCAAGGAAGCCATCCTGAAAGCCTTCAAGAGCGTGAAAAAGGCACGTGAGGCCTCGCTCGAAGAGCTTACGAGCGTACTCGGCCCGGCCAAGGCGAGAATCCTAAAAAATCACTTCGAACAGGCTGAAAATCAATAGGATGTTATTCTCACACACCCCGAAAGTCCTTCGCCTGTCGCTGCATGCGTACAGGTGGAAAGAAAGCATGCCTCTTCCCCACCTCATCAAGGACAGAAACAAGGGGAAAAGAGCCCTAAAATAATCAAAAACCAATACATATGTGCTTTATCACAAACAAATGACGGGGCCGTTCCCACCCTCTTGCCCTGCAAACGTTATCCATCCGGCTTGTAAAAGACCGTTCCATGCACTGCAAAAGACCATCTCTTGCAAGCCAAGAAACGACCTCCGACAGATAAAAGAAAAGCCTCAAAAAAAAGGCAAAAAGAGTTTGGCTTTTTTGGTCTTTCCATTCGTTTGCACTAACTTTAGATAACTTAGGCGGCACTCGGGAAAGCCCCAAAAAAGCAAAAAGAGTTTGGCTTTTTTGGTCTTTCCACTCGTTTGCACTAACTTTGCAGGCATGAGAGTAGTCATACAACGTGTGAAAGAAGCCTCCGTCACCATTGACGGGAAGGTGAAATCAAGCATCGGCAAGGGTTTCCTCATCCTCTTGGGCGTATGCAACGAGGACAGCCACGAGGATATCGACTGGCTGGTGAAAAAGATTATGGGGCTGCGCGTCTTCGACGACGCGCAAGGCGTGATGAATCTCGACATCCGGCAGGTCGAAGGCGACCTCCTCGTGGTGTCTCAGTTCACGCTCATGGCCAGCTACAAGAAGGGCAACCGCCCGAGCTGGATACATGCCGCGGGACACGACATCGCCATCCCACTCTACGAGGAGTTCGTCAGCAAACTGCAACAGGCCGTAGGACGTCCTGTCGGCACGGGCGAGTTCGGTGCCATGATGGACGTGGCACTGGTCAACAACGGCCCTGTCACCATCTGTATGGACACAAAAAACAAGGAATGAGACCCATGAATATTCAGGAAAACATCACGCTAAAAGAGGTGCAAGAAGCTGTAGACCAATGGGTTAAGACTTACGGCGTGCGTTATTTCAGCGAGTTGACCAACATGGCGTGCCTCAGCGAGGAGGTGGGCGAGCTGGCCCGCGTCGTCGCGCGCCGGTATGGCGACCAGAGTTTCAAGCCCGGCGAGAAAGCCAATCTCGGCGAGGAACTGGCTGACGTGCTGTGGGTGCTCATCTGCCTGGCCAACCAGACCGGCACCGACCTCACCGAAGAGCTGCGCAAGAGCTTTGAGAAGAAAACCCTGCGCGACGCCACAAGACACAAAAACAACGAGAAACTAAGGAACAATCAGTAAAACAAGAATATGGGAACTATCAAAGACATGGTCCGAAAGGACATCCAGAACGAGAGGCTACACGCAACAAACACCGAGGAGGAACAGAGCAAGTATGATCAAGCCCTGGCCCTCTACGACACTGACGTGGACGAAGAGGCCGTGAAAGCCGAGGTGGCACAGATCATCAACGACCACTATCAAGAGAACGACACCATCGAGATGAGGAAGTTCCTACTTGGCAGTGTCGAGCTCACCTCCCTCCACACCACCGACACCGAAGAGGAAATCCTCGCGCTCACAGAGAAAGTGAACCACTTCGACACCGACTATCCAGACCTGCCCCACGTGGCAGCCATCTGCGTTTATCCAGTCTTCACCGACCTCGTGGCCAAGAGTCTGGAGATCGACGGCGTCGAAATCACCAACGTCAGCGGCAGTTTCCCGTCGTCGCAGAGCCGTATGGAAGTGAAAGTCGCCGAAACCTCGCTGGCCGTCTTGGACGGAGCCACCAACATCGACATCGTAATGCCCGTGGGAAAGTTTCTCAGCGGCGACTACGAAGGCGTGTGCGACGACATCGCCGAACTGAAAGACGTGTGCGGAGAGGTGCCGATGAAGGTCATCCTGGAGACCTGCGACCTCGGCTCGCTGAGCAATATCAAGAAGGCCGCCCTGCTCTCCATGTATGCCGGAGCCGACTATATCAAGACCTCAACGGGCAAGGAGAAAGCCGGCGCCACACCCGAAGGCGTCTATGTCATGTGCAAGGCCATCAAAGAATACTACGATAAAACGGGCATACAAATAGGTTTAAAGCCCGCTGGCGGCCTCAACACGCCAAAAGACGCCATTACCCTCTACACCATCGCAAAAGCCGTCCTGGGCGAAAAATGGCTCACCAACTACTGGTTCCGTCTCGGCACCAGCCGCCTGACCAATCTGCTGCTGAGCGACATACTGGGCAAAGAGACCCAATACTTCTAAGTCAACAAGCATCAAGTCCGCCTCACGGCTACATATTCGGCAAGAAGACGTATTGACTTGAAACACAAATCATTGCGGAATTTCACAAAGTTGTGACTTACATACTTGTGGAATCCCGCTTTTTTGTTGCTGAAAAAGCAATAAAAAAAACTTAGCACTCGTTACTATCAGTAAAGAATACATCGAAAATGAAGACAACAAAACTTTTTTAATTATCGCGGCTCTGGCCGCCATACTTGCCGCATGCAGCAACGACCCCAAGTACACTTACCCCTACTTCCACCGCCAGGAGAACATCCGGGCTCTGTGCGACAGTTTCTGCAAGTTCTACAAGGGAGAGATAGACGTCTATATTAAAGATTCCACCCACATCTATCGCATTCCCGACAGCCTGTGGACGGGCGAGCGCGGTGGCAAAGACTCCGTGCCCATCATCGACTTTTATGTCGGCAACTATGGCAATCAAAACTTCGTGGTCAGGCAGTTTCCCCTCGCCTATATAGCCGAGGCCATGGACGAAACACCGCTTGCCAGGGCACTGAAAGCCAGTGCGCCCCATGACCTCAGTTTCCCCTACACTTTCGACGGTTACGACGGCTACGAAGACTACGGAGAAAAGACCAAGAAAATGAATGGGATACTCTATGTGGGCAATGCCTCTATCAACCTGACGCTCGTCTACGGCGGTAAAAAACACCTCGTCACAATGCTATTCAGATCCCCCAACACGTATATCTTCAACAGCACAAGCGGCAACTACGCCATCCGATATTTTGAATTTGAGCTCAAGCAACAGCTCGTAGACGGTGTTATCGACCAGAACTCGGTTGTCAAACGCATCATGCCGGGTTTAATACTAAACGAAATATAGGATACCCCGTCGCTCTGAAAGGAAACAGAAGAAAACAAATCGGCCAAGTTCCTGCATGGGAATCTGGCCGATTTGCTGATGAACGGAGCCACCAATACGAGCCTCAATTCTCGCGTCTGATCACGAAGTCAAGATAAGCCTGAAGAGCCTTTTTCACCTCGCTGTCGCGCACCTCATTCTCAATGAACTGTTGCGCCTCCTGGTGAAAGTCCCACATGCAGCGTTCCGCATATCTGATGCCGCCATTATCCTTGGTGAACTTGACGAGCCGCGCAATCTCATCGTGACTGATCACACCCTCCTTCACCTTGCGTGCCAGCGCAAGCATCTCTGTGTTGCCCGTCGAGTTGAGCGCATAGATGACGGGCAGCGTGAGCTTGCCCTCGGCCAGATCGTTGCCTGTGGGCTTGCCAATGGCAGTCTGGTCATAATAATCAAAGATGTCATCGCGTATCTGAAAAATGATACCGAGGTTCTGTCCGAACTTTTTAGCCTGCTGAATGTCGCTCTCGCCAGCCCCTGCCGACAGTGCCCCCATGGCCGCACAAGCCTCAAAGAGAGCTGCCGTCTTTTGCTTAATCACTTGATAATAAACCTCTTCCGTGATTTCCCGGTTCTGAATGTTCGAGAGTTGAAGAATCTCACCGTTGGAAAGTGTACGTCCGAGATTGGCCAAATAACGTACGATAATTTCAGAGTGCGTATAACTGATGTGAAGCAGTGCCGTTGAGAGGATGTAATCGCCTACAAGCACCGCCACCTTGTTATCGTATTCGGAATTGACCGACGACTGTCCGCGCCGCTCCGTACTCTCGTCGACCACGTCGTCGTGCACCAGCGAAGCGGTATGAAGCAACTCCAACCCCACTGCCGCATGCTGCGTCACATCCGTGATGCGCCCGAAGTTCTTGGCCATCAGCAGGATAAGCATCGGCCGCATGCGCTTGCCGGCACGCTGCCGGATATGGGTCAAGGCCTGCGAGAGCAAGCCGTCGCTGTGCGACATGGCGTCGTTGAAAAGCGCGATGAAATCGGTCAGTTCTGAAGAAATGGGTTGTCTGATTTGAGATAAATAATCCATGCCTCTCTGAAATTTGATACAAAATTAATGAATAATTCGTGAAATGTCCCAACTTTTTAGTAATTTTACGCTGAAAAAGAGTATTATAACATGGACAAACTCATATTGATAGACGCCTACGCGCTCATCTTCCGCTCCTACTATGCGCTCATCTCCAAACCGCGCATCAACTCGAAAGGCATGAACACGTCGGCCGTTCTCGGTTTCTGCAATACGCTTAACGAGGTGCTGACCAAAGAGCAGCCGGCCTACATCGGCGTCGCCTTCGATCATGGCAAGACGTTCCGCCACGAGGCCTACCCACCCTACAAAGCCCAGCGCGAGGCCACCCCCGAGGACATCAAACTGAGCGTGCCCTACATCAAGAGCATCCTGCAAGCTCTGCACATACCCGTCTATCAGGCCGACGGCTTCGAGGCCGACGACATCATCGGCACACTCGCCACGCAAGCGGGAGCCGAGGGCATCACCACTTACATGCTCACACCTGACAAGGACTATGGGCAGATCATCCGAAAGAACGTCTACATGTACCGACCTCGTCACGGCGGAGGCTACGACATCATCGGCGAGAAGGAGATTGAGACGAAGTATGGCATCACCTCCCCCACTCAGGTCATCGACCTGCTGGCACTCATGGGTGACTCGTCCGACAACTATCCCGGCTGTCCGGGCGTCGGCGAGAAGACCGCCGTCAAGCTGATCGGCCAGTTCGGGTCGACCGAGTCGCTCCTCGAACACACCGACCAGCTGAAAGGAAAGATGCGCGAGAAGGTGGAAGGTGCCGCTGACGATATCCGCATGTCGAAGTTTCTCGCCACCATCCGTACCGACGTGCCAGTCACGCTCAATCTCGAAGAAATGAAAGTCAGGCAACCCGACGCCGCCGAACTTGCCAACATCTTCTCTGAACTGGAGTTTCGAAGACTCTTAGACAAGTTTCTTAATAAAGGTGAAAATACTAAAAAGACTACAAACAGAGAACTCAATTTATTCGCCGAAAATCCGACCGATGGGCAAGAAGTTTCAAATAAGCCCCAGTTTTTGAGTCTTAAAGACCTTCCTCATAACTATAAACTCATTGATGATGAGGAAGATATGCAGAAACTTTGTGACTTTTTACGTACAAATGAGATTCTCAGTCTGGACACAGAGACCACTTCCACCAATCCAATTGATGCCGAACTGGTCGGTTTGAGCTTCGCCGTGAAGGAAAATGAGGCTTGGTATGTGCCTGTTCCTGCTAATCGTAAAGAAGCCTTAAAAATTGTTTCCATATTCAAATCTCTCTATGAAGACCCGAAAATTCTTAAAGTCGGGCAGAACATCAAGTACGACTATGAGGTGCTCCACCGTTATGGCGTCACCGTCAGCGGCAAGATATTCGATACCATGCTCGCCCATTATGTGATTCAGCCCGAACTACATCACAACATGGACTACATGGCCGAGACCCTACTCCACTATCAGACCATACATATCGAGGAGCTGATTGGCCCGAAAGGAAAGAGCCAGAAGTCAATGCGTGACCTCCGCCCCGAGGATGTCTACGAGTATGCAGCCGAGGATGCCGACGTCACCCTGAAACTCAAGAACGTGCTGGAGCCAAAATTGAAGGAAGTGGGAGCCGAGGATTTGTTTTGGAATCTGGAGATGCCACTGATGCCTGTGCTTGCCGATATGGAGATGACAGGCGTGCGTCTCGACACGGAAGCGCTCACCGAGACGTCAAGAATATTCACAGAACGCATGAATCGCTATGAGCAACGTGTCTACGACGAGGCCAGTGAACGGTTCAACATCTCATCACCCCGGCAAGTGGGCGACATCCTCTTCGGCAAGATGCAACTGCTGGAGAAGCCTAAGAAGACGAAGACAGGGCAGTATGTCACCTCCGAAGAGGTGTTGCAGAGCCTCCGGACGAAGGCTCCCATCGTGGCTGACATTCTGAATTACAGAGGCGTAAAGAAGCTCTTGAGCACCTATGTCGATGCATTGCCCAAGCTCATCAATCCCCACACAGGCCATATCCACACCTCTTTCAATCAAGCACTCACTGCCACCGGGCGTCTGTCTTCGTCGGATCCCAACCTGCAGAACATCCCCGTGAGGTCTGAGGATGGCAAGGAGATTCGCAAATGCTTTATTCCCGAACCGGATTGTCTGTTCTTTTCAGCCGATTATTCACAGATAGAGCTGCGCATTATGGCTCATCTCTCGCAAGACGAGAACATGATTGAGGCTTTCCGCGAGGGCTTCGACATCCACCGCGCCACGGCGGCACGCATCTGGAAGAAACCCTTCGACGACGTGACCGACGCCGAACGCAAGAAGGCCAAGCAGGCCAACTTCGGCATCATCTACGGCATCACTACCTATGGACTGGCCCAACGCATGGAGATACCCAATGCCGAGGCCCGCGAAATCATCGACGGCTACTTCGCCACCTTCCCCAAGGTGAAAACCTACATGGAGCAGGCCATTGAGCAGGCACGTGCCAAAGGCTACGCCGAAACCATCTTCCGGCGCCGCCGCTATCTGCCCGACATCAACTCACGCAACGCCACCGTGCGCGGCTTTGCCGAGCGCAACGCCATCAACGCACCCATACAGGGCAGTGAGGCTGATATCATCAAGATAGCCATGACCCGCATCTGGCAACGCTTCCGGCGCGAAGGCATCCGCTCCAAGATGATACTGCAAGTGCACGACGAACTCAATTTTTCGGTCTTCCCCGACGAGAAAGAAACCGTGGAACACATTGTTCTCGAGGAAATGCAGCACGCTGTGGAGCTCCGCGTGCCCCTCATCGCCGATGCCGGATGGGGCAAGAACTGGCTGGAGGCACACTAACCCCGGCGACGACACGCTCAACCAAGGCCCTTGCAAACGACCAAACGATTATAAAAGAAAGAAAACCAACATTCAATGATATTAGAAAAAATGCTTGGGTTCAACCCCAAGACCATGACTCTGCGCACGGAACTCATCGCCGGCGCGACCACCTTCCTCACGATGAGCTACATTCTCGCCGTCAATCCGGCAGTGCTGAGCATGACAGGCATGGACCGCGCGGCTCTTTTCACGTCGACGGCACTGGCCTCGGCCGTAGCCACCGTACTGCTCGCAGTCATGTCGAAACTGCCTTTCGCGCAGGCACCGAGCATGGGACTGAATGCCTTTTTTGCTTTTACGCTCTGCCAGGCCATGGGCTACACATGGCAACAGGCACTGGCCATATCACTCGTCGAAGGCATCGTCTTCATTCTAATCACGTTTCTCAACATTCGCGAATACATCCTCAACGCCATCCCGCAGAACCTACGCTTTGCCATATCAGCCGGCATCGGCATGTTCATTGCCTTTATCGGACTGAAAAATGCCAACATCGTCGTGGCCAATCCCGCGACATTCGTCAGTCTCGGAACCTTCACACCAGTCTCCATTTTGGGCCTCTTTGCCATCGCGCTGAGTGGCATTCTCATGGCACGACGTGTCAAAGGCGCGCTCTTCATCAGCATTCTGGCCGCCACGCTGGCCGGTATTCCGATGGGTGTGACCCACATTCCCGACCACTGGCTTCCCGTAAGCTTGCCGCAAAGCCTCCAGCCCGTGTTCTGCCAATTCGACTTCACAGGCCTGCTGTCGACAAAGACCGTCATGGTCGTCATCTCGCTGCTGCTCGTCAATATTTTTGACACCGTCGGAACGCTCGTCGGACTGGCTTACAAAACGGGCGTGGTGCGTCCTGACGGAACCATTCCACACGTCAAAGAGGCCATGATGAGCGATGCCCTCGGCACCACCTTCGGCTCCATGCTCGGCACAAGCACGCTGACAACCTATGTGGAGAGCGCATCAGGCATCGCCGAGGGCGGCCGCAGCGGCGTCACATCGTTCACCGTAGGCATGCTGTTCCTGCTATCACTCTTCCTCTCCCCCATCTTCCTGCTCATTCCCAGTGCCGCCACGAGCGGCGCGCTGGTGCTGGTGGGCGTGCTGATGATTGACAGCGTAAAGAAGATAAACCTCAGCGACGTTGACGAATCGTTTCCCGCCTTCATCACTATGATCACCATGGTGCTCTGCTACAGCATCGCGGACGGCATCTGTCTTGGCATTCTGAGCTATGTCATCCTGAAGCTCTGCACGGGCAAATGGCGGCAACTCAACGCCACTTTACTCACGCTCAGCGTCGTCTTCATCCTCAATTTCATCTTCGGCTGATTCCCATTCCCCCACCCCATCCCAGATGAGGAACTGAGAAGGAGCCGCGAAAAGAAGCATGTAATTTGCACTTCTTTTCGCGGCTCTTCGGTCTTTCGCCTTCCTTCCCTCAGGAATAGCCGGCCAAAATCCCACAATGGGTCTATCCTTTCACGATTTTCTTGATGTCGTTGAGCTTGTTGAGGGCCTCCACCGGTGTGAGATTGTTGATATCAAGCGTGAGAATCTCGTCACGAATCTGTGCCAGCACGGGGTCGTCGAGCTGGAAGAAACTGAGTTCCATGCCATCTTCTTTCTTGGCAAGGCGTTCCGCCGTCGACGGCTTGCCTGCCGAACCTACGCCGGCATTATCAGTCTCCAGTTCCTTGAGAATGACGTTGGCCCGCTTGACTATTGATTTCGGCATGCCCGCAATCTCAGCGACATGTATACCGAATGAGTGCTCCGACCCTCCCCTTTCGAGTTTGCGAAGGAAGATGACCTTGCCTCCGGCCTCACGCACGCTGACATTATAGTTCTTGATGCGCGGGAAGTTCTTCTCCATCTCGTTGAGCTCATGATAATGGGTAGCAAAGAGCGTGCGCGCCCGTACCTTCGGATTCTCGTGCAGATATTCCACGATGGCCCAGGCGATGGAGATGCCATCGTAGGTCGATGTGCCCCGTCCGAGCTCATCGAAGAGTACAAGACTCTTGGGAGTGACGTTATTCAGAATGTTGGCAGCCTCTGTCATCTCTACCATGAAGGTCGATTCGCCGAGTGAGATGTTGTCGCTGGCACCGACACGTGTGAAGATTTTGTCGACAAGGCCTATCTGCGCCCGCTCAGCGGGCACAAAGCATCCCATCTGAGCCATCAGTACAATGAGAGCCGTTTGACGCAGCAGAGCCGATTTACCAGCCATATTGGGTCCGGTGATCATCATGATTTGCTGATTCGTCGTATCGAGCAAGACATCGTTGGGCACATACTGCTCACCCACGGGCAGCTGTGTCTCGATGACAGCATGACGTCCCTGACCGATATCGATGACATCACCGTCATCGACGATGGGACGTACATAGCGGTTCTCCTCTGACACCTTGGCAAACGAAAGCAGGCAGTCGAGCCGCGCCACGACGTTGGCATTGATTTGTATCTGCGGTATAAACTCCTGTATAGCCGCAACAAGTTCTTGAAAAAGCTGCGCCTCCAAGGTGAGAATCTTTTCGTCAGCACCCAGTATTTTCTCTTCATACTCTTTCAATTCTACGGTGATATACCGCTCAGCCTGTGCCAGCGTCTGCTTCCGCACCCAGTCGGCCGGCACCTTGTCCTTGAAAGTGTTGCGCACTTCCAGATAGTAGCCGAAGACATTGTTGAAGCCTACCTTCAGACTACTGATGCCGGTCTTCTCGATTTCCCGTTGCTGTATCTCCAGCAGATACTCTTTGCCACCGCGCGAGATATGGCGCAACTCGTCGAGCTCGGGCGAATAACCATCGGCAATGACCCCTCCTTTGTTGACGAGCTGCGGCGGATCGGGCTGCACTTCCTTCTCAATGCGGTCCTTGACCGACTCACAGAGGCTGAGCTGTTCGCCAATACGTCTCAAGCTTTCCTCGTCCGCATGGAGACAGGCCGACTTGACCGGACGGATGGCATCAAGGGCATTGCGGAGTTGCACGACCTCACGCGGCGACACCCTGCCCACGGCAACCTTCGAGACGATGCGTTCCAAGTCGCCCATACGATGCAGCTGCTCATCGATGAGCTGCCGGAAATCGGGTTGCTTAAAAAAGTATTCGACAACATCGAGCCGCTCATTGACAGACTTCACATCCTTCATCGGGAAGACAGTCCAGCGCCGCAACATGCGTCCACCCATAGGCGTCACAGTGCGGTCGATGACATCGAGCAGACTCTTGCCGTCTTCCTGCATGGGCTGCAAGAGCTCCAGCGAGCGAATGGTGAAGTTGTCGAGGCGCACATAGCGTTCTTCCTCAATGCGCGAAAGCGAGGTGATGTGGCTCAGATGAGTGTGTTGCGTAAGTTCCAGATACTGCATGATGGATCCCGAGGCGACGATTCCGCTCTTCAGATGCTCCACGCCAAAACCCTTGAGACTCTTCGTGCCGAAATGGCGAAGCAGTTTCTGCCGCGCCGTCTGCTCGGTGAAGACCCAGTCGTCAAGCTCGAAGACACACCATCGTGTGCCGAAATAGCGTTCGAAATCCTGCTTGCGAGCCCGGTCATAAAGCACTTCCTTGGGCGAGAAACTACCCAAGAGCTTCTCCACATAGTCGAAGGTGCCCTCACCGGTGAGGAACTCGCCGGTCGAAATGTCAAGAAACGAGACGCCACAGGCACCCTTGCCAAAATGGACAGCGGCCAGAAAATTATTCTCCTTATAGTTGAGCACATTGTCACCCATGGCCACACCGGGCGTCACCAGTTCTGTGATACCGCGCTTCACCATCTTGTCCATCTCGGTCAACCCCTTCTTTCCCTTAATCTGCTCGCGCTTCTTCTTGGGATCTTCGAGCTGGTCGCAGATGGCCACACGCTTGCCCGCACGGATGAGTTTGGGCAGATAGGTATCGAGGGCGTGATGTGGGAAACCAGCCATCTCGGCACCTTTAGAGGCTCCATTGTTGCGTTTGGTCAGCGTGATACCAAGAATCCTCGAGGCCTCAATGGCGTCGTCACAGTAGGTCTCGTAGAAGTCGCCACACCGGAAGAGCATGAGCGCGTCGGGATGTTTGGCCTTGA
The DNA here is from genome assembly GCA_964411005.1 of uncultured Prevotella sp. Classification (GTDB taxonomy): domain Bacteria; phylum Bacteroidota; class Bacteroidia; order Bacteroidales; family Bacteroidaceae; genus Prevotella. The sequence goes on along the minus strand of CAYPJA010000029.1, from coordinate 7,337 downwards.
GCGAGAAAAACTGTTTCATCATCGGCGTCAAGGCCATGTCTTTGTTTGCCATCGTCTTATTTTCCTTTAGAATGCAAAATTACGGAAAAACGACCAAAAGGGCAACTTTTCAAATCACGAAAAACGTTCTGAAGGCCTTTTCGACCCACCTTTTCTGCTTGGGAGCCTGCCAAGTGATATTCTCAAAGAGGAAGTCTATGGCTGCAAGAAGACCCTTCGGGTAACCTCACTCCCCCACTCCATTCCCGATTCAAGCCCCATGACTCCCATGCGGGTATGGTCTTATAAACAGTTTGGCGCAAAATAGTGTTCCGCTATTTTGCGCCAAACCATATTTTTAGTTACCTTTGCAACAAAATATTAGTTACTACACGCCTACCCTTTTATGTCCATCCGCCATCCGCGCTTCACGCGCCATTTGTTTTTCAGCCATCAAGAAGAAGTATGGAACGCCTCTTCTCACGGTGTCGGCATCGTAATCGGCGCGGCCGTGGGCGTGCTGTTTCTGATCTGGTGTTTTCAGGCCAAAGACGGCTGGGCCACTGCCAGTGTCATCCTCTACCTCTTCGGCATGCTTTGCTCGTATGCGGCCTCCACGCTCTACCATGCCCTACCAGCCTGGTCGGTATGGAAAGAGCGGCTGAGACGATGGGATCATGCCGCCATCTATTGGCACATTGCGGGCTCCTACTCGCCCATCACACTCATCTGCCTGCGCCACGAGGGCCTGTGGGGATGGGGACTTTTCGCATTTGTCTGGGCCTGCGCCATAGCAGGCACCGTGAAAAGTTTCCGCCACATCGAAGGTCACAGCAACGTGGAGACGCTTTGTTTCGTCGGCATGGGGCTGTCAGTGCTCGTCGCTCTGAAACCCTTGTTAGACGCTCTACCGCAGGCTGCGTTTTGGTGGATTGTGGCCGAAGGGGCAATGTACATCACGGGCGCGCTGTTCTATACGCTTCACCGTCGCCGCTACATGCACACGGTGTTCCATTTCTTCGTGTTACTCGGCTCAGTATGCCACATCATTGCCGTGTGGGACATCCTCGTAAAATATTTGTAGAACCCTGCTGACAAGCCACCGAGGCTCATTCGCCCACCCACTGCTGATGACCTTCAGTCTGCGCAACCACGTGGCACGCAGACGTTCATAGGATGCCTCGAACGAATCTGTATCGTCAAATCGGGCAGGGTCGAGACTCCCCATTGCTGTTAGTCAGCAACAGCCAAAACTAGACCATCTGCCACCAGACGCTGAGACTGTCGACCGTCAGCGACCGCACCTTGGCTATGCGGAACCGAGCCGAACGGATGTCGCCACCTCGGTCGAGCTCCATATCCTCGAAAGCCCAATCGAAATTCCACACCAGTCCGGCACAAAGACGGCAATCCCTGCCAAAAGAGAAAAGATGAGGAGCCGAATCCTCACTTGTTAAGCTTCCATGTCACACCATCCTTGGTGTCCTTGACCTCGAATCCGAAAGCCATAAGGTCGTTGCGAATCTTGTCGCTCACCGTCCAGTTCTTTTCTTTCTTAGCCTGTGAGCGCAAGTCGAGCACCATATCGACCACTTTTCCAAAGGCCTCCTCACGCTCTTGGTTGCTCTGTCCCTTCTCATTTTTCAGTCCGAGCAGGTCAAAAGTGAACAGGTACATCGTTTCGGACAGTTCCCGAAGGTCTGCCTCACTGATTTTAGCCTGATGGTCGAGCAGGGTGTTGACGACATGGCAAGCCTCGAAGAGCGCACTGATGACGAGTGGGGTAGTGAAGTCATCGTTCATGGACTCGTAGCAACGGCCACGCAAAGCGGCCACAAACCGGCTTGTCGACTCGTCGCTCTCCTTGTCGGGAGTGATGCGGGCAAGATCGGCGATGGCGTTCATCAGCCGTTCATAGCCCTTCTGGGCCGCTTTCAGCGCATCGTTGGAGAAGTCAACGGTGCTGCGATAGTGGGCCGAAAGAATGAAGAAACGGATGGTCATAGGCGAATAGGCTTGCTCCAGCACGTCACTCTTGCCTGTGAAGAACTGCTCCAGCGTAATAAAGTTGCCGAGCGACTTACCCATTTTCTGCCCGTTGATGGTAATCATGTTGTTGTGCATCCAGTAGCGCACCATCTGGTCGCCCTGACTGGCCACGGCTTGGGCAATCTCACACTCGTGGTGAGGGAAGATGAGGTCCATGCCACCACCGTGGATGTCGAAATGATCGCCCAAATATTTGCGTCCCATGGCCGTGCACTCGCAGTGCCAACCAGGGAATCCGACGCTCCAAGGACTCGGCCAGCGCATGATGTGCTCAGGCTTTGCCTTCTTCCAAAGAGCAAAGTCGGCCTGACAGTGTTTCTCGTCCGTGCCGGCCAAGTCGCGACTCTTGTTGATGATGTCGGTCAGATTGCGACCCGACAGGATGCCGTAGCGGTGATCCTTGTCATACTTGCGCACGTCGAAATAGACTGACCCATTGCTCTCATAGGCATAACCATTGTCGAGAATCTCCTTCACCAGTTCCTCCTGCTCAATGATATGCCCCGTGGCTTGCGGCTCTATCGACGGTGGCAACACGTTGAGCAGCTCCATGGCCTTGTGATAACGGTTGGTGTAATACTGAGCCACCTCCATGGGCTCCAGCTGTTCCAGTCGAGCTTTCTTCTCTATCTTGTCGTCACCCTCGTCGGCATCATGCTCCAGATGTCCAACATCGGTGATGTTGCGCACATAGCGCACCTTATAGCCAAGGTGCTTCAGATAGCGGAAGAGCACGTCGAAGGTGATAGCAGGGCGTGCATGGCCCAAATGCGGGTCGCCGTAGACGGTGGGGCCGCAGACATACATGCCTACATGAGGGGCGTTGAGCGGGCGGAAGAGCTCTTTCTGCCGCGACAGCGTATTATAAATTAAAAGATTCTGTGTCATATGCTTTGTCGTTTTTGTTTGTTTTCTATTTCCTGTTTAGCAAACTCCCACATCACGATGCCCACCGTGGAAGCCACATTAAGCGAATGCTTGGTGCCAAACTGCGGTATCTCCAAGCAACCGTCACTGAGGTCGACAACGCTCTGCTTAACGCCTTTCACCTCGTTGCCGAAAACGACCGCATAGCCCGTAGAGCCTAAGTGCGGTAATGGATTGTCTGACTGCCGCATATTGTTAGCCTCACTGGCGCGCGTCTTCAGTTCCCGGTCAAGGTCTTGCAGCTTCGTGCTGCCCTCCACCTGCTCAACGCTGTAGACGAATCTCTGCTGTTTATGCAGTTCGTGCAGAGCGTCCTCTGTGCTTTCGAAGTAGCGCCAGTCGACACTGTCCTCACCACCAAGCGCCGTCTTATGAATCTCCGCATCGGGCGGCGTGGCCGTAATGCCGCAGAGCCAGATGGCCTCCACGCGGAAAGCATCGCCACAGCGGAACACCGCACCCACATTGTAGCGCGACCGCACATCGTCGAGCACCACGATGAGCGGCAGTTTCCGGGCTTGCTTAAACTGCTCAACACTGAGCCGGTTCATCTCTGTTACTTTCAGTTTGCGCATAGCTTAATGGCCAAAAGAGTAGGGTAGGAAAGGTTTATTGTTTCACGCTGTAGGCCAAGGCATAGGCCTTGATTTGCCTAACCATGGCCAGCAGGCCGTTGCTGCGTGTCGGCGAGAGATGGTCGCGCAGACCGATACGGTCGATGAAATAGAGGTCTGCGTCAAGAATCTCCTGTGGCGTGTGCCCGTTGAGCACCTGTATGAGCAGCGCGATGATGCCCTTCACGATGAGGGCATCGCTGTCGGCGGTGAACCACAGCCTGCCTTCACGCCAGTCGCATTGGAGCCACACACGGCTCTGACAGCCGTCAATGAGATTCTGCTCTGTCTTATATTTCTCGCTGAGCGTATCAAGCTCATTGCCCAAATCAATGAGCATCTGATACTTGTCCATCCAGTCGGTGAGGCCAGAAAACTCCTCGATCACCTCATCTTGTGCTTCATTAATTGTCATAATGTGTTATCTCTCTTCGTTCTTCATTTTTCATTCACTCTGACAAGCTTGAAAATCTTGTCGTTCTCGCGCACCTTGTCCGGCACAGGTATCGACACCAGTGTGCCCTGTTCGGCCCGGCCGACAGGCTTGAGGTTGTAACGTATCTCATCGGCAGTGAGATACATAGCCCCCGTCGTAGGCCCGGTGATGAGCAGACGATCGCCCTTATCGAACGTGGTAGCCTGCACAGCCACCTCAGCCACACTCAGACGCGAATAGAAATTGGTAACCTTGCCGATGAGCACTTTTCTCTCCGTGGACACCGAACCGTAATACTTGTTCCATTCACCCAAGGTCTGGCCCTGATAGTAGCCATCCCAGAAACCGCGGTTGAAGACCCGGGCCAGCCGCTCATCCCACTCATCCTTTCTCGCCTCGGTGAAAGATCCGTCGAGCACGCTACGTATGGCCTCCTTATAGCAGCTCACTACAGTGTAGACATATTCAGGACCGCGGGCCCGACCCTCAATCTTGAAGACACGCACACCAGACTTCATCATGCGATCGATGAAGCGGATGGTCTTCAAGTCTTTCGGACTCATGATGTATTTGTTGTCTATTTGAAGTTGGTTGCCGGTCTCATCATCGGTGACCGTATAGCTGCGGCGGCAGATCTGCATGCACTGCCCGCGGTTGGCCGAGCGGTTAGCATCGTGAAGGCTGAGATAGCACTTGCCGGAGACTGCCATGCAGAGGGCACCGTGACAGAACATCTCAATGCGCACAGGCTCTCCCTTAGGGCCGCAGATGGAATCCGTAGTAATGCGGCGGTGAATCTCGGCCACTTGATCCAACGTAAGCTCACGCGCCAGCACGGCCACATCGGCAAACTGAGCATAGAAGCGTAGTGCCTCGGTGTTAGAGATGTTGAGCTGCGTGGACAGATGCACCTCCATGCCCTGCTGCCTGCAATAGGCCATCACGGCTACGTCGGAAGCTATCACGGCATCGACCCGGGCCTCACAGGCTGCGTTGATAATGGTGCGCATGGTGTCCATATCGGCATCATAGATAATCGTATTGACCGTCAGATAGGTCTTGATGCCATGACTCCGACAAGTGTCGGCAATGAAATGCAGGTCGCCCAAGTCAAAATGATTGGCACTGTGAGACCGCATGTTAAGCAGTCCGACACCGAAATAGACACTATCGGCACCGGCTTGAATGGCCGCCGCCAGCGATTCACGCGAGCCGACGGGTGCCATTATCTCGAATTCATGAAGTTGAGGTATACCCATTTGGCTGCAAAATTACAAAAAGTTTTCTTTGCAATTGATGTTATCTATGTGTTTTTTAGTATCTTTGCGCGATTACCTTCACAAATTATGAAGAAATATTTTTCCTGCCTGCTCGTCCTGTTGACGCTTTTCGTAAGTTGCCACGAATCTCCCAAGGTCACCCAAGAGGGTAGGGGAGACGCCGGCCGGCGGTTCACTGTGCTGTGCCGTGTGGGCACTACGCCGGTTAAAGACCAAGGGCAGAGCGACCTCTGTTGGGTCTACGGCATGCTCGCCACCATCGAGAGTGAGCATATCATGCGCGGTGACTCGGTCAACCTGAGTGCCGACTACGTGACCCGACAGCTACTGCGATGGCAGACGGCACAGAGTTATCTTTCAAAAGGACGAAAAAAAATCAACCTGCGGGGCATGATGCCCATGCTGGTGCGGCTGATTGATGACCATGGCGTAGAACCCTATGATACCTATTGCCGCCTTGACAGCACCATTAATTATCGCGTGTTGTCAAGGCGGCTGGAGCAAAAAGCCCGCACGGCATCCTCACTGACGGGTCTCTACAAGGCGACCGATGACTTGATGGACGAGCAGATCGGTCTCCTACCCAACATTATCGCCATGGGCGGGGCACAATATACTGCTCTGGAATTTGCGCATAGCGTATGTTCGCCAGGTGAATACATCGCCCTGACCAGCTTCACACACCATCCTTTCGGTCAGCGGTTTGCGCTGGAGGTGCCCGACAACCATGCCGGAGACCTCTTCCTCAACATTCCCATCGACTCACTCATGCTGCACATCCGGTCGGCCCTCGTCCACGGGCATCCCGTCTGCTGGGAGGGCGACATCTCCGAGCCGGGCTTCGACTGGCCTTCCGGCCTCGCCACACTGCCCCCTGCGCAGCACCCCTGTACGCAGAAGGAGCGCCAAAGAGCCTTCGAGACCCTGCAAACCACCGACGACCATGTCATGGAACTCGTCGGCATGGCACGCGACCCGGAAGGCACACCTTTCTTCATTGCCAAAAACTCATGGGGAACAGACAATGCCGGACGCGGCTACATCTATCTCAGCGAAGACTACGTGAGGCTGAAGACTATTGCTGTGATGATGACCCGGGAAGCTTTCATGACAGAGGATTCCCTCGTTCCCATCCGCCCAAAAACGTTCTAAACAACCTTTCCTATACAAAGGAAAAGGGAAAGCCCCGCACACATCACATGCACGGGGCCATTAGGATAGCTTTATATAAGACTTATCTTACTTCTTTTTTTCCATTAACAATATAGACACCACGTCCTAAAGGCTTATCCAACTTCCGTCCGCCCAAGTCGTAAAACACATCGGGACTTCCATCAGTCTCACACTTTTTCACAGACGTAATAGCACCGCCAACAATAGTAAAAATACATTTTACATCCTCCTTAATACGCGAGGACACATAGGTATCTCCTTGCTTCATGTTAAAAATCAAACCTTTGGCGGGCATAGTCACCACATAATCTCCATTCACCATTGTAGGATCTGCTACAAGTCCTATCGTCCACAACTCATCAAGCAGATTTCCATCCTCGTCGTCGTTATACAAGTCTTGATTCATGCTTGATGTACAAGCCACCTTCAACAAAGTATCCGACGGCATATTACAAGCAATGGTATGCGTCGTTGTAGCCCGCTCGCTCAAGAACAAGTCGTCTACCATGTTGCGCCCTTGCTTCACTTTGTGCACATGTATACCTTTTGGTACAACAAGACTCATGTTGAACGAGGTGTAGGCTTGGTTCCCATCATTCTCATACAGTTTCAGATAAGCTACCGAACTGCTATCGGCTGTCAGCGTTATTTTGCTGTCAAGCCAAACCCGAAGGGTTTCGGATTGCGCCTGTGTATTTGCAACAGCAAAGAACACCAGGCTTAAAGTCATCATTAAATACTTCATTTTCTATTCTTTTCTTTTTAACCGTTGTCTTATCTTCGAGGCCTTGGCACCCGTCGTATTGTTTGCATTCAGATACAATTGGCATATTTTCGTACTGTCCAATGTATCTACCACACCATCTCCGTTAATGTCAG